>NZ_JAUETR010000001.1:0-600000 GCF_032484785.1 Bradyrhizobium sp. SZCCHNS1050 | reverse complement strand
TGCGGAATGCGTACGTGCCGCCGGACGGCCGGGGTGGTCCCTGAGTTGACACAGGTCAAGCTGCACGCCCGGGCATGTTGTATTTGGGAACGAGTGAAGTGAAGGGTGATGCCATGTTCAGCGGGAAATATCGATCTCCTTCGGCCGGTGGAAAAATCGCGATTGCGGCCGTCGCGGCCATCGCCGTGGTGGCAAGCGCGCCGGCGTCAGCTCATGAGCGGGCGGCGGGTCCGGCCAACAAGCCGGTGGTCGCGACGGCGACAGCCGGCGATTTGACCGATCTCAGCGCTCGTCGGCGCTATCGCCGCGTCTACAGGGGCAATCCAGCCGCCGGCTTGGCCATCATGGGTGCAATGATCGGCACCATCGGCGCAATCGCCGCGCATCAGCACGACGACTATTATTACTATGGGCCCGGCTATTATCCCGGACCCGGCTATTACGGGCCGCCACGGGTGTACTACGCACCGCGGCCATATTATGTTCGTCCGTACTACGGGCCGCCCGGTTACTACTACAGTCCGTACTGACGTGACGCGGCGCTCCGTCCATGTTGTGGTGTCGGCTCAGAAGCCGCCGGCGCTGAAACGGAGCGGCTGCACGACGTCGTGCGCCGCCTTGCTGATCGGGACCGCGTAGTCGACGGTAAGCGGTCCGAACGGTGATGCCCAGGTCATGCCGACGCCGACCGAGGAGCGCAGCACGTTCCTGTTCGCCACCTGGACATTCTGGGTCGGGCCGCGATAGCCGAACACGGTTCCGGCGTCGACGAAGGCCGATGCACGCAGGCCGTATTCCTGCGGCAATCCGGGAATGTTGCCCTGCAGCTCCGCCGTGGTCGCCCAAAACAGGCTGCCGCCGACATTGTCCATCGTCGATCCTGGCGTCAGATCGCGCGGCCCAAAGCCGCCCGGCGCGAAGCCGCGCACCATGGTGGGACCGCCGAAGAAGCTGTTGAGCAGCGGCGCCTGCTGGCCGCCCCATCCGGTGATATAGCCGCCTTGCGCGCGCACCATGCCGGTCAGGTCGCTGTTGATCGACCGATAATAGCGGACGTCGCCCGTGGTCCGTAAGAAGCGAACGTCGCCGCCGAGACCGGCGAGATCCTGCGTCAACTGCGAACGAATGCCGCTGGTCGGCACCTTGTTGTTGTCGAGCGAGCTGTAGGTGACGGTATTGCCGAGCGAGGACACCGTCTGCCGTCCGGCTGCGACCGCCTGGCGAACCGGCAGGGACACCGCCGCCGGCGAGATCCCCGGCGCGAGCACCACCCTTTGGTCGTAGAGCGAATAGCGCCACAGCATGGCAGTCTGCTCGCTGACCGGCATGCCCAGGGTGAGGGCACCGCCATAGGTGTTGCTGCCGAACGATTGGAATGTGCTGACCATGCTCTGTCGCGCGAACAGCTCCATGCCGGGTGTCGTTCGGCCGAGGGCGTAGGGCGAGGTGAGGGACAGGCTGGCGCCTCGCGCGAACTGGCCGTAGGTGAAAGTGGCCTGCGCAGTGTTGCCGGTGCCGAGTACGTTGCGGTCACCGATCTTCATCTCGGCGAGCAATCCGTCCGTGGACGAATAGCCGCCGGAGACGTTGAAGTCCCCGGTGGCCTGATCGACTGCCTCGACATCCAGCACCACGCGATCCCTGGCCGAGCCCGGCCGCGTCGAGATCTTGACGGTCTTGAAGTAGTTGAGGTTGCGCAGGCGACGTTCGGCGCGGTCGATCAGCGTCCTGTTGTAGGCGTCGCCTTCGCTGACGTCGAACTCGCGTCGAATCACGTCGTCATGCGTGCGCGTGTTGCCGTGGATCTCGATGCGCTCGACATAGCTGCGCCGTCCCTGCTCGATCTGGAAGGTGACGTCGGCCTGCCGATCCTGCGCATGCCGATCGATCCTGGGCTCGACCTGCGCAAACGGAAAGCCGAGCTTGCCAAGTTCGGCCGCCAGGACGTCCGAGGTCTTGTCGATCTTGCTCTGGTCGAATGTGTCGCCCTGCTGCGTCAGCAACAATGTGCGCAGGCGGTCGCAGGCCAGCCCCTGCACGTTGCAGGAGACGTCGACTGCGGCGAATTTATAGAGTCCGCCTTCCTCGATCGCAAAGGTGAGGTTGTAGCCGCCATTTGCCGCGTCATAGTCGACGCTCACGTTCGTGACCTCGGCATCGGCGTAGCCGTGGTCACGGTAATATCGCCGCAGCAGCTCGCGGTCCTCGTTGACGCGATCTGCGTCGTAGACGTTGCCGCCGGTCACGAAGCTCAGCACGTTGGTGGCCGAGGTCTTGATCACCGCGTGCAATTGTCGGGCGCCATAGGCGCGGTTGCCCGTGAAGTTGATCGCCCTGACCGGCGTCTTCCTGCCTTCGGTGATGGTGAAGACGAGATCGACGCGGTCGTTGCCGCGATCGATGATCTCCGGGACGACGCGGACGTCGTCGCGTCCCGCACGATGATACGCCTGGATGATGCGGGCGACGTCGCCCTGGACAGTTGCGCGTTGCAGGCCGGCTCGCGGCTTTGATAGCACCGCGCCCGTAAGCTCCGCATCCTTCACCTTCTTGTTACCTTCGAAGGCGACGCGATCGAGCACTTTTGCTTCCGAGACGCGGACCACGGTCCGTCCGTCGGCGCGGCTGATCTTCACGTCGTCGAACAGTCCGCTCGCAACCAGCGCCTTCAAGCCGGCGTCGAGCGCGGCGGCGTCGTAGCGCCCGTTGGCGTCAGCGCGAAAATAGGATCGCACGGTGTCGGCATCGACGCGCCGATTGCCCTGTACTGCAAGGGCTTCGCCCGCCACCGCCGGCGGCGCGGACGTCAGCACCGACAGCGTCGCAACGATCAATGCGACGTGTCGCGATCTGCTGTCTCCGCGGTGACGGCTGTTTTGGGTCAACATGCGCGCATCTGCCTGCTCGTCATGCCGGGATGCAAAAGCCGGTGGGCGGCCAAATCATGTCGAGGCCGTGGAGACTCGGGGGCCTGCGATCACGCCTGCGAAGGGTGGCCAGCAGGGAACTGGGCGCGGCCGCAGAATCGACGCAGAGTCGATTCAAACGACGTGCAGCATCGTCCTCATCCGTACGCGCCAGCAGATGCTGATGCGGCGAACGTTTGTCGGGAGCAGACCATGCGCGCGATCGCCTTGGCCCTCATCGCTTGCACTTTCGTTCAATCAGCCCTTGCTGCTGCGGTCGTCCCAGAGATCGACCCACGCGCGTCGCTCGGTGTCGTCCAGAATTGGATCTACAACTATCGCACCAAACCCGACTACGCCCATGTGCCGGCGGCGGTCCGGGTGCTGTTTCATTCGCAGACGTTCAAGGAGCCGGAGAACGCGGGCATCTATCTCGGCTTCATCGCGGGGGCGATCGGCTCCAATCCCGCCAAGGCCGAACAACTCGTCAACAGCTTCTTTCCCGTGCCTCCCGAGGAGGAGTGGGTGGTCGTGCGTGCCATCGCTTATTCGGGTCTGCCGGATTGGCGCAATCTCATGCGCAGGGTCGCGCCGAAGATGCCGGGCCGCCGCGTGATGATCGACGGCTATCTGAGCGGCGCACAGCCGACCTTGATGGACATCCCCTTGGAGGAAACGAAGCCTGGCGTGATGGACAAGCTGCGTGGCGCATTGACGCAGAATCCGTTCAAGAAGGAGGAGCGCAAGCTCGACACGCGGCTCAGCTACGCGACCCACCAGGATCTGCTCGACATCCTCTGGGGTTATTACTTCGCAACCGGCTCGCGCGTACCGATCCAGCGCATCGTGCAGATGCTGCCGTGGTCGAAGAGCCGCGACACGGTCGACAAGCTGACGATCGGCAGCATGGCGCGCTATACGCTTGCCAGCTATTCGGTGCGCGATGCCAGCCTGCGCGACTATCTCCGGGAGGAGCTGGCGCGGCAGTCGGGACCGGTCAAGGAGCCGCTCAGGGAGGTGGTTGAGGCCGCCGATACGGTGCAGCTCGGCGCCGTCCGCAAGGATGCCGTCGCCGCCGTCGAGGAGCTGAAGACCAGGGGCTCTGACGCCCGGCGCAACATGGATTTCTGGGGACAGCTCGGCGTCGGCGCCCTTGCGCTCGGTTGTGTCTCGGCCGCCGCGCTGGGGCAGGTCGCCGTCGGCATCCCTTGCGTGATCGGCGGCTCGGCCTCCCAGGGCCTGCTCTCGTTCTGGGAGAAGCAGCAATAGGCCCTCGGTGGCGCAGCGGCGGCGTTCGTTGGCGGCCGAGGGAAGGGGAGAGCCGGTGGAGTGGACCGGCGGGGCGTCTAGCCCTCAAGGTGCTCTTGCTGCGGAAGCGGCCCGATCGCGTGCCCGATATGCACACTCAAGAGTTGTTCGGCTTTTCGTTTCCTCTACGAAAAGTAGAAAAAGCAGTCAGCGCGCAGTCACTGCCGGCACGCCTATGAAGAAATCAGGACAGGCTGGCTTTCACTGCAGCCGGATAAACCGGCTCGCGGTGAACCTCCGCGCCAGATTCGTCGACGACGACGATGGACAGCCTGCGGTCGGTGATGCGCGGGTCGTGCCGGAGGCGCCGGGCCAAATCCCGGCTGTGCTCGATCGCCCCTGCACTCGTCGCAAATTCCAGGCCGGTCCGGTCTCTGGTCGGAATGCCATCCTTCATATCGAAATAATAAGTGCGCATGGTCTTCCTGCAGCCGCTGTGTCGCGGGAGTGGGCACGGATCCCGAGCGAGATCCGCAACCCATTCTTCCCCCCAAGCAAACTATAGAAGACCTCTAATGTGGAGGACAAGCTTACCGCTGCCGTAATCCCCCCGCCTCGTTCGGTAAACGACCGTTTCCACTGGTATCGTCAGCCAGAAACTGCCAGAAGGCTCAAATTGCGACGCCGAAATCAACCAACCGGTCAGTTCGGCTTGCTGCAAGAGTTGTTCGCTGGCATACTTTCAACCTCGTCGGGTTCCGCACGGTCGATTTCCAGGCGGGCCATCCTGAGGATCAGGGTCGCAGTCGTCAGACCGAGACTTTCAGCCTCGATTGCTGCAGTATCTACCTTGCGTGCAAGGCCTTCACGTTTGCTAAGGACTGGCATTACTGTTTCCTGCCAAAGGTGCGAGATGAAGAATTCAACATTCATCGCGGAGCTGCACACGAAGCTCGGAGCCCCATCGAGCGAAGCCTTGGAAAGCCTTCGTCTGCTGAAGGCATTCCTGAAGCTGGCTCCGGGCCAGCGCATCGAGGTGATCGAGATGGTCGAGCGGTTGACCGCGGAGTCCCTTTCGGAGACCGATCGCCCTCTGTCCTGAGCTCATCCCTCCCGACTACCCGCAATGGTTGCGGGAGGTCGCGTCGCAATCGCATAGATTGCATCATCCAGCGCTTCCGATTCGTGCAGCGTCCCGGCCGGCAGCAGAATCTTGTCGCCGGCCGTGCAGATGCGCTCGCCGCCTTCCCAACGAAACGTGAGTCGTCCCTGGATCACGACGAGGATTTCGTCGACGGGGTGGGTATGGAAGGCGTGAACCTTGCCGGCCGCATCGTGCTGCAGCTCGATGCAGCCCTGCGTCGGCAACAGCGCCAGGATGTCGGGATCGATCGCGAAGCTGGTCTTCGTTCCAGCGATGATCTGGGTCATGCGGCCTGCTCCTTGTCTGCAATGGACGATGGCTTGGTCTGCGCCAGCTTGTGGAAGGGACAGGCCGGCGGCGGCTGGTTGTCGTCGTAGAGGAAGTACTGTTTGAACTCCCGGCCCTCCGGATTGCCGTAGCGTCCGAGCTGGGGCGAAGGCGCCGTCGTGTCGAACGGGACCAGCCGTTTGCGCACCTCGCCGAAGGCCTTGGCGGCCGCCTCCTCCGTGCCGAGCATCCGTTCGAACACCCAGCGCGGCTGGAAGGTCAGCATGAATGCGCTCGAGCGGCGGCTTTGCCGCATCACATGCGCGGGCGTGCTGCAGACGACGAAGATCGGCTCACCGGCAAACGAAAACTCCCACATCGGATGATCGACGGTCTCGGGAATTTCGGCGGGCCACGGCTGGCTGTCGACGCGCGCCAGCTGATCGAGGATGTGCCAGAACTTCTTGTAGTAAGAGTTGATGGTCTGGACCGGGCGCGGGCGCGTGAACAGCACCAGCGAGGTGTTGGGTCCGTGCGAGCGGCTCTCCGAGACGAACAAGGCGAGCTGCTGGCCGAGCACGTCGATGTCGATGGGGTCGAGAAACAGATAACGAAGCTGATCGTGACGATAGCCCGCGACGCCGAATACGCACGGAAAGGGTCTTGCTTCGCTGCTCATCTGAGCCTCGAATTCCGAAAACAGGACACTTTGCCAGGTGCCGGCCTGATGGCCGGATCGGGCTTCGTCCCTTCTCAAATACAAACGCGACATACTGACCCTCTCTGTTCTTATGCTTAAGTACGAAGTATCAATTTGCGCCTCATCATCAGCGGCCCAAGGAGTCCAGGAAGCGACATCAGAACGAGAATTTCGATCAGGGCTGCGTAGCCGGAATCGCTGGCGGCACTGCGCAGGCTTGATCCGATGTCGGGGTTGAGGCCGCTCGCACTCACCATGGCAAAGGCGATCACCGGCTGAGCCAGTCCGGCAAAAATGCCGGCGGCCGTCGTATTGATCGATGCGCCGACGCCGATGCGCTCCGCCGTGTAGAGATGCTTGGTGCTTTTCAGGATCAGCGGCACGGTGCCCCCGGCCACCAGACCGAGCACGGCGAACACCGCGCCGACATAGAAGAAGCCGAAGCTGTGCGCCAGTGCCGGCAACAGCATCACGACGAGCAGCATGCGCAGCAAGGTGATGGAGATCAGAGCTGCATTGAGCGACTGCATCCGGTCCGCGGCATGGCCGAGAAAGACCGATCCGATGGCGTTGCCGACCATGAAAGCGAGCAGGGGACCGCCGGCCGCCGAAGGCGAGATGCTGAAATAATGCGCGACCATCGGGATGCCCCATACCCCGGCGAGCGTGGTCACGACCGCGAAATGGGCAGCGAAGCTCATGGCGCAGCCCCAGGTCGCGGCCGATCCGAGCGCATGCCAGCTTGTGACCAGGACGCTCTTCAGCGTCCGGCTGGTGTAGTTCGCCGGTGCCGATTTCAAGGTCGCGAACGCGCAGGCAAAGTTCGCGACGCCGACGCAGGCGATGAAGAGAAAGCAGGCGCGCCAGCCGAAGCCGCTGACCGCAGCGGCGAGCGGGGTCGTGGCGAGGACGCCGCCGACATAGCCCGACACCTGGGAGATGCCGGACATCAAGCCGAAACGCTGGTCGGAAAAGCTCTGCGCGACGAGCTTCAGCAGCGCCGTGAACACCAGCGCGTCGCCGCAGGCCACGACCACGCGCGCGACGAAGACGTCGAGCAGGGTGGGCGACAGGGCGAAGGCGGCACTGCCGAGCACCGACGCCGTCATGCTGCACAGCACGACGCGCTTCACACCGTAGCGGTCGACCAGAACGCCCGCGGGGATCTGCATCAAGGTGTAGCCCCAGAAGTAGCTGGAGGCGAGCATCGCGACGCCGGAGGCGTCGGTGCCGAAGTCGCGCATGAAGTCGAGGCCCACGGTCTGCGGCGACATCCGCTGCAGGAAGGCGACGGCGTAGGCGAGCGCGACCGTACCCCACGCAACATAGGCGCGATCGAGGAACCGGAGCGGAGAGGATGCGACCGCTTGTTGTCCGAGCGCCGCCATCACACCCTCGCATAGCCGACGGAGAACAGGGCGTCGGCGGAATCCGGGATGATCCGCGACATCGCGGTCTCAACCAGCGAGGCCCTGCCGTGATAGTCCTGCCTGATGTGCTGGATGTGTCCGTAGGCGCCGCGCATGATCATGCGGGGCACCTCGAGCGGTTTGCCCGGATAGATCGTCGCGCACATCTCGACGCAGGCGGCCTGCAACTCGGCATCCGCCGTCTCATCGAGCAGCGACGGCGCGACTCTCTCGCAGATCTTGGCGTTGGCAGCCCACACGATCGGGTTGCGCGTACGCCATCCGTAAAGAATTTCTTCGCCGGGTGTGGCCGAGCCGGGATGCTTGAGGATCTGCGACGTAAAGAACCCATACAGGCCACGACCCTGATGTGCGGGTAATACTTCGGTCCCACTGCGATAAATGGCCGGCCGCTGCGCGATGGTCATCACGCGATAGACCGAGAACGCGACCAGTCCGACGTGATCGTAGACCAGAACGAGGCCGTATTTGCCGGTGAATGGCGACGAGGCCGCGGTCCAATGCGGTTCGATTGCTTTCCAGTTAATTGCAATGATCGAATTCATTGCATCCATGATCGGCTGCCGATCAGGCAGCTCGATCTCCGACGCGTCGGAAAAGCTGTAGACGGTGTAGTCGTCCCAGGGCGAGGCGATGGTCCTGTATCGACCGTCCAAATTGCGCGACATCGCGTGAACTCCACCACTGCAAGGTCGAGCTATACAGGCGGTCCTCCGATGGCTTAAAGGACAATATGCCCTCGAATTCTGCCAACTCTCCCCGGCGTGCTGCGGTGCGTCGAGATAGTGCCGAAAGGCGGCTCGCCATCTTTGCCTTTCCCGGAGTGACGTTGCTCGACGTTTCCGGCCCGGCGCAGGTGTTCGCCGAACTCAGCGAGATCGAGCTGCCAGGGCCGGGCTATGCGCTGAGCTACGTGTCCAAGGAGGGCGGACTGGTGCCGACCGATGTCGGCCTGATGATCGACACTGCGCCACTCTCGTCCCTGAAGCCTGAGGAGGTCGATACGCTGCTGATCCCGGGGGGGCCCGGCATCTGGAAGCTGCGGCAGGACGAGATGGTGATGCAGTGGATCGGCCAGGTGCTCCCCGGTGCCCGGCGCATCGCATCCGTCTGCCTGGGCGCCTTTGCGCTGGCCTGGGTCGGCGCGCTGGAGGGCAGGCGGGCCGCGACACATTGGCGCTACTGCCCCCGTCTGCAGGACAGTTTTCCGAACGTGAAGGTCGAGCCCGACGCGATCTTTGTGCAGGATGGCCGGGTCTGGTCATCCGCAGGCGTGAGCGCCGGCATCGATCTCGCGCTGGCGATGATCGAGGAGGATTTCGGCCATACGATCGCGCTCGACGTGGCGCGCCGGCTCGTCGTCTTTCTGAAACGTCCTGGCGGCCAGAGTCAGTTTTCGACCGTCCTGGCGGCGCAGGCGTCCGACGTCGAGGGTCGGTTCAGTGCGCTGCATGCCTGGATCATCGAGAACATCGCCAGCGACTTGCGGGTCGAGGCGCTGGCCGCGCGAGCCGGCATGACGCCGCGCACCTTTGCGCGCACCTATGTCAGCCGCACCGGCATGACCCCGGCACAGGGAGTCGAGGCGCTCAGGGTCGAGACGGCGCGCCTCCTACTCGAAAGCCGCCAGATCGAAAACGTGGTCGAAATCGCCAAACGGGCGGGCTTTGGCGACGACGAGCGCATGCGGCGGGCGTTCCTGCGGCATCTCGGTGTGTCGCCGTCGGAGTATCGGCGCCGCTTCTCGGGCTGAGCGGCGCTTGCCGCAACCGGGGCTGACAAGACTCGCCGGACTCGGCGCCCTTTCCTTTGCTTTCGGGTCAATCCCGCCGCTCGCTTTGAGGCCGGTGCGGCCATGCCTTATGCGAGCGCTCAAAGCCTTCCGTAAAAGGCCATGTGTATAATGCTGAAAATTTGATGCAGATCCGCCTCCGCCGAGGGGAAAGGCCAATGACCAACATCGTTCCCTTTCGCACGAGGACACTCTCTCCTGAGGCCGCCTTTGCGAGCGCTGAGCAGAAGGCGGTGGTTGTGGTGGCCGGTGCTGGCCTCATGGACACCGTGCGAGTCGGTGCATTCAGCGTCAGGGAGGATGCGAGAAAAACTGTCCTCCTCCTCGATCTTGCCCTGCAGCATGCGCGAGAGCTCTCGGGCCTGTTGCGGACGAGCGCGCGCGACGGATCTATGATCGTCACCTCGCTTCGATCGAATACGCTTTGCAGATTGCGCGTCAACGTATAGCCGCATTCTGACAGCCGCTGGCGGCTTTCCTCCGCATCCATTTGTACGGCGACGCAGGGAGTCGGATGTGGTAGTTGGATCTGTCGTGGAGGAAGCAACGATGACCCAAACCAAACTGGAAGTGCCCGCTGAACTGCGGGACCTGGCCGAAAAGACCATCTCGCAGGCTGAAAAAGCATTCGAGATGTTCTTCGACGCAGCCGGCAAGTCGATCGGCACAGTTCCCGGGCCTGCCGCCGACATGTCCAAGCAGGCGCTCACTCTTACCGAGCAGAACATCAAGACGGCCTTCGAGCACGCTCGAAAGCTGGTTCACGCCACCGAGCTCGAGGAGGCGATGCGGATCCAGTCCGAGTTCCTGCGCAGCCAGTTCACCAACGCCGGTGAACACATGAAGACGATCACGGCGAGCATCATGTCCGCCGCGAGCAAGGCGACCGAGCCCAAGAGCTGAAGCGCGAGCCTCGCCGTCGCAGGAGCGACGGTCTGCATGGACGGAGCTCGGCGGCAGCGCTGCCGCCGAATGGATGCGAGCGGACGAGACGGGCGAAAAAGAGCCCAGCCCTATCTTCGCAGGCTGCCGATATAGGCGGCGATGTCGGCTGCCTCCAGCCGGTTGAGCGGGAAGCTTGGCATCTTCGGATGCGGGTCGAGCAGGAAAAACGCGACCTTCTCCGGCGTGAAATCCGTTCTCTGAGCAATCTGGGCGAAGGAGGGAACGTCCGCGCTGGCCTGCTTCTGCGTCCCCTCGATGAGGTGGCACGAGGCGCACCAGCGACGGGCCAGATCTCCGCCGTGATCCGGATCGGCGGCCCAGGCCGGTGTCGACGCCGCAGCTGCGATCGCGATCGCCATAACTCTCATCACCGAGGCGTGCATCAAGGAACTCCTGATCTTTGTCTGTCGAGTGGTGGCATACCTCGCCGGAGTGACGGCGGGTGGCTCACGAAGGAATGTTTCGCCCCCGGAGAGGAGCGTCTTGGCGGCTCCGTCTCGCAGGCACGCGCGGCACGTCGATGAATCTCGACGTCAATTACAGCATGATTTGGGAAAGTGGGACAGGTCGATCCGGCTGACGATTGCCTTCAGGAGCGCGGTCGCGCGGCGCAGCCAAGACATATCGGCCGGGCGAGACACGTCGGTCGAGGCGGTGATCGTCAACTCTTCCGCAACGTAGGACATGTCGAGCCCTCCCTGTCGCTCAGCATCTTTCCGCTCAGCCTGTTGACGAGATGCGTACCGCCACATGCTGGGCATGCGGCCGCCTCATAGGCATCGAACTGGTCGGCAAGAACCGGTGCGGCCAAGTCGATCTGAACGTTCGATCCCGTCTGGGAGCAGCGAAAAACGAGAGTTTCCATCATCTGAACATGACAAATGCCGGCATCGATGCCTTGATCTGTCTCAACAGACGATGAGGCGACCGGCGCGTGCCGGACTGCCGGAGGACAGAATGTCAGGTCAGGCTATGCGATGCGGCCTTCGCCCTGCCGATCCGTTCGGCAACGTTTACCGTGGACACGGAACCCGTCTGGGCCGCACGGAGGGCCGCATCGATCTTCGACTTCACGCGCCGCGCTGCGAGCGCAGCGAGTCTGGTCTGGGTGCGTCCGGTCTTGATCTGATCGCCAAACTCGTACCGCCATTCCCAAATGTCCGGTTCAGCAGTCGCCACGACGGTATATTGAACACCTCGGTGGATCACGGAACCCCCCCTGTCAACACTTCCACTCAAAGTCAATGTCTAACCAATCTACAATCAATCCGGGCAAATACGGGACTGGAACAATTGCCAGCTCCGCGGTGGTTAGAGGGTTAACACCACCATGCCGACAATGTTCCGCAGGTGCCCGGCTTCCGTGCACACTTTTCCGGTGCGGATATCGGCCGTGCACAATCGGCGGAAATCGCGGGGCAGCCTGAAGACGCAGACGGGGGCTGCGTTCAAGGGCCCGAAATCTGCCAGAAGGGCGGACGACGCGTGTGGCGGATTCGAGTTCCGATCGATGGCCGGCAGGAGATATCAAGGCACGACATGCCGGAGTCGATGTTAGTCCGCCATCCCGAGACGAGGTCCATCTTGCTTGCCGATGATCAAGAGCTGGCGAAGACAGATAGCGTGGCAGCCGGCAACGGCAACCGAGGTCGTGACCTCCGGGTCGACGCGTTCCGGGGGCTCGCCCTTTGGTTCATCTTCATCGATCATGTTCCGGACAATTCGCTGGCGTGGCTGACGCTGCGCAACTACGGCTTCAGCGACACCTCCGAGGTGTTCGTCTTCGTCTCCGGCTACACCTGCATGCTCGCCTATGGCGGAGCGCTGCCGAAGCAGGGCTGGGCGACCACGGTGGTGCGGGCGCTGCGGCGCGCCTGGGAGATCTATGCGGCGTTCCTGGTGCTGCTGCTCGCCTATGCGGCGCTGGTCTGGGTGATCGGCGGCGGCACGCGCTTCGTCGACGAGACCAACACCGGCTTCTTCTTTCGCGAGCCCGGGCCCACGCTGGTGCATGTGGCGCTGCTGCAATTCGCGCCCGTCAACACCGACATCCTGCTGACGTTCGCAATCCTGCACATCTGCTTTCCCGTCATCCTGTGGCTGATGATCACCAGCGCGACGTTGACGCTGGTGCTTTCATTCCTGCTCTACATGATGGTTCAGCTGTTCAGCTGGCAGGTGCCGGCGTGGCCGAGCGGCGAACTGTATTTCAATCCGTTCGCCTGGCAGTTCCTGTTCGTGATCGGCGCCTGGTACGGCTGTGCCGGCACCACGCGCCTGCGTCCGCTCCTCGACTCGCGAGCGCTGTTGATCGTGGCGATCACCTATCTCGCGTTCAGCCTGTTGATGGCGCTCAGCTGGGAGTTCAAGAGTCTCGAGAACCTGATCCCGTCGGCCATCAACGGCCTGATCTATCCGATCTACAAGAGCCACCTGGCGCCGGTGCGGCTCTTGCACTTCCTGGCGCTTGCCTTCGTGGTGTCGCGGCTGGCGCCGCGGGACTGGAAGGGGCCGATTCGTCCGCTGATGACGGCCATGATCAGGTGCGGCGAGAACTCGCTCCCGATCTATTGCCAGGGTGTGCTGCTGGCCTTCCTCGGCCAGGTCATTCTGACCGACGTGGCGAGCGGGTTGGCGATGCAGCTGCTGATCAGTGTCGCCGGGATCGCGATCATGACCATCGCGGCCACGCTGCTGACATGGGAATCACAGCTCGACCGGCGCGGGCCGCGGCTGTTCTGACCACCGCTCCTCAACGCCGGCGTGCGACGGTGACCCCGAGCAGGAAGGCGACGAACAGGCTCGCGAGCGGCGCCTCGCGGGTGATCGCGCTGATGGTCGACAGGGCGGTCCCCGGCCGCCGCGCGGCCCTTGCCGCTTCGCTCAGTCGGTCGACGGCCGCTCCCAGCGTGCCCACCACCTCGCCGAGTGTGTGTGACATGTCCGTCGCGGTGTCGAGCGCGCGTTCGGCAACGCCCGGCTGTGGAGGTGTTTCGAACGTTTCGCTGTTCACTGTCGTTGCCTTCTTGCCGCGGCTCGTCGGATTGGCACCCCCGTGCCGACGCGATTCGGCCGAGGGCGAATGTAATGCTCCTGAAAATGCCGGCTGATGCGATTGGTTCCCATGGACCGAGACGTCGCTGGCGAAGCATGCGGTGCAAAATCGCGCTACGCTGGGCGACCGGCCGTCGATGAAAGGATTCCGTCTTGGCTTCTCCAGACCTTACAGCGCCACATCGCATCGCCGTCCTTGGTGCGCCGATCGATCTCGGCGCGTCGGTCCGCGGTACGCTGATGGGGCCTGCTGCGCTGCGCACCGCAGGTCTCGTCACCGTGCTGGAAAGCCTCGGGCTCGACGTCACCGACTACGGCGACGTCGGCATCGCCGACATCACGGAGCAGGTTGACGAGCCGCCGATGAAGGCCAAGCACTATCGCCAGATCCAGCGCTGGTCGCGGGTGCTGGCGCGTCGCAGTCAAGAGCTGGCGCAGACCGGCGCCATCCCGGTGTTCCTCGGCGGCGACCATTCGCTGTCGATGGGGTCTGTGAACGGGATCGCGCGCCATTGCCGCGAGATCGGGCGGGAGCTGTTCGTGCTCTGGCTCGACGCACATGCCGACTACAACACGCCTGAAACCACCATCACGGCGAACATGCACGGCATGTCCGCCGCGTTCTTGTGCGGCGAGCCGGGTCTCGATGGTCTGCTCGGCGACGAGGCACGCACGTCCATCACCCCAGATCAGTTGGAGCTGTTCGGCATCCGCTCGATCGACAGAGCGGAAAAGGAACTGCTGCGTCTCCGGCGTATCAGCATCGCCGACATGCGCGCCATCGACGAATTCGGCGTCGGCGTGCTGATGCGCCGGATCCTCGACAAGGTTCGTGCGCGGAACGGCGTCCTGCATGTGAGCTTCGATGTCGACTTCCTCGATCCCGAGGTCGCCCCCGGCGTCGGCACGACCGTACCGGGCGGCGCGACCTATCGCGAGGCGCATCTCATCATGGAGATGCTGCACGATTCCGGCCTGGTCCGTTCGGTCGACATCGTCGAGCTCAACCCGTTCCTCGACGAGCGCGGCAAGACCGCGCGCGTCGCCGTCGAACTGGTCGCCAGCCTGTTCGGTCAGCAGATCACGGACCGGCCGACGCCGAGCAATGCGATCGTTCCGGATCAATAGAGCGGATGCCTCCTCACTCGACCTCGGTGAGCCCGAGGCATCCGCGATCTCGGGCTCAGTAGCGGGCGTCGTACATCTTCGACTCGACGAAGCCGAGCAGATCGTTCGGCGCAGGCCCTGTGGCGAGCCCGTTCTGATAGGCAACGCCGGCCACCG
This sequence comes from Bradyrhizobium sp. SZCCHNS1050, assembly GCF_032484785.1. Classification (NCBI taxonomy): domain Bacteria; kingdom Pseudomonadati; phylum Pseudomonadota; class Alphaproteobacteria; order Hyphomicrobiales; family Nitrobacteraceae; genus Bradyrhizobium; species Bradyrhizobium sp. SZCCHNS1050. The sequence goes on along the minus strand of NZ_JAUETR010000001.1, from coordinate 585,230 downwards.
CGGCGCCGATATAGGCAGACACCTCGCGGATGCGCGGCAGCGCCGGGTAAAGGCTGCCCTGCTCGAGATCGGCGCCGGTGACGCAGTTCGCCAGGGTATGCGCGGCGGCCATGAACATCTCGTCGGTCACCAGCCGCGCGCCGCTGGCGATGGCACCCAGGCCGACGCCGGGAAAGATGTAGGAGTTGTTGCCCTGGCGCGGCACGAAGGTCTTGCCGTCGAGCTTGACCGGATCGTAGGGGCTGCCGCAGGCGAACAGCGCGCGGCCCTGGGTATAGCGATAGGCCGACTCCGCGGAGCATTCCGCCTTCGAGGTCGGGTTGGAGAGCGCGAAGATGATGGGTCGCTCGTTCAGCTCGGCCATGGCCTGCAGCACTTCCGGCGTGAAGGCGCCGCCGACGGCCGCCACGCCGATGATCGCGGTCGGCTTCAGCGTCCTGATCGCGGTCAGGAAGTCTGCGATCGGCGCCTGGTCGTGCGCATAGCGCAGCTTGTGGCCGTGCAGGTTCTCTCGCCCCTTGATGACGAGGCCGCGCGAGTCCGTCAGCCAGTTGCGCCGCAGCGCCTCTGCTTCGGACAGGCCCTCGGCCATCATGGCGGAGACGACGAGATCCGCGATGCCGGTGGCCGCCTCGCCGGCCCCGAGGAACAGCACCGTCTGGTCGCGGAGCTTGCCGCCGGTGATGCGCAGCGCCGAAAACAAGCCGGCAAGCGCCACCGCCGCCGTGCCCTGGATGTCGTCGTTGAAGACGCAGGCGTCGTCGCGATATTTGTGCAACAGCTTGAATGCGGCGTGATTGGCGAAGTCCTCGAACTGAATCAGCACGCCCGGGAAGGCGGCGCGGGCCGCGGTCATGAACTCGTCGACGAACGTGTCGTAGGCTTCGCCCGTAAGGCGCTTCTGGCGCAGCCCAATGTAGTAGGGGTCGGCCAGAAGCTCTTCGTTGTTGGTGCCGACATCGAGCATGACGGGCAGGCACTCTTCCGGATGGATGCCGGCGCAGGCCGAGTACAGCGACAGCTTGCCGACCGGAATGCCCATGCCGTTGGCGCCGAGATCGCCGAGCCCGAGAATGCGCTCACCGTCGGTGACGACGATCAGCTTGGCGCGATACGGCCAGTTGGCGAGGATCTCCGCGATCCGGCCGCGGTCATTGGCCGAGATGAACAGGCCGCGCGGACGCTGGAAGATCAGGCCGAATTTCTGGCAGGCGAGGCCGACGGTCGGCGTGTAGATCAGCGGCTGGATCTCGTCGATGTTGTCGCAGACCACCCGGAAGAACAGCGCTTCGTTGCGGTCATGCAGTGCGTTCAGTGCCACGTACTTCTCGAGGTCGCTGGACAGGCTGCGAAGATTGACCAGGATCCGCTCGGCCTGGGCCTGCATCGACATGACCCCGGCGGGCAGGAAGCCGCGCAGGCCGAGCGCATCGCGCTCCTGCTCGGTAAAGCCGGTGCCCTTGTTGAGCAGCGGATCGCGCAGCAGCGCAAGTCCGCGCGGAGAATAGGGGGGTAGCGTCGATGCGCTCATGCGTTGCGGCTGGGTCAAGGCAGTCTCCGAGGTCCTTTGTTCGAGCACCGCCATACCGGAGCGCGCCCGGCGTTGATCGGCATCAATCGCGGCGGGATGGCGGGAACGGGACTGTTAACACAGTTTACGTTCCGCATTGCACCAATGACGTTGTGCAACTGCGTTGCAGCCCACGCAGAGGAAAATGCGATGGCCGCTAGGCGCGGCCCGTGACGAATGACCAAAGCAGCGCCAGCACGGCGATGGCCATGATACCTGTCCCCATCCACCCCAGGGCGATCAGCCAGGTCCGTCCGCGGAAGCGGCCCATCAGCCTGGGATTGGACACGATCACCATCATCATCGCCATGATCGGCACGGCGGCGATGCCGTTGAGCACGGCGCTCCACACCAGCATGTGGATCGGGTCGATGCCGGTGAAGCCGAGCCCGAAGCCGATGATCGTGGCGGCAGCGATGATGCTGTAGAAGCCGACCGCCTCGTCTGGCTTGGCCTCCAGGGTCGCGTGCCAGCCGAAGATCTCGGCGACGGCGTATGCCGCCGAGCCCGCCAGCACCGGGATCGCCAGCATACCGGTCCCGATGATGCCGAGCGCGAACAACAGGAAGGTGAAGTCGCCCGCGAGCGGGCGCAGGGCTTCGGCGGCCTGCGTCGCCGAGTCGATCCTGGTGATGCCATGCGCGTGCAGCACCGTGGCGGTCGTCACGATGATGAAGAACGCGATCGCGTTCGATAAGATCATGCCGATCGTGGTGTCGATCCTGATCCGTCGGAGGTCGGGGTGGTCCTTCTTCGACAGCTCGCGCAAGGGACGGTCGACCTTGCCCTGGTTCATCTCCTCGACCTCCTGCGAGGCCTGCCAGAAGAACAGGTAGGGGCTGATGGTGGTGCCGAGCACAGCCACCACCGTCAGCAGATAGTTGGCCTCCGTCGAGAAGCTGGGCCAAACCGCCGCGAGCAGCGCCGTGCTCCAGGGCACTTTGACCATCAAGGCGGTCGCGACGTAGGCGAACAGGCTGAGGGTCAGCACCTTGATGAAGGGTGCGTAGCGGCGGTAGGGCAGGAATACTTGGAGCAGCGTCGAGCCGGCGGCGAAGATCAGCGCGTGCTCATGATTGAGACCGCCGATCACCAGCGACAGCGACTCCGCCATCGCCGCAATGTCGGCTGCGATGTTGAAGGTGTTGGCGCCGACCAGGAGCGCGACGAGGCCGAAGACGATGCCGCGTGGCGCAAGCGCGGTGATGTTGGCCGCCAGCCCTTTGCCGGTGACACGGCCAATGCGCGCGCTCACCAGCTGGATCGCGATCATGAAAGGCGCTGTCAGAAAGACCGTCCACAACAGCCCGTAGCCGAACTGCGCGCCGGCCTGGGAGTACGTCGCTATTCCCGACGGATCGTCGTCGGCGGCACCGGTCACGAGACCTGGACCCAACAGCCGGAATACGCTCCAGAGCGACCGTTTCGGCTTGTTCGGTTCAGATGCAATGGTCGTGGCCATGGCAGCGCTCCCCCGGCGGTGTATGTCTCTCGAAGTCGCACGACCCCTTTTTGTTCCCGGCTCCGGAACCGGAGGAGATTACCAGCGTTCCAGATCACGTCGGATTTCGACCAGGGGGAGCGCGTGCCGGACCAGCGGCAAACAGGGCATGATCAGGAGCTCGGCATGGCCGAGCGCGAGAGGCTTTTTTCCGGAGGCAGTGAGCTGGCCGGACTGATGTTGCGGTTCGATTGGGAGAGCACCTCGATCGGACCGCCGGCGCGTTGGCCGCAGAGCCTGAAGACGGCCGTCAGGATCATGTTAACATCCCAACAGCCGATCTGGATCGGTTGGGGCAGGGAGCTGATCTATCTCTACAACGATGCTTACAAGACCATCATCGGCGGCAAACATCCGTGGGCTCTCGGCCGACCGATCTCTGCAGTCTGGCACGAGATCTGGGAGGACATCGGTCCGTTGCTGGCCAAGGCCGGCGGCGGTGATCAGGGCACCTATGTCGAGGCGCAACTCCTGATCATGGAGCGCAACGGCTTTCCCGAGGAGACGTACTACACATTTTCCTACAGTCCCATTCCGGACGACGATGGATCACCCGGAGGAATCTTCTGCGCGAACACCGATGACACTCAGCGCGTGATCAGCGAGCGCCAGCTCTCGTTGCTACGCGAACTGGCAAATGCCGGGGCCGGGGCCCGCAGCATCGATCAGGCCTGCGCAAGCTGCGCGGACGCCTTGGCGCGGGAGTCGCGCGACCTGCCGTTCGCAATGATCTACATGACCGACCCGGACGGCGAGGCGGCGCGACTGGAGGCCCTGACCGGCATCGACCGCGATCATCCTGCCGTTCAGCCGAGGCTGAGAATTCAGCCGGAAGAAACGTGGCCTCTGGCTGAAGCGCTGAAGCTGCAGGATGCGGTGCTGGTTCGTGACCTTCCGCGGCGGTTCGGCCTCAGCTTTCCGACCGGCGGATGGCGTCAGCCGCCACAGCACGCCGTTGTGCTTCCGCTGCCCGCGTCGGGGGAAGCCGGACGGGGCGGATTCCTCATCGCAGGTCTCAATCCGTTCCGTCTCTACGACGAGAGCTATGCCCGCTTCCTGAACCTCGTCGCGGGGCAGATTGCAGCGGCCGTCAGCAATGGCGGGGCCTATCAGGCAGAGCGGCGTCGGGCGGAAGCGCTGGCCGAAATCGACCGCGCCAAGACGACGTTCTTTTCCAACATCAGCCACGAGTTTCGCACGCCGCTGACGCTGATGTTGAGCCCGCTGGAAGACCTGCTCGGCCGCGACGAGGCCCAACTCACCTCCGACGCGCGATCCGTCCTCAGCCTGATCCACCGCAACGGCATTCGCCTGTTGAAGCTCGTGAACACTCTGCTCGACTTTTCGCGCATCGAGGCCGGCCGCATGACCGCGCACTTCGAGCCGATCGATCTTGCGGTTTTCACGGCCGAGCTCGTGTCCAACTTCCGCTCGGCGACGGATCCTGCCGGCCTGCGCCTCACCATCGACCCAACGCCCCTGTCCGAGCCGGTGTATGTCGACCGCGACATGTGGGAGAAGATCGTTCTCAATCTGGTGTCGAATGCGTTCAAGTTCACCTTCGAAGGTGAAATCGCGGTGTCGATCGGCTTGTCCACTGACGGCAATCATGCCGAGCTCAGGGTTCGCGACACCGGCACCGGCATCCCGCCCAGTGAACTGCCGCACCTGTTCGAACGGTTCCGTCGCATCGAAGGCGCGCGCGGCCGATCCTTCGAGGGCAGCGGCATCGGTCTCGCTCTCGTGCAGGAGCTGGTGAGGCTTCATGGAGGGGAGATCGCTGTAGACAGCGAGCTCGGTCGCGGCTCGGTTTTCACCGTGCGAATTCCGCTAGGCTCGGCGCATCTGCCAGCGGGCCAGATCGGACCTTCCCGTGTCCTGGCCGTTACCAACGTCCGTGCCGAAGCCTACATCGAGGAGGCGCTCGGGTGGTTGAACGGCGGTGTGCCGTTCGAGCTTCCTCACCCGTCATCATCCGACGACCTGGGAGTTCGCTCCGCGACGGCATCGGCCCGTGATCGCGTGGTGCTCGCGGACGACAATCCTGATATGCGCGACTACGTCCGCCGTCTGCTCGGCGAGGATTATGACGTGGAGGCGGTCAGCGATGGCATGGCGGCCCTGGAGGCCGTCCGACAGCGCCGCCCCGATCTCGTGCTGACCGACGTCATGATGCCGGGGCTCGACGGCTTCGGCCTGCTGAAAGCGCTGCGTAGCGATGCGCAGCTTCGCGACATTCCTGTGGTCATGCTGTCGGCGCGCGCCGGAGAGGAGGCCAAGGTCGAGGGGCTTGATGCCGGGGCGAGCGACTATCTCACCAAGCCGTTCAGCGCGCGCGAGCTGCTGGCGCGGGTGCGCGCCAATATCGATCTGTCGCGGGTGCGGCACGAGGCCGAGATCGCGCTGCGTGAGCTGAACGAGCGTCTGGAAACGCAGGTCTCCGAGCGTACCGCGGAGCTGCAGGCCAAGGAGGCGCGGCTGCGGACGATCTTCGAGGCGAGCTACACGTTCCAAGCGCTGCTCTCGTCCGATGGGACGCTTCTGGACGCCAATGCGACCTCGCTCGAAGCGATCGCTGCGCCGCTGCACGAGGTCGCGGGGCTGCCATTCTGGGAGACGCCGTGGTTTGCGGGTACGCCCGGCATGCCCGAGGTGATCAGATCCCTGGTCGACGCCGTCGCTCGCGGCGACGGGGCGCGCCAGGAGCTGCAGCTCGAACTGCCGGTCGGCGGCTCGCGCTGGTTCGACTTCCAGATGCGGCCGGTGCGGGACGAGACCGGACAGGTGGCCGCCATCGTGCCCGAGGCGGTCGAGCTGACCGAACGGCGCAAGGCGGAGGAGGCATTCCGCCAGGCCCAGAAGATGGAGGCGATCGGCCAGCTCACCGGCGGCGTCGCGCACGACTTCAACAATCTGCTGACCGTGATCCGGTCGTCGGCCGACCTGTTGCGCCGGCGCCAGCTGTCCCCGGAGCGCATGCGGCGCTACGTGGATGCGATCTCGGACACGGCGGATCGCGCCGCCAAGCTCACCGGACAGTTGCTCGCTTTCGCGCGGCGGACGCCGATGGAGCGCCGCGTCTTCGATGCCGCGGGGCATATCGAGCGGATCGAAGAGATGCTGCAGACCGTCCTCGGAGCGCCGGCCGTGATCGAACTCGACCTCGCATTGCGGCCGCTTCCGGTCGACGTCGACATCAATCAGTTCGAGACGGCGCTCGTGAACCTCGTCGCCAATGCGCGTGATGCGATGGAGGGGCAGGGCGTCCTGACCATTCGCGGCGAGATCGTCCGAGAGGACGGTCGGTCCGGGCAGTCGTCGTTCGTCTCCATTGCCGTCAGCGACACCGGATCCGGCATTCCTCCAGATCAGATCGACCGGATCTTCGAGCCGTTTTTCACCACCAAAGGGGTTGGGCGCGGCACCGGCCTCGGCCTGTCTCAGGTCTACGGCTTCGTTCATCAGTCCGGCGGACGGGTGCTGGTCGACAGTGAGCTCGGCAAGGGCACGAAGCTGACATTGTTGCTCCCGCTGACGCACAAGCCGCTGGGACCGCGCGAGCGGAGCGAGCAGGGTCTCGAACAGCTCGCCGCGCGCTGGAACGTGCTGGTCGTCGAGGACAATCCGGAAATCGGCGAGTTCTCCACGCAGTTGCTCGAGGATCTCGGCTACCGAACGGTGCTCGCGCGCAGCGGAACGGATGCGTTGCGGATGATCGACGAGGATCCCGAGAGCTTCGATCTCGTGCTCAGCGACGTCGTGATGCCCGGCATGGACGGGGTGACGCTCGGCCAGGAAATCCGCCGGCGGCTGCCGATGATCCCGATCGTGCTCAACAGCGGCTACAGCCATGTCCTCGCCGACGGCGACCGCCACGGTTTCAGCCTGATCCAGAAGCCTTACTCGGTCGACGAGCTGTCGCGCGTGCTGCGGCAGGTCATGGCCGCGCGAGCCGCAGGCGCGAAGCCGGCGTCGTCGGCATGAGAACCGCGGCAGCTTTCCCCTGACCATGGTGGGCCTCGCGCGATCCGCACTTGAAGGATCGCGCCGGACCGGCGTATTTTCGGTCTCCGGGGGAAGTCTCATGGCAGACGAGAAATGGCGGCTGCGTGGCGGTCGGGCGCAGCGGCGGATATTCGCTCTTGTCTCGGGCGCGGCGCTGGTGACGAGCGGCGGCGCCCTTGCCAAGGACGATGAGGCGGACGCGCCGGCGCCGGGCCTTGCCAACGTCTACATCGATTTCCGCACGAACTACGCCTATGTGCCCGGCGGAGCATTGTCGACGGGCCTTGGCGACACCTCCCTGTTCGGAACTCTGTCGCAGCTCGCGACCTTGCGCAAGCTGCTCGACCGTCCAGCCTTGCCAGGACGGCCGCAACTGTCGGCTCCGACCAACCAGGGCCTTGGCGTCGACGTTCCGCTCACGGTCGATCTCGGCGACGCGTTGTCGCTCTACGCGGGCTTCACCGGCAGCACGTCGTACAACGGCCTGTCCGGCTGGTCCGACGTGGCGGTCACGAGCTGGTTCCTCGGCTTCCAGGCCGATGTCTATCAGCAGAACGGCGGCGCGCTTCCGACGCTCACCTTGCAGTCGACGCTGACCCGGTCGGTGCCGGACGCGCCGTTGGCGACGACCTCGTTCAACACCGTCATCGAAGCCAAATACGCGCTCGATCCGGATGAGATGAAAGGCTGGCTCGCCGGCGTTCAATATACCCATGTCGAGGTCGACTCAGTGCTAGCGCATGTCGGCAGCACGACGGCGGGCTATGTCGGCAGCTTCTATCAGTGGGAGAACAACTGGAAGGTCTCCGCGCGCGTCGGCCTCCAGTCGTTCGGCGGTGCGCAGCTGCTTGCTGTCACGCCGATCGCGCCCTACACGCAGCCGCTGGTCAGGCTGGATCTCGACCGCATGGACGATGACGACAACCGGCTGTTCGGCATCACCGCGCAGATCGCCTGGGCGCCGAAGCCGGTCTACCAGCTGACGGTGAGAACGCCGCTCTACGCGATCAAGAACTGACGGGTTGATCGAAGCTTCGCGCCGGCTCGTGTCAGCGCATGCTCACGAACTTGCCCCAGAGGGCGGCCAGCAACGCGCCCGTCATCATGTAGTGCGGCTTGTCGCAGAACAGGCTGCCATATTGACAGACATCGGCGCCGACCGCTCCGAGCTGGTGCTGGCTCGCCACATAGAACAGGGCGGACAAGCCGGCGAGCACGACCGCAACGACATACATCGGAAGATCTCCTCCGCCGGCCGCGCCCGACGGGCTGAAGTTGCGTTGCCGGCCGGCGCAACTATCTGCGCTTGACACGTCGGGCAAATCAGGCGCATTTTGCCATCGTCGAAGAAATCATAGAGCCCGCGCCGCGAACTCGGCAGCGGGCTTTTTGTTCGCTCGGACCGGATTTGGAGCGGCGGTTATCGAAATCGCAAGGCCTGACTGCTGCATTTCGATCAAATTTGACACGTCGGGCAAATCACCGGCATAGTGTTATTATCGAATTTTCCGAAAATTTGATGCCGGGTTGTCCGCGGGCATTTGACGTGAGCAGCGCAGGCCGGCATCGGCTGTCGACCATGATCGCCGGCAATTCATCGCCGCGCCGGCGCGAAGACAACTTCGAACATCCGGTTACTCGCTGGCCCGCGCGAACGGGCCGGCGCGTGGGCGTGGCGACCGTCGCTCCGCCCGCAGCGGTCCCTTGCTTGAGCCGAGGGATAGGGTTCGCGCCTGAAACGATCGCGCGTTCGGCTGCGATCTGCCGCACTTTTCCTTCGCCCAGGAGAGAGAGGAAGATGACCGCCTATCTCATCGCGCTCGCCCTGATCGGCCTGGTGATGATCGCAGCCGCCGATGCGATCTCGTGACGATCACCAACCTCGCATTCACCATCCATGATACCGGACTTGACCATGTCGAAGACGATCACCGAAATGAGAGCCGATTTCCAGCACCTGCGGCGCTGGCGCAAGAGCGTGGAGCAGGCTCAGAGCTATACGTTCAAGGCCGTCATCACGGTCATCGCGACCGGTCTGATCGGTGCGATCTGGCTCGGCATCAAAGTCGTGCTCGGAAGGTGATGCCGTGCCAGCCAGGATCTCACGGCGAGGCCGCCGCTTCCGCATCAGGGAGGTCGACGCTTGCGAGCCTGACGTCCTCGACACCTTGAAGGAGCTCCATGCGCGCACATTCCTCGATTGCGCGCCTCTGCCCGATTTCGAGAGCGGACAATGGTGGATATCGACCGAGCTCGGACGGCCCGTCGCCTTTGCCGGAATGGTGCCGTCATCCCTCGGCAAAGGCATAGCCTATCTTTCGAGGGTTGGTGTTCTCCAAGAGCGCTGTGGTTACGGCCTGCAGCGGCGGCTGATGCGTGCGATCGAACTGCGCGCGCGTCGCTCGGGCCTGGATTGCATCGTTTCGGACACGACCTGCAACATCGTCTCCGCGAACAATTTCATTCGGTGCGGATATGTGTTGTTCCAACCGGGCCGGCCCTGGGCCTGGGGGAACTCGCTCTATTGGCGCAAGATGATCGGCCGGTGAGCTGTCGACCGACGCCTTATGCGGAGTGCATTGCGCTGCAGCAGAATTAAGCCGGTCCGACAGCTCCGACCCGGGCCTTTTTTTGCGGCTGTCGTTGAGCTAACCATGCGTTGTCGGACGTTGGAGACAAGCCGCGCCCGGCAGTTAACGGAAGATCGCTTCAGACGATCAAAGCAGCGGGAAGGACTCTGGGATGCCGGCCGAGGTCACCCTGCCAGAGCGTGCGCCACGGCCGCCTGACGCGCCAACCGCGCTGGCGGGTCTGCTGGTGATCGACTTCACGCGCGTTGTCGCAGGGCCGGCGTGCACACAGACGCTGGCCGATTTCGGCGCCGAGGTGATCAAGATCGAGCAGCCGCTCACGGGAGACGATACCCGCGCATACGAGCACGCCGAGCTCGGCGGAGAGAGCGCGGCGTTCCTCAGCCTCAATCGGAACAAGCGCGGCATGGTGTTGGATCTCACGATACCGCAGGCCAGAGACGTCGCTCGTGCGCTGATCGCCAAGGCCGACATCGTCGTGGAGAATTTCTCGTCGTCCGTCATGGAGAGGTTCGGGCTGGACTATCAAACGCTGTCCAGCACCAATCCCGGGCTGATCTATTGCTCGATCTCGGCCTACGGACGCTCAGGTCCATTCGCGTGGCGATCAGGGTTCGATCCAATCACCCAGGCGGAAAGCGGGTTCATGTCCCTCAACGGTTTCGCCGACGGTCCGCCGGTGCGGACCGGTCCTCCGATCGTTGATCTGGCCACCGGCATGTCCGCCTGCAATGCCATCCTGCTGGCACTTGCCGCCCGGCAGCGGCTCGGTCGCGGGCAGCACGTCGAAGTGGCGCTGTTCGACATCGCCTTGGCGATGACGGGCTTCTCCGGAATGGCGTATTTGATGAGCGGCGTGAACCCCACGCGAACGGGCAATTCGCCGAACGACTCTCCGACGGTCGGCGTCTTTGAAGCGTCAGATGGCCCGCTCTACATCGCATGTGCCAACGATCGACTCTACCGCCGGTTGGCAACGGAGGTACTTGGTCGTCCGGATCTCCTGAGCGATCCTCGCTTTGCCACGCGAAGAGCGAGATGGGTCAACCGTGCGCAACTGCGCGGCCTCATCGCCGACATCCTTGCCGCGGAACGGATGGATGTCTGGATATCTCGGATGAACCAGGCTGGAGTTCCGGTTGGACACGTTCGAACGGTCGAGCAGGCGTTCAACGCGGCCGAGGTCCGGATGCGCGACCGCACCTGTCGTATTCCGCACCCGACGGCAGGCTCGATACCCAACGTCGAGCCGGCAATCACCATGAAGCTCACACCGACCGTCGAGCCCACGGCGGCGCCGCGGCTGGGAGAGCATACGGCCGCAATTCTGCGCGACAGGCTTCGGTACACCGAGCAGGAGATCGAAGCCCTGCGTCAGGTAGGGGCGTTCGGACGCAACGATCCGGGAGCCTAAGGCATCGTCACTGGTGCCGGACACGGAAGAAGAGCGGCAGCGTCCTCAGCAGCCATCAGCCGGCTTTGGCCATCTCATCGTCTTCCGGTGAGTTCAGATACATGCCCGACATGGTGTCGACCCAGCACAGATGATCATGCACCTTCTTGACGCCAGAGATGTTCTCGGTGGCAACGATCGCCGCCTGCCGCGACCGCTCTTCGGTAATGACGCCGCTCAGATGAACGATACCGTCCTTGACGATGACGGACAATCCGAACGGGCACCAGTCGTTCTTCTCGAGGGCGTCGATCACGCGGTTGCGGATGTGATCGTCGTCGGCCGTTGGATCTGGAACCTGCCGCCCGAGCGCGGCAACCGCTTGCAGCAGGTTCGCCCGTGACACGATGCCGATCACCCGGTCTCCCTTGACCACGGGCAACCGCTTCACGTGGTTCTTTTCCATCAGTTCCACGATCTCAGCCAGCGCGGCGTCTTCGGTGATCGTCAAGGGAGACTTGGTCATCACCTCTGACACTTTGCGACCATGCTCGTGGACGAAGTCGGCGGCCGACTTTCCGGGCCCGAGAATGAATCGCAGCCAGCGGCCGCGCTTTCGCCCAGTGCCGATCTCCGTTCGGCGAATGAAATCGCCTTCCGAGACGACGCCCACCAGCTTCCCGCCGGGGTCGACCACTGGAAGGCCGCTGACGTGCCGTTGAAGCATGATATTTGCCGCATCCACGATGGAAGTGTCAGGGGTGACAGTGATGACGGGACGGGTCATGATCTGATGGGCGCGCATGGCGAACTCCAATGTCAAAAGCTAAGAAAAAGTAACCCGCTGCGACGGTCTTGAATTGACGCAGGTCAAAGGAGATGCCGCCGCCGTCATTGACGCAGCTCAAGGTCTTGGCATTGAATTGCAGCTATAAGGCAATCTGATCCAGCGCGAGGAGAGGTGCCTATGTCCGAGTTCTCCGGGACCAAGATCCTGGCCGACGAAACGGCCGAACTGTCCGAACGTGTCGCTCTCTCCAACAAGCACGCACTTGAGCTGCTAGTTGGTTCGCAGCAGATCGTCATGGAGGAGGTTCTGTTTGCCAGCAACGAAGTGCTGGATCGCGCGCGCACGGAGACGCATCTGCTGGCCGAGTTCGTGTCGAAGCTGGCTGGCGTGCATTCCGTGACGGGAATCCAGGCGATGGTTCAGGAATGTGGACGGCATCAGATTGATTTCGTCAGGCGGGATTGCGATCGACTCTTCAAGCACGGGCAACGCCTGATTGATGCCAGCGTGAATCTTATGGGGCAACGGTGGCGAAACTGAAGAGTGCGGGTGTGTCGCGTCTCGAGGCGCGGGAGCGTGAGAGAACAACCGACAACGACCGGAGCAAGGCCGTTGTCTCCGTAGAGACCTCTTTGAAGCCGGCGGGGGGGCTCGCTGCATCGAACGCAAGGTCGCTCTGTCAGGAAGCCGACGCGGGCTCCGGGGCATTTCGGCGCGAGGACCACGAGCTGGACAAGGCGTTCAGCGCGATGCTGGCTCGACTCACCGCGGGGATATCGCCGGCTGCTCTGTCGATGGCGTATCTGGATTGGGTTTGCCATCTGGCGGCTGCGCCTCAGCGTCAAATCGAGATCGTCCGAGACGCCTGGAACGGCGCGAAGCTGGTTGCCGAACGGTCATTGCATTTTGCGGATCCCAATCGCGGTCCTTGGGATCTGATCAGGCCGCAGGCCAACGATCATCGCTTTTCCAAGCCGCAATGGACGGCCCAACCGTTCAACTTGTTCGCCCAGGCGTTCCTGCTCGGAGAAGATTGGTGGCACAAGGCGACCACCGGCATTCGTGGTGTCGACCCCGCCAACGAAGCCGTCGTTGACTTTTCAATTCGTCAACTGCTCGACATTTTAGCGCCATCGAACTTTGCAGCGACCAACCCGGAAGTTCTGGAAAGGACGTTTCAAAGCGGTGGCGAGAACCTGATCTTCGGCTGGCAGAACTGGCTCGCCGATATCATGCAGGTGATGCAGCCGGGAAAGATATCGAGCAATGGTGAGTTCGTCGTCGGCAAGACTGTCGCGACCGCACCGGGCAAGGTTGTGCTTCGCAATCAGTTGATTGAGCTGATTCAATACATGCCGACGACCGAGAAGGTGCGACCAGAGCCGGTCCTGATCGTACCGGCTTGGATCATGAAGTATTACATCCTGGATCTGTCGCCGCACAATTCGCTGGTCCGATACCTGACCGACCAGGGCTTTACGGTTTTCATGATCTCCTGGCGAAACCCCGGAGCGGAAGACCGGGATCTTGCGTTTGACGACTACCGCTCGCTGGGCGTCATGGCTGCCCTGGACATGATCGGAACGATCATTCCGAATACGCCGGTCCATGCCGCAGGCTATTGTCTCGGGGGAACGCTTCTTTCGATCACGGCGGCAGCCATGGCACGGGATGGCGACCAGCGTCTGAAGACAATCACGCTGTTTGCGGCCCAGACCGATTTCACGGAAGCGGGAGAGCTGACGCTCTTCATCAATGAAAGCCAGGTCGCCTTTCTCGAAGACATGATGTGGGAGCGTGGATATCTCGATACCACCCAGATGGCGGGCGCATTTCAATTGCTGCGCTCCAACGATCTGATCTGGTCTCGTGTCTCGCGCGACTATCTTCTCGGCGAGCGCGCAAACCCGAGCGACTTGATGGCATGGAACGCAGATGCGACGCGGCTGCCGTATCGGATGCACTCCGAATATCTGCGCAAGCTCTTCCTGAACAACGATCTCGCCGAGGGGCGGTATCGGGTCGAGGGGAAGCCTGTTTCGCTCTCCGATATCCACACGCCGATGTTCGTCGTCGGGACGCTGCGTGATCACGTTGCGCCTTGGAAATCGACGTACAAGGTCCATTACGAGGTTGATGCTGACGTCACTTTCGTGCTCGCGAGCGGCGGCCACAATGCCGGCATCGTGTCGCCGCCGGGCGAGCAGGGGCGCTCCCATCAGATGCGGACCAAGGCTGCCGACGCTCCTTATCTCGGGCCGGACGAGTGGCAGAGCAGCTCTCCAAAGCTGGAGGGATCGTGGTGGCCGGCCTGGACAACATGGCTCGGACAGCAGTCGGGAGCGCCGGGCGCGCCGCCGCAAGTCGGGACAGATCGTTCGAATGATCTTGGAGACGCGCCGGGCGACTACGTGCACACGTGATCGCCGCATGTTGCGGCCAAGGAGCACCATCCCGTCGGGCTTAGGCGCTGGCCCGGAGCAATGAAAGGCTTCGGTCCAATGTCGTCTCAGCCGTGCCTGACGCATCGACCTGGAGCCAATCGAGACCGCCGATATCGTAGTGTTCCTGATCCTCGGCAACCCCGACCGTTGCATCGGACGCATCGGCGACTCGATGGTGAATCCGCTCCTGCCGGCTGCGCAAATCTGCAACGAGGAAGAGGCCGGCAAAGGGCACCTTCAGCCGTTTCGCGAGATCATGGATATCCTGCCGTTCATCCGAACGTGCAAACACGGCGTCGACGATCACCGTGAAACCTTGTGAGAGCACGCGGCTGGCCCGCGTCGTCAACTCTCGATAGACTCGTGCACTCGATTCCGGCGTATAGGCCTCAGCTGGGAGGCGTTCGGTTTCCTTCACGCCAGACAGTTGCTTGCGCAGCACATCGCTGCGCAACACGATTGCTCCCGGTGGAGGAACCAAGAGAGGAGCGAGAGCCCGGGCGAGCGCAGATTTCCCCGTTCCCGACAGGCCTCCGACCGCGATCATCCTCGGCTCCGCCGGCCGAATCAGGCTGCGCGCAAGTTGAAAGTAGCTCTCTGCGGTCTCGATCGTTGTGGAGCGATCTGCGTCCGAGTGTTCAGCATCAAGGCGGTCGAACCTTGCGACAAAGACTTGTGCACGGATGGCGGCCCGGATCGCCATGAACAGAGGCAGAGCAGCCAATCCTCCGGTCTGGTCGGGCGCCGCGGTCGAGAGGTAGCGGTTCAAGAGGTGGCTTGCAGCGACCGGCTGCGCGAAGTGCAAGAGGTCCATCAGTGGAAAGGCGAGGTCGTACAGGACGTCGATCGTGGCTATTCGGTCGTCGAACTCGATGGCGTCGAACAGCACCGGCTTGTCGTCAATGAGGACAATGTTGGCCAGATGGAGGTCGCCATGGCAGCGTTTCACGTGCCCGTCCTTTGCACGTTGCTCGAGCAGGGGGCGGAGCCGCGCGAAGGCCGAGTGGCAAAGGACGCGGAGTTCTTCGACCTCCGTTTCGCCAAATCGCGAGACTGTCCGAAAGCTGGCGACGAATGCGTCGATCCAGATTGGAATGGAGTCCGTCCACAGATTGGAGGAGCTCCGAACGGCGACTGCATGCGACGCCGCGATCGTCTCTGCCAGACGCTCGCCCAATCCGACGTCCAACTGCTGGCGGCGAGAAAGATGATCAAGCGTCTGGCTGTCATCGAAGCGACGCATCTCGACGGCATATTCGACCGGAGTGCCGGATCCACCGACATCGAATGACCCGTCTGGCGCCTTGGTGATGGCGACGACACGCAGATAGATGTCCGGAGCAAACGGGTGATTGATCTCCATTTCCTTTACGCACGCGGCCTTGCGCCGATCGAGCGTCGAATAGTCCAGAAATGGCAGCCGAACGGCGCGCTTGATCTTCAGGGCGCGGTCGCCGATCAGAAACACGGAAGCCGCGTGCGTGTCGATCCGGCGGACACCTGGATGTCGGGCGGTATTGCCCAAGAAGGAGAAGACCAGTTCCTGATCGGATGGTGATGCCATGGGCGGTGTTGCCGCGTTCAATTCAAAAGTCCGGGATGAGCACCGCCGCGCCGACGACGTCACCCCGCCTCAGGCGAGCCAGAACGTCATTTGCGTCGGACAGCGGATAGGGCGTCGTATGGGTCCGTATTTGAGCCTGCTGCGCGACTCGCAGGAAATCGAGACCGTCTTGCCGCGTCAGGTTGGCGACGGACACCACCTGGCGTTCTCCCCAGAGGAGGGAATACGGGAACGTCGGAATGTCGCTCATATGGATACCTGCGCAGACCACCCGGCCGCCCTTCCGAACAGCCCGCAGAGCGGCCGGAACAAGCTCGCCAGCCGGCGCGTAGATGACGGCCGCGTCCAGAGCAACATCGGGACGCTGGCCCGCCGCTCCGGCCCATGTGGCGCCAAGTTGGCGCGCCAAATCCTGCGCAGCCTCGTCGTGCTCGCGGGTGAACGCATAGATCTGGCGCCCCTGCCAGCGGGCCACCTGGGCAACGATGTGACCGGCCGCGCCGAATCCGTAGATGCCAAGCCTCTCGGCGTTCCCTACCATGACCAGGGATCGCCAGCCGATCAGGCCGGCGCACAACAGCGGTGCGGTGGCGATGTCGTCCTCCAGACCTCCGAGCGGGAACGCATAATTTGCGTCGACGACGGTGTGGGTCGCATAGCCGCCATCGCGCGTATAGCCGGTAAACGTCGGCTGGTCGCAGAGATTTTCCATACCAAGTGCGCAGAACGTGCAGTGGCCGCATGTATGCCCCAGCCATGGAATTCCGACCCGCTCGCCGAGCCTGTGCGTCGTCACACCAGGACCAATCTGATCGACATGACCGACGATCTCGTGTCCGGGGATGATCGGATACCGGATGTCGGGAAGCTCACCGTCGAACACATGCAGGTCAGTGCGACACACACCGCATGCCCTGACCTTGACGCGGATCTCACCGGGACCAGGATCGGGGTCCGCGAGTGTCTCGGGCTGCAGAGGCGCTCCAGGCTTTCGCAGAACCATCGCTCGCATCGGAGATGCCTCCCGGACGAATTTGCAGGGTAATAAGATAATCAGCCCGGCAATCGTTTGATGCTCATCAAGGACTTGGTTCGAATACTGCGGCCTACCGAGCAGAGCCGGCAGGTGCGGTCGGGGAACGGAGCGGTATTGCATCCGTCACTATGCTGGGATGATAAGTCGCGCTAGACCCGCTGCGGATTGAAACTAAGATCAATCTCCGGGATTCACCCGCCTTTCACCAACTGATGTTGGACGTGCAAATGTCGACCTACCGATTGCGGAACCTGCTTTTGCCTCGCTCCATCGCTCTGATCGGAGGGAGTCCGCGACCGAACTCGGTAGGGAAGGCCATTCTCGACAATATCGTCAAGGCGCGGTTCGAGGGCAAGCTTGGCCTGGTCAATTCCCGCTATCGGGAAATATCCAACATCGCAGCCGTTGGCAGTCTCGCCGAATTGGCGTTTGTGCCGGAACTTGTGGTGATCACGACGCCACCCCCTTCGATCCCGGATCTCATTCATCGCGCAGGCGCGTTGGGGACGGCAGGGGCTCTGATCATTACCTCGGGTCTCGGGCATGGAGAGGGGTCGCTCGCTGACCAGGCCGAGAAGGCAGCGCAGAAATACGGCATGCGTCTCATTGGGCCGAACTGTCTCGGCATCATGATGCCGACCATCAAGCTCAATGCGAGCTTTTCGGCGCACATGCCGGTTGCAGGCAGCCTGGCGCTCATTTCACAGTCCGGCGCTATCGCGGCGGGGATGGTAGATTGGGCTGCTCAGCGCGGTGTTGGGTTTTCTGGAATCGTCTCGATCGGCGATCAGTTGGACGTCGATCTCGCAGATCTACTGGACCACTTCGCGCTGGACGGTGGGACCCGCGCGATCCTGCTCTACATCGAAGCCGTCAAGGACGCTCGAAAGTTCATGTCCGCGGCGCGAGCGGCGGCAAGGGTCAAGCCGGTTGTGGTTGTGAAATCGGGCCGCGGTGCCGTCGGTGCGCAAGCTGCGGCGACACATACGGGCGCGCTGGCGGGAGCGGATGCCGTCTACGATGCGGCTTTTCGCCGGGCCGGCGTTCTGCGGGTCTCCGATCTGCGCGAGTTGTTCGACTGCGCCGAAACGCTGGGGCGGGTGGAGTCGCCCATGGGCAAGAGGCTCGCCATTCTCACGAATGGCGGCGGGATCGGCGTGCTCGCCGTGGATCGACTGGTCGAGCTCGGAGGCGTGCCTGCCGCACTTTCGCCGGTCATCCACGACAAACTCGACGCCATCCTGCCGCCGACCTGGTCCGGATCCAACCCGGTCGACATTGTCGGCGATGCCGACGCCGCACGCTACACGCTCGCGCTCGAGGCGCTGCTCGCCGATCGAGCGAACGATGCAATTCTCGTCATGAACGTTCAGACCGCGATTGCATCCGCGAGCGCCATTGCCACGGCTGTCACCGAGTTCGTCAGTACCTATCGAAAGCAACACCGGCGCTGGGCAAAGCCGGTTCTGGCGGCATGGGTCGGTGCGGAGCAGTCGGTCATCGAGACCTTGAGCGGGGCAGGAATTCCGAACTACCCAACGGAGGATGATGCCGTTCGCGGCTTCATGCATCTCGTTCGTCATCGGGAGGTGGTCGAATCGCTTGCCGCTGTGCCGCCGGCCATGCCGAGCTCTTTTGCGCCCGACGTCGAGGCAGCCCGCAGAATTGTAGCGACAGCCCTCGCCGACGGGCGGACCTGGCTCGATCCGGTCGAGATCAGTCGCCTGCTGGAGGCCTATGATATTGCGATGGTGCCGACGTTCGCTGCGTCCTCGGTCGACGAGGCGGTCGGATATGCGGAGCAGTTGTTCGCTCAAGGCACAACTGTCGTGCTCAAGATCTTGTCGAGAGATATCATTCACAAATCCGACGTCGGCGGTGTCGTGCTCAATCTCACTACGGCCGAGGCCGTGCGTAACGCCGCGAACGAGATCATGGCCCGCGCGAAGGCCGTTCGGCCCGACGCACGGATTTCCGGCGTGATCGTGCAAGCCATGATCGTCCGCGCCAAGGCGAGGGAGCTGATCATGGGCATTGCCGACGATCCGACCTTTGGAACCGTGATCGTGTTCGGCAGGGGCGGTACCGCCGTCGAGATCATCAACGACAAGGCGCTCGGTCTGCCTCCGCTCGATCTCCATCTGGCGCGAAACCTCATCGAGCGGACGCGCGTCTCACGATTGCTGCGCGCCTATCGTGATGTCCCAGCGGTCAAGCCCGATGCAGTCGCACTGGTGCTGGTCAAGCTTGCGCAGCTTGCAGCAGACGTTCCGGAGATTCGCGAACTCGATATCAATCCGCTGCTCGCCGACGAGAGCGGCGTCATGGCCGTCGATGCGCGCGTCGCCGTCGGCAGGGTTCCGCCGAAATTCAAAGGCTCTGGTCCGTCGAATTTCGCCGTTCGGCCCTATCCGAGCCAATGGGAACGGCATCTCCAGGTCAAGGACGGCTGGCGGATCCTTGCGCGGCCGATCCGACCCGAGGATGAGCCAACCATTCATGAGTTCCTCAAGCATGTCACTGCGGAAGACCTGCGTCTTCGATTCTTTGCTCCAATGAAGGAGTTCACGCACGAGTTCATCGCGCGCCTGACGCAGCTCGACTATGCGCGCGCGATGGCTTTTGTGGCTCTCGATGAAGCGACAAACGAACTGGTCGGCGTCGTGAGGATTCACTCCGACTCGGTCTACGAGAGCGGGGAATACGCGATCCTGTTGCGGTCGGATCTCAAGGGACGCGGACTCGGCTGGGCATTGATGCAGCTGATCATCGAATACGCCAAGTCGGAGGGCCTGAAGATGATCTCCGGCGACGTCCTGCAGGAGAATGTCGTCATGCTGGAGATGTGTAGGAATCTCGGTTTCGAGGTCAAAACCGATCCAACCGAGCGCGACCTTTGCAATGTCAAACTCAGGCTCTAAGCTCAGATCTTCGGTGTCCTCTCACCCGGTCCATCGGTTCAGGTCGGATGGTGGTCGTCATTGGACGGCGGACTCGCCGCCTCGCCTTCGGAAGCGCCATGCGAGCGGAGAGTTCTGATGATCATCGTCGCAATGGGAACGATGAGCAGCGGAATGAGGCTGTTGAGCGGATGGTTGACCACGCTCGAGATTCGGGACTGCAAAGCTCGTGCTTCCAATTGCAGCGAGTCCATCGCCGAGGAGTGAATCTCGTTGGCTAGTTCGAGTTCCCGGCCGGACGGTGCACGGGATGCGATGATCAGCAGGATCGCCGCAATCGCGATATTGCAGGCTCCGAGTGCCGCGGCTGCCACGACCGCGGAGGTGACCTGGACCAATGCAAGATAAGCCGCCAGCTCGAACATCAGGAGGCCAAAGACGGCGATCAGCGCCGCAAAGGCCCGGAGGCCAAGCCCGACGAGCAAGTGCCGAAGCCTGATGTCGGCAATGACCCGGTCCGTCCGCCAGAGAAGGCGTAAATGTTTAACGACATTTTCGGTATCCACTTAAGTTCTCCGCAGCAGGAGGCCAACGGCAAGCCCGAGGGCGAAGGCCGAAGCCGTCGCCACGATCGGACGATCCCTGATCATTCGTTCCACCTGAACGTCTGTCTCGCTTAGACGCATGTCTAGCGCCTCGATCGCTGCAGCGAGCATTCCGGCGGCTGGTTGCGCGTCCGGGTTGTCACGCGGCGTACCCGCGCCCCGCAACAGCTGGCTTAGCTCTCGCGTCAGGCTCTCCAGCTCGGTCCGGAGGGTCGTCGGGTCGATGGCCATGTTTTGTCCTTGCGTCAAAATCACTGTAGAACGTAGCTCGGCACGATGCTTGATTTCGCTCAACCCGTTGCGCTGACGGGATTGACGCAGATCAAGCGAGGCAGATCGGCGCGATTTAGGAACGGGTGTGCCTCGGCACGCCGACTGAGGGAGACATCCAATTGCGTGCTCATCCGGGACTGACCGCGGCGACGACGGAGGATGTGCTCGAGCTTCGTCCGAGCGGATCATGGGTGTCCCTGAACGTGGCAGAGCTCGAGAGCTTGACCAGCTCTGTCGGCAACAGCATCAACAGCGCGACCGCCGTGAAGCTCGATCTTGGGGCCGTCAGCGAAATCGATACCGTCGGTGCTTGGTTGCTTGAGAAGCTCGGCCGCCGGGCTGCTGCGGGCGATCGTCGGGTCGAGATGATCGGGGTAGCAGAAAACTACATCGGCCTCGTCGAGGAGGTCCGGCAGGTCAATCGACGAGTCGTCGAGCCGGCACCGAGACTGAACCCGATCCTCGCCAAACTCACCGACCTCGGTCGTTCGAGTCTGGGGGCCGCCCAGGACATCAAGGTGTTTCTGGACATGTTGGCCGCGCTGTTCTTTGCGCTGCTGCGCACGCTGCGCCGGCCTCAATCTCTGCGCGTGACCTCCCTCGTCTATCAGATGTACCGCATCGGGTGGCAGGCCATTCCAATCGTGGTGTTGATCACATTCCTGATCGGCGCCATCATCGCCCAGCAGGGGATCTTCCATTTTCGACGTTTCGGTGCCGAGTCTTACGTCGTCGACATGGTCGGAATTCTGGTCCTGCGCGAGCTTGGCGTTCTGATCGTCGCGATCATGGTGGCAGGGCGGTCGGGAAGCGCCTACACGGCCGAGCTTGGATCGATGAAGATGCGCGAGGAGATCGACGCGCTGGTGACGATGGGACTTGACCCTGTCGAGGTGCTGATTCTGCCCCGTATCGTTGCGTTGATCTTGACCTTGCCAATTCTCGCCTTCATCGGCTCGATGGCTGGCCTGTATGGAGGAGGGCTGGTGGCCCAGCTCTATGGCGGGATGGGACCGGCAATCTTCATCGCCCGGCTACACGATGCCATCTCGGTGACGCACTTCGAAGTGGGAATATTGAAGGCGCCGTTCATGGCCCTGGTGATCGGCATTGTTGCCTGCAGTGAGGGACTTCGTGTGAAAGGTAGTGCCGAATCGCTGGGGCAACAGACTACGACATCCGTGGTGAAATCCATTTTCCTGGTCATCGTGCTCGATGGTCTTTTCGCCGTGTTTTTTGCGTCCATTGGAATGTAGCGATGGATGATCTTGGCGTGTCCAGCGCGATCCGCGTGACCGATCTCGTTGTCGGGTTCGGCCGGCAGCTCGTTCTGAACAATCTTTCGCTCGACGTTCGTCGCGGTGAGATTCTCGGGTTGGTTGGCGCGTCAGGCGGCGGAAAATCCGTCCTGATGCGGACGATCATCGGACTCATTCCTCGGCGCAGCGGGACCATTGAGGTCATGGGGACAACCGTTGGGGGCGCCGAGGAGCGGACGACGCAGGCTGCAGCGAAGCGCTGGGGAATTCTGTTTCAGCAGGGTGCTCTGTTCTCGTCACTGACGGTCAAACAGAACGTACAGTTTCCGCTGCGCGAGAGCCTGCAGATGTCGCAGGAGTTGATGGATGAGATCGCGATAGCCAAGCTCGAAATGGTCGGCCTTCGCGCAGAGGACGGTGATAAATTCCCAGCCGAGCTATCCGGCGGCATGACGAAGCGCGCCGCGCTGGCGCGCGCCCTCGCTCTCGATCCGGCGATCGTATTTCTTGATGAGCCGACCTCCGGCCTCGATCCGATCTCCGCCGGCGACTTCGACGCCCTGATCAAGACGCTCCAGCTGACGTTGGGATTGACGGTGTTCATGGTGACCCATGACCTCGCCAGCCTCAACACGGTCTGCGACCGTGTCGCTGCGTTGGCCGATGGCAGGATCGTGGCGATTGGTCCTATGAGCGACCTCCTCCGATCAGAACATCCATGGGTCAAAGCCTATTTTCACGGCAAGCGATCCCAGATGCTGCAACCAAAAGCGAGTTGAAAGATGGAAACCCGTGCGCCCTTCGCTGTCATCGGCGGCTTCGTGCTGGCGGCCATCGTCGCGATCTTTGGCTTCGTTTACTGGCTCAACAACACCGGAGGACTCGGGCCTCGCACGACCTATCACGTGCAGTTCGAGGGCTCGGTGCCCGGCCTGCTGGTCGGGGCTGCCGTTCTGTTCAACGGAATCCGGGTCGGCGAGGTGACTGAGCTCGGTCTGGCGCCGAACGATCCGCGTCGGGTCAACGCAACGATTTCCGTGGCGTCGACGACCCCGGTGCGCGCCGACACCAAAGTAGGGTTGGAATTTCAGGGGCTGACCGGAGTGCCGGTGATCGCGCTGGAGGGCGGCGCGTCTGCAGGAGCGGCGAGTGCCGTATCGACCTTGATTGCAGAACCAGGCGCCGGACAAAGCATGACGCAGGCCGCCCGGGACGCCCTGCGGCGTGTCGACGCAGTTCTTGCGGAGAATGCCGGGCCGCTCAAAGATACGATCGCTAACCTCAAGACATTCTCGGACGGCCTCGCGCGGAATACCGGCAAGCTCGATGGAATCGTCTCGGGTCTGGAGAAAATGACGGGAGGCGGTGCTCCAGCACAGAAAGTCACCTATGATCTGAGCGCGCCAAGAGAACTGGGGCCGGTCAACAAGACCATCAAGGGTCAGCTCTCGATACCTGAGCCCACGGCCGTGGCGATGCTGCAGACTCAGCGCATGCTGTTCACGCCCACAAAGGACTACCCCGGGTTCGGTGATTTCCTGTGGGCTGACAGCATCCCCAAGTTGTTGCAATCACGTCTGATCGATGCCTTCGAGAACTACGATGTGGCCCACGCTCCGCTGCGGACATCCGATCTGGGCCAGCCGGATTTTCAGCTGCTGATCGATGTCCGCCGTTTCCGGATCAATGGCGATACCGCCGCGGTGGAAATTGGCCTGTCGGCTCGCCTCGTCGACAAGAACGGCAAGGCCATCGCGTCTCGGCTGTTTGGCGAAAGCCAGCCCGTTGCCCGGCTTGATCCTGCTGATGCCGTGTCCGCCTTCGATGAGGCCTTCGGCCGGATTGCCAAATCGATTCTGACCTGGACGATACAGGCGCTCTGAATCGATCGGGCTATTCCAAGCTCTTCAAATACGAGAGCAGATCGTGGATCTGCGGCGGCGCAAGCTGGAATTGGGGCATGGCCGGGTGACCAGTCATGATCCCCTCCGCGAGCGCTTCGCCCAAAGATTCGATCGGGTAGCGGAGATGGAGGCTTCGGAACGGAGGAGCCGGTTCGAACGGGCTATCTCCCGTTCGACCAATGGCGTGGCATCGTGCGCAGTGGGCCTTCGCGAAAGCCTGTCCGCGTTGCTGCGCCGTCGACGTCGCGTATGACGGGGTCGCCAACGCAATCGCGGCGAGAAGGTGGCACAGAACAAGCCGCTGCATTCACGATATCCATTGGTTGGGAGTGGCGGCCACGATAGGGCCCGGATTGTTGGTTCGTTTGATTTGAATCAATCGGAACTTCGAGCGTCCGTTAGAATGCAATCATTCTCTTTGCGCTTGGCCCACCGGAGCCCCCGTATGAAGACGTCTCTTGTTGCAATCGATTTCCACGGGCAGGCCTGTGCCGATTGTGCCGTGCGGGGATTCAGTGTCTGTGCGTCGCTCGACCAGTTCGAAATGCGCGAATTCGAGCACCTCAGCCGCCGAGCGCATTTTGCGACCTGCGAGACGGTTTTCGCGCAGGAAGACACGTCGTCCTGCTTCTACAATTTATTGGATGGGGTAATGAGGCTCTACAAGCTTCTCCCCGACGGACGCAGGCAGATCGTCGGATTTGCGCTCCCCGGTGACTTCGTCGGCATGACGACGGAGGAACGGCACGGATTTTCGGCTGACGCGATCGGTCCCGTCACCGTCTGCCAGTTCGCGAAGGGACCGTTCGGACGCTTTGCCGAGGACAAGCCGAATCTGCTGCGCCGGATGAACGAACTGGCCGTGCAGGAGCTGAATCAGGCGCGTGATCACATGGTACTTCTTGGGCGCCGATCAGCCGAGGAGAAGGTCGCGACATTCCTCGTTGGCTGGAGGGATCGGCTGGTGGAGCTTCGGGGGCCCTCTAACATGGTACCGTTGCCGATGAGTCGGCAGGATATCGCTGACTATCTCGGGCTCACCATCGAGACCGTCAGTCGAACGTTCACGAAGCTCGAACGGGAGGGCATCATCGCGATCCTGCCCGGGGGCGTCTCGCTTCGGGACTCGGCACGAGCCGAAGCAATGGCTGCTGCCTGACATCGTTGGCGAAATCCGCATTGCATTGATCTGGATCAAGGACTGTCGCGCAGCCGGTAGGGAACTGTATCTCAAACTCGAACAGGGGAGAGAGACATGCCGCTCGACGCTATGTTGGTCAGCTTTGCAGTTGTGGGGGTCTTTGTCGGGTTCGCCGCGGTCCTGCTTTGGGCTGATTCACAGACAAGGCATCGGGTGTGAGGTACAGGCTGCCCTTGGACTGCGGCATCTTGCGCTCAGAAGAGTAGCGCTGCTGGTCCGACGGGGCGGCTGGACGATTCCCACGCGCTGCACAATGTATGCCGGGCCCGTATCTGCGGCGGAAACGCCTCCGGCGTCGATTGGCACATGGCTTTGCCGTTGAGCGTTCGCCGCATTTTCCTGGACAATCCGCCGATCTGCCGTATTCCGAGGTGCAATGAAATCGAGGATCGGTGGTCGCAAGTCTGAGGGATCGTCTTTGCTGGTGGCTGTAGGCGTGTCCATAGTCCCCTGACATTCGCGGGGCTTTGGCCACCGGCTTTGGACCTCTCCCTTGGGCGGCGGTATTCGGACGCCTGGGAGATGCGGTGTGGCTGAGGAAAAGCGGGCGAGCGTCCGACCTACCAACAACGGCAAGCTGTCGGTGCTGCGTCAGCATCCGATTTTTCGTGAACTCGAGGCTGATGCGGTCGATCAGCTCTGCCGCTACGCCAAGCCGACATCGCTCAAGCGCGGTGCAACCATCTTCTCAAAAGGCGATCCCGGCTCGAGCTTGTATGCCGTGATCAGTGGCACCGTCAAAATCAGTGTCTCGTCGCCCGACGGCCGCAATGCTATCCTGAACCTGATCAGCGCCGGCGAGATATTCGGCGAAGTCGCCGTGCTCGACGGACGAGAACGTACAGCCGATGCAACGGCCAATACGAACTGCGAGATCCTGGTCATCGATCGGCGCGAATTCCTGCCGTTCGTAAAGAGCCAGCCGGTGCTGGCAATGAAGTTCATCGAGCTGCTTTGCGATCGGCTGCGCTGGACCAGCGACCAGGTCGAGCAGGTCATCCTTCAGGATCTTCCCCGCCGCCTTGCCAGTGCGCTGCTCGGCCTGACCGACAAGCGCAAGCTGGATGCCGCGAGCCGCACCATTGCCATCACGCAGCAGGAGATCAGCGAAATGGTCGGCATGACGCGGGAGAGCATCAACAAGCAGTTGCGTGCATGGGCCGCGCGGGACTGGGTCCGCCTCGAGCACGGGGCGATCGTGCTTCTGAACCCCGAGCCGCTACGCGGATTGGCGGAGGCTGGTCAAGACGAAGACGAGTAGGGGCGGCGAGGCATTTTCCGGCGTCCTACCTAGCCGATGATGGCCGTATCTCGCCGGCGGCGAGCTGGATTTCGGGGGGGCGGCGGACGACCAAATCCTTGGCCGGACCCGCTGGCCGTGGGGGATGGCCCTCGCGATAGGCGATCACGATGCAGAGCAGGATCAGCGAGAAGCCGAGCAGCGGCCCCGGGAATACACCCGCCATGAACAGCGCGCTGATCGAGATCGTCCCGCCGGTCGCGAGCGCGTGAAGGACGGCGTTAGGGCTTGGTGGCACCAGCACAACAGGACGGCCATCGCCTCGGGCCAGGAAGCGGCGCCGTTCAGGACGTAGCGGGTGAAGACCGCCCAAGGGATGACGGCTGAGATCAGCACGAGCGCCGTTACGCCCACGATGACGCAAGCGGGATACAGTGCATCCATCGCCCGGCGATAGAGTCCGGCCATCGTAAGCCTCCTGATCGTCCGAACCGAGCGTGCGGTCTATGCGATGTCCTGAATGCGCTTGATCATTTCTTGGTACTTCGGACCGTATTTGTCCCAGACCGGCTTCACGGCCTTCTGGAACGGCGCCTTGTTGGCGATTTCGACGATCTCGGAGCCACCGGCCTTGGCCTTCTCAATCGCTTCCCGCTCGTAGGCCTTCCAGAGTTCGCGCTCCTCCATCTGCGCTTCGCGCGCGAACTTCTTGATCAAGGTCTGGTCGTCGGTCGACAGGTTTGCCCAGGACCGCTTCGAGAATACGAGGATTTCCGGAATGACGAGATGCTGGGTGAGCGAATAGTACTTCGCGGCCGTGTAATGATTGCTGGAGACGTAGCTCGGCGGATTGTTTTCGGCCCCGTCGATCACGCCGGTCTGCAGCGCGCTGAAGACCTGATCGTAGCCCATCGCGACGCCGTTGCCGCCGAGCGCGTTCATCATGTCGATGAAGATGGGATTGCCGATCACGCGGATCTTGAGCCCCTTGACGTCCTCGACCGTCCTGATGGGCTTCTTGGTGTTGTAGATGCTGCGCGCGCCAGAATTCATCCAGCAGAGTGCGACGAGATTTGCGCTGGCATTGGCGCTGACGCGGTCCAGAAGGTCCTGACCGATCGGACCGTCCATCATCTTTTCAGAATGTTCGATGCTCTTGAACAGGAAGGGCATGTTGACGACGTTGACGTCGTCGACGATCGGGCCGAGCGCGCCGGCGCTGACCCGCAGTATCTGGATCGCCCCGATCTGGGTCTGCTCGATAGTCTCTTTCTCGCCGCCGAGCTGAGCGGAGGGATACATCTGGATCAACAGCCTGCCGTTGGTTGCCGCTGCAAGCTTCTTGCCGAGGTTTTCTGTTGCTGCAACCGTCGGATAACCCGGCGGCTGAACGTCGGATGCCTTGAACACCGCCTTCGATTGCGCAAGGGCGGCCGAGATCGGCGGCAGCGTTGCAACGCCCGCAAAGCCCACGCTCAGTCTGATGAAATCGCGTCTTTTCATGGCGTCTCTCCGACGGAATGATCGTGTCGCCGCAAGGTTCGATGCGATCATCTCGTTAGCCTGGTTGATCGAAATACTCTGGATTCTTGGTCTGAATTTCAGAGATGTCGTCGAGCAGGCGTTCCAGATGACTCGCCATGGCAGCCCTGGCACGATCCGGATCGCGCCGTTCGATGGCCTGGAGAATTGGTTCGTGCTCTGCGATCACTTCGGCCATCCGTCCGATCTGCGGCAGGGTCAGTCGACGATAGCGGTCGACGTGAACCTTGACCTGAACGATCAGCTTCCAGATCCCGGGATAGCCGGCGACCTCGGCGATGCCAGCGTGAAACATCTCGTCCGCCTGGTGGAAGGCTTCGCGATCCTTTGCGGCGCAGGCCTCGCGCTGACGTTCGAGGGTCGCATGCAGGTTGAGCAACTGGCTCGATGTCGCATGCTCGGCCGCCATCCGTGCGGTCGTCTCTTCGAGAGACTTTCGGATGATGATGGTCTCGGGGAGTGCTGCGACCGGAATGCGCGAGACGAAGATGCCGGACTGCGGAAAGATCTCGACCAGCCCTTCGTCCGCGAGTTTCAGAATGGCCTCGCGGACCGGTGTCCTGCTGACGCCATAGGCCGTCGCGATCTGCGCTTCCGAAATCGGTTCGCCCGGCAGGCGCACGAGCGACACGAGTTCGGACCTGAGATCGGTGTAGATGCGTGACGCTGCTGTCGCGCCGCGGGGGCGACCATTGCGGCGCATGCGGGCGACCACGGGCCGTGGCGCTGCGGCCAATTTCCTCGGGGGTCGACCGGACATCTTCGTTTCCTCAGCTGATATATTAATATATGAAACTGGCTTTGCAATCGAAATTGCCGTCAGCTGAGGACTCGCGATGGTGCACTGCGCTGTACGCAGGCAGCAACCACGAGCACGCGACAGAGCCTATCGTCTTTTCTTGCCGTCTTCATCTCGCTCCTAACGCCGGATCGGCCGTTGTCGGCGGCGACTTGTCCACATCCAGAAGCAAATCTGCGGTGGAGCAGACATGCACGAATCTCGTTCGTGCGAATGCCTCGCGAATGCTCTCGGCGGATGCATTCTTTGATGCTACCAATCGGGCATGAACCAGCAGACTCGGGTCGATATCCGCCATTCTACCTGCCCGCACGATTGTCCGTCGGCCTGCGCGCTCGACGTCGAAGTGCTCGATCGGAAGACGATCGGCCGCGTTCGCGGCTCGAAACGGCAGACCTATACGGCTGGCGTGGTTTGCGCCAAGGTCGCGAGATATGCCGAGCGGATTCATCATCCTGAAAGGCTGATGCATCCGATGCGTCGCATCGGTCCGAAAGGCTCAGGGCAATTCGCACGCATCTCCTGGGACGAGGCATTGGACGAGATCGCGGAGCGATTTCTCCAGGCGGAGCGCGACTTTGGCGCTCAGTCGGTCTGGCCGTATTATTACGCGGGCACGATGGGGCTCGTGATGCGCGATGGCCTCAATCGTCTCACCCATGTGAAGAAGTATTCGCGCTTCTACTCGACGATCTGCGCCAATGTCGCGCGTATCGGCTTTGCCATCGGCACTGGGAAGATCGCCGGCGTCGATCCGCGGGAGATGGCGCTCTCGGACCTGGTCGTGATTTGGGGCACGAACCCGGTGAACACGCAGGTCAATGTCATGACTCATGCCGCGCGCGCCCGAAAAGAGCGGGCCGCCAAGATCGCGGCGATCGATGTCTACGACAATGAGACGATGAAGCAGGCCGACATCAAGATCATCCTGCGCCCGGGCACCGACGGCGCCTTTGCCTGCGGCGTGATGCACGTGCTGTTTCGCGATGGCTTTGCCGACCGCGCCTATATGGAGAAGTACACGGACTGTCCTGCGGAACTCGAAGCGCATCTGCAGACGCGGACGCCGCAATGGGCATCGCAGATTTCTGGCGTTCCCGTGGCCGAGATCGAGGCGTTCGCCCGTCTGGTCGGCGAGACGAAGCGGACCTTCTTCCGACTGGGTTATGGCTTCACCCGCAGCAGGAACGGCGCGACGCAGATGCATGCGGCATCCTGCATTCCCGCGGTGACGGGCGCCTGGCAATACGAAGGAGGCGGTGCCTTCTTCAACAACGCGGCGCTGTGGCATTTCGACGAGTCCATCATCGAGGGCCACGACGCCGTGGATCATTCCACTCGCTTTCTCGATCAGTCCCAGATCGGGCGCATCCTGACGGGAGACGCGGTGGCCCTCTGTGGCGGCCCGCCAGTCAAGGCGATGCTGATCCAGAACACCAATCCGATGACGGTGGCACCCGAGCAGGAGCTGGTTCGCAACGGATTTGCGCGCGAAGACCTTTTCGTCGCCGTCCACGAGCAGTTCATGACCGAGACGGCGCAGATGGCGGACATCGTGCTGCCCGCCACGATGTTCATGGAGCATGACGATCTCTATTACGGCGGCGGCCATCAGCACATTTCGGTCGGACCGAAGCTGATCGACCCGCCCGGCGAGTGCCGGTCCAATCATGAGGTGCTGCAGGGCCTGGCGCGCCGGTTGCGGGCGGTGCATCCGGGCTTCGAGATGTCGCCGCGCGAGTTGATCGATGCGACGTTGAAGAAGAGCGGCCATGGCGATATCGCCGGGCTCGAGGCCGATGTCTGGCGTGACCTTCAGCCGGACTTTCGCACCTCGCACTATCTCGACGGTTTCGCGCACAGGGACGGTAAATTCCACTTCAAGGCCGACTGGGCTCATCCGCCATTCGGCCGCGTCATGGGCAATCCGGAGCGCATGCCGTCATTGCCCGACCATTGGGCGGTGACCGAAGAGGTCGATCAGCAGCATCCGTTCCGGCTTGCGACAAGTCCGGCTCGCTCGTTCCTCAACACCTCCTTCAACGAGACGCCATCGTCGCAGGCGCGGGAAGGGGGCCCCTCCGTCATGATCCATCCACTGGATGCAGCCCCGCTCGGCATTGTCGACGGCGACATCGTCACGCTCGGCAATGAGCGCGGACAGACCTCGCTTGCCGCCCGGCTGTTCGACGGAGTTCAACGCGGGGTGCTGATCGCCGAATCGATCCATCCCAATCGCGCCCATATCGGTGGACGGGGCATCAATGTGCTCACCGCAGCCGACACCGTCGCTCCGATCGGGGGCGCTGCCTTCCACGACAACAAGGTCTGGCTGCGCAAATCGGCGGGCTGACCAGCTCGGCAAAAGCCGAGTTATCAACATCCCTTTTGATTCCAAGGCGTTATTCACCTCTCACGCCTAGGAGCGGGCCGTTCACAGGATTATTTTACCTTTATCGGGCCTCTTGCATTCCCCGCTTGAGCGTCGCTCAAATTTGTTGTAAGCATTTTGAGCAACGCTCAAAACGTGGAGAAGTCCCATGCAGGTTCTCAGCTCTCGCGCTCCGCAACTTTTTTCGATCAATCCCATGGTGATGCTGAACGGTCTGGCGCGGTCCGCGTCTCACCTTTTGACGGCGCGCGTCGAGCGCATCGCAAATGCCTGTGATGTTGCCGGTCTGCTCGCTGCGCGACGAGCGAGGCGGCTGGCCGGACAACGTCTTTTTCGTGCCGCCGGGCGCGAAGGGCGCCGGCTTCGCCGTGGCGGCCTATTCGGCTGCTTCCGCTACCTGAGCGAACTGACCTGACCTTGTCTCGAATCCCCATCTCAGGCGCAACGAAGCGGTCACCATGTCCTTGCGTTCCATACATCCCCTCCAGCTCCTACAGGTCTGGATAAGCCTTTTGCACACGACCTACGCGCTACTCTTCGTGCTGGTCGGCGACCAACAGCAGAACGCGAAACCGCATGACCGCGTCTAACGGGATGCATCACCGGCACCACCTCATTTCATCACCAACCAAGGCTCTTGCGGTCCTTGCGGCCAAGCCGCTGCAGCACACCAGGAATCGATCATGATCAAGCAGTTGATGTCGTCGCGTCGTTTTGCCCCGCTGTTCTGGGCCCAATTCTCCTCGGCGCTGAACGACAACATTCTGAAGAATGCGCTGGTCATCATGCTGCTCTACGGCGCCGTGGCAACGCATGGCGACGCGCTTGTGACCGTGGCGGGCGCCGTCTTCATCTTCCCATTCTTCATCCTGTCCGGGCTCGGCGGCGAGCTGGCGGATCGATACGTCAAGGGAATCGTGGCGCGCCGGCTCAAGTTCGCGGAAATCTTCGCCGCAGGCTTCGCGGCGCTGGGCTTCTTTCTGCATTCGATCCCGCTTCTGTTCGTCGCCCTCGGCATGTTCGGTGTCATCGCCGCGCTGTTCGGCCCCGTGAAATACGCCATGCTGCCGGATCAACTGACGGTCGGTGAACTTGCTACTGGCAACGCGCTGGTAGAAGGTGCGACCTTCATGGCCATCCTGATCGGCACCATCGCCGGCGGCCAGCTCGTCTCCGGCTCGTCGCATATGGGATGGGTCGCTCTCGCCGTCATCGGCCTCGCGGTGATCTCCTGGGCTTCGGCGTCGCGCATTCCGCACACTTCGCCGTCGGCACCGGATCTGCGCATCACGGCCAACCCTTGGACATCGACCTCGCACCTTCTGAAGTCGTTGCATGCCATGCCCCGGCTGTGGGACGGCATGGTGATCGTGTCGTGGTTCTGGCTGGTCGGCGCCGTCGTGCTGTCGCTGCTGCCCGCGCTGGTCAAGGATGTCGTCGGCGGCACCGAGGGGGTGGTCACCTTGTGCCTCGCCGTCTTCGCGATCGGCATCGCCATCGGCTCGCTGTTCGCGGCGCATCTCAGCCACGTCAGGCCGAATCTCGCGCTGGTGCCGATCGGCGCAATCCTCATGGGCGTGCTCGGTCTCGATCTGTCCTGGACGATCGGGACGACAGCGACCGCGAAGGACCTCTCGCCGCTCGCCTTCGTCGGCTCCTGGGCGGGAGCGCGCATGCTGATTGATTTCGCGGTGTTCGCCTTTGGTGGCGGCCTGTTCGTGGTTCCTGCCTTCGCCGCGGTGCAGGCCTGGTCGGAGCCGACTGAGCGCGCCCGGGTCATCGCTGCCGGCAACGTGCTGCAGGCAGCCTTCATGGTGGTCGGCTCGCTGGGCGTGGCCGGTCTGCAGGCCGCAGGCCTCTCGATCGCCTGGATCTTCTTCGGTCTGGCTTTGGCGAGCTTCGGCGCCGTTTGGTTCGTGCTCAACAAATGGGGCAGGGAGGGCGTGCGCGACTTCGGCGCGATGCTGTTCCGCGCGCTGTTCCGC
Organism: Bradyrhizobium sp. SZCCHNS1050; assembly: GCF_032484785.1. NCBI lineage: Bacteria > Pseudomonadati > Pseudomonadota > Alphaproteobacteria > Hyphomicrobiales > Nitrobacteraceae > Bradyrhizobium > Bradyrhizobium sp. SZCCHNS1050. The sequence continues at coordinate 552,236 of NZ_JAUETR010000001.1, read as the reverse complement.
ACTGAGGTGCGTGGGCTGGAGAACCTGCCGCCGGCCGGCACCCGCATGCTGATCGCGCCGAACCATGTCAGCCTGATCGACGGTCCGCTGCTCCACGCGGTGCTGCCGATCGATGCCACCTTTGCCGTCGACACCGGGATCTCCAAGGCCTGGTGGGCGAAGGTCTTCCTGAAACTTGTAAGCCACATCACGATTGACCCGACCAAGCCGCTCGGTGCTCGCGATCTGATCAAGCTGGTCGCCAGCCAGGAACCGGTGGTGATCTTCCCAGAGGGCCGCATCACGGTGTCGGGCTCGCTGATGAAGGTCTATGACGGCACCGCGATGATCGCCGACAAGGCCGACGCCGTCGTGGTGCCGATCCGCATCGAGGGCGCGCAGCGCTCGCATCTCAGCTATCTCAAGGATGGCCAAATCAAGCGCTCGTGGTTTCCCAAGGTGACGGTGACGATCCTGCCGCCGGTGAAGCTCACCATCGATGCGGCTCTCAAGGGCAAGACCCGCCGCAATGCAGCTGGCGCTGCGCTGCAGGACGTGATGATCGAAGCCATGGTGAAGAACGCAATGCTGGATCGAACGCTGTTCGAGGCGCTCGCCCATGCCCATCGCGACCACGACACCGGCAAGGTGATGATCGAGGATCCGCTCGGCACCAAGCTGACCTATCGCAAGCTGCTGCTGGGCTCGCAGGTGCTCAGCCGCAAGCTCGAGCAGGGCACGATGGTGGGCGAGAACATCGGCCTGTTGCTGCCGAACTCCGCCGGCGTCGCCGTGGTCTTCATGGCGCTGCAGTCGATCGGCCGCGTGCCGGCCATGCTGAACTTCTCCGCCGGCCCGGTGAACGTGCTGGCGGCGATGAAGGCGGCGCAGGTCACGACCGTTCTGACGTCGCGGGCCTTCATCGAGAAGGGCAAGCTCGACAAGCTGATCGCGGCGATCGAGGGGCAGGCCCGTCTGGTCTATCTCGAGGACGTCAAGGCCTCGGTCAGCCTGGCCGACAAGATCAAGGGAATGATCGACGGCACCAGGCCGCGCGTCGCCCGCAATGCCGACCACCCCGCCGTGATTCTGTTCACGTCCGGCTCCGAAGGCACGCCAAAGGGCGTCGTCCTGTCCCATCGCAACATTCTCGCGAACGCCGCCCAGGCATTGGCGAGGGTCGATGCCAACGCTAACGATCTTGTGTTCAATGTTTTGCCGGTGTTCCACTCCTTCGGCCTCACCGGCGGCATGATGATGCCCATGTTGGCGGGCATTCCGATCTATATGTACCCGTCGCCGCTGCATTACCGGATCGTGCCCGAACTGATCTATCAGACTGGCGCCACGATCTTGTTCGGCACCGACACCTTCCTGACTGGTTACGCACGCTCCGCTCATGCCTATGATTTCCGCACGCTGCGGCTGGTCATCGCCGGCGCCGAGCCGGTCAAGGATCGGACACGGCAGATCTACATGGAGCGTTATGGCATCCGCCTGCTCGAAGGCTATGGCGTCACCGAGACCGCGCCGGTGCTGGCGATGAACACGCCGATGGCCAACCGGGTCGGCACCGTCGGGCGCCTGTCGCCGCTGATGGAGTACCGGCTCGACAAGGTGCCGGGCATCGAGGAGGGCGGGCGGCTTTCGGTCCGGGGGCCCAATGTCATGCTCGGCTATGTCAGGGCCGAAAATCCCGGCGTGCTCGAGGCGCTGCCGGAGGGCTGGCACGACACCGGCGACATCGTCACCATCGACGCGCAGGGCTTCATCACGATCAAGGGCCGCGCCAAGCGCTTTGCCAAGATCGCCGGTGAGATGGTGTCGCTGACGGTGGTCGAGCAGATCGCCGCGACCTTGTGGCCGCAGGCGGCTTCGGTCGCGGTGTCGATCCCCGATCAGCGCAAGGGCGAGCGCATCGTGCTGATCACGACGCAGAAGGATGCCGAACGCTCCGCGATGCAGCGCCAGGCCAAAGGCCAAGGTGCGCCGGAGCTTGCGGTGCCGGCCGTCGTGATGGTGGTCGACAAGATCCCGCTGCTCGGTTCCGGCAAGACCGACTATGTCGGCGCCAAGGCACTTGCCGAGGCGAGTGCGGCAACCGCTACGACGGAGCGCGAGCCGGAGGAGCGGGAAGTCGCGTGATCGCATCGCTGCGCCGGCGTTCTCAGCACAGTGGCCCCCGCGGCGCGGGGGTTGTGCTGCTGCATGGCATCGCCGGCCGATCATTGATGCTGCGTCCACTGGAAAAGCGGTTGCAGCGCGCAGGTTTTGCGACGCTGAACCTCGACTATGAAAGCCGCAAGAAACCGCTCGAGTTTCTTGCCGACGACATCCGCCCGGCGATCGCCGATTTCACAGCCAGGATCGACGGTCCGATCCACTTCGTCACCCACTCGATGGGCGGGCTGCTGGCACGGGTCGCGATTGCGAAGCATCGGCCGGCGCGGCTCGGCCGTGTCGTCATGTTGGGAACGCCCAATGGCGGCAGCGAGCTTGCCGACCGGCTGCAGAACGTCGGGCTCTATCGCGCTTATTTCGGTCCAGCCGGCCTGCAATTGGTGACCACGAAGGACGTCACGCTCGCCTCTCTGCCACCCGCCGACTACGAGATCGGCGTGATCGCCGGCAACCGCTTCCTCGATCCGATCGCCGGGCTGTTCCTGCTGCCGTGGCCGAACGACGGCCGCGTCTCCGTCGAGAGCTGCAAGCTCGCCGGGATGACGGACCACACCACCATCAAGGCGTCGCACATGGGCCTGCTGGTGCATCCGACGTCGTTCCGGCAGACCATCGCGTTCCTGCGCACTGGCCAGTTCGAGCCGGTGCGTCCGCTGCTGCACGGGGTCATCGCCGAGATCGGCCGCCGCGCGGCCTCTTGACGCAAGTTTTCCTTGCCCGCGGCAGCTATCCCGCGACAATCTCGCATCCGACATCAAGCGACAGGCAAGGCGATGACCGACGACAGCGTGATTCTCGACAAGCGCGGGCAGGCCCTCTGGATCACCATCAATCGTCCGGAGAAGCGCAACGCGCTGAATGGCGACGTGATCGCCGGGATCTCGCGCGGCTATCGCACGGCACATGACGATCCCGAGGTGCGCGTGATCGTGCTGACCGGCGCAGGAGACAAGGCGTTCTGCGCCGGCGCCGACCTGCAGAACTCCGGCGCGGCCTTCGCGATGGATTTCTCCCGCCCGAATGTCGATTACGCGGACTTGCTCCGGCTGTCGCAGAATTCCACCAAGCCGGCGATTGCGCGCGTCGGCGGCGTCTGTATGGCCGGCGGCATGGGCTTGCTGTGCATGACCGACATGGCGGTCGCAGCCGATCACGTCGTCTTCGGCCTGCCGGAGGTGAAGGTCGGCGTGTTCCCGATGCAGGTCCTGAGCCTCTTGCAGAGTATCGCGCCGCCGCGTCTCGTCAACGAATGGGCGCTCACGGGCGAGCCGTTCGACGCCAAGACTGCACAGGCTGCCGGGCTGCTCAACCATGTCGTTCCCGCCGCCGAGCTCGACGGCAAGATCGACTGGCTGATCGGCCGCATCGTCGACAAGTCGCCGACCGCCATCCGCCGCGGCAAATACGCCATGCGCGCTATCGCCTCGATGTCGTTCGACGAGTCCATCGCCTATCTCGAAAGCCAGATCGCGCTGCTGGCGATGACCGAGGATGCCAAGGAGGGCCTGAGGGCGTTTGCCGAGAAGCGCAAGCCGGTGTGGCCGGGGAAGTAGCTCGCTGCGGGTAGAGCGTGTGACGGCGGCTCTGTTGTTGCCGCTGTCATGCTCCGCGAAGGCGGAGCATCCAGTACGCCGAGGCCTCCCGGTTCGATGACCACGGCCTCTGGAATACTGGATAGCCGGCTTTCGCGGGCGATGACAGTGGAGGGGTGGAAAGGTTCTTTGCTCCAACACTATTTGTCCACATAGGGTGATACATGGATCCGCGATCTCGCGACGCTTCGCGTCCGAGTCTTGCGTCAGATTTCGCCCTCTGAACGAAGAGGGCGCAGGGAAGGCCGGAAGCTCGCCGCCCCCATGGCCCGCCTGCAGGAAGAAAAGCAGGCGGCAGTCACCACAGGTTTGGCCGCAACTACCGGCCTTCCCTGCGCGACGGGCTTACGGCTTATACGTGGTCTCCCTGGTGCGCCGGGCTTTCTGGCCACCATCCCCGCGCGAAGCAAAGCCTCGTCGCGAGTTGACATCAGCGTCGGGATGTCAGGACCACACGACTTCGCCGTCCGCCACGCCACCAGTCGTCTTGCGCAAACGCGCCTGATGCCGCGACGGCCATCGCATCACCGGCCCAACGCTCGTGACGATCGCGAGGCGCCCCTCTCGTAGGCCGTGACGCCGGGAAATGTGCAGCTGATTTGCCCGACGGCGCAACACCCGTCGGGGTGCGACATAGTAACCCGACGGGTAAAGTCGCGTCAGGAGTGCGGCCGAAGCCGCATCGGCTGCAGCTTGTTGTACATCAGGCTGCGCCACAGCCATTCGATGGGGCCGAACTGAAACAGCCTCAGCCAGCACCAGCTCGCGATCATCTGGAGCACATAGACAGCCACGCCGATGCCGAGTGCGAGCGAGACGCTGAGCCGGCCGAACAGGCCGAGGCCATAGCCGTAGAACACGACGCCGAAGATGACGGACTGCATGAGATAGTTGGTGAACGCCATCCGGCCGACGGGAGCCGCCCAGCCGAGCAGGCCGGCGCCCCAGATGGTGCTTGCAGCCGAAAGGATCAGCGCGCCATAGGCAAGCGCCAGGCTCACAGTCGCAAGCGATGCGCCGGCGTCGATCGTGACAGCGAGTGCGGCCAGGGCCGTCAGCAGCAGCATGACGCGGTGATGCGGCATATCGCGCAGAAGGCCGGATCGCCAGATGACGATGCCGGCGAGGAAAAGTCCGAGCGTGCGCGGAAAGATCCACAGATGCAGCGGCGCGATAGCGCTGATCTCGGAAAGCCGGAGGGCGAGGATCTGCGGGAAGTTGCCGTTGGCATAGGTGCGATTGGCATCGACGACATGCTGCATCATCCAAGAGGAGCTTGGTAGCGGCAGCACGGGAATCAGCCAGCCGGTGAAGTACAGCCCGAGCAGGGTGAGGCTGCTCGCGATCACCAGCCAGCTTGGCGCGAACAGGAACGGCAGCACGAGCAGTCCTGCAAGCGCATATTCGGTCAGGATGTCACCATTCTACAGCAGCGTCAGGTGCAAAATGCCGATCGCGAGCAGGACGAGCAGCCGCCGGAGCAGCAGGGGGATACGTCGCTCCGGAGCGATCCGGTCGAACTGCATGGCCAGCCCGATGCCGAACAGCAGCGAGAACAGGGCAAACGCCTTCATGGAGACGGCGCGCGCGAGACCATCTTCGATGGCGCGATTGAAGGGCGAGTCGCCGATGATGGTCCACAGCAGATCGATCATCTTTGGCGACAATGAACCTCCGAAGAAGATTGTGCCGGTCTCATGCGTTGTCGTTGCCGGCAGAAATTGCTGGAAGATCGAGATACGGAACTCAAATACGACGTTGATGGCCATCACCCCGAACAACGCGAGGCCGCGGAGGATGTCGAGGCTGACAAGACGGTCGGTGGTCGCGACGGAGGGAGGCGGACTTTGCGCGATGTCTCTGCTAAGAAGGGCTGTCAAATCGACCTCGGTGGTACGACGTCTCATCGGCGCGGCAATGCCGACGGTGAAGCAGGAGCAGTGGAGATGGCCTCAGTCAAGGCCTCGTTGCTGATGCGGGGCTGTGTTCAAGGCATGAGGATGAGGACATGACCTCGTCCCATGCAGCCGACGGCCTCCTCATCCGAACGATGCGGCCTGACGAGATTCCACTAGTCCTCGACTGGGCGGCGGCCGAGGGCTGGAATCCCGGCCTGTCCGACGCCGCGTGCTTTTCCGCGGTCGATCCGCAGGGATTTCTCATCGCCGAACGTGACGGTGTGCCGGTCGCGACGGTGTCCTGCGTCAACTACGACGAACGCTTCGCGTTTCTGGGCTTCTACATCGTACGTCCTGATCTGCGCGGGCATGGCTATGGCCTGCGGCTCTGGCAGGCTGCGATGGCGCATGCGGGATCGCGTGTCGTCGGCCTCGACGGTGTCGTCGCGCAGCAGGACAATTATCGAAAGTCCGGCTTCAAATATGCCTATGCCAATGTCCGCTACGGCGGGAAGGCCGCTACGGTGCTGCCGGCTGCTGCGCGATCGGACTTCGTTGCGCTGAGCGACGTGCCGCTGGCCGATATCGAGGCCTCCGATGCGGCTGTGTTTCCGGCGCCGCGCCGCGCGTTCCTGCAGGCCTGGATCGGAGCCCCCGGCCATGTCGGCCGCGCTGTCATCCGCGATGGCGCGCTTGCCGCCTGGGGCGTGATCCGGCCATGCCGCACCGGCTCTAAGATCGGTCCGCTGGTCGCGCACAGCCGGGCCGATGCCGAGGCCATCGTCTCGGCGCTGCTGAGCGAGATCGGCGACTCCGAGGTCTTCCTCGATGTGCCGGCGATCAACCCGGAGGCGGTGGCGCTGGCGGAGAGTCTCGGACTGAAGCCGGTGTTCGAGACCGCGCGAATGTACACCCGCCCGATCGCGCCACTACGCATCGAGCGGCTGTTCGGCGTCACCACTTTCGAACTCGGCTAGCTCATTTGCCGAGCGGCCGCGCGAAGCTCAATTCGTGACCGTCGGGATCGGTGAGATGGAAGTAGCGCTCGCCCCATTCGGCGTCGCGCGGCGCGGTGGAGGGCGAGAAGCCGGCAGCCAGCGCCTTGGCGTAGACGGCGTCGACGTCCGAGACATGGAAGATGATGCGGCCCCACCAGCTCCACTGCTTATCCTCGGGCACGACAATCAGGTTGAGATAGCCAGTGCCGATGCGGAAGGTCGTGAACGGGCCGTCGGCGCCGCCATATGGGATATCGTCGAAGCCGAGCGCGCGATAGAAGGCGACTGCGCGGGCCATATCGTGGGTGGCAATGGTGATCGCGCTGATGCTTTCGATGGTCATGCAGGCGCTCCGGATGGGAATGGATAGCGCGGAGCAGAGAAGCGCATCTCGCCGGTGTCACGCAAGCACCGCGTTGCAACGCGCGGCCTAGCGCCACCCCCGCCGGCTCAGCGTCGCTCCCAGCGCAAAGAAGACAGCGGCCCCGATTGCGACGGTCGCGGCGCGGGCCACATCGCCGGGCACGAGCATCGCGTGCAGGGCCGCGCCGCGGCTGAACGAGCCGCGTGTGCGGTGCAGGCGTGTAACCGGGTGATCGAGATTGTCGGTGCGGTCGGGCACCAGCGGCACGTCGGTCTGCTGCCCGGCGATCGCCTTGGCGGCGAGGTAGCGGTCGAGCAAGGCCGGGGCGACGGCGTTGCCGAGGATCGTCAGCAGCGTCGGCCAGCCGATCCAATATTCGCGGAAGCCGCCATCGGCAACGCGATAGACGGCGTCAGCGATCACCTCAGGCTCCACCGGCCGGCCCATTGGCCGTGGCGTATGCGCAAGATGCGCGCGAGCCCAGTCGAATTGCGGTGTGTTCACCGCGGGCAGATCGACGATGCAGAGCGTGATGCCTGAGCGCTCGTGCATCAGCTCGGCCCGCAGCGAGTCGGTGAAGCCCCGGATCGCATGTTTGGCGCCGCAATAGGCCGCCTGCAGCGGAATGCCGCGATAGGCGAGCGCCGAACCGATCTGGATGATGCGGCCTTCGCCGCGCCGGCGCATCGATCGCAGCGCCGCCATCGTGCCGTGCACGAAACCGAGATAGGTCACCTCGGTGACGCGGCGGAATTCCTCCGGCGTGATGTCGGCCACGGTCGAGAACACCGTTTCCATGGCGTCATTGATCCAGATGTCGACCGGACCCAGGCGCTGCTCGAGCCGCTCGGCAGCGTCGAACAGGGCCTGCGCATCGGCGACATCGACGGCCTCGTATTCGGTATGGGCAAACCGCGCCTGCAGCTCGCGCTGGACGTCGCGCAGCGCATGCTCATCGCGCGCGATCAGGCCGATGCGATCGCCGGCCTCGCCGAAGCGGTTCGCGATGGCACGGCCGACGCCGGCGGAGGCGCCAGTGATGATGATGGTGCGAGTTCGTCTGCGAGGCATGTCCGGTTCTCCACGCGCCCCGTCATACAAACGTGCTGCAGCCGGCAATGTTTCGGGCCGGTCAAGCCGGCCGAATGAATTCTCCGTCAGCCGCGATCTGAGCCGTGGAATTCGACGCATGATCGATCAGGCTCCGAGAGGGCGGCCAGCCCCCTCGAGATTGTGGGACGGAAAAGCTCGCTGAGCTTTGCGGGTGCGACCGGAGCTCAGCCCGGATTGGCCTTGAGGCCGGCGGCCTCGATACCGGCGACGGCGCAGATCTCGTCATTGTCGGAGCTGTCGCCGGAGACGCCGACGGCGCCGACGAGCGTCGTGCCGTCCATGATCAGCACGCCGCCGGGCACCGGGACCATGCGGCCCTGGGCCAGCGTGTTCACGGCGTCGATGAAATAGGCCTGCTCCTGGGCGCGCTGGAACAGGGCGCGGGAGCCGAGGCCGAGCGCCAGCGCGCCATAAGCCTTGCCATGCGCGACCTCGGCCCGCATCAGGCTGGTGCCGTCCTGGGCGGCGGCCGCCTTCAGGCAGCCGCGGGCGTCGAGCACCATCACGGCGAGCGGCTTGAGCTTATTCTCGATGCCCTTCGCGAGCGTGGCATCCAGAATCTTGCGAGCGGCGTCGAGCTTGAGATCGGTCATGTCCGTGTCCTTTGCGATTTGTGATGAAAAGTCGGCTCTATCATCCGTCATTGCGAGCGAAGCGAAGCAATCCAGGACGTAAGAAAAGGTCTGGATTGCTTCGTCGCTTCGCTCCTCGCAATGACGAACATTGAGGTCGCGCTCCGCGGCGTCCGGTCTCTCGTGACCTACGTTGATGCTTGCGCCCGCTCCAGGCTCATCGCCAGGAGCTGCGCGGCGTGAACGGCACCGCGGGCGGCGCCGTCCTGGATCTGGTGGCGGCAGGAGGTGCCGTCGGCAACGATGAACGTTGCGGCGTCGGCGTTGCGCACGGCGGGCAGCAGCGACGCCTCCGCCATCTGCAGCGAGACCTCGTAGGTCTCCGCGCCATAGCCGAACGCGCCGGCCATGCCGCAGCAGGAGGATTCGATGGTCTCGACCGTGAGCTCCGGAATGAGTCGCAGCACCTGCTCGACAGGCTTGAAGGCGGCGAAGGATTTCTGATGGCAATGGCCGTGCAGCAAGGCCTTACCGGGCAGGGGGGCGAGCGGCAGCGCCAGCCGGCCGCCCTCGGCCTCGCGCGCCAGAAACTCTTCCAGCAGCAGCGCGTGTGCGCTGATTGTTTTCGCGGTGGCGTCGTTGCGCAGCGACAGCAGTTCGTCGCGCAGCGTCAGCAGACAGCTTGGCTCGAGGCCGATGATCGGCACGCCGCGCGAGGCGAACGGCGCGTAGGTCTCGACCAGGCGCTGCAGCTCGGACTTGGCCTCGTCCACGAGGCCGGCGGAGAGGAAGGTGCGGCCGCAGCACAGGGCGCGGCCGCCATCGGCCGGCTTGGGCACGTAGACGCGATAGCCGCCGGCGATCAGCACGCGCAGCGCGGCGTCGAGATTTTCGCGCTCATAGACGCGGTTGAAGGTGTCGCCGAACAGCACGACCTCGGGGCCATCAGCCGGACCGAACGCGTCGGCGTCGACGCGGAAGGTGTCGGTGCGGAAGGCCGGAAGCTTGCGCTTGGCGCTGATGCCCGCAACGCGCTCCATCAGCACGCGCAGGGGCGCAACATGATTGCGCAGGTTCACGAGCGGCGCGATGCGGGCAGCCATATCGGCATAGCGCGGCAGATAGGCGATGAGCCGGTCGCGCAGCGTGAGGCCATGCGTCGTCGCCCGGGCCGCCAGCACCTCGATCTTCATCTTGGCCATGTCAACGCCGGTCGGGCACTCGCGGCGGCAGGCCTTGCAGGAGACGCAGAGCTTCAAGGTCTCCATCATCTCGTCGGACGACAGCGCGCCGGGACCGAGCTGGCCGGAGATCGCGAGCCGCAAGGTATTGGCACGGCCGCGCGTGACATCCTTCTCGTCGCGGGTGGCGCGATAGGACGGGCACATCACGCCGCCGTCGAGCTTGCGGCAGGCGCCGTTGTTGTTGCACATCTCGACCGCGCCCTGGAAGCCGCCGGCGGCACCCGGATAGGCCGACCAGTCGAGCACCGGCTTGATGTCGTCGATGCGGTAGTCCGGCGGATAGCGGAACAGCGAGCGGTCGTCCATCCTGGGTGGATCGACGATGCGGCCAGGATTGAGCACGTTCGCCGGATCGAAGCGCTGCTTGACCTCCTTGAAGTCGGCGACGATGCGGCTGCCGAACATCTGCTCATGGAATTCCGAGCGCACGATGCCATCGCCATGCTCGCCGGAATGCGAACCCTTGTACTCGCGCACCATGGCGAAAGCTTCCTCGGCGATGGCGCGCATCGCCTTGACGTCCTTCTCCAGCTTCAGGTTCAGCACCGGGCGGACATGCAGGCAGCCCTCGGAGGCGTGCGCGTACATCGTGCCGCGCGTGCCGTGCCTGGCGAACACCTCGTTGAGCCGCGCGGTGTAGTCGGCGAGGTGGGGCAGCGGCACGGCGCAGTCCTCGACGAACGACACCGGCTTGCCGGCCTCCTTCATCGACATCATCACGTTGAGGCCGGCGGCGCGGAAGTCGGCGACGGCGGTCTGCAGCACAGGGTCTGATATCTCGACGACGCCGCCCCATTTGCTGATCTCGTTGCTCCAGGAGAAGCCGAGATCACCCATCAGCTCGGAGAGCTGCTTCAGCTTGGCGAGGTTCTCGTCCTTCGTCTCCTCCGCGAACTCGACCACCAGGATCGCGTCGGGATCGCCGCGCACCGCCGCCGCGATCACCGGCTGGAACATCGCGATGTCGCGGCCCAGCCCGATCATGGTGCGGTCGACCAGCTCGACCGCGATCGGCTTCAGCTTGACCAGATGCTGGGCCGCATCCATCGCCTGATAGAAGCTGCCGAAATGACAGACGCCGAGCACCTTGGTGCGGATCAGCGGCCACAGCTTGAGCTCGATCCGGGTGGAGAAGGCCAGCGTGCCCTCGGAGCCGACCAGCAGATGCGCCAGGTTGTTGGCGGCGTTGCGCGGCGTCAGTGCGTCGAGATTGTAGCCGCCGACGCGGCGCTGCACCTTGGGAAATCTGTCGGCGATCTCCGCGGCCTCGCGCTCGCCCAGCGCCAGCATGTCGCGAAACAGCGTGCGCGCGCTCTCCGGCGCGCTGACGTCACGAAGGTCTCGCGCCACCTCGCCGAAATGCGCCAGCGTGCCGTCGGCCAGCGCGGCGTCGATGGCGATGGTGTTGTCGCGCATCGTGCCGTAGCGCAGCGAGCGGCCGCCGCAGGAATTGTTGCCGGCCATGCCGCCGATCGTGGCGCGCGACGCCGTGGAGACGTCGACCGGAAACCACAGGCCGTGCTTCTTGAGCTGGCGATTGAGGTCGTCGAGCACGATGCCGGGCTCGACCACGCAGGTCCGCCCCTCGACATCGAGCGAGACGATGCGGTTCAGGTGCTTGGAGAAGTCGACGACGATCCCCTCGTTGACGGTCTGGCCGCATTGCGAGGTGCCGCCGCCGCGGGGCGTGACGATGCGGCCGTCGTCGCGGGCGATGGCGAGCGCACGCAGCGCCTCGTCCATCGTGCGCGGCACGACCACGCCCGCCGGGATGACTTGGTAGAACGAGGCGTCGGTGGCGTAGCGGCCGCGGTTGAAGCGGTCGAAGAAGACGTCGCCCGTCATCTCGGCGCGGAGCTTCTGTTCGAGCCTGGACGGACCGGCTTTGGCGTTCGGCATGGTGATCCCTGGTCGGGCCCGGCTGTCGTCCGGCGGGCGCTGTTCCGCCCGGTGTCATTCATTTCCGCAAATGCGTCAATCTGATTGCATGCAAATTTGGGCAATCCCCGGCGTTATTCGACCTTGTCTGGCTTGGCTCCCGCCAGCGGCGGCTGGCTCTCGGCGAAGTACGCGATCGCAGCCGCGCCCTTGTTGCGCAGATGCTGGAACAGGATGTCGGACAGCTCGCTTCCGGCGCGCCGGCGCAGGGCATCGAGGATCAGCTCATGCTCGCGCATGGCCTCGCTCCAGCGTTCGCGCTTGCGGGCGAAATTGGCGGAGAAGCGAACCCGGCGGATGCGGCCCGCCAGGCTCTCATAGGTCGCATGAAGGGTGGCGTTGGCGGCGGCGTCGACGATCGCCCGGTGGATCAACTGGTTCATGCGGAAATAACCCTGCATGTCCTGCCGCATGTAGAATCCGTACATATCATGATGAAACTGCTCGATTTCCGCGATCGCTTCATCTGAAATCTTCTCGCAGGCGAGGCGTCCGGCGAGGCCTTCCAGGCCTCCCATCAGGTCGAACAATTCGTGGATGTCGGCGGCGCTGAGCGGGCGCACCCGGGCGCCGCGATTGGGCAGCAGCTCGACCAGCCCCTCGGCTGCGAGCACCTTGAGCGCTTCGCGCAAGGGGGTGCGGGACACCCCCAGCATTTCGCAAAGCTGCCGCTCGGACAGGCGTCCGCCGTCGGCGACATGGCCCTCGACGATGTAGTCGCGCAGCCGCGCCAGGATCTCGTCATGCAGCGAGGTCTCGTCCCGCGCAGGCACGGATCGACCACTTGGCCCTGCCAAGGGTGGCGTCTCGATATCGGGAATCGTGGAACTCATCTTACGCATTGTAGCGGTAGTTACAGATGTGGTCGACCTCATACGTGCATGCGGTTAAGCTCTTGCATGCTGAAAGATTGAATGCAATCATGGGTGCCAGAATGCCGTCGTTGCCCGGAGCTCTGTCGTGACCCGTCCCCAAGGCCGTCATTTTTTGCATATTCCGGGCCCGAGTCCGGTGCCCGAGCGGGTGCTGCGGGCGATGGATATGCCGGTGATCGATCACCGCAGCGCCGAGTTCGCCGAACTCGGCAAGGCCGTGCTCGGCGGCTCGCAGGCGATCTTCAAGACCACGAGCCCGGTGATCATCTATCCGTCCTCGGGCACCGGCGCATGGGAGGCTGCCATCGTCAACACGTTGTCGCCGGGCGACAAGGTGCTGATGGTCGAGACCGGCCACTTCGCCACGCTGTGGCGGCAGATGGCGGCGCGGTGGGGAATCGAGGTCGACTTCATTCCCGGCGACTGGCGCCGTGGCGTCGACCCTGCCGTCATCGAGGAGGCGTTGGTCGCCGACGCCGGTCATCGGCTCAAGGCGGTGATGGTCGTGCACAACGAAACCTCGACCGGCGCGACCAGCCGGATCGGTGAGGTGCGCGCCGCGATCGACCGCGCCAGGCATCCGGCGCTGCTGATGGTCGACACCATCTCCGGTCTCGCCTCGGCCGACTTCCGCTTCGACGAGTGGAAGGTCGATGTCGCCGTATCCTGCTCGCAGAAGGGCTTCATGCTGCCGCCGGGGCTCGGCTTCAACGCCGTCTCGGACAAGGCGCGCCTTGTTGCCAAGGCCAACAAGATGCCGCGCTCGTTCTGGGACTGGGAGGACATGCTGAAGCTGAACGCGAACGGCTTCTTCCCCTATACCCCGGCAACGAACCTGCTCTATGGCCTGCGCGAAGCGATTGCGATGCTGCTCGAGGAGGGGCTCGACCAGGTGTTCGCGCGCCACCAGCGGCTTGCGGCCGCGACCCGCGCCGCGGTCGAGCATTGGGGTCTCGAGGTGCTGTGCCAGGAGCCGAAGGATTTTTCCCCGGTGCTGACCGCCGTGCTGATGCCGCCGGGCCATGACGCCGATCAGTTCCGACAGGTCGTGCTCGACAATTACAACATGTCGCTCGGCTCGGGCCTGTCCAAGGTCGCGGGCAAGGTGTTCCGCATCGGCCATCTCGGCGAGTGCAATGCGCTGACCCTGATGGCGGCGCTGAGCGGAGTCGAGATGGGGCTGCGTGCGGCCGGCGTGCCGCATCGCGCGGGCGGTGTCGATGCCGCGATGGTACTGCTGGATGAGCCATCGCAGGGCAATGCGCCGCGCCAGCTTGCGGCGGTGAAATGAGGCCAAACCGCGTGCAGCAAGCTGGGGCGTCCCGCTATGCCGCACTGCACAGAAGAAGGGGGTTTGTGTGCATCTGAGGGATGTCGGCCCGAAGCGATCGGTGCTTGCGTCTTCTTTGTTGACGCCAGCGGTCCGGCGGGAGAAAAGCGCGGCCAGCGCGTGGCATGCCACGTCCGCGCACCAACCAAATGACCGGGGATGGACGCCAATGACTGTGCACACGGGACGGCATTTTCTTCAGATTCCGGGGCCGACCAACGTGCCCGACCGCGTGCTGCGCGCGATGGACATGCCGACGCTGGACCACCGCGGCCCCGAGTTCGCCGAGCTCGGCTTCGCCGTGCTGGCGGCCAGCCAGCGCATCTTCCGCACCAAGCAGCCGGTGATCATCTATCCGTCGTCGGGCACCGGCGCGTGGGAAGCCGCGATCGTCAACGCGCTCGCGCCCGGCGACAGGGTGCTGATGGTTGAGACCGGCCAGTTCGCTGTGCTGTGGCGGGGCATCGCCGACAAGTTCAAGCTCGACGTCGACTTCATCCCCGGCGACTGGCGTCATGGCGCCGACATCGCGGCGATCGAGCAGCGTCTGGTCGACGACAAGGCGCACAAGATCAAGGCCGTCTGCGTCGTGCACAACGAGACCTCGACCGGCTGCCTGACGCCGCCGCTCGAGGTGCGCAAGGCGCTCGACCGGTCCGGCCACCCGGCACTCCTGATGGTCGACACCATCTCCGGCCTCGGCTCGATGGAGTATGAGCACGACGCCTGGGGCATCGACGTCTCCGTCGCGGGCTCGCAGAAGGGCCTGATGCTGCCGCCGGGCCTCGGCTTCAACGCCGTCTCGGAGAAGGCGCTCGCCGCCGCCAAGGCCAATCCCGGCATGCGCTCCTACTGGGACTGGCAGGAGATCATCACCTTCAACAAGCTCGGCACCTTCCCGTACACGCCGGCCTGCAATCTGCTGATGGGCCTCAACGAGGCGCTGAAGATGCTGGAGGAGGAGGGGCACGAGAACGTGTTCGCCCGCCACCGCCGCCACAGCCTTGCGACGCGCGCCGCCGTGAAGGCGTGGGGCCTCGACACGCAATGCGCCGATCCGCAGGCGCATTCGCCGGCGCTGACCGGCGTGGTCATGCCCGAAGGCCACGACGCCGATCAGTTCCGCAAGACGGTGCTGGAAAACTTCGACATGTCGCTCGGCACCGGCCTCAACAAGATCAAGGGCAAGGTCTTCCGCATCGGCCACATCGGTCATTTCAACGACCTGATGCTGATGGGGACGCTCGCCGGCGTCGAGATGGGCCTTGCGCTCGCCAATGTGCCGCATCGTGCCGGTGGCGTGCTCGCGGCAATGGACGTCCTGAAGGCGCGCGAGGCGGCGCCAATCCCGAAGGTGGCCTGATGACCGCGCCTGTGACCGGCTCCGACGATCTGATCTATGCCGTCGACGACGGCATCGCCAAGATCACCTTCAACCGGCCGCAGGCGCGCAACGCGATGACCTTCGCGATGTACGACCGGATGGCCTCGATCTGCGAGGCCATCAATGCCGACCGGTCGATCAAGGCGCTGATCCTGACCGGGGCCGGCGACAAGGCGTTTGCCTCCGGCACCGATATCTCGCAATTCCGCGCCTTCAAGACGGCGCAGGATGCGCTCGACTACGAGGCGCGGATCGACCGCGTGCTCGGCACCCTGGAGCTGTGCCGTGTGCCGGTGATTGCGGCGATCGCGGGCGCCTGCACCGGCGGCGGCGCCGGCATTGCCGCCTGCTGCGACATTCGCATCGGCACCGAGACGACACGTATCGGTTTTCCGATCGCGCGCACGCTCGGCAACTGCCTGTCGATGTCGAACATCTCGCGCGTGGTCTCCTTGATCGGACCGGCGCGCACCAAGGATCTGATCTTCAAGGCACGGTTGGTCGAGGCGCCGGAGGCGCTCGCGCTCGGTCTGCTCAACGAGATCGTGCCTGACGTCGAGACGCTGCAGACACGCGCGCTGGAGACCGCGAGGCTCATCGCCTCGCACGCGCCGATCACCCTCGAGGTGACCAAGGAGGCGGTGCGCCGCATTCGCCGGACCCTGTCGCGGGACGAGGGCGAGGATTTGATCCTGCGCGCCTATATGAGTGAGGATTTCCGCGAGGGGATGGAGGCGTTCCTCAACAAGCGGACGCCGAATTGGAAAGGCAAGTAGTCCAATGCCGTGCTTGCGACCTTATGCCGAGGAACATGAGGCCGCATCATGCTTGTGTTCTTGAACTGACCACAATAAGCCAGCAGTATCCTGGTAGGATGCAAGCTGGCGCTTCGAACGGGGAAGAAAACACGTGCGCAAACTCATCAAGATCGCGGCCGCAACGGCGGCCTTTTTTGCAACTGCGCCCGCCTTTGCCGGCTGGGAGCCGACCAAGCCGGTCGAGATTGTCGTCGCCGCAGGCGCTGGCGGTGCATCAGACCAGATGGCGCGGATGATGCAGGCTGCCATTCAGAAGAACAATCTTCTGAAGCAGCCGGTTGTCGTGTCGCTGAAGGGCGGCGCGTCGGGCGCCGAAGCCCTGATGTACATGAAGTCCAGCGACGGCGATCCGAACAAGATCCTGATCGCCTATTCGCTGATCTACATGCTGCCGCTGTCGGCCAAGCTGCCGTTCGACTGGCACGAGCTGTCGCCGGTCGCGGTGATCGCACTCGATCAGTTCGTGCTGTGGGACAACGTCAACGGCCCCAAGACGGTGAAGGAGTTCATCGAGGCTGCCAAGGCGTCGAGCTCGCCGTTCAAGTTGGGCGGCACCGGCTCCAAGCGCGAAGATCACGTGCTCACGGTCTTCATGGAGAAGAAGACCGGAGCCAAGTTCTCCTATCTGCCCTACAAGTCGGGCGGCGAGGCTGCGACCCAACTGGTCGGCGGGCACACCGAAGCGAACGTCAACAATCCTTCCGAGAATCTCGAAGTCTGGCGCGCCGGCCAGGTGCGTCCGCTCTGCGTGTTCGACAAGGAGCGCATCTCCTACACGACCAAGGTCACGGAGACGCAGTCCTGGAACGACATTCCGACCTGCAAGGAGGAGGGGCTGGACGTGCAATACCTGATGCTGCGCGCGATGTTCCTGCCGGGCAAGGTGACGCAGGAACAGCAGGAGTTCTACGTCGACCTGTTCAGCAAGCTGGTGCAGACACCGGAGTACAAGGACTACATGGAGAAGCAGGCGCTGAAGCCGATCTTCCTCACCGGCAAGGACATGCTGCAGTTCCTCGAAGAGGACGGCTCGCTCAACAAGCAGCTGATGACGGAAGCCGGCTTCGTCGCCAAGTGAGGCTGGGCGGGGCGAGGGGATGAGGAGGATCGATGTCCAACGCTGAGCTCGAGATTGCCGTCGACGATCCGACCGCGCCGGAGGAGAATTCTCCGGCCGTCACCTCCACCCGGACCGTCGACGTCGCGGTCTCGCTGCTGCTGCTCGCGCTCGCGGCCGTACTCGCCTGGGACAATTGGCGGACCGGCGCGTCCTGGGACTCGACCGGTCCGGAGCCCGGCTACTTTCCGTTCTATCTGTCGGTGATCCTCGGCGGCGCCAGCCTTTACGGGATCGGCGCGGCGTTTCTGTCCAGCAAAGAAGCGGTCGAGACCTTCGTGACGCGCGCGCAGCTGCGCCGTGTGATGGCGGTGTTCGTGCCGACGCTGCTGTTCTGCATCGCCATGCAGTTTCTCGGCATCTATGTCGCGAGCTTCCTGCTCATCGCCGGGTTCATGCGTCTCGTCGGCAAGATCGCGATCTGGAAATCGCTGCTCACGGCGTTCCTGTTCAGCGCCGTGATGTTCGTGACGTTCGATGTCGTGTTCGACGTGATCATGCCGAAGGGCCCGCTCGAAGCGGCGTTCGGGTACTGACACCGGTCTCTCCGCCGTCATTGCGAGGAGCAACGCGACGACGCAATCCAGGGCTGCGCACTCGACTCTGGATTGCTTCGCTGCGCTCGCAATGACGAGGAAACAGTTGGAATGAAATCATGGAAGCCTTGGGTCTGCTGCTGCACGGGTTCGCGGTCCTCCTGACCTGGAAGACGCTGCTGCTGATGATGGTTGGGCTCGTGCTCGGCGTCTTCGTCGGCGTGCTGCCCGGGCTGGGGGGGCCCAACGGCGTCGCCATCCTGCTGCCGCTGACCTTCTCGATGGACCCGACCTCGGCCATCGTGATGCTGTCCTGCATCTACTGGGGCGCGCTGTTCGGCGGCGCCATCACCTCGATCCTGTTCAACATTCCCGGCGAGGCGTGGTCGGTGGCGACCACTTTCGACGGCTATCCGATGGCGCAGCAGGGCAAGGCGGCGGAGGCGCTGACGGCCGCCTTCACCTCGTCGTTCATCGGCTCGCTGGTCGCGGTGATGCTGATCACCTTCCTGGCGCCCTGGATCTCGTCGTTTGCGTTGAAGTTCGGTCCGCCTGAATTCTTCGCCGTGTATCTCCTGACCTTCTGCTCATTCGTGGGCTTGGGACGCGAGGACAAGCACAAGACGGTCATTGCGATGGCGCTCGGCCTGCTGCTTGCCGGCGTCGGCATGGACACCGTGTCCGGTCAGTTGCGGATGACCTTCGGCTCGACCGATCTGTTGCGCGGCATCAACTTCCTGGTCGCGGTCATCGGCCTGTTCGGCATCAGCGAGATCCTGCTGACGATGGAGGAACGCCTGGCGCTGCGCGGTCACGCCGCCGCGATCTCCTTGCGCACGGTGCTCGCCGTCTGGAAGGACCTGCCGAAATACTGGATGACCCTGCTGCGTTCCTCGGTGATCGGCTGCTGGCTCGGCATCACGCCGGGCGGCGCGATCGCGGCCTCCTTCATGGGCTACAACCTCGCCAAGCGATTCTCCAAGAATCCGGACAGTTTTGGCAAGGGACGCATTGAGGGCGTGTTCGCGCCTGAGACCGCAGCGCATGCCTCAGGCACGGCGGCGCTGTTGCCGATGCTGGCGCTCGGCATCCCCGGCTCGGGCACCGCGGCGATCCTGCTCGGCGGCCTGATGGTGTGGGGCCTCAATCCCGGCCCGCTGCTGTTCGTGGAGCACAAGGACTTCGTCTGGGGCCTGATCGCCTCGATGTATCTCGGCAATGTCGTCGGCCTCGTGCTCGTGCTTTCCACCGTGCCGATCTTCGCCTCGATCCTGCGCGTGCCGTTCGCGGCCGTGGCGCCGATGATCGTGGTGTCCTGCGCCATCGGCGCCTACGCGATCCAGAACGCGATGTTCGACGTCTGGCTGATGCTCGGCTTCGGCGTCGTCGGCTATGTCTTCAAGAAGATCAAGATCCCGCTGGCGCCGTTCACCTTGGCGCTGGTGCTCGGCAGCCGTGCCGAGGACGCGTTCCGGCAGTCGATGATCATCTCCGGCGGCAACATGAAGGTGTTCTGGGCGAACGGGCTGGTGGGCACCATCACGACGCTGGCGATCGTGCTGCTGTTCTGGCCGCTGATCGATCGTGTGATCGCGACCTTCAGCAAGTCGGGAGCGCCGGCCGCGAAGGCCGAGGCTTAGTACGGTTGTCGCTGATCACCCCTGCCAGCTGGACGCCTGCGCTCGATCGGCTACGCCGCTCCTACCACGAGTAGCGCACGCTGCCCTTGCCGGCATAGGAACGGGTGACGCTCGAGAACTCGCCTTCGAACGTCGCCATGGCGCTCCAGCCGTTCTGCCAGCTCATCTCGACCGAGGTCGTCGTCAGCGCGGAGTCGCGCGCCTGCGCGGCGCCGTTGACGACGAAGCTTGCGCCCTGCAGCGTCTGGAACGTCGCCGCGACCGAACGATCGGGATTGAAGTCGTGCGCCCAGGCGAGGCGGCCGCGCAAGGTGAGCGCGCCGTCTGCCAGCGCGTAGGACTTGTCGGTGCGCAGGCCGAACTCGGTGCGTGTGTCGGTGACGGTCTTGCCGGTGTAGCTCAGTGCGAAGGTCGACGTGCCGGAGATGGCCTGCTCCACATAGGCCGGTAGGCGCAGGCTCGTCACCTGCGCAGCCGCGTAAGGCGTCAGGCCGATGCCGCCTATGGGAGCGACGAAGCGCGTGCCGCCCTCGATGCGGCCGATCCAGGCATTGGCTTGATAGGTCGCGCGCAGCCGGTCGACACCGGAGATGGTGACGGTGCGATCCGCGGTGACGTCCTGCCAGCCATAGGCCAGGGCCGCTCTCAGATAGCTCGGGCCGATATGATGATGCAGATAGGCGCCGGCCTGGAACAGATCGGAGCGGCCGGAGCCGAGGCCGTTGACGCTGAAGCTGGTGCCGCCGCCGCCGAGCGCGAAGCCCGCAATCGTGCGCGGTGCGATCCGGTAGTCGGCGCCGACGGCGGTGCCGGCGATGCGGCTGGTGGTATCGTTGGAGCCGACGACTGCATTGCCGCTGGTCGTTTGCGAGCCGCCGAAGCCCGCCGCCCAGACATTCCAGCGCTGCGCAAACTCGGCCGGCCTGTCGTCAGTCAGCATCGCGAAAGCATCGGTGCGCTTGCGGGATGTGTCAGCATAGCTGATCGCGCCCCCGCCGCTGGCTTGACCTTGTGCGAAGGGATCGGTCAGCAGGCTGGCGAACTGGCTCATGGCGTTGAACGTGGTCTGTTGCACGCCGGTGGCGCTCTCGCCGGACGCTTGCGTGAGGCCCGCCTGGTTCAACTTGCCGAACACGACGGGAATATCGCCGGTGCGATCGAAGAACGCCGACAGCGTATCGCCGACCGTCTTCTGATTGCCGTTGAGTCCGCCGGGCACGGCGAAGGCGAGGATCAGATCGAGATAGACGTTGTTGGCGTCGTAGCTCAGGCTGGTCTTGAAGCCGGAGGGCAGGTTGGTCTTCACCACCGATCCGAAGCCGCCCGAGATGCCGCCGCTCGTGGTCAGGATGGTGTAGCGCTTGTCGATATAACCGCCGCCGGTGCCGAACACGGCGTTGACGGTGGCGCCGCCGAGGGTGGCCGTTCCGGTGACGCTCGCGAATGAGGCCGTGGTCGGATCGAGCTGCACCAGATAGTACGCACCGGACTGGAAGGCGAGATTGCCGACGATGGTCATCGACGAGCCGGCGGTGCCATTGCCCGGCGCCAGCGTGCCGCCGGCATTGATGCCGACCGTCATCGGCGGATCGACGAGACCCGCACCCGTCAGCGTGCCGCCGGCATTCACGGTCACCCCAGAGGTGTTCGTGATCGCACCTTCGACGTCGAGCACGCCGCCGTCGATGGTCGTCGCCCCGGTGTAGCTGCTGGTGCCTGACAAGGTCAGGATGCCTACGCCGACCTTGGTGAGCCCCCCCGTGCCCGAAATCGTCCCGCTGAGTGTCGCGTTGTTGCCGTTGGTATCGAACGTGCCGCCGCCGGCATTGAGGGTCACGGTCCGGCTGGAGCTGAAGCCGGCGAGATATTGCAGCGTGCCGCCACCGAACGACACGCTGCCGGAAGCATCGCCGAGATTGGCATCTGATGACACCGCGAGCGCGCCCTGGTTGATGCTCCACGGCGTAACCGCGGTCGTCGTGCCGGTCAGCGTCCAGGTCGCGGTGCCCGTCTTCACGAAACTCGAGAAGCCCTGGAATTGTGCGGTCGCGCCGATCGTGGAAACGTCGAAGCTGCCGTTCGCGGCGCCACCGAGCCGGAACGTATCGGTGCCGGTGCCGACGACGTTGCCATTGATGATCGAGCTCGCCCAGATCTCCAGCACGTTGCTGCCGCCGGTGAAGCTGATGGCGGCGGGGGCCGCGAACAATCCGAAGCCGTTACCGCGCGAGATCGTGCCGCTGTTGATGATCGCGAGATTGGCGCCGATGACGCCCGTACCGGCCGTTCCAGCCGTGCCGGAGTGACTGGTATCCGTCGCGCCGGCCACGCCTGCGTCGCCGCCGGTGATGGTGCCGGAGTTGATCAGCGTGCCGCCCGCGGCGAAGGCGACGCCGGCGGCACCACTACCACCGTCGCCACTCGCATTCGGTTGGGTGCTGGATGGCGCGTCACCACCATTTCCGCCGCCACCGCCTTTGATGGTGCCGGCGTTGTTCAGCACGACGCTGCTTCCCGTCAGAAAGATACCGTAACCGCCCTGGCCGCCATTGCCGCCCCAGCCATTCACGACGACATTTAGCGAGGCAGCCGCGCCGCCATTGCCGCCCTTGCCTCCCGTGATGCTGCTGCCATTGCTGTAGGTGAGCCCGTTGCCATCGACGACCACCCCGTATCCGCCGGCGCCGCCGCCGCCACCGCCGAAATCCCCGGTGGTGGCGCCGCCACGTCCACCATTGCCGCCGGACAGCGCTGCGGAGTTGCTCGTGTCCGTGGTTACGACGGCGCCATGTGCGCCACCGCCACCTCCGCCTCCGCTGTGAATCGAGAAGCCGCTTTGACCGCTTAGTCCGTTGGCGCCCGGACCGATCCCGCCGCTGCCACCCGGTGCGGCACCGGTCGAATCGCTGCCGCCGGCCCCGCCGAGTGTGCCGGCGCCGCCACCGCCGCCGCCTCGGGTAGGAATAGGTGCATTGGCGCCGACATTTCCAACGGCCGTGGCCGAGCTGGCACCGCCATTGGCGAAGGTGTCCTGGCTGCTGCCGCCGGCGCCGCCTCTGGTGGCCTGCGCAACGGCTGGCGCCGCCGCAAGCACCGGGGTGACCAGCGCGGCCGCTGACAACCAGCACAACCGCCTCGAGCGCGAGACCGTATGGGGACCGGATCGGTTTGCGATCAGCACGTCAGCCTTTGCATCTTCGCGATTGAATCCATGTCGTGCAGGCGCCGTCAGGCGCCTCCAATCGTGCCAGACGGCATATCGCAGCCAAGATCGCCTCGGCGGGTACTGTGATTTTTTGGGTGGATTTCGAGACGGCCTAAGTTCGTCGCTGCCTGTGACCGTCGTGCAACATTCGATACGAACCAGCCTCCGCCTCCGGTTGTGCGTGGTCGTTCCGCAACCGAATGGCGCGCATGCGGCGGGCTTGTGCAGCATGGGCTGTGGCATCAGCGATCCTGCCTCAAACGCTGCGGATAGACCGCGACGAGCACCTGAATTGCCCAGATTCTCCCTGCGCGTCAGCCTCGCGGACCGAGCAGACCAAACGCGGCGGGTGAACAGGCCACACGCTGAGGCTCCCACGACCATCGGCATCAGTTGCGAGTTTCTGATTGGGACCATGCCGTAATTGGTTCGCGGATTGTGGTGGATAGGACTTGGCTGGGAACACCAAAACAATCGTACCGATGTTCGAAGCCGTCCGGTGCTTCTCCAGAGGTTGTGTCTTTGCGATGACAGCATTTTAGGCAGAGCGGTGATAGGCTCCATTCATGGGCAGATATCGTTCTGCTCACGCGCGGTGCCTGATCTCTGGTCATCGCGCCCTGATGTTTCCTCCCGAGACGATCACCTTGCCCGGCGCGTGCGTCGGGCTTTTTTTTGCGTTCGGTGGATCAGAGTTCGCAGCTCATCCCGTCGCCCTCGAAAAGAAAAAGCCTCCGTCCGGCTTTCGGAACGAAGGCTTCGAGCAAAGATGATGCAGGTCAGCGGGCGCGCGGACCCGAGGCGAGTCAGCCTCAGTGGGCCTTCTCCGCAACCGGCATGTGGTACCAGTCGGACTCATTGTCGAGCATCGTTTCGTCGAACGGCAGAACGCCGACGTGATTCAGAGCGGCCGCGTTGACGTCGCGCACCATGTCCATCGCCGTCAGAAACTCGTTCAATTCCGTCGCGCTCATGGAAGGCTACTCCTCACACGCGCGGGCCGAAGGGGTCCGCGATCAACTGATGCGAAGAGATTAACGCGGTCTCCCTCTGGCCTCAATCCCGCCCAGGTCGAAGTTCCAACGTGGTGACATCTGGGCCACAGCGGCGGGATGCCGCAGCTTGGTCATATTGCACCTGCTCACACGACGCGGTGCAGCCGGAGATCGGCGATCTCGCCATCGGTGAAGCCGAACTCGGAGAGGATCTCCTCAGTCTGCTCGCCGAACTCGGGCGGCCGTGCCGCCATCCGGCTCGGCGTGCGCGACAAGGTGAAGGGCTGCGCCACCAGCGTGATGTCGCGGCCGTCGTCGCTGGCGACCTGCTGCGCCATGCCGAGATGCTTCACCTGCGGGTCCTCGAACATCTGATCGATCGCGTAGATCGGCCCGCAGGGCACGCCGGCGGCATTGAGCTCGGCGACCCATTGCTCGCTCGTCTTCGCCAGCGTGCGCGCATTGATCTCGGCGTTGAGCGCATCGCGGTTCTTGGAGCGCGCCGGCGCGGTCGCGTAGTCCGGATTGTCGATCCATTCGGGCGCGCCGAGCGTCTGGCACAGCCGCTCCCAGATCCGCCCCCCCGTGGCGGCGATGTTGATGTAGCCGTCGGAAGTCTTGAACACGCCGGTCGGAATGCTGGTCGGATGGTTGTTGCCGGCTTGAGGGGCGACCTCCTTCTCCATCAGCCAGCGTGCGGCCTGGAAGTCGAGCATGAAGATCTGCGCCTGCAACAACGACGTCTGCACCCACTGGCCCTCACCGGAGACCTCGCGCTCGAGCAGCGCGGTGAGGATGCCCATCGCGCAGGACAGGCCTGCGGAGAGATCGGCGATCGGGATGCCCGCGCGCATCGGGCCCTCGCCAGGCGCGCCGGTGATCGACATCAGCCCGCCCATGCCCTGCGCGATCTGATCGAAGCCCGGCCGCTTCGCATAGGGGCCGTCCTGGCCGAAACCGGAGATGCTGCCATAGACGATGCGCGGATTGACGTTGCGCACGGCCTCGTAGTCGATGCCGAGCTTGGTCTTCACATCAGGGCGATAGTTCTCGATGACGACATCGGCCCGCTTGGCCAGCCGCATGAACACCTCGACGCCCTTTGGGTCTTTCAAGTTGAGCGTCATCGCGCGCTTGTTGCGATGCAGGTTCTGGAAGTCGGAACCGCGGCGCGGGCCGCCCAGGGCCTCGCCACCATCCTCCATCATGGCGTCGATCTTGATGACGTTGGCGCCCCAATCGGCGAACTGCCGCGCGCAGGTCGGGCCGGCGCGCACCCGCGTCAAATCGAGGACGGTGAAGCGGGACAGGGCTTTGGACGCGCGCGGAAAGGCCATGCGGACGAACTCCGAGAGAACGTGACATGGCTGTATAGGAGAGCGCGCGGGAGGCGACAATTGCGTGCGGGCGGTGCGGGCCGCCCCGCTCATGCCGCTGGCGCAGGGCTTCCTGCTATACGGGAACAACGCGAGGACTTCACCGCTCGTCGGCGATCACCTTGCCGTCGTTGGGCAGCGTGCCTGGTGTGATCAGCTCGATGCTGCCGCCGAGCTTGGTGATGTTGCGCAGGCTGGCGGCGAGCGCGTCCTGCAGGCCATCTGATGGCGAGGCGCATTCCGCCTTCAGCGTCATCGCATCGGTCTCGCCGGCGCGGGTGACGACCAGGCGGAGGCGGCCGAGCTCCGGGTGGCGCTTGCCGATCTCGGCGACCTGCTCGGGGCGCACGAACATGCCCTTGATCTTGGTGGTCTGGTCGGCGCGGCCCATCCAGCCCTTGATGCGCATGTTGGTGCGGCCGCAGGCGCTGGTGCCGGGCAGGGTGGCGGTGAGGTCGCCGAGGGCAAGGCGAATCCAGGGATGGTGGCGATCGAGCGAGGTGACGACGATCTCGCCGACATCGCCTGGCGTCACCGGATCGCCGGTGCCGGGGCGGACGATCTCCAAGATCAGGTCCTCGTTGACGACCATGCCGTCGCGCGCTGCGGTCTCATAGGCGACGATGCCGAGATCGGCGGTGCCGAACGCCTGATAGGCATCGATGCCGCGCGCCTTGATCTCGGCCTGCAGCGACGGCGGGAACGCCGCGCCCGACACCAGCGCGCGCTTGAGCGAGGACACGTCGCGGCCGGCGCTGGCGGCGCCGTCGAGCAGGATCTTCAGGAAGTCGGGCGTGCCGCTGTAGCCGATCGGGCGATAGGCCTCGATCAGCTCGAACTGCGCCTCGGTGTTGCCCGGGCCAGCCGGGATCACCGCGCAGCCGAGCGCGCGCGCCGAGGCGTCGAAGATGAAGCCGCCGGGCGTGAGGTGATAGCTGAAGGTGTTGAGCACGACATCGCCGCTGCGGAAGCCCGAGGCGAACAGGGCGCGGGCGCCGCGCCAGGGATCGCTGTGCGCCGCCTCCGGTTCGAAGATCGGCCCGGGCGACGTGAACAGACGCGAGAACGCGCCGGGCGCCTGCGCGACGAAGCCGCCGAATGGCGGGGCCGCCTTGTGCAGGGCAGGCAGCTCGGATTTGCGCAGCACCGGCAGTTGCGCGAGCTTAGCGCGCGTCGTGATGTCCTGGGGATCGATGCCCTGCAGCAGCGCGGCATAGGCCGGCGCCTTCATCGCCGCGTGCAGCACGTCGGGCAGGCGCCCGAACAGATCCTGCTCGCGGGCTGCGGGATCACGGGTTTCGAGGGCGTCGTAGTGGGTCATCGTACCCAGTCCTTGAATCTTGCGGTCGTCATGCCCGGGCTTGTCCCGGGCATCCACGTCGTTCGTCGTTGCGGCTCGTGCGTGGATGGCCGGGTCAAGCCCGGCCATGACGAGGAGAGAGTTCGGCTACAGCCACCGCTTCCGCCGCTTGAAGCTCTTCAGGTTCTTGAAGCTCTTGCGCTGGTCGCCGGCGCCGCCGAGGTAGAATTCCTTGACGTCCTCGTTGTCGCGCAAGCTGTCGGCGGTGCCGTCGAGCACCACCTTTCCCTGTTCCATGATGTAGCCGTGGCTGGCCACCGACAGCGCCGCGCGCGCATTCTGCTCGACCAGCAGGATGGTGACGCCGAGATCCCTGTTGATCTCCTTGATGATCGCGAACACTTCCTTCACCAGCAGCGGCGACAGGCCCATCGACGGCTCATCCATCAGGATCATCTTCGGCCGCGCCATCAGCGCCCGTCCGATCGCCAGCATCTGCTGTTCGCCGCCGGAAAGATAACCCGCAAGGCCGGTGCGTTCCTTCAGCCGCGGGAAATAGTTGAACACCATCTCGATGTCACTGTTGACCTCGCGATCGGATCGCGTGAACGCCCCGAGCTTGAGGTTCTCCAGCGACGTCATGTCGGAGACGATGCGGCGGCCCTCCATGACCTGGAAGATGCCGCGGCGGACGATCTTCTCCGGATCGATGCCGTCGATGCGCGTGCCGTCGAACATGATCTCGCCGCGCGTGACCTCGCCGTCCTCGGTTTTCAACAGGCCGGAGATCGCCTTCAGCGTCGTCGACTTGCCGGCGCCGTTGGCGCCGAGCAGCGCAACGATCGCGCCCTTGGGCACGTCGAGGCTGAGGCCGCGCAGCACCAGGATGACGTCGTCATAGACGACCTCGATGTTGCGGACGGAGAGCAGGGGGGCTGCGCTCGCGGTCGCATTTGCATTGGGCTTATCGAGGGTCTCAACCATATCCGTTCACCTCACTGTCGTCCCCCGCGGGAGGCGGGGGACCCAGTATTCCAGAGCCGCCGATGCTCGGTGGAGAAGCCGCGGCGTACTGGATCCCCCGCTTTCGCGGGGGATGACGATGGCGTGCGGAGCGGCTGCTGAGTTGATTCAGCGGCCGCCTGGCAACTTACCAACCCGCCCATTCCGCCTTGCGCGGCAGCTCGATGGTCTTGACCTTCTCGAGCTTGATCACGCCCTTGGCCATGAGATCGTTGAGGTCGCCATCGGTCGGGCCGGTTACCTTGGCGCGATACAGGTCGACCTTCATCGTGCCGCGATGATCCTTGTCGGTCCAGGTCGAGGGGCTGCAGACGCCTTCCATCCCTGCGGGCACCCAGTCCTTCTTCTGGTAGAAGCCCTTGGCGACGTTCTCGCCGGTGGCGCCGCCGTTCTTCGCAGCCCACTCGATCGCCTCCTTCATGTAGAGCGACGAGCAGACCGCGGCGACATAGTGCACTGGTCGATAGACCTTGCCGGTCGGGTCGGACATCTTGGAGATCTCCTGCACCGTCTTCATGCCCGGCGCGTCGCCGCCCCAGGCCACCGAGGTGCGCAGCGGAAAGACGACGCCGTCGGCGGCATCGCCCGCGGTCTTGGCGGCGTTCTCGTCCATGCCCCAGACGTTGGACAGGAATTGGACGTCGACGCCGGCATTCTTGCAGGCCTTCATCACCGAGATGTTGGAGGCCGCGGTGTTGCCCAGATAGGCGTAGTTGGCGCCGGAGCTCTTCAGGCTCAGGCACTGCGCGCTGTAGTCGCCGGGCGCCAGCGCGAACACCAGCGGCGGCAGCACCTCGAAGCCGAGCTCGGTGGCGAGCGCTTCGCCCGCGGCCTTCGGCGCGTTGGGATAGGGATGGTTGGCGCCCATGTGCACGAATTTCGGCTTGCCGGGCTTGCCCTTCGACTTCCAGTCCTCGGCCGCCCAGGTCAGCTCGGCGCGCAGTGCGTCCGAGTAGCTTGGGCCGTAGAAGAAGTTGTACGGCGCGGCCTTGGCCTTGCCGCTGGTGCCTTCAGGGTCGGTCAGCGCGGCGGCGTAGGAGCCGGACATGTCAGGGATCTTGTCGTTGGCGAGGAAGCCGGTCAGCGCCTCGGTGTCCGCGGTGCCCCAGCCCATGATCGCCGCGACCTTGTTGTCCGGGGCCGACCACTTCTTGTACAGCGCGATCGCGCGCGGCACCTGGTAGCCGTAGTCGTTGCTGTCGACCGCGAGCTGCTTGCCGCCGATGCCGCCGTTCTTGTTGACCCAGGCGAAGGTGTC
Source organism: Bradyrhizobium sp. SZCCHNS1050 (assembly GCF_032484785.1). NCBI lineage: Bacteria > Pseudomonadati > Pseudomonadota > Alphaproteobacteria > Hyphomicrobiales > Nitrobacteraceae > Bradyrhizobium > Bradyrhizobium sp. SZCCHNS1050. Next base: position 523,500 of record NZ_JAUETR010000001.1, on the reverse strand, counting down.
CATCACGGCCTGGCCATAGGGCGTGCCGACGTCGGACGTGCCGCCCGAGAGATCCTGCAGATGTCCGATTGCGATCTGCTGCGCCTGCGCCGTTGAGGCGAAGGCGCCTGCGAGCAGCGCCAGCGCCGCCGAGCCGAGCAATGATTTCATCGTCATAGTGCTTCCTCCTGTGATGCGTTCGGGCCGGATTGTCGCCGGTCCCTGTTGGTTGAGTTCAATGTGAGAACGGATAGAGCTTCCAGTATGTCTTGATCTGGCGCCAGCGATGCGCCAGCCCGTCGGGCTCGAACATCAGGAAGGCGATGATGATCAGGCCGATCGCAATCTCGCGCAAAAAAGTGATGTTGTTGTTGAGCGCGAGCGCCTTGTCGATCGCGCCGCCCTTGAGGTGGTGGCTCAGCCATTCCATCGATTCCGGCAGCAGAACGACGAATGCTGTCCCCATCAGGGTGCCCATGATCGAACCGGTGCCGCCGATGATGATCATGGCGAGAAACAGGATCGAGCGCTCGATGCCAAAGCCTTCCTGCGAGATCACCAGCTGGTAGTGCGCGTAGAGCGCGCCGGCAATGCCGGCGAAGAACGCGGCGAGGCCGAACGACAGCGTCCGGTACTTCGTCAGGTTGATGCCCATGATCTCGGCCGAGAGATAGTGGTCGCGGATTGCGATCAGCGCGCGGCCGTCGCGGGTGCGCATCAGGTTGGTGACCAGGAGGTAGCACACCACGACATAGGCCAGCACGACGTAGAAATATTGCCGGTCGCCGCGCAGCGTATAGCCGAAGATCGAGAACGGATTGGCGGAGGCCGGCACCGAGCCGCCGGAGAACCACTCGGCGCGGGAGAAGAAGTCGAGCAGGATGTATTGCGCGGCGAGGGTGGCGATGACGAGATAGAGACCCTTCAGCCGCGCCGCCGGAAGTCCGAAAATCAGCCCGACGAGTGCTGTGATCACCCCGGCGAGCGGGATCGCGAAGAACACCGGGATCGCGTAGGTGTTGTTGATATAGGCCGAGGTGAAGGCGCCGAGCAGGAAGAAGCCGGCCTGTCCGATCGAGATCTGGCCGGTGAAGCCGACCAGGATGTTGAGGCCTAGTGCGGCGATGGCGAAGATGCCGATCTGGATCGAGACCGACAGCCAGTATTCGGAGAACACCTGCGGCGCGAAGCACAGGAGGATCACGCCGGCGATCGCGAAATTGCGGCTGGTTCTGGTCGGGAAGATCGTGGTGTCGGCCGCGTAAGAGGTGCGGAAGTCGCCGGCGGGTATCGTGGAGCGCGCAACCATGATTCAGATCCGCTCGATGTCTTTGGTGCCGAACAGGCCGTAGGGCTTGATCATCAGGATGATGATCAGCACGTAGAATGGCGCGATCTCGTACAGATTGCCCCAGTGCAGATACTGGCTGTCGACATACTGCGCGATGTTCTCGAGGAGGCCGATGATGATGCCGCCGAGCACGGCGCCACCGACCGAGTCGAGGCCGCCGAGGATCGCCGCCGGAAAAACCTTGATGCCGTAGGCCGACAGGCCGGAGGAGACGCCGTTGACCACGGCGACGACAACACCGGCCACGGCCGAGACCGTTGCCGAGATGGCCCAGGCCATCGCGAACACGTTCTTGACGGAGATGCCGAGCGACTGCGCGACCTGCTGGTCGAAGGCGGTCGCCCGCATCGCCAGGCCATATTTGGAGGCCTTGAAGAACCAAGCCATGCCGAGCATCATCAGGACCGATACCACGAGGCTCATGACGTAGACCGTCTGGATTTGAAGTCCGAACAGGTCGACGGACGTGCTGGCGAACACTGGCGGGAACGGCTGGGGGTTGACGCCGAACATCCATTTCAGCGCCGCCTGAAACACGGTCGAAAGGCCGATCGTGACCATGATGACGGAGATGATCGGCTCCCCGATCATCGGACGGAGGATCACGACCTGGATCGCGATGCCGAACGCGAACATGAAGACCAGCGTCAGCGGCATGCCGACCCAGAACGGCACCTGATATTTCGTCAGCAATGCCCAGCACACCCAGGCGCCGATCAGCAGCAGCTCGCCTTGCGCGAAATTGACGACCTGGGTCGCCTTGTAGATCAGCACGAACGACATCGCGACCACGCCATAGAGCGTTCCGACGACGAGGCCGTTGACCAGGAGCTGGATGAGGAAGGCGGTGTTCATGATCGTTCTCACTCGTCACCGCCGGGCTTGACCCGGCGATCCATCGCGAAGGAGATTTTCGGAAGAGGATGGATGCGCGGGTCAAGCCCGCGCATGACGACCTCATGTGGCAGAAGGCGCATCACTCCGCGGCCTCCGCCATGGCGCCATGTCCACCCAGATCCACCACCTTCAGCGTCGTGCGGATGCGCTGGGTGGTGCCGTCCTGGAAGCGGATGACGGTATCGACGGGGATGGCAGGCTTGCCGCCATAGATGCCGTCGATGATATCGGCGTACTTCTCGTTGATGACGCTGCGACGCACCTTGCGCGTACGTGTGAGCTCGCCGTCGTCGGCGTCGAGCTCCTTGTAGAGCAGGAGGAAGCGGGCGATGCGCTGCGCCGGCGGCAGGTGGGCGTTGACGGTCTCGACCTCCTTCTGCAACAGCGCGTAGACCTCGTTGCGCGAGGCGAGATCGGAGTAGGTGGTGAACGCGATGCGGTTCTTCTCCGCCCATTTCGAGATGATCGAGTAGCGGATGCAGATCATCGCGGCGAGATGCTCGCGGCCGGCGCCGAGCACGACGGCCTCGGCAATATACGGCGAGAACTTCAGCTTGTTCTCGATATATTGCGGCGAGAAGCGTTCGCCGCGCGCGGTCTCGGCGAGATCCTTGATGCGGTCGATGACGACGAGCTGCTTCGCCTCGTTGAAATAGCCGGCGTCGCCCGAATGCATCCAGCCGTCCTTGACGTCGGCGGCCGAGGCTTCCGGGGCCTTGTAGTAGCCCAGGAACATGTTCGGATGGCGTACCAGGATCTCGCCGATCCCCTGGCTGTCGGGCTGGTCGATCTTGATCTCGATGTCCTCAGCCATCGGCACGCCCGTCGTGTCCGGATCGACCTTGTCGGCCGGGTGCAGCGTGTAGGCCCCGAGCAGCTCGGTCTGGCCGTAGAGCGTGCGCAAGGGCACGCCCATGGCGCGGAAGAACTTGAACGTGTCGGGCCCGAGCGCGGCGCCGCCGGTGGCGGCCGAGCGCAACCGGGTGAAGCCGAGCCGGTCGCGCAGTGCCCGGAACAGCAGCATGTCGGCAAGGCTCGAATGCTGGCCCCTCTCCAGCGCGGCAAGGCCGGTCGACATGCCCAGATGATACAGCCGCTGCTTCAGCGGCGAGGCGTCCATGGCGGCGGCACGGACGTCGGCCGCGATCTGCTCCCACACCCTCGGTGCGAACAGCACGAAGGTCGGCGCGATCTCGCGGAAGTCGTTCATCATCGTATCGGGCTCTTCGACGAAGTTGACCTTCATCCGGCAGAGCAGACCTTTGCCGAGCGCATAGACCTGTTCCATGATCCAGGGCAGCGGCAGCACCGAGACGTATTCGTCCTCCGGTCCCTTGGGATCGAAGGCGAGATAGGTGGCGCAATGCTTGAGCACGCGCGCGGCCGAGAGCATCGCGAGCTTTGGATGCGAGGTCGTGCCCGAGGTGGTGCAGAGGATGGCGACGTCGTCGCCGACGGTTGCATCGACCATGCGGTCGTAGAGATCGGGCTCGCGCGCCGCCCGGTTGCGGCCGAGCTCGGCGAGCTTGTCCGCCGGCAGCAGCCTGGGATCGTCATATTTGCGCATGCCGCGCGGATCGGAATAGACGATGTGCTTGAGCGCCGGCACGCGCTCGGCGAGGTTGAGCAGCTTGTCGACCTGCTCCTCATCCTCAGCGAACACCAGTCGCGCCTCGCCGTAATTGAGCAGGTAGGCGGCCTCGTCGTCGAGCACGTCCCGATAGAGCCCGAGGCTCATGGCCCGGATCGCATGCGTCGCGACCTCCGCGGCAACCCAGTCCGGCCGGTTGTCGCCGATGATGCCGATCACGTCGTCCTTGCCGAGGCCGAGCTCCACCATGCCGAGCGCGAAATCGCGCACGCGCGCCTGGTAGTCGGCCCAGGTGAAGGTGCGCCACAGCCCGAGATTCTTCTCGCGCAGCGCGATCTCCGTCCCGTGCTCTTTCGCGTTCAGCCGTAGCAGCTTCGGATAGGTGTCGGCCTGCTTGACGCGACCCGCATAGTCCATCATGCCGCGTCCTCCGCGATGGACGGCGCCTCGTCGGGATCGACCAGCAGTTCGTCCTCCTCGCCGAGATAGGCACGCTTGACGTGAGGATCGGCGAGCACGGCGGCCGGGTCGCCCTCGGCGATCTTGCGGCCGAAATCGAGCACCATGACGCGATGGGAGATGTCCATGACCACGCCCATGTCGTGTTCGATCATCACGACCGTCATGCCGAATTCCTCGTTGAGGTCGACGATGTAGCGCGCCATGTCCTCTTTCTCCTCGAAGTTCATGCCGGCCATCGGCTCGTCGAGGAGGATCAGATGCGGCTCCAGCGCCATGGCGCGCGCCAGTTCGACGCGCTTGCGCAAACCGTAGGAGAGGGTGCCGGCGGGCGCCTTGCGCACCGACTGCAGGTCGAGGAAGTCGATGATCTGCTCGACCTTCTCGCGATGCTTCAGCTCCTCGCGCCGCGCGCCGGTGAGCCAATACAGAGAGCCGGTGAGGAAATTGTTCTTCAGCAGGTGATGGCGCCCGACCATGATATTGTCGAGCACGCTCATGTGGTGGAACAGCGCGAGGTTCTGGAAGGTGCGGCCGATGCCGATGTTGGCGCGCGCGCTCGGTGGCAGGCCGGTGATGTCGCGGCCGCGATGGAACAGGCGGCCCTCGGTCGGCTTGTAGCGGCCGGAGATGCAGTTGACGATCGAGGTCTTGCCGGCGCCGTTCGGGCCGATGATCGAGAACAACTCGCCCTCGCGCACGCCGAAGCTGACGTCGGTCAGGGCTCGCACCCCACCGAAACGCAGCGACACTCCGCGCGCTTCCAACGTATAGTCCAAGTCGTCCTCCCGAACTGTCTTCGGCGCTTGGCGCGCTCTTCAAGGCATCGTGTCGCGCGACGTTGAGTTCGTCGCATTGGGTGCAATCCTATCCCGGGCATCGGTTCCGCGCCATCCGACGAATGACGGGCCACCCGGGCGGGCGCATTTTGCCGCATCTCGATGCGCCTCGTCCGTGTCCAGAGGCGCGAGTCGAAGACGGTGGTCCTCGATAGGGGAAAGCGCTATCAGGAATTGTCTTGCGCCTGACAATTCCCAGGCAATATTCACTGCAGGATTGTTGCGATGCAATATGGTCGCCGCGAGCTTCGACGAGACGAGATGCCGGCTTGATCTCTCCCGATACCCTTCTGCGCATCGCGCCCTGGTCCCGCCATCTGAAGCCCGAGGAAATCGACACGGCTGCGGCCGGCATCGTCGAGCGGTCGTTTGCGGCCAACGAGCACATCTTCCTTCGCGGCGATCAATTCGACTACTGGACCGGGATCGTCACCGGTCTCGCGCGGATGAGCACGGTGTCGCGCGGCGGCAAGGCGACGACATTCGCCGGCATGTCGGCGGGCGCCTGGTTCGGCGAGGGCAGCGTGCTGAAGAACGAGCTGCGCCGCTATGACGTCGTGGCGCTGCGCGATACGCGCGTCGCGCTGATGGAGCGGCCGACCTTCATGCGGCTGTTCGAGAACAGCGTCGGCTTCAACCGCTTCCTCGTCACCCAGCTCAACGAGCGGCTCGGCCAGTTCATTGGCCTCGTCGAGGTCGGCCGCACGCTGGATGCGACGGCGCGGCTCGCCCGCAGCATTGCCTCGCTGTTCAATCCGATCCTCTACCCGAATACGACCCGCCATCTGGAGATCACCCAGGAGGAGATCGGCGCGCTGTCGGGCCTGTCGCGGCAGAACGCCAATCAGTGTCTCAAGACGCTGGAGCGCGAGGGCCTGCTGCGGGTGGAGTATGGCGGGGTGACGGTGCTCGATCTCGACCGCCTGCGCTGCTACGGGGATTAGGTCCTGCTTTTCGTTGCGCCGATACGGGATTGATCCAACGCCTGTTTTCCGTTGAGCTTGACCGGCGGCTTCGGCTGTGGACTGCTCGCCGGGAACTTCGGCCCGAGGGGGCGCGACGGTGTTGGAGTGAGCATGGCGGGGAAGGATTGCAGCGGCCGCGTGGCGCTGATCACGGGCGTCACGGGCCAGGACGGCGCGTATCTGGCCGAATATCTGCTCGGTCTCGGCTACACCGTGCACGGGATCAAGCGGCGGTCATCGTCCTTCAATACCGCGCGGATCGACCATCTCTACCAGGATCCGCACGAAGGCAACGTGCCGTTCCTGCTGCACTACGGCGACATGACCGATTCCACCAACCTGATCCGGCTGGTGCAGCAGATCCGCCCCGACGAGATCTACAATCTCGCCGCCCAGAGCCACGTCGGCGTCAGCTTCGAGAGTCCGGAATACACCGCCAATGCCGACGCGCTCGGGGTCCTGCGCTTGTTGGAAGCCATTCGCATTCTCGGCATGGAGAAGCAGACGCGCTTCTACCAGGCCTCGACCTCGGAGCTGTACGGCCTGGTGCAGGAGATCCCGCAACGGGAGACCACGCCGTTCTATCCGCGCTCGCCCTATGGCTGCGCCAAGCTCTACGGCTACTGGATCACGGTGAACTATCGCGAGGCCTACGGGATGTTCGCCTGCAACGGCATCCTGTTCAACCACGAGAGCCCGATCCGTGGCGAGACCTTCGTGACCCGCAAGATCACCCGCGGCGTCGCCCGCATCGAAACCGGCCTGGAGGAGACGATCTATCTCGGCAATCTCGAGGCCAAACGCGACTGGGGCCATGCGCGCGACTATGTCGAGGGCATGCATCGCATCCTGCAGGCCGATACGCCCGACGATTTCGTGCTGGCGACCGGTGAGACCCATTCGGTGCGCGAACTGGTCGAACTCGCCTTCGCCGAGGTCGGTCGCCGCATCGAATGGCGCGGCGAGGGGGTCGAGGAGACCGGGATCGACGCCAAGTCCGGCAAGGCGGTGGTGCGGATCGACCCGACCTATTTCCGACCGACCGAGGTCGACCTCTTGATCGGCGATTGCAGCAAGGCGCGCGACAAGCTCGGATGGAAACCAAGGACGAGCTTCGCCCAACTGGTCAAGGAGATGGTCGCCAGCGATCTGTGCGCCGCGCGGCGGGAGGCGAGCAGTGGCCACGCCGTTTGATCTCCGCGGCAAGCGTGTCTTCGTCGCCGGCCATCGCGGGATGGTCGGCAGCGCGCTGGTGCGGCGGTTGGCGAGCGAAGGCGTCGAGTTGCTCACGGTGCCGCGTGGCGAGGTCGATCTGCGCGACCAGGCGGCGGTGTTCGCATGGTTCGCGCGCGCCAGGCCGCAGGTAGTGTTCCTTGCTGCGGCGAAGGTCGGCGGCATCGTCGCCAACAACACGCTGCGCGCCGAGTTCATCTACGACAACATTGCCATTGCTGCCAATGTCATCCACGCCGCGCATGTGAATGGCGCCGAGAAGCTGATGTTTCTCGGTTCCTCCTGCATCTATCCGAAGCTTGCCGCGCAGCCACTGCGCGAGGACGCCATGCTGACCGGGCCGCTGGAGCCGACCAACGAGCCCTATGCGATCGCCAAGATCGCCGGCATCAAGATGGTCGAGGCCTATCGCAGCCAGTACGGCGCCGACTTCATCAACGTGATGCCGACCAATCTCTACGGTCCCGGCGACAACTACCATCCTGAATACAGCCACGTCGTCGCGGCGCTGATCCGCCGTTTCCACGAGGCCCGGCTCGCCGATGCGCCCGAGGTGGTCGTCTGGGGCACGGGAACGCCGCGGCGCGAATTCCTCTATGTCGACGACATGGCGGATGCCTGCGTGCACCTGATGAAGACCTATTCCGACGCCGGGCTGGTCAACATCGGCACCGGCGAGGACATCACGATTGCCGATTTCGCCCGTGTGGTCGCGGCAACGGTCGGCTATCAGGGACGGATCAGCTTCGACACCTCGCGGCCAGACGGCACGCCGCGCAAGCTGCTCGACGTGTCGCGCCTCGCCGCGCTCGGCTGGCGCGCGACGACGTCGCTGAAGGACGGCATCGCGCGCGCGTATCAAGCGTTCCTGCAGGAGAGGGGGCACGCGCAAGCGTAACCCTCCGCTGTCGTCCCGGCCTTGAGCCGCGACCCATAACCACCGAATGCTGTGAGACGCGCGGAATGTGCCGTTTGCCCATGTCAGACATCACGCGGTACGGGTCCCGGCGTTCGCCGGGACGACACCATTAGTTTGGTGAAGCGCGTGGCACTTTCACGCCCAGCGCCGTGGCCATCGCCGAAATCAGCGGCTTCATGAAATAGGCCTCGCCCGCCGGCGTGATCGACGGCGCCAGCCCATGCGCAGCCAGCTCCTCCGTCACCACGGGCCCGACCGAGGCGATCTGCGTGCGTGCCAGCCCCTCGCGCAGGCGTGCCTCGACGCCGTGCGCCCTGGCCACGTCGAACAGCCGCCGCGGCTGGCCGGAGCTCGTCAGCGCGATCGCATCGACCTTGCCGGCGATCATCTCGTCGATCGCGGTGAGGATGTTCGCATCCGCCGCCTTGGCGTCATAGACGTAGGGCAGCACGGGATCGACCTCGGCGCCCGCGGCCTTGATGGCGCCGATCAGTGCCGAATGGTCCTTGTCGGGATAGAGCTGCAGGCCGAGCCGATGACCCTGGAGATCGTAGCGCGACAGCAGCTCAGCCACGCCTTCGGATGTCGGCTTCTCGGTCGTGACCTGCGGCTCGAGCCCGAGCTCGCGCAAAGCGCGACCCGGCTTCGGGCCACGGGTGAACTTGCGTGTTTTGCCGAGCGCGGCGATGAACTCCGCTTGGAGGCCGATCCGGCGCACCACGGTCATCAGCCGCCGCAGGCCTTCGCCGGTCATCAGCACCACGTCATCGAACGGCCGCTCGATGCAGCGGCGGATCCAGGCCTCGATCGGCACCGGGTCCGGCGCATCCTCGATCGTGAACATCGGACATTGCAGCACGTCGGCGCCCTGCTCGGCGAGCAGTCGCGAGAACTGCGCCTCCTCGCGGGTTTCCAGGATCAGGATGCGCTTGCCGGTCAGCCTGTCAGCCATGGCGATGCTCGAAGTTTGAGAGTTGATGTTTTGTTCATCCTGCCCCCGCGCCGGGCGTTGGCGCAAGCGCGCGGAGGGTGGTAGAGCAGGGCCCGAACGGGCGCCAAGCCTGCCGCATCATTCCCCTCATATCATCCGCCCGGTACGTCATCGCCATGTCCGACCACCAATATGTCCTGACCCTGTCCTGCCCGGATCGTCCCGGGATCGTCTCGGCCGTTTCGACCTTCCTCGCCCACAATGGCCAGAACATTCTCGATGCCCAGCAGTTCGGCGACTTCGAGACGGGTCACTTCTTCATGCGGGTGGTGTTCACGGCCGCCGATCTCGCCGTCAACCTGCCGGCGCTGCAGACCGGCTTCGCCGCGATCGCCGAGCGCTTTGCGATGGACTGGCAGATGCGCGACCGCGCCGGGCAGCGCCGGGTGATGCTGCTGGTGTCGAAGTTCGACCATTGTCTGGTCGACATCCTCTATCGCTGGCGCACCCGCGACCTCGCGATGATTCCGACCGCCATCGTCTCCAACCATCCGCGCGAGACCTATGCCGGGCTCGATTTCGGCGACATCCCGTTCCACCACATGCCGGTGACCAAGGACACCAAGCGCGACCAGGAACAGGCGATCCTGAAGCTGGTCGATGAGACGAAGACCGATCTCGTCGTGCTGGCGCGCTATATGCAGATCCTGTCGGACGAGATGTCGGCGAGCCTGTCGGGCCGCTGCATCAACATCCATCATTCGTTCCTGCCGGGCTTCAAGGGCGCAAAACCCTATCACCAGGCCTATGAGCGCGGCGTCAAGCTGATCGGCGCCACAGCTCATTACGTGACCCGGGATCTCGACGAGGGTCCGATCATCGACCAGGATGTCGAGCGCATCAGCCATCGCGACACGCCGGAGGACCTCGTGCGCAAGGGCCGCGACATCGAGCGGCGCGTGCTGGCGCGGGCGATCCGTTATCACCTCGAGGATCGCGTCATCCTCAACGGGCGCAAGACCGTCGTCTTCATGGATTGATGTCGCGACCGCCCGTCAGCGGCCGGGGACGGTCGCCTGCGCGTTGGCGTTCGACTGCGTCTCCTTGTCGCGTTCGGCGGCCGGCATCTGCCGCTGCCGCTCGCGCTCCTGCATGAAACGGTCGTATTCCGGGGTTCCTGGACGGGGCGGCGCACCGGCCGGCAGGCCGCCGGCCCATTGCGGCATCAGGTCGCCCATCCCCGCGCCGACCTTCTCATTGATCGACGAGCAGCCGGCGAGGATCGGCCCAGCCATGGCCAGAAGCATCATCGCGGCCGGAAACAGTCTGGTCCGGTGGGGGTGTCTGGCCGGCATTGACGGGGGACCTTTCGTGCTGCGGGAGATCCGCGGCCCGGACCCTAACGACTTGCCATCAATTGGCAAAATTTGGCCGTTCGATGATTGGGGTATTAATATACCTATCACGGATTGGTGGTCCGTTGCGGAAACCTACCGTTCACGAAGCCTCCCATGATCGCCATTGACAACGGGGTCCCGAGTCCGCAGCGATGCGCCCGCGATATCGCGAACGAGATCGCACGGTTAAGACAACAATGGCCGGGGGCTGCGGTCCTGATCCGACCAGGGAGGTAGTTTCAATGTTCGTGCGAAACAAGACACTGACGCTCGCCAGTGCGGCTCTTGCCGCGGCTGCGCTCGCGTCGGGTGCGGCGCGGGCCGAAGACGTGTTCAAGATCGGCCTGATCGTGCCGATGACCGGCGGCCAGGCGTCGACCGGCAAGCAGATCGACAACGCGATCAAGCTGTACATGCAGCAGAACGGCGACACCGTCGCCGGCAAGAAGATCCAGGTCATCCTCAAGGACGACGCGGCGCTGCCCGACAATACCAAGCGTCTGGCGCAGGAACTGATCGTCAACGACAAGGTCAACGTGATCGCCGGCTTCGGCGTGACGCCGGCGGCCTTCGCCGCCGCGCCGCTCGCCACCCAGGGCAAGATCCCGGAAGTCGTCATGGCGGCCGGCACCTCCATCATCACCGAGAAGTCGCCCTACATCGTCCGCACCAGCTTCACGCTGCCGCAGTCCTCCACCATCATCGGCGACTGGGCGGTCAAGAACGGCATCAAGAAGGTCGCCACGCTGACCTCGGACTATGCGCCCGGCAACGACGCGCTGGCCTCGTTCAAGGAGCATTTCACCGCTGGCGGTGGCGAGATCGTCGAGGAAATCAAGGTTCCGCTGGCGAACCCCGACTTCGCTCCCTTCCTGCAGCGCATGAAGGACGCCAAGCCGGACGCCATGTTCGTGTTCGTGCCGGCCGGCCAGGGCGGCAACTTCATGAAACAATATGCCGAGCGCGGCCTCGACAAGAGCGGCATCAAGGTGATCGGACCGGGTGACGTCACCGACGACGACCTGCTCAACGACATGGGCGACGCCGTGCTCGGCGCCGTCACCGCGCACATCTATTCGGCGGCGCATCCGTCGGCGAAGAACAAGGAGTTCGTCGCGGCCTACAAGAAGGCGTTCAACAGCCGTCCAGGCTTCATGGCGGTCGGCGGCTACGACGGCATCCATCTGATCTACGAGGCGCTGAAGAAGACCGGTGGCAAGACCGACGGCGATTCCCTGATTGCTGCGATGAAGGGCATGGCGTGGGAGAGCCCGCGCGGTCCCATCTCGATCGATCCGGAGACGCGCGACATCGTTCAGAACGTCTACATCCGCAAGGTCGAGAAGGTCGACGGCGAGCTCTACAACGTCGAGTTCCAGACCTTCGACGCCGTCAAGGATCCGGGCAAGGCCAAGAAGTGACGCGATAGGCGTCATCGAGGGACGCGCGGCACGACAGGTGCCGCTCCCTCTCCCGCTTGCGGGGGAGGGCTGGGGTGGGGGCGCCCCGCGGCGCGCTGGTCGTGTGCAGAGAGTTCCCCCACCCGGATCGCATCTTCGATGCGATCCGACCTCCCCCGCACGCGGGGGAGGCGCAGACCGAGCGAAGCGTGACATGTGTGCCCTTCCCTGGAAGGGATAGGACCGGGGACCGACGTACACTTCAATGACCGCCATCCTCACCAACCTGTTCGACGGCGTCGCCTACGGCATGCTGCTGTTCGTGCTGGCCTGCGGGCTCGCCGTGACGCTCGGCCTGATGAACTTCGTCAACCTCGCCCATGGCGCCTTCGCCATGGCCGGCGGCTATGTCTGCGCCGTGCTCGTCAACCGGATGGGATGGCCGTTCTTCGCGGCGCTGCCGCTGGCCTTCGTCGCGAGCGCCATGATCGGCGCGCTGCTGGAGCGGACGCTCTATCAGCATCTCTATGCGCGCAGCCATCTCGACCAGGTGCTGTTCTCGATCGGGCTCGTCTTCATGACGGTGGCCGCGGTCGACTACATCATGGGCTCCTCGCGAATCTTCATCAATCTGCCCGATGTGTTGCAGGGCCAGTTCGACATCTTCGGCGTTGGCATCGGCCGCTATCGGCTGATGATCATCGTGATCTGCGGGCTGCTCACGGTGGGGCTGCAGCTGGTGCTCTCCAAGACCCGGTTCGGCAGCCGACTGCGCGCCGCCGTCGATGATCCCCGCGCGGCGAGCGGCCTCGGCATCAACGTGCCGCAGGTGTTCGCCTTCACCTTCGCGTTCGGCTGCGGGCTCGCTGGCCTGGGCGGCGCGCTCAGCGCCGAGATTCTCGGCCTCGATCCGTATTTCCCGCTGAAGTTCATGATCTACTTCCTGATCGTGGTCACCGTGGGCGGCTCGTCCTCGATCACCGGGCCGTTCCTGGCCTCGCTGCTGCTCGGCATCGGCGACGTCGCCGGCAAATACTACGTGCCGAAGCTCGGCCCCTTCGTCATCTACACCATCATGATCGTGATCCTGATCTGGCGTCCGAACGGCCTGTTCGGTCGCACGGCGACGCGGTGAGGATCGCATGACCACGAACGCACAAACCGAGGTCGGATTTCACGCCAGGCAGCATGGCCGCTGGCACTGGAGCGAGTTCGCCTTCTGGATCGTCGTGCTGGCGGTCGGACTGGCGTTTCCCTCGCGCTACCTGATCATGACCGAGATCCTGCGGCTGGCGCTGTTCGCGCTCTCGCTCGACCTGATCCTCGGCTATGCCGGCATCGTCTCGCTCGGCCACGCCGCCTTCTTCGGCGTCGGGGCCTATTGCGCGGGCCTGCTCTCGGTGCACGGCATCATCAACGAGCCGGTGCTGGCGCTGATCGTGGCCGGCCTCGCCGCCACCGTGCTTGGCTTCGCCACCAGCTTCCTGGTCATCCGCGGCGTCGACCTGACGCGGCTGATGGTGACGCTCGGCATCGCGCTGTTGATGGAGGCGCTGGCGGAGCGCTTCTCCAACATCACCGGCGGTACCGACGGTCTCCAGGGCATCGACATCCAGCCGATCTTCGGCGTGTTCGCCTTCGACATGTTCGGCAAGACCGGGTTCTTCTATGCGCTCGCGGTGCTGTTCGTGCTGTTCCTGCTGGCGCGGACGATCGTGCATTCCCCCTTCGGTCTGTCGCTGCGCGCGATCAAGAACAATCCGTTGCGCGCCGCCGCCGTCGGCATTCCCGTCAACAAGCGCCTGATCGCGATCTACACCGTCGCGGCGTTCTATGCCGGCATTGCCGGGGCACTGTTCACCCAGACCACGGCGCTCGCCTCGCTCGACGTGTTCGCGTTCGAGCGCTCTGCTGATCTGGTGCTGATGCTGGTCATCGGCGGCTCCGGCTATCTCTATGGCGGGCTGATCGGCGCCGCCGTGTTCCGGATGTTGCAGGAACTGTTCCAGTGGATCACGCCACAATACTGGATGTTCTGGATCGGCCTGGTGCTGGTCGTCATCGTGCTGGTCGGCCGCCACCGCATCCACGCCTATGCGCTGTGGTTGCCCAACCTCGTCCTGCGCCAGATCGCCGGCCGCAAGGCCGCGGTGGCCCTCACCGATAACGAGGCGCCATGACCTACGCATTGGAAACCCGCGGCCTCGACAAGCATTTCGGCGGCCTTCACGTCACCCGCGACCTGTCGCTGCAGATCGCGCCCGGCGCGCGCCACGCGCTGATCGGTCCGAACGGCGCCGGCAAGACCACGGTCATCAATCAGCTCACCGGCGTGCTGGAGCCGAGCGCGGGCCGCATCCTGCTCGAAGGCCAGGACATCACCGATCTGCCGGTGCACAAGCGCGTGCTGCGCGGCCTGTCGCGCACCTTCCAGATCAACCAGCTGTATCCCGACCTGACGCCGTTGGAGACCATCGGGCTTGCGGTCTCCGAGCGGCTCGGCGGCGGCGGCAATTGGTGGCGGCGCATGGGCACGCGCGACGACATCAATGCCGAGATCGCCGAGACGCTCGAGCGCTTCCGGCTGCTCGACGTGATGAACGACCGCACCTCGACCTTGCCCTATGGCAAGCAGCGCCTGCTGGAGATCGCGGTCGCGATCGCCGCCAAGCCCCGCGTGCTGCTGCTCGACGAGCCCGCCGCCGGCGTGCCCGAGGGCGAGCGCAAGGACATCCTCGCCGCCGTCGCCGCGCTGCCGCGCGACGTCACGGTGCTGCTGATCGAGCACGACATGGACCTCGTCTTCTCCTTCGCCGACCGCATCTCGGTTCTGGTCTCCGGCGCTCTGCTGGTTGAAGGCACGCCCGACGAGGTTGCGCGTGATCCGCAGGTCAAGGCGGTCTACCTCGGCGAGGCCGCGTGATGACCGATCTGCTCGCGATTGAAAATCTTCGCGCCGGCTACGGCCAGGCGGTCGTGCTGCCGAACATGTCGCTCAAGCTGCCCGAGGGCCAGGTGCTGGCGCTGCTCGGCCGCAACGGCACTGGCAAGACCACGTTGATCAACTCCATCGTCGGCGTCACCCGCCGCTTCTCCGGCAAGCTCGCGCTCGCCGGCACCGACATCACGGCTCTTCGCGCCGACCAGCGCGCCCGCGCCGGCATCGGCTGGGTGCCGCAGGAGCGCAACATCTTCCGCTCGCTCACGGTGGAGGAGAACATGACGGCGGTGGCGCAGCCGGGACCCTGGACGATCGAGCGCGTCTACCAGATGTTTCCGCGGCTCAAGGAGCGACGCAACAATTTCGGCAATCAGCTCTCCGGCGGCGAGCAGCAGATGCTGGCGATCGGCCGCGCGCTCACCCTGAATCCCAAGGTTCTGCTGCTCGACGAGCCGACCGAGGGCCTCGCGCCGATCATCGTCGAGGAGCTGCTGGCCGCGATCGGCACCATCAGCCGCGCCGGCGGCCTGTGCTCCGTGATCGTCGAGCAGCACGCGCAGAAGCTGCTCGCGCTGGCTGACCGCGTCGTCATCCTGGAGCGTGGCACCATCGTGCATGACGCGCCGTCGAGCGCCTTGAAGGCCGATCCGGCGCCATTGGAGCGGCACCTCGGCGTCGCGAGCGCGGCCGCGCATTGACCTGATCGTCGGGCTTGAACGCTACAGGGCGAAGCGTCATCCTTGGTTGCAGGGACGGTGTGGCTCGCGCAGTCAGCGTGAAGGCCATGCCGGAAGATCCGGCGGTATGGTGCGGCCGCCGTGGACACCGGTATGCAGGATCCGGTCGTTACAGCAGGAAGGCTGGCCAGCGCCGTTGTCGCGATGGCACTTCACCTGGAGGCGGATTTGATGGGTTCACCTCAGGATGCCCCATTGAACGAGGTCAGGGTAGGTCAGCCCATTGCTCGGGCCATGGATTGCGCCATGCCCCTCCACGATCTCTCCTCGATAGAATTGTATACCGACCGGATACGGGGTAGGGGATGGACCCAGTCCATCACGCTTTGCCCAGGTAACCAGCCAGGACAGATCGCAGCCGGTCCAACAACCCTATCCAACGAATCGACGCCTTCCAAGGAGTGAGCACATGCAACGCACCAAGCCCCCATTCCGCGCCGACGAAGTCGGCAGCCTCTTGCGGCCGCAGAAGATCAAGGAAGCCCGCGCCAAGCTCGAGAAGGGCGAGATCTCGGCCGACGATCTCCGAAAGATCGAGGACATGGAGATTGAGAAGGTCGTGCATCGCCAGGCCTCGACCGGTCTCAAGCTCGCCACCGACGGAGAGTTCCGTCGCTCCTGGTGGCACTTCGACTTTCTCGCCAAGCTGACCGGATGCGAGCTGTTTCACCCGGACACCGGCATCCAGTTCACCGGCGTGCAGACCCGTCATGACGCGGTGCGCGTGATCGGCAAGCTCGACTTCCCGGATAGTCATCCGATGCTCGACCACTTCCGCTTCCTCAAGAAGCACGCCGACACCGCGCATGTCACGGCGAAGATGACGATCCCGTCACCGGCGGTGCTGCACTTCCGTGGCGGCCGCAAGTCGATCTCCAAGGACGTCTATCCCGATCTCGACGCCTTCTACGAGGATCTCGGCAAGACCTATCGCAAGGCCGTGAAGGCCTTCTACGACGCCGGCTGCCGCTACCTGCAGTTCGACGATACGGTCTGGGCTTATCTGTGCTCGCAGGACGAGCTCAAGAAGGCGCGCGAGCGCGGCGACAATCCCGACGGTCTGCAGCAGATCTATTCGCGCATCATCAACTACGCGATCGCCGAGCGGCCCGCGGACATGACGATCACCACGCATGTCTGCCGCGGCAATTTCCGTTCGACCTGGATTTCCTCGGGCGGCTACGAGCCGGTCGCCGAGACCATGCTCGCCAATACCAATTACGACGGCTATTTCCTGGAGTATGACAGCGAGCGCGCCGGCGGCTTCGAGCCGCTGCGCTTCCTGCCCAAGGGCAACAAGGTCGTCGTCGTCGGTCTCGTGACCTCGAAGGTCGGCGAGCTGGAGAAGAAGGACGACATCAAGCGCCGCCTGGAAGAGGCCTCGAAGTTCGCCCCGCTCGACCAGCTCGCGCTGTCGCCGCAATGCGGCTTCGCCTCGACCGAGGAGGGCAACATCCTCTCCGAGGAAGAGCAGTGGGCCAAGCTGCGCCTCTGCGTCGAGCTTGCCGAGGAGATCTGGGGGAAGTAAGCGCGCCGTGAACACTGCACGCCTCGACATGGGGCGTGCTGATCAGTGATGCGGAAGCGGGGCCGGAGCAATCCGCTCCGCTTCTTTTTTGCGCAGCAGCGCGCGGCGGATCAGCCGCTGTGCCGGGGCCTCGAACCCGGAATAGGTGAGATACGCCGCGGTCAGGGTCAGCCCCATGAAGCCGACCCAGAACGAGGGGCTGCCGTAGGGGATCGCTCGTCCAAGCGCGCCGAAAGCCAGCGCGATCGTGAGCTGGATCGGGAAGTGCAACAGGTAGCACGAATAAGTCATGTTGCCGGCGGCCTGCAGCAGGACTTCGGTGCGCCGCGGCAGCGTGATGGGCGTCGCGCAGACGAACAAGAGGATGGGTGTATAAACGAGCAGGAGCGCTGCGGAGCGCTCGGCAAGCTCAACGCCGGAGAGCCAGAGGGCCGGCGGAATTGTAACGACGGCGCACGCGGCGAACGCTTCCAGCCGCGCGCGGTACGGGGCATCGGCGACGCTCTGCCGCACCATGGCGGCCAGTCCGCCGGCATAGAAGAACACGAAACACTTGCCGACCAGTGTCCCGCTCGCGATGCCGGCCAGGATCATCGCCAGGTTCAACAGCGGTGATGTGGTGACGAAACGCAGCGCCAGGAAGAAGGCCGCATAGACCAGAACCTCGATCGAGACCGACCAGATCGGGCCGTTGAAGCTGACCCCGGTCGGCGGCAGCCAGTCGCTCGCCATGAAAAGCTGGGTGACGAAATGAGCGAGATCGTTGCTCTGGTAGACGAAGAAGACGCCGTGCTGCGCGGCATAGAGGGCCTGCAGCCCCGCGACCAGCAGCAGCGTTGCGAGATGCAGCGGATAGAGCCGCGACACCCGGTTGACGAAGAAGGTCCAGCCATCGACCGTGCCATCCGGGATGATCGCGCTGTACTTCCAGAAGAAGATGAAGCCCGAGATGCACCAGAAGATCACCACGCCGTATTCGCCGAGCTCATAGAACGGAAACAGGACATTGTAGAACGGCAGCTCGCTGCGGACGAGATCGACAGGGGCATCGGCGATGTAGGCGAAGTGCGGGTAGTGCCACAGCAGCACCGAGATCGTGGCGAGGAAACGCAGCAGCTCCAGTCCGAGCAGCTTGTGAGTCCCAGGCGATGTCGATGTGTGAAGCGGGGCCATGCGGTGATCGTTAACCGTCTCGACGGGATGTGCGCCCCCATCCTAGCCGGCGCGAAGTGAAGGATTGTTTTCGCAGCCTGCGGGATCAGCGGCAGGCGAGCTCGGTTCCCTGCAGGATCGCCTGGTCCCAGGACCGATAGCCCATGGCATTCAGGTGGATGCCTTCGAGCGTGAACGGCGATTCCATCGGCGGCAGGGGCAGGAAGGTCGCGCCGGTGCGCCTCGCGAGGTCCGGCAGCATGGCGCGATAGCCGGTGATGTTCGCCATGGCGGCCTTCTCCATGGCCGGCGTGAATGGCCCGCGCGCCTCGACGGAGGGAAACTCGGTGACGAAGATGCGCGTGGTGAGGTTTGATAGCTCGCGCAGCAGGGCCTCGTAGCGCCCGGCGAAGGCCTCGCCGGAGTCGGACTTGGCGGTCAGCGCATCGTTCACGCCGAGGGAGACGATGATCGCGAACGGCCGTTTCGGGCCGAGTGCGGGCTTGAGCCAGCCGGCCAGGTCGCTGCGCGTCCCGGCGCCGGCGAGACCGGCGTTGACGATCGGATGTCCGCAGGCGCTGGCCGGCAGCGTCGCCGCCTCGACGATGCTGTCGCCGAGCACGACGATCGGGTCATCGGAGCGCCCCATCAGGTTGTAGTGGACGATGAGCTGGCGAACCGTGCGGTGGTCGCTGCCCGACGGCGTCGCGGAGCGGCGCGCCAGCACGAACGTCGCGGCTGCTGCGGCAATCACCGCAAACAGCACGAATCCCAGCCGCGCCTGCGTCTTTGCTGCCATATGGACGATCGATGCCTTGATGCGACCCGACCGTAGTCTGAATTCGCAAACGGAGCTCTAATTCGCCCGCGTCCAGGTCGAGGAACGGCAGATGACGCCGCCAAAGGCGCAACCGGCGGTCGTCAGGGTGCCGCCGGTGAGCGTCATCTTGGCATCATAGGTCTTGCCGTCATCGGGATTGCTGTAGCTGCCGGCCCAGGCATTGGGGCCGGTCGGCTTCATCCCGGAGAACAGCCGCTGTCCGACCTTGGCGGGAGTGTCGGTGCCTTCCTTGATCCAGACCAGCGTGCCGCAGACGGCGCCGCCGCAGGGCGCGAATTTGACCTTGGAGGCGCCGCTTTCGCGCAGCCAGACGCCGGTGACATCGTCGGCGAGCGCCGGGCCTGCGGCCAGCACGACTGACAGACCAAGTCCAACAACGAAACGACCGATCATGCGAGCCTCCCTGATCCTTCGAGACGAGCTTGTTGCCGGCGGATCGTGTCGGCGATTGGGCGGGCCGACGGCGATACGCTTCGTCTCCATTGTGCGGCAGCATATCAGGATTCGGGCATGCTGCACCTGACTCCCCGAGGGCCGTGACGGTCGGGCTGGAGCAGCGCCTGCCCAGCCGCAGGTCTATCTCGCCGCCAGATAGACCTCACCGAGCAGCGAGGAGTTCGACCACGGCACCTGCTTGTTCTTGGTGCCGGCCACGACCTCGGCGCGAACGCGCGTCAGCATCTGCTGCACCTCGAGACCGGGCGTGCCGATGTGGCGGGTCAGCGCCGCCGAGAACGGGCTGTTGTCGCCGTCGCCGTCGAGCGCGACCTTGCCCGGCGCCGTCGCGAACGCGATCAGCGTGCCGGCCCCGGACGTTGCGCCGGTACCGAGCGAGGTTGGTGCGGCGAGCCCGCTGGCGCTGAGACCCCGGCCGGGGCCGGCGCCTGCCGTCTCCGGCGGGGCGAACGGATTGTTGCGGCAGGCATCGAGGATCAGGATGTTGGTGCGGACCTGGTCGTCGAGCCCGGCCAGGATCTGGTCCATGTCGACCATCGCCGTGACCACGTCGCTGCCTGCAGACGGCGCAATGTCGGTGGGGACGAGATAGTTGCGGCCGTCGATCTGCACGCCGTGGCCGGCATAGAACACCACGGCGACCTGCGCCCGCGCCGCCTCGCGCAGGAAGTCGCGCGTCTTCGCCTGCATCGCCGCGCGGTCGAGATCGAGGCCCTCCGTCACCGTGAAGCCGATGTCGCGCAGGCTCCTGGCGATGGCTCGCGCGTCGCGCGGCGGATTGGGCAGCGGCTGCACGTGCGTGTAGGCGCCGTTGCCGATGACCAGCGCCATGCGCTGCCCGGTCGGCACCGCTGCGGCCGAGGAGGGGGCCGGGGATTCCGGCCGCTGCTGGGGGCGCGCCGCCGGCTCCGACAGCAGCGACAGCCGCACCCTGGCGGTGGCCTGGCTGGCCTTGCTGCCGGCATCGGATGCGGTGGGCTTCAGCGCCGCGGCGTAATCCGCCTTGGCCGCATCGAACTCGCCCTTGGCCTCATAGGCCAGCGCGCGATGCACGTGGGCTGAGATGACGACGCTCCCCGGCGGTGTCATCACGTTGGCCGGCGGATTCTGCGCCAGCCGGACCGCCTCGGAGGCGTCGGCAACGGCGCGGTCGAGATGGCCCTTGGCGCGCCAGATCACGCTGCGGTTGATCAGCGGCGAGGCCAGCGCCGGATCGAGCCGGATCGCCTCGTTGATGTCGCCGAGCGCGTCGTCGAGGTCGCCGGTCGCTTCCTTGGAGATGCCGCGATTCTGCCAGGACAGCGCGGATTTCGGCGTCAGCCTGATCGCCTGGTCATAGTCGGCAATCGCCCTGGCGTAGTCGCCGGTGCCGCGATAGGCGTTGCCGCGGTTGTGGAAGAGCGTGCCGCTCGGCGCGCCGCTCTTGATGGCGTCGTTGAAGTCGGCGATCGCGATCTCGTACTCGCCCTTGTCGTAATAGGCCGAGCCGCGCAGATTGTAGATCGCCTGCGCCGGCTGCAGCCGCAGCGCCTCGGTGGCATCGGCGATGACGTGGGTGTAGTCGCCCTTCTTGTTCCAGCCGACCGCGCGCCAGAAATAGATCGTGGCGAGCTGGCTGCCGGAGAACACCTTCAGCGCGATGATCTTGGTGCAGGCGGCGATCATCTGGTCGGCCGGCGTCGTCTCGGTGGTACAGAGGGGGCCAAGCTGGGACTTCGACTGGGCGAGGCCGGGAGACGCCCAGAGGGCAGCCAGCAGCGGTATCAGCAGCAGGAGGGAGCGGCGCATCGGCACGGACCGTGGGGGACGAGAGGCGGGAACCTATCCGGTTTGTTGCGTCCGGAAGGTTCCGGGTTCAGGCTCTTTCCAATGGTGGGCAGATGGTGCTAGGAGGTTGGGCCAAGGGCGCGTTGCCCACTCCTATTTCCCACCCGTCGGGCCGAATGAAGAACGACCAGCTGCTCGCCCAGATCACGGAGTTCTGCCGCCAGTCGGACATGGCGGAATCGACGTTCGGCCGGCGCGCCGTGAACGACGGCAAGCTCGTGCAGCGGCTGCGCGAGGGCAAGCGCATCACCATCGACACGCTGGATCGCATCCAGGCCTATATCGCGGCCTCGACTGGCACGCTGCCGCCGCCGCGGCTCGACGTCGTGCCCGAAAAGCGCGATCCCAAGAGCAATTTCCGCTTCTTCGAGAACCGTCAGAAATACCTGCTGTTCGTGCACACCTGCAGCGAGAAGCGGGTGGTGGCCGAGCGCGTCGGTCTCGAACTCGCCAGCATCCATCCGCGGCCGCCGGCGCTGCGGCTGTTCGACGCCGGCGTCGGCGACGGCACCGTGCTGTCGAAGGTCCTGCGCACCATGCACGGCCGTTTTCCACACATTCCGTTCTATGTGGCCGGCAAGGAGCTGAGCCTCGAGGATGTCAGGCTGACACTGGAGAAGGTCCCGGACCGGCTGTTCGAGCATCCGGCCAGCGTGTTCGTGTTCACCAACATGAACTATGCCGAGGCGCCCTGGCTGACGCCGGCGTCGCCTTCGGTAGCCGCCTCGATGATCTGGCACGAGGTCGTGCTGCAGGGCGATTCGTCCGGGGATTTCGAAGCCCAGATCACGGCGCTGAAGCCGTTTCTGGAGCAGAACTGGCGCGCCAACGTCTCCCCGCGCACCGGCATGCCGGTCTATGAGCGGCCGATCGCCCTGGTGCTGTATCGCGAGGATCACCGCTTCCTGCTCGACGGCATCATCCCGCGGGCCGGTCGGGTCGAGGCCAATTTCGACCTGATCATCGCCTCGCAGCCCTACCGGGCCCGGTCCTCGGTCAATTTCCGCGCCAAGCGCATCATCGCACCGCTGGCGCGGGCGCTGAAGCCGGGCGGCCGGCTGATCGGAATCCACTCCCACGGCCAGGATCCGGGCCTGGACATCATCCAGGCGGTCTGGCCGGGAGAAAATCCTTTCTCGGTCAGCCGCCATGAGCTATTGCGCGCCGTGAAATACGAGCTCGGCTCCAGTGGGCGGGACTTAAATTTTAACGCCTATGCGGACAATCGCTCGATTTTCAGGTATGAGATGGAGGCTCTGCCCAACGAGGTCACCGGTGCGATCGGAACCTCGACGGCCTTTGCAGCCTGGAACGCGGCGGTGTATGTCGCGCAGATCGAGGAAGACCGCCTGACCGAGGTGGCCCACTCGTCCCGCGCGCTCGACGCCGCCAGAGAGGTTCTGCGAAAGCACAACGGGCTGTGGTTCTACGATGAATCCTACGTCATCTCGCGGCGTCGCGACTGACATTCCTTAGGGATCAATACAAACGACCGCCGTGGGCGGCGAAGAAGGGGTTGCTTGATGCGCGCGTCATATCTGTTCACCTCGGAGTCGGTGTCCGAAGGCCACCCGGACAAGGTCTGCGACCGTATTTCCGACGAGATCGTCGACCTGTTCTACCGTGAAGGGCCGAAGGCCGGCATCGACCCCTGGCAGATCCGCGCCGCCTGCGAGACGCTCGCCACCACCAACAAGGTCGTGATCGCCGGTGAGACCCGCGGCCCGGCTTCGGTCACCAACGAGCACATCGAGCACGTCGTCCGCGAGGCCATCAAGGACATCGGCTACGAGCAGGAAGGTTTTCACTGGAAGACCTGCGATATCGAGATCCTGCTGCATCCGCAGTCGGCCGACATCGCCCAGGGCGTCGACGCGCTGCAGCCCGGCGAAGTCAAGGAAGAGGGCGCCGGCGACCAGGGCATCATGTTCGGTTACGCGACCAATGAAACGCCGGATTTGATGCCGGCGCCGATCTTCTATGCCCACAAGATCCTGCGGCTGATCTCGGAAGCCCGCCACGCCGGTGTCGAGAAGGTGCTCGGTCCGGATTCCAAGAGCCAGGTCACCGTGCAGTATGAGAACGGCAAGCCGGTCGGCGTGCGCGAGATCGTGGTGTCGCACCAGCATCTGGTCGAGGACATGACTTCGGCGCAGGTCCGCGAGCGCGTCGAGCCCTATGTGCGCAAGGCGCTGCCGGAAGGCTGGATCACGCCGAAGACGATCTGGCACATCAACCCGACCGGCAAGTTCTACATCGGCGGTCCCGATGGCGACGCTGGTCTGACCGGCCGCAAGATCATCGTCGATACCTATGGCGGTGCTGCCCCGCATGGCGGCGGCGCGTTCTCCGGCAAGGATCCGACCAAGGTCGACCGCTCCGCCGCCTATGCCGCGCGCTACGTCGCAAAGAACATCGTCGCCGCCGGTCTCGCCGATCGCTGCACATTGCAGCTCGCCTATGCGATCGGCGTGGCGCGGCCGCTGTCGATCTATATCGACACCCACGGCACCGGCAAGGTGCCGGAGGAGGTGCTCGAGAAGGCGGCCGCTCAGGCGATGGACCTGACGCCGCGCGGCATTCGCACCCACCTCGACCTCAATCGCCCGATCTATGCGCGCACCTCGTCCTACGGCCATTTCGGCCGTACGCCGGACAATGAGGGCGGCTTCTCCTGGGAGAAGACCGACCTCGTCGAGGCGCTCAAGCGTGCGGTGTAGCTCTTAGTGCCGTCATTCCGGGGCCGCGCGACAGCGCTGAACCCGGAATCTCGAAGTGATGGATTCCGGGTTCGCGCTGACGCGCGCCCGGAATGACGCCTTTTACAGACAGGAACCCCACATGACCGCCAAGCCAGGTTTCAACGACTACATCGTCAAGGACATTTCGCTCGCCGAGTTCGGACGCAAGGAGATCTCGCTCGCTGAGACCGAGATGCCCGGCCTGATGGCGACGCGCGAGGAGTACGGCCCGAAGCAGCCGCTGAAGGGCGCGCGCATCGCGGGCTCGCTGCACATGACCATCCAGACCGCGGTGCTGATCGAGACGCTGAAGGCGCTCGGCGCCGACATCCGCTGGGTCTCCTGCAACATCTATTCGACCCAGGACCACGCGGCCGCCGCGATCGCCGCCGCCGGCATTCCGGTGTTCGCCGTCAAGGGCGAGACGCTGGTCGACTATTGGGACTACACCGCAAAACTGTTCGACTGGCACGGCGGCGGCCATCCCAACATGATCCTCGATGACGGCGGCGACGCCACCATGTATGTCCATCTCGGCCTGCGCGCGGAGAACGGCGACACCGCGTTCCTCGACAAGCCGGCGTCCGAGGAAGAGGAGGTGTTCTTCGCGCTGCTGAAGAAGCAGCTCAAGGAGAAGCCGAAGGGCTACTTCGCCGAAATCGCCAAGTCGATCAAGGGCGTCTCGGAAGAGACCACCACGGGCGTGCACCGCCTGTACGACATGCAGAAGGCCGGCACGCTGCTGTGGCCCGCGATCAACGTCAACGACAGCGTCACCAAGTCGAAGTTCGACAACCTCTATGGCTGTCGTGAGTCGCTGGTCGACGGCATCCGCCGCGGCACCGACGTGATGATGTCGGGCAAGGTCGCGATGGTCGCCGGCTTCGGCGACGTCGGCAAGGGCTCGGCCGCCTCGCTGCGCCAGGCCGGCTGCCGCGTCATGGTGTCCGAGATCGACCCGATCTGCGCGCTGCAGGCGGCAATGGAGGGCTATGAGGTGGTGACGATGGAGGACGCCGCGCCGCGCGCCGACATCTTCGTGACCGCCACCGGCAACAAGGACATCATCACCATCGAGCACATGCGCGCGATGAAGGATCGCGCCATCGTCTGCAACATCGGCCACTTCGACAACGAGATCCAGGTCGCCTCGCTGAAGAACCTGAAGTGGACCAACATCAAGCCGCAGGTCGACGAGATCACCTTCCCTGACGGCAAGCGCATGATCCTGCTGTCCGAAGGCCGCCTCGTGAACCTCGGCAATGCGATGGGCCACCCGTCCTTCGTGATGTCGGCGTCCTTCACCAACCAGACCTTGGCCCAGATCGAGCTCTACGCCAACAACAAGGACGGCAAGTACAAGAAGGAAGTCTACGTGCTGCCGAAGTCGCTGGACGAGAAGGTGGCGATGCTGCATCTCGCCAAGATCGGCGTGAATCTCACCAAGCTGCGCCCCGACCAGGCCTCCTACATCGGCGTCAAGCCGGAAGGCCCGTTCAAGTCGGACCACTACCGCTACTGATATCCGGCGCACCGCGCGGCTGACATGGCGAAGGCCGGGGCATTGCCCCGGCCTTTTGCTTGCTTCGGCGTAGTTGTGAGTTGAATCTGCGCCTGCCTCCGATCGGCATTGCGAGCCACCTTGTCCCCGCAGGTGCGCGGCCCGATGACAAGCTCCGCGAAGCAATCCAGAGTCGTGGACGGGACTCTGGATTGCTTCGTCGCTTTGCTCCTCGCAATGACGGAGATCGCGGCGCGCTCTATGAAATCAGCGGAACGCCGCGACCTGCGGTGAACGTGACAATCAGCTCGTTCGCCGCGAGGCCAGCGCCGACGCGCGGATCGCCTTCGTACGCTTCGCCGCATGATGCTCAGGCCGTGCCGCGATCCGCTTGTGCTTCTTCGTCTCCGCCGCTGCCACCTTCACGGCCGGCGCGCGATGCTTGGCATATTCCTCGCCGTCGACCGGGCCGACATGCGGCGGGTCGTGATCGAGATAGGGCCGGCCGATGCCGAACGTCTTGCCGTTGGCATCGACCCATTTCCACAGCGCCTCGGTCGCCACCCAGCGCTGTGCGCGCGTCGCGCCGTTGACGCTGACGATGTCGGCCGCGAGTCCGTGGCCGTAGCCGCCGCGCAGGCTGCCGCCGTGATAGGAGCGGTTGCTGGCGGCCTTCAGGCCGCTCGCGATCTCCTGCCGGTAGTCGTCGCGGAAGCCGCTGGTGATGCCGGGCGCGAGCCCTGCGGCCTCGGCGGCATGCAAGGTGTGGAACAGCTTCAGCTTGAAGCCGCGGTCCATGCCGCCGATCACATACTCCATCATGCTGCGGCCGATGCGCTCGGCCGCCTTCGGATCCTTCCAGGTGAAGTCGTTGTCGACGAGCTTGGTGAAGCTGCGCGTCACCTTCACCATGCGTCCCTTGCGCTTGACCGTGACGACGCGGCGCTCGGTCTCGCGGATCTTGTCGAGCTTCGGCGCGCGCTCGTACAGCGCCCACAGATAGCGATCGATGCAGGCATCGATGTCGGGGCACTCGTCGAGGATCTCGATGCGGTCGGCGCTGGCGACAGTGGGCCGGGGCGGTTCGGTCGCCGCGCCGGGCGCGGCCTGTTCGTCCGCCGGCAGGACAGCCGATGGAGTGATCGACGCGGTCGTCAGCGCAGTCTCGGCTGCGGTCGGCTGCGGCGACGTCGCGATCGGCTCCGCGGCGACGGGCGGCGTCGCTGCCTCGATCTCGGCGGCGGCCGCGGGCCATGCCGCCGCACAAGCTACCAGGACAACGGACCGACACAACGCACGCGCCAAAAGCTGCTGCGAGCTCATCATCCGGCCTCCCCAAAATCCGAGCCCCTGCTGGTGAGGGGCGGTCAGGCATCCGAGACCTGCGATTGTTCGGCGCAAGACGGCCCGGCGCAATAACGCATCTCCGCGCCCGCGCAGCTTTTGCGAGAACTGTGGCCTGCGTGCAACGATCGTGAGTTCCGTGTGTGGCGCGACTCGCTGCGAACGATCGTTCAGCGATGACAGGTGGCGGAGACCGCAGGGCCTTCGGCCGACGCTCGGTTGCCAACGCCAGCCGCGCCGCGTACTCTCTTGGAACTCGTTCGTGGAGCTGGCTACATGAGCACCATCGAGATCATCGTCGGTGGCACGAGGTTGATCCGGGACTACGCGCCCGAGGACTCGATCTGGTCGCTGCCCGAGGAAAAGCGCGAACGCAAGGCGCTGGCCGATGCGCAGCGCGATCTCGCCGTGGGGGCCGACCGTCTGGCGCAGACGCCCTACGCCGTGCGCGGCTGAGCCGCCCGGTCAGCGCGAGCCGCGCCGCAGCAGCTTGCGCCCCGTCAGCATGGCGCGGGCGAGATTCTCGCGCTGCAGGCGGCTCACCAGCACGACGCCGGCGACATGCAGCACCACCAGCGGGATCAGGAGATATGACGTCACCTCGTGGGTGTCCTCGACCCACCAGATGCCGAAGAAGCGCACGGTCACCTGCATCGCGCCGGTCATCGCGGAGACGATGAGCAGAAGCAGCAGTGCGAGCTGCATCGCCGTGCCCGCGGGATTCAGCCCGAGATAGCGCCCGGTCTTGCCGCGCCGCAGATTCCACAGGTAGGCCGGCGTCGCGCGCAGCCGGAGCTTGAGACTGCGGAAGCGCGAATGGCGCGTACCGATAATGCCCCAGATCAGGCGAAAGGCGAGCAAGCCGAGGATCGCGTAGCCCGCGATCCGGTGCAGGCCGTCATGGACGTTCGGCGTCACCCAGGCGATGAGCACCAGCACGGCCAGCATCCAGTGCCACAGCCGCAGCGGCAGGTCCCAGACCTGCACGGTGTCGGCGGTGTCCTGGCGTTTCAGGCTGGCTCGGGGGGCTGTGCCGTGCATGGCTCTCACGTCACGTCATCCAGCACGCTGGACGACGCTTGCGCCAACTACTTGGCGATCGTGTGCTTCAGGCTGAGATCCTCCGGGCTGTAGAACAGCTCATGGAGCTTGCCGCCCTTGACGCCGTAGACCTCGTAGCAGGAGCCTTCGATCTTCGAGCGGCGCACCTCGTAGCCCGCTTCCTTGGCCTTGGCTTCCGCCTCGGCGGCCGGCTTCCACTGGGCCTTGTCGAGCTTGGTGCAGTCCTTGTAGCCGTCGGCCAGAGCCGGCGAGATGGCGAAGCCGGCGAGTGCGGCACCGAGCACGGCCGCGATGGTCAGTCTCATCAATCCCTCCAATGAGCAAATTCAAATACGATGCATCGTGGGATCAGTGGAGACGGCAACCGCCCCGATGTGTCAACGGAGCGGCGGCTGGAATCGCTCTTAGAGCTTTTCCAAGTTCGTGAGAGCCGCGATTTCGGCCGAGAAACGCAGACGGCGTGATGCGCGACGTTACGTCTCGCTCGTGCCGCTCGTCGCGACGCCGTGGTCGTCTGGCGCCCGCTCTCGCCCTGTCCCGCTGGCGGGACAGGGCGAGATACGAATGCCGGCGTCAGAATTCCAGGTTCGCACCCAGATAGAACGAACGTCCGGGGCCGGGAACGGCGGTGCCCCACATCGTCGCGGTGCCCGATACGCCGCCGCCGGTGGCAGCGACGGTGCCGGCCTCCTTGTTGAACGACATCGATGCGCCCTCGCCGATATAGGCGCCGCCGAGCGGCAGGTAGTAGAGCTTGTTGAACAGGTTCTCGACGCCGAAGCTGATGCGCAGCCTCTGCCAGGTGTAGTTGCTGCGCAGGTTCACCAGGCTGTAGCCCGGGGTCTTGAGCTCGTTGCGCGCGACGGAGACGTCGGACTTGCGGCCTACCATCACCAGCTCGAGGCCGCTGTCCCAGCCGTCGAGCCGGTGCGTGAGCGTCAGCCTGCCGTTGACCGGCATGATGTTGTAGAGACCGCTTCCGGTGTCGAGATTCCGGCCGTTGGTATAGCTCAGGACTCCCTTCAGGCCGAAATCGCCGATCGACGTCGTGCCCAGCGGCACTTTGCCGGACAGATCGAACCCGTACAGCCGCGCCTGCTGGTTCATGTATTTCATGATCACGAACTGGTTGGCGACGGCAGGCACGGCGGCGGTGTTGGTGGCGGCCTTCCACTGCACCGCATCGATGTAGTCGCGTACATGGGTGTAGTAGGGCGTGAGCCGGATCTCGGCCTCATGGTCGGCGCTGTGCCAGGCGCCGGTGAAGCTCACGGTATGGGCGACCTCGGGTCTCAGATTGGGGTTTCCGAGATAGCCGTTGCCGTCGCCGACGAAGTTGTTCATCTCCAGCGCCATGGTGTTGCGCGACCAGGAATAACGCTCGTAGAGATTCGGCGAGCGGGTCTTCTGCATCGCGCCGAACTCGAAGGTGAGATGGGCGCTCGGCGTGTTCCGGAACAGCGCCGTCAGATCGACATTGTTGTCCTTTCGCGAGCGATCCATGGCGTTGAACGCCGCGCGGGAGCCGACAGAGCTCGTCTCGTACATGCCGGACATGAATCCCGATGTCAGCGGCGTGGTGCTGGTGTTGTAGCCGACGACCGGTCCGGTGTCGGTCTCGACGCGTTCGAACCGCACGCCCAGCAGCGACAGCCAGGACGGGCTCCACTTCGCCTCCCACTCGCTGAACACGCCGGCCCGGTCGCGCTTGCCGCCGTTGATGTTCCAGAACGTCAGTGGCGCCATGCCGCCGATGCAGTTGCCGACGCCGCAATCGGGGGCCGGCGGCCACCAGTCGTCGAGACGGTAGGTCTGCAGGTCGACGCCGACGCGGACCACGTCGCGGGACGACAGCGTGATGTCGGCCTTGGAGGTCAGGCCGTTGGTCTTGGTGTGCGTATACATCGGCATGCCGTTGACCGGATAGCGCGCACCCGTCGTGTTCGGCGGGCTGAGTGTGCCATACGAGAACAGCCGATCGCCGCCGAAGTCCATGTAGTGATCGACGGACTGGTGATAGAGGCGGGTGTCCAGATCCCCCCAGTCGAACCGGCCGAGATGGTGCAGGTTGAGGCTGTAGGCGTCGTTGCCCAGCATGTCCATGCGCTGGTTCGGGTAGAGCTGGTAGGGCACCTCCTGCACCCCCGCCTTCAGCTCGATGAGCTGGCCGTCCTTGCTCCAGGCGATGCCCATCAGATGATTCCTGGTCTCGTAGGCGGACGAGCCGACCTGATCGAGGGGAAGCACCGGCGTGATCGAACTCCTCAGGGTGAAGTTCTTGAAGTTGCCGCCGGCCGTATA
Organism: Bradyrhizobium sp. SZCCHNS1050; assembly: GCF_032484785.1. Classification (NCBI taxonomy): domain Bacteria; kingdom Pseudomonadati; phylum Pseudomonadota; class Alphaproteobacteria; order Hyphomicrobiales; family Nitrobacteraceae; genus Bradyrhizobium; species Bradyrhizobium sp. SZCCHNS1050. The sequence goes on along the minus strand of NZ_JAUETR010000001.1, from coordinate 493,108 downwards.
GTTGTCGGCCTTGACCGCAGCGCCGCTGTAGCTGACGCTGTAGTTCTCGGTGGCCATGGTGGCCGACAGGTTGACGCCGCGCACGTTGCCGTTGCTGCGGTAGAAGGTGCCGATGCTGCCTTTGGTCAGCAGGCTCTGCCCCGGCGCCGCGAACAGGGCCGCCGGCGAGCTGACGGCGACGGTGCCGCCGATCGAGTCGCCGCCGACGCTCACGGGCGTGATGCCCGCCCAGACCTTGGCCGCGGCGACCTGGGCCGGATCGATATAGGACAGCGCCGGGTTCATGTGATTGGGACACGAGGCGATGGTGTCCATGCCGTCGACCTTGATGCGCAGGCGGTCGTCGGCGAGGCCATGGATCGCCGGCAGGCTGGAGACCCCGCCGGCCGAATAGAGGCTGACTCCGGGGACATCCGCAAACAGCGCAGCCGTGTCGTTCGTGGTGGCCCGCTTCGCCAGGATGTCATCCGGTGCAACCGAAGTGGCGCCGGGAGGCGCGCCGACGCCGTCGGATGAGGCCGCCTGCGGCGGTGGCGCGCTGGCCGGATTGGTCGCCGCATGTGCGCCCCTGCGGCGGGCTGCCGTTCGGGCGGCCGGCCGGGGCTTCGGGACAGCGACCGTCACCTGCGGCAGCGTGGCGGCGGAGCGAGCCTGCGATGGGTCCTGCGCGAGCACGGGACTCGAAAGGGCGAATGCCAGCAGCGCCGGCGATGTGAGCACGGTGGTTGAGCGGAGCAACCGCCGCCGGACGGGTGTCGAACAATGGTCCATGAGGGGATCTCGGAATAGGAATGGGAGAGGCGCCCGGCTGCGAGCGCGCCGTGGCCTCGTGAACATGTCGCGACGAGGCGGCTCCGGGCACGGCTGCGGCGACCGCCGGACGGCAGCCCACAGCGCGCGCGGACGAGACCGGCCGCATCGTGACGGGATGAGATGTCTGGAGTATCGGCCTAGAGGGCCGCCGGTGGTCCGCGAGCGACCGGCAGTTCGAGCGCAGGCCGAGGCGCCGCAACGAGGTCTGTCCGCTCGATCAGGATCGCCACGACCACCGGCATCGGCCGCGCCACGGCGGGGACGTGCGGGACAGTGACGCCGCGCCCGAGCGCACAGAACGGACAACTCGCGCATTGCTTGGCCGCAGTGCCGATGTCGTCCGACGTTGGATCGTCGGCGGAGCTCTGACAGATGATGGCGACGGCATCGGGGGCCGCAACCGCAGCGCTCATCGCGGAGAGCGCCAGCGCGGACTGGAAGATCAGGGCCCATGCCGCGAACCAGACGAGAGCGCCGCCGAGCCGCGACAGCGCTGCGCGCCGCCGCGCCGAGCGCATGCGCGCCTCACGTCGTGCTGATGCGATGCCTTGTAGTTGACGCCCTTGACGAGCCACCGACTGACGCCCCCGTCCCTCGCAACTACCTACAGGAGCGGACATCCGGTTGGCAATGGACGACACGCGGCCGGCTCGACTCCCGTCGCAGTGGATCAATTCGGCCACAGTGAAGTGACTTCAACTCATTCGCGAGCGGCCGGTGCGACTGAAATGCGCGCGGGCCATTCTTGCGAGTCGAACTCAATCGCGGTGCGGTCTCGCAACGGATGACGGCCGGGCCTGGACGCCGTCAGCGACATCTGTCAAATATATCCTCATGACCTTCCGCATTCGCATCGCAGGCGCTGCCGTCAGCAGCCGAATTACCGACCCGGCCTGATCCGTCGGGCCGGGCGCTTCCGCCTGCGAGAATTGCCTGTGAATGCTCTTGGCGCCCGAAGCGGCGCCGTATGCGAGGTCTGTATCCGTGTCTCCCAACCAACCGACGCTGCACCTCGTGTGCGGCAAGATCGCTGCCGGCAAATCGACGCTCACCGCGGAGCTCGGCCATCGCCCGGCCACCGTCGTGGTCGCCGAGGACGACTGGCTGTCGCGGCTCTATCCCGGCGAGCAGAGCAGCCTGGCGGACTACGTGCGCAATTCGTCACGGCTGCGCAGCGTGATGGGGCCGCACGTCGTCGCGCTGTTGCGGGCCGGCGTTTCGGTCGTGCTCGACTTCCCCGCCAACACGCCGGCGAGCCGCGCCTGGATGCGCGGTCTGTTCGAAGCCGCCGGCGTGCCGCACCAGTTGCACCATCTCGACGTGCCCGACGAGGTCTGCAAGGCGCGGCTGCGCGCCCGCAACGCGGAAGGCCGCCACGCCTTCACCGTGACCGACGAGGAGTTCGACCTGTTCACTTCATACTTCGTGGCGCCGACCCCGGAGGAAGGATTCGACGTGATCTTGCATCGGCCGTGACCTTGCGGCGGCGACTGGGACTGCTGTCGTCCCGCTGGCTTGTTGGCGGCAATCCTGGCGGTGCGCGTCGCCGCGCAACCGTCAGCCGTGCCGCGGCGATCACCGCCTGGTCTCAGAAGATTGCGTCCAGCGCGCTTTCGGCAGCGGAGATGAGCGCGCGCACCTTTGCGCTCTCAGACAGCAGCGCGGCGAATGACGGGTCCGCGCCGATGTGCTGATCCAACTCATCCAAGGCGTTGCGCCACTGCTGCAACTCTTGCTGGAGGCGTTCGGTCTGGGGACGCAGGAGTGCCCGACAAGCCGCCACGGCGTGCTGTTCGACGAATCGCGAGGAATCGGGAGCAGGAAAATGAATGATGTCGGCCACGGTCTTCTCGTCAGCGCCTTCTGGTGAACGCCCGCATTCGATCGCTTATGGGGCGGCGGCCCGCCGGGCTCCGCCGCCCTGGTCGCGCGCAGCTAAGCCGCGGTCCGGGCGGCCAAGGCCTGAGCTTCGGCTGCGGCGCGGGCCATGCTGGACGACATCTCGTTCGTCACCGTGCTCTGCTCTTCCACCGCCGCCGCCGTCGAGGTGACGTATTCGCTGACGCTGTTGATCGCCTGCTTGATCGAGTTGAGCGCCGTCACGACGTCGCCCGAGATGCCGTTGAGGTTCTCGATTTCCTGGGCGATCTTGTCGGTGGCCTGCTTGGCCTGGTTGGCGAGGTTCTTGACCTCGGCGGCGACGACCGCAAAGCCACGCCCGGCTTCGCCGGCGCGGGCGGATTCGATGGTGGCGTTGAGCGCGAGCAGGTTGATCTGCCCGGTGATGTTGTTGATCATCTCGACGATGCCGCTCATCGCCTGCGTGGCTTCGGACAGCCGCTGCGCCTGGCCGTCGGCGGATGCTACCTGACCGACGGCGCCCATCGCCGTCTCGCGGGACTTGGTCATGGCTTCGGAAATCTCCCGCACAGACGCGTTCAACTCCTCGGAGCCTGCTGCGACGGATTCCATCATCGCACGGACGCGCTCGTTGCCTATGCGCACCAGCACCTGCCTGGTGACGTCGGTCGCATACTTCACGACCTTGAACGGCTTGCCGTTGAGATCGAGGATCGGATTGTACGAGGCCTGGATGTAGACCTCCTTGCCGCCCTTGCCGATGCGTTTGTATTCCGCCGCCTGATACTGCCCCCGGTTCAGGTCGGCCCAAAACTCGCGATATGCGGCACCATCGCGCTCCGAAGGCTCCACGAACATGCTATGATGTTTGCCTTTGACCTCGGCCAGGGTGTAGCCGAGCACATGCAGGAAATTGTCGTTCGCGGTGATGATCGTGCCGTCCATGTTGAACTCGATCACAGCCTGCGACTTGCCGATCGCATCGATCTGGCCGGCCAGATCCGCGTTCCTGAGCTTCTGCGCGGTGACGTCGGTCGCGAACTTGACCACGCCGAACGGCTTGCCGGCGGTATCGAGCATGGGATTGTAGGTGGCGAGAATCCAGGCCTCCTTGCCTCCCTTGCCGATGCGCTTGTATTCGCCGCCTTGATATTCGCCGCGATTGAGGGCCGTCCAGAACTCGCGATACGCCGCGCTGTCGCGCTGTGACGGCTCGACGAACATGCTGTGATGCCGGCCCTGGATCTCGTCGAGCCGATAACCCAGAACGTCGCAAAAGTTCTGGTTCGCCGTCACGACCGTTCCGTCCAGCTTGAACTCGATCACGGCCTGGGCGCGATCGATGGCAGCGATCTTGGAGCCGTCCGCCATGCTGCGCAGCTTTTTCGCGGTAATGTCGGTCGCGAACTTCACCACCTTCACCGGTCGGCGGTTGCCGTCGAGAACCGGATTGTAGGACGCCTCGATCCAGACCTCGCCGCCGCCTTTGGTGATCCGCTTGAATTCTGCGGCCTGGAATTCGCCGCGGTTGAGAGCCGCCCAGAATTCGCGATAGGCCGCGCTGTCCCGCTCGGCCGGCGCCACGAACATGCTGTGATGCTTGCCCTGGATCTCATCCAGCCGGTATCCGAGCGTATCGAGGAAGTTCTTGTTTGCCGTGATGATCGTGCCGTCCATGTTGAACTCGATCACGGCCTGCGAGCGGCTGATCGCGTCGAGCATGGCCTGTGCGTCACCCTTGGCGTGTCTGCGGCCGAACATTCTCTTTCCTCTCTAGGTCTGCTCTGCCGGGGTTTCGGCACATGCACGTCTGTCGATTTCCAGGACCTTGGTTCGCTGGGGCCAAACGCCGCCGCGAGGCCCGACTCTGGTCCAGAGTGAGCGGATCGTAGTTGAATCGAATTATCCAAGTATTTGTCCGATCCCCGACAGATCGGCCGTATGCTGCCGCTCCGATGACCCCGATACCCATCGCATTTGGCCGCTTGGTACGCCGTTGTTCCGAGCGAGCCATTGGACGACCCGGCGCAGACCACGGCCAGCCCCGCGAGGCAGCATTCTGTCCGTAACAATACGGGGTGTTCGGTTATCACCGCGAAAATCGTACGCCCCCTCGCGCCGGGACGTTGTCCGAACTGTGGAACTGAACGAAATTCGTGCTTGCCACGTGTCCTAACGCACGGCCTTGTGCTCACGCGCCTGACGATTGCACGAGGGTTGACCAGGTGGTGATGCCGATCGGGCGGAGGAGCTGTTTGGGTCAAATCTCATATCTCGATCGATATCCGCTGTTTCGCTCGCGTGATCGCGAGTTCGCGCGCGATCGCTTGTTCAGCATCTACGCCGTCGATCGTTTCGACAGCTCCGACTCCAGCTTCGGCATCGAGGCCAATCTTGCGCGGCTCAGCACCGCGGGGCTGGCGTTCTGCTCATATGCGGGCGCGGCGTCGGTGTCGTTTCCGGAATCGACGATCTACAGACAGTTCTTCTCGATCCAGGGCACTGCCGGATACAGGACTGCGCGAGGCCACCAGGCGATCGTCGCCTGGAGTCCCCTGATATCCGGGGATTCAAGACTGGATCTCGAATTTCCTGCCGGCTACTGCCAACTGGTGGTCAGGGTCGAAAGCGCGCCTTTGCACCAGCTGTTGAGAGCCATGCTCGGCGATGACAGAGATACGAATCTGACCTTTGACGAAGGCCCAACCGATCCTGCTGTCATGGCTCTCGTCCGCCAGGACGTTTTCAGGCTTGCCGGTGAGTTGCAGATGTTCGGAGCGGACTACTCGCCGATAGCCATCGCAGAGCTCGAGCGGAGCTTGATGATCCGGCTCCTGCTTGCAAATCGGCACAGCTTTAGCAGCCGCCTGCTGAATGCGCCCCAGCGAGTCAACCGTATGGTTGTCGATACCGTCGAGTCCTATATCGAGGCACATTGGGACGAGCCTCTGGACCTCGAGAAGATTGCCGCGATCGCGGGGGTCAGCGTCCGGTCGATTTTCCGCGAGTTCTCGGAGTCGGGACGCGGATCACCCGGCCAGTTTGCCAAGCGCGTCCGACTTCAGCGGGCATCCGAACTTTTGCGACGGCCCGATGCCAACACAAGCGTCGTGTCGGTCGCCTTCAAATGCGGCTTTGGCAATCTGGGCCGCTTTGCCAGCGAGTACCGTCAGATGATGGGTGAGTTGCCCTCGGAGACGTTGCGGAACGCAAGGAAGACGTGAGCTTCCATGGGATCACGGACGCGCCTGCGTTACAATCGTATCGGACGTCGAGCGATGATATACGCGTTTGACAATGTGCATTGCGACGCCGGCCGTTTCATCGCGAGCCGCGCGATTCTCAAGCCGTGACGAATCCGATCCTCAACCGCCGGTTCTGCCGGCCCTTGTTGTCGACCTTGAGAATGCGGATGCGCCGCGCCTGCGCCGTCGAGACCAGGTGCGTGCCGCCGCAGGCCTGGCGGTCGAGGCCGTCGATGTCGACGATGCGGATCAGGCCGTCGGCCTGGCGCGGCGGGGCGACCGATTTGGCGCGAAACAGTCCCGCGGTCGCCTGCGCGTCGTCATAGGGCATGTCGAAGGCACGCACCGGACGATCGTCCGAAATCGCGGCATTCACCGCATCCTCCACCGCGCGCAGTTGCTCCGGCGCCACCTTGGGCAGATCGAAATCGACGCTGAACTCGTCGGTCTCGGTCATGCGGACGCCGGTCAGCAGCGCGCCGTCGAACAGGGTGTAGACGGCGCTGTTGACGAGATGCGCCACCGTGTGCTGCTCGCTCATGCGCTGCCGGAACGCCGGATCGACGCGCAGCTCGATCGCCCCGTCGGGGATGGCGTCATCACCGATCAGGTGCCAGATGCCGTCGGCGGTCGGCTCGAACCCGGTGACGACGCGGACGATCCCGTTCCACGCGATCGTGCCGCGGTCCGGCAACTGGCCGCCGCCGCCGGGATAGAACGGCGAGCGCGCCACCAGCACCGCGCCGGGGCGCGCGTCGAGCGCGGTGATGTCGAGCTCCAGCACGTCGGGACGATCGACAGCGAAAGGGCGGGGCAGGAAGTCGGTCATGCAGAACGGCTCGCAATCGCATCGCCCGGATGAGCGGAGCGACGTCCGGGTTCATCGAGACGGCGCGTGAGGCCCCGCATATCGCTGCGCTCATGCGGGCCACGAAGCTACGACGATACGCAGCATCGCCGCGCTGCGCAAATGGCCGTTCCTGTCTCGGCCGCAGCGCCGGGTCTCAACGGCATGCGGCCACCGTGAACCACGCCATGCGAAACGCGCCATCGCCCAGGCGCAGGCACACGGTGTCGCCCGGCTGCAACCTTTCGTACAGCGCCTGCGCAACATGGGCATCGGTGGCTCGCGCGAACGGGCCCCACGGCTCGAGCGTCACCTGATGCGTGGCGAGCCGGCTGTGGCCGAGATGCTTGGCGAGCACGCGGCTGCGCAGCAGCGCCGGCGCCGAGTGGTCGAGCGCGGTGTTGAACTGGCCAAGCGTCCCGAACGCATAGGCAGCGACGAAGAGAGCGGCGAGCAGCAGCCGCCAGCCGCGGCGGCGGAGCTGGGTTTCGAACCGCGCGGCGACGATGAGGAAAATGATCGCGACCGCGGTCGCGAAGGCTGTCAGCGGCAGCCAGTCGACGAGATTGATGTCCGACAGCGTGCGCGCGGCGAGCGTGCCGGCCGCCACGATGCAACCGGTGCCGAGATTGGCGCCGTAGCCGGAGCCGAGGCCGATGCGGAACCGCCCGGGAAAGCGCAAGGTGAGGATGAGCGCCACCAGCGGGATGACGGTGACGACCGCGATCAGCTGGCCGGCCGGAAAGCTCGGGAAGAGCGACCAGGCTGCGAGCCCGATTGCGAACAGCGAAAAGCCCAGGGCGATGCGCTGCGACGGCGCACCACTGCCGTCCCGGCTGTCGCTGTCGCCGGGCCTGTCGTCGCGCGGGTGGGGAGCGTTCATCACCAGATCCGTATCGAGGGTGTTTCCCGCTGATAGCGGAGGAGGGTTGACCGACGACGAATGCGCCGGCGATTTGACAGCGACGAGCCGGGTTGCGACTGTCCGCAGCCAGAGCAAGAAAGCCGCACCAGGAAACGCCAGGAACACCTCATGTCAACAGAGCATGTCGACGTGCTGATCGTCGGCGCCGGGCTGTCCGGCATCGCCGCCGCCTATCATCTGCAGCACAAGTGCCCGAGCAAGCGCTTCGCGATCCTGGAGGGGCGAGGCGCGATCGGCGGCACATGGGACCTGTTCCGCTATCCCGGCATCCGCTCCGACAGCGACATGTACACGCTCGGCTATTCGTTCAAGCCGTGGACCGATCCGAAGGCGATCGCCGACGGGCCGCAGATCCTGAAATACGTCCAGGACACCGCGACCGATAACGGCATCGACCGCCACATCCGGTTCAACCATCGGGTCATCAGCGCGTCGTGGTCGAGCGCGGACGCACGCTGGACCGTCGAGGCCGAGCGCCGGACGGAGCAGGGCACGGTCGAGACCGTGCGGATGACCTGCGGCTTCCTGTTCATGTGCTCCGGCTACTACCGCTACGAGTCGGGCTATCTGCCGGACTTCAAGGGCATGGCGGATTTCAAGGGCCGCATCGTGCATCCGCAGGCCTGGCCCGAGGATCTCGACTATGCCGGCAAGCGCGTCGTGGTGATCGGCTCCGGCGCGACCGCGGTCACATTGGTGCCGGCGATGGCCAAGTCTGCCGCGCATGTGACGATGCTGCAGCGCTCACCGACCTATGTGGTGTCGCGCCCGGCGCAGGACGCGCTCGCCAACAAGCTGCGCCGGCATCTGCCCGCCAGCCTCGCCTATCACCTGATCCGCTGGCGCAACGTGCTGTTCGGGATGTATTTCTTCCAGCTCAGCCGGCGCAAGCCGCAGCGGGTCAAGCAGCTGATCCTGGGCGGGGTGCGCGCCGCGCTGGGTCCCGATTACGACGTCGCCACCCATTTCACGCCGCGCTACAACCCGTGGGACCAGCGGTTGTGCCTGGTGCCGGATGGCGACCTGTTCAAGACCATTCGCGAGCAGCGCGCCTCGGTGGTGACGGCCGGGATCGAGACCTTCACCGAGCGCGGCCTGCGCCTCGCCGACGGCCGCGAAATCGAGGCCGATATCGTGGTCACCGCGACCGGGCTGGTGCTGCAGGTGCTCGGCGGCATCGAGGTCGTCGTGGATGGCCGCACCGTCGATTTCGCCAAGACGCTCAACTACAAGGGCATGATGTATTCCGACGTGCCGAATCTGGCGGCGACGCTCGGCTACACCAACGCGTCCTGGACGCTGAAATGCGACCTCACCTGCGAATATGTCTGCCGGCTCCTGAACTACATGGACCGGCACGGCTATCGCCAATGCGTGCCGCACAATGACGATTCCACCGTTACGCCGCTGCCGTCGCTGAGCTTCAGCTCCGGCTATGTGCAGCGCGCGGTCGCCGACCTGCCGAAACAGGGATCCAAGCGGCCGTGGCGGCTGTACCAGAACTACGCGCTGGATATCGTCTCGCTGCGCTTCGGCAAGGTCGACGACGGCGTGATGCGGTATTCATGAGGGCAGGGGGAATCGGCAACGTGGTGTGAGTCTGCGTCGAGATCTCTCCACGGCGTCATGGCCGGCCTTGTCCCGCCCATCCACGCCGACATGCCGGGCAACCACGAGATGGATGTCGGGGACAAGCCCGACCATGAGCAACTAGGTCGCAGTTCGCCCGGGGTGAAAGGCACTTTCGGCGTGCGCCCCCATGTCCGAATGCAATGCCCTCCATCACCGCTCCGCCGCCCCCTCCCGCAGCGGCGCGCGGCTGAGATCGTTGCCGGCGGCGATCGCCTTCTGCATGAGGCGGATCAACTCCTTCGCCTCGGCCTCGCTGAGGCCGCGCACCATCAGCCGCTGCGCCGCCTCGACCGCCGGCGTGATCGCCTCCAGCGTCCTTCTCCCCTCGTCGGTGATCAACAGCTCCCGTGACCGGCGGTCGCGCGCGCTCGCACGGCGGACGACGAGGCCCTTCTGTGCGAGCCGGTCGATCACGCCGGTGATCGTGGTGCGGTCATAGGCGATCAGGCCGGCCAGCGTGATCTGGTCGATGGCCGGGTTGGCCGCGATCGCCGCCAGTGCCGCATATTGCACCGGCGTCAGGTCGAAGCCGGCGGCTTCCACCTCCGCCAGGAACACCGCCACGGCGATCTGCTGAAACCGGCGCGCCAGGTGCCCCGGCATGTCCCGCATCTCGGTCAATTCGAATCTCCTGTCACCAGCTTGACAAGCATACTGATGATCAGCATACTGATCAATAAGAATGGCGAGGGAGGGTGGTCACGTGCAGTTTCATCTCAACGGCTTCCAGCCGGGCGATCCCGAGATCTTCGACGCGGCCGAACGTGTCGCGAGCGCCGGCGCGACCGGCCCGCTGCCGCCCGAGGCCGATGTCCTCATCGTCGGCTGTGGCCCCGCCGGGTTGAACCTCGCTGCCCAGCTTTCCGCTTTTCCGGACATCAGGACCTGCATCGTCGAGCAGAAGCCGGGCCGGCTGCTGCTCGGCCAGGCCGACGGCATCGCCTGCCGCACCATGGAGATGTTCCAGACCTATGGTTTTGCCGAGAAAGTGCTGAGGGAAGCGTGCTGGATCAACGAGACCACGTTCTGGAAGCCGAGCGACCAAGACAGCAAGCATATCGCGCGCAGCGGTCGCGTGCAGGACGTCGAGGACGGCCTGTCGGAGATGCCGCATGTCGTGCTCAACCAGGCTCGGGTCCACGATTTCTTCCTGGACGTGATGCGCCGTTCGGCCGCGAAGCTCGAGCCGCACTACGCGCGGCGACTGCGTGATCTGCGGATCGATCCGGCCGCGGGCATCGAGGCGCACGGCGTGACAGTCAGCTTCGATCGCATTGATCCGGAGCATGAAGGCCAGGTGGAGACGGTGCGCGCGCGCTACGTCGTCGGCTGTGATGGCGCGCGCAGCGTCGTGCGCAAGGCGATCGGCCGCGAGCTGCACGGGGATTCCGCCAACCACGCCTGGGGCGTCATGGACGTGCTCGCCGTGACCGATTTTCCCGACATCCGCTTCAAATCGCTGATCCAGTCCGCCAAGGACGGCAGCCTGCTGGTGATCCCGCGTGAGGGCGGCTATCTCGTCCGGCTGTATGTCGAGCTCGCCAAGCTCGAGGTCGGCGAGCGCGTGGCCGGGCGCAACATCACCGTCGACGAAGTGATCGCCAAGGCACGGCGCATTCTCGCGCCATATACGCTTCAGGTGAAGGAGGTCGCGTGGTGGTCGGTCTACGAGATCGGCCAGCGCATCACCGACAAGTTCGACGACGTGCCGGACGCCGAGGTCGCAACGCGGCTGCCGCGCGTCTTCATCGCCGGTGACGCCTGCCACACCCACAGCCCGAAGGCGGGGCAGGGCATGAACGTGTCGATGCAGGACACGTTCAATCTCGGCTGGAAGCTCGCCGCCGTGCTGGGCAGGCGTTGCGCGCCGCAGCTCCTGCACAGCTATTCGGCCGAACGGCGGGCCATCGCCCAGGAGCTGATCGATTTCGATCGCGAATGGTCAGGAATTCTTGCCTCCGCCGCCAAGCAGGGCGGCGCCGATGCGGCCAGGACGCAGGACTATTTCGTCCGTCACGGCCGCTACACGGCGGGCACCGCCACGCACTATCGGCCCTCCGTCCTCACCGGCGACGACACTTTCCAGCCGCTCGCCACCGGCTTCGTCATCGGCAAGCGCTTTCACTCGGCGCCGGTCATCCGGCTCGGCGACGCCAAGCCGGCGCAGCTCGGACATGTCGTGCAAGCCGACGGCCGCTTCCGCATCTTCGCTTTCGCGGCCGCGGAGGATCCGGCCGCGCCGGGGTCCGCGATCCGCCGCCTGTGCACATTCCTCAGCGAGGATTCGGCCTCGCCCGTGCGCCGCCACACCCAGGTGGGCGCCGACATCGACTCCGTGATCGATCTGCGCGCGGTGTTCCAGCAGGGGCATCGCGAACTCGCGCTCGAACGAATGCCGGAGCTGCTGCTGCCGCGGAAGGGCCGTTACGGTCTCATCGACTACGAGAAGATGTTCTGTGCCGATCTGAAGAGCGGCCAGGACATCTTCGCGATGCGCGGCATCGATCGCGCCGCGGGCTGCATCGTGATCGTGCGGCCCGATCAGTATGTCGCCGACGTCCTGCCGCTCGACGACGTCGGGAGGCTGTCGGCGTATTTCGACGGCGTGCTGCTGCCGGTCCGCTGAGGGATGCAGAGGGTAAACGAAACCCAAATCCGGTCGCCGGATTTCCGGGCTTGGCGCTAGCCAGATCCCAAGGTTTCCTCGCTACAAACGAGGTCTCCGGATTGGACGATTGAGTGGGTGAGACGTCGAAATGTTGATGTTGGCGAACCGTCGCAAGAGTGAACGTCGGCTGTGCAGGAGGATCGCGAAGATTCACTATGGCAACGGCAGCCTGCCGCGGGACTGCACGGTCACGGATATTTCCGACGGCGGCGTCAAGGTGATCGCCGAATTCGTCGAGATTCCCCCGCAGTTCACCATCGTCTTCGCGCCCGACCACCAGCGCAAGTGCCGGCTGGCCTGGCGCATCGGCTGCGAGTTCGGCGCCGAATTCATCGATTGAGCGGGCCGGCCGCGCCCGCTTAACGGGACCTTAGGGTTAATCTGCCAGCGTGCAGATCATCTGGTCCCGAAGTAGTTCAGTTGCATGCGTACGCGGCCCCTTCGCTCTCTCCCTCTGCTCCGGCCGGCCGCGTTCGCGCTGTCGTTCACGGCCGTGCTGCTCGGTCTCGGCGCCTGCCAGACCACCGATCTCAGCGAGGTCACGGGGGCACTGGGCGGCAATCCCGAAAAGAGCCGCGCGGCCGCCGCCGACCCGCGCGCCGAGATCGACCAGCTCCGCGAGCGCTTCCGCGCCAATCCCAACGATCCCGAGGTGGCGCTGCGCTATGGCAGCGCCCTGCGCGGCACCGGCCAGCGCTCGCAGGCGGTCGCCGTGCTCGAGCAGGCGACGATCGCCAATCCCGGCAACAAGGCGCTGCTGGCGGCCTTTGGCCGCGCGCTTGCCGACAATGGCAATTTCCAGCAGGCGTTCGACGTGCTCAGCCGCGCGCATTCGCCCGAGGATCCCGACTGGCGCATCCTGTCGGCGCAGGGCGCCACGCTCGACCAGATGGGGCGCAACGAGGAGGCCCGGCAATACTACATGACGGCGCTGAAGATCGCCCCTGACGATCCTTCCGTGCTGTCCAATCTCGGTCTCTCCTATGCGCTCTCCAACGAACTGCCGAAGGCCGAGGAGCAGTTGCGCAAGGCCAGCGCGCACCCCGATGCCAGCCCGCGGGTCCGGACCAATCTCGCCGTCATCGTCGGCCTGCAGGGCCGGATGAGCGAGGCCGAGAGCATCGCGCGTTCGGGGCTGCCGCCGGAGCAGGCCAGCGCCAGCGTCGCCTATGTCAAGCGCATCCTGGAGCGCCGCAAGATCGCGCAGCGCGAGCTGTCGCCGCGCCGCGACCGTCCGGTGGCCGGCGAGCCCGACAAGGCGCTGGCGCGGGCACTCAGCCGGTCCGACGACTAGAGCATGATCCGGAAAGTGGAAACCGGTTTTCCCTCGCGACAAACGCCAACGGCATTTACGCGGAGATCATGCCCAAACAAAGAGATGAGATCATGATGCGAGTCCCTGGAATCGCATCATGATCTCAGGCGCTATTTCGCGCCGAGCAGTTTCGCGATCGGCGCCAGCAGCGAGCCGCGCTGCGGCTTGTGGTCGATCCGTCCGGTGAGCCGGTTCGCGATGTCCTGGAACAGTTTTGGCGTGCGGCTCAGCCCCGATATCTCCGCGATCATCTGGCCGTTGTTGGCGGCGGTGCCGAACAGTTTGCAGTCGAACGGGATGACCGCGACCGGCTCGGCCTCGACGGTCTTGGCGAAGCGCTTCAGGTCGATCTCCGGCCGCTTGGGCATGCCGACCTGGTTCAGGCAGTACAGCGGCGGCCGGTCGTTGGGACGGGAGGCCTTGAGCACGCCGAGCAGGTTCTTGGCGTTGCGCAGGTTCGCCAGATCGGGCTCGGCGACCACGAGGATGTCGTCGGCATTGATCAGCGCATGCCGCGTCCAGGCCGACCATTGGTGCGGCACGTCGAGCACGATGCATTGCTGGGTCATGCGCAGGGTGTCGAAGATCGCGTCGAATGCGTCGGCGCCGAAATCATAGACGCGGTCGAGCGTCGCGGGCGCGGCGAGCAGGTTGAGATTTTCGGTGCATTTGGCGAGCAGGCGCTCCATCAGCGCCGTATCCGGCCGGTCCGGCTGGAACACGGCGTTGGCGATGCCCTGCAGCGGATCCTGGTTGTAGTCCAGCCCCGCGGTGCCGAACGCCATGTCGAGATCGATCACGACCGAATCCAGCGTCAGGTCGCGCGCCATGCTCCAGGCGACGTTGTGGGCGACGGTGGAGGCGCCGACGCCGCCCTTGGCGCCGACCACGGCGACGATGCGGCCGGTGATGACGGCCTCCGAGGCCGAGAACAGGCTGCAGACCGAGCGGATCACGTCGATGGTCTCGACCGGGCCGAGCACGTAGTCGTTGACGCCGCGCCGGACCAGCTCGCGATAGGCGACGCCGTCGGACGGGCTGCCGATCAGCACCACGCGGGTGCCGGGATCGCAGACGCTGGCGAGATCGTCGAGGCCGCCGAGAATGTCGCCGCCGGGCCTGGTCTCGATCACGATGACGTTCGGCGTCGGCTGCGAATGATAGGTCTCGATGGCGCGCGGCATGCCGCCCGCCTTGATCGTGATGTGCGCCTTGCCGAGCCGGCGGTCCTGGCTCGCGGCGAGGATCGCGGCCGAGGTCTGGTCGGTTTCGCAGAATGCCTGCACCGAGACGCGCGGGACCGGCGCGATGTGATCGTCGAGGGCCGGGCCGGTGGGGCCGGGCTGCTCATCCTGGCTCTGACGGGACGCGTTGATCATTTGCCTGTATCGCTGAGCTTGGCCTTGTCGGACTCCGGATACGCCACCGCCGTCGACTCGCCCTTGCGGTACTTCTCGAACAGCGCGGAGCGGCGCGGCGTGTAGGCGGCCATCTCCGAGCGCGGCTGCTCGAGATCGGCCGGGTTGTCGATCATCGCAGCGAGGTTGCGCTGCGTGGCGCAGCCGAAATTCTGATAGTGCTGGTTGCTGCTGTAGCCGGGATTGCTGAAGTTCGGCCCGAGGTCGTCGGGCCACAGCCCGCAGGGACCGGCGACGGCGGCGATCTTCGGATAGCTCAGCCGGATGACGGCGAGCTGCCGCGGATCGTCGGGCATGGTGTTGCGCAGGGTGATCGCGTGCGAGGGAACGCCGCCGGCGGTCAGCACGGCGCGGATCTCGCGGTAGGCGTCGGCCGCGGCGCGCGCATTCGACGTGCCCGTCGGCACCTCCGCCATGATCCCGCCGGTGCCTTCGCGCAGCCATGAGCGCGCGAGCCCCGCGACGTCCACGCGCTGCTGGTAGGTCAGGCCGCCGCGGCCGCTGCCGATGAAGACGACGGTCGACTGCCGGCCTTCCTCGATCGCGATCGGATGGCGGATCTTGTAGTCGTCCGGGATCGTCGCGACGACCTCACCGGTGGTGGTGTTGCAGGCGCCGAGCGTGAGCGCCAGCCCCGCGATGGCGACGATCCGGCGCAGCGCGCGCCTGCCGTCTGGTATGGATGTTGCCGACATGATCGTTCCCCCGTGCCCCGTCGTCCCGCAATCTCAGTCGATGATGAAGCCGAAGCCGGCCGGCTGCCCCGTGGCCGCGTCGACCCTGGCGGCGATGCCGTACAGCCGGTTCATGCGGCCGAGCAGCGCCGACTCCGAGTCGGTGGCCGGCGCGAAGCCGTCGTCCGGACGCGACAGCTCCTTCTGGGCGACGGCGCGCACGACATAGGGCGTCACCAGCACCATCAGCTCGGTCTCGTTGTTGACGTAGTCCTGGCTGCGGAACAGCTGGCCGAGCACCGGCAGCTGGTTGAGCCCGGGCAGGCCGTTGATCGCCTGCTTGGTCTGGTTCTGGATCAGGCCGGCCATCGCCATCGAGCCACCGGAGGGGATCTCGACCGTGGTCTCGGCGCGGCGGGTGCGGATCGCGGGGATCGTCACCGACGAGGTCGAGGCCGAGGTCAGCGCATAGGACACCGTGATCGCGTTGTCGTTCGACAGCTCCGACACCTCCGTCATCACCCGGAGGCTGATGCGGCCTTCGCCGAGCACGACGGGCGTGAAGTTGAGCGAGATGCCGAACTTCTTGTAGGTGATCGACGTGCTGCAGACCCGCGTGGTGGGATCGCAGGAATAGCCGCCGGGAATCGGGAACTCGCCGCCCGCGATGAAGGTCGCGGATTCGCCGGAGATCGCGGTCAGGTTCGGCTCGGCGAGCGTCTTGACGACACCGGCCGTCTCCATGGCGCGCAGCGTCGCCGAGACCGACGACAAGCCGCCGCCGGTGGCGGAAAGGCCGTTGGGGCCGACCAGCGACTTGCCATAGGCGGTGAACGGGTTGGTGTTGTTGAAGTTCACCACCGCGGTGCCGTAGTTCAGGCTGGCGCTGAGATCGATGCCGAGCTGCTTGACGATCTCGCGCCGGACCTCCGACACGTTGACCTTCAGCATCACCTGATCGCGGCCGCGCACGACGATCGAGTTGACCACCTTGTCGGCACCGCCGACCAGGCGTGCGGCGATCTCGCCGGCCTGCTGCGCCTCGACCGGGCTCGACACCGATCCGGTCAGGATCACGCCTTCGCCGACGCCGTCGATCTTGACGCCGGGAATGCTCTGGCTCAGCGCCTGGCGCACGCCGTTGAGATCGCGCTTGATCGCGATGTCATAGGCGGCGACCTGCTGTCCCTCGCCGTCGAAGAACACGACGTTGGTCTGGCCGACTGCGGCGCCGATGATGTAGGCGCGCCGGGCCGAACGGACGACCGCGTTGGCGACCTTGGGATCGGCGACCAGCACGTCCTTGACGTCCTGCGGGAAGTCGACGACCACCGACTTGCCGATGCCGAGCGAGAGGAAGCGCACCTTCGACGAGCCGACCGAAACCACCGGCGTCTCCGGCCTGTCGTCGGCCGCCTTCACCGGCGTCAGCGCCGGATTGAGCGCAAGCCCGATCACGGCCGATGTCGATAGCGCGCGGACGACCCACGTCCCGAACTTTGCGCGTTGATGCCCACCCATCATCTTCCTCGTCCTTTCGGTCACTTCTGCGCCGTGAGCGAGCTCGTGATCCCATAGCGAATGATCTCGATGGCGCTGCCCCGTCGCGCCATCTGCTGCTGCTGTTGCTGCGCCTCGGTCTTGTTGCCGTCGGCGGCGTTCACGTCGGCGATGCTGCGCAGCGCCAGCGCCAGCGAGCCGGCCTGTCGCGCGCGCGCCAGGGTCTCGGCCTGCTCGGGCCTGAGCTCGAGCGTCACCGTCTTGCCGACGACGGTGTTCTGGCCTTCCTTCTCCTTCGGCGCCTGATCGATCGCGAGCACGCGGACGTTGGAGAGAATGATCTCGGAGCTGACGAAGTCGGCGGCGCCGGGCTTGTCAGGGTTCTTGTCGCGCTTCGACAGGATGACGTCGACGCGGTCGTTCGGCAGGATGAAGCCGCCGGCGCCGGTCTCGGGCGAGATCTCGGTGGAGATCGCGCGCATGCCCGCGGGCAGGATCGCCGCCATGAAGCCGGAGCCGTCCGCCTTCACCAGCTTCTGCTCGCGGATCGGCTCGCCGATCACGAACGGCGAACGGGCGATGGTGCCGACCAGCTGATTGGCCGCCTCGGGACGGTCGCCGCGCCGGATGAAGATGTTGCTCGCGGCCTCGGGCCAGGTCTGCCAGATCAGGTCGCCGGGCTTGATCGCCTGTCCGAGCCCGATGTCGGTCTTGGCGACCAGCACCTCGACCGTCGGCAACTGCACGACCGGCGCCACGGGCGCCTGCCGCTGGCCGTCGGAATTGCTGACCAGATAGGCCGCAACGCCGCCCGCGCCGAGAGCGATGGTTAACACCACGATGCGTGCGGTCATCATACGCGTGACTACTCTGCTTACTCATACGCCCGGGGCGACGCGCGAGCCGACTGACAGCCGTCCCCCTCACTTACGACTAAGCGGCAATAGTATAAGCGAAATTGAACGGCATGGGCTGCAGCAGCTGCCGTGCCGACCGATTGCGCAAGTGGTGAACAGGTTGTTAGCAAGCAAATAGCGAAACGACGCGAATGTGTTAGCTGTTTGCTCGCAGCGCGGTTGCGCGCGCTGATAGTTGCTCACCAGATTGAATGAAATTGTGAGTTGCAGCCGCGCCTCGGTGGCCGCGCGTTAGGATGAATCATTGACTAATCACGTTGGACGCGAACGGACGCTCATCGTGAGACGGTGTGCGTCGTGGCGCGATGGCGCCGCGGCTGATGCGATCAGCCGCTCGTGCCCGCAACGAACAAGTGCCGCGCCGCACCGTAGTCCGACGGGCCGGCATTTTTAGAAAGCAGAAACGGGTTGGACATACGATTCCGTTGAGCGGGATTTCCGTTTCGGATTCAGATTTCCTCAAGAATTTGCGCGCACGGTCCGGGGCATGGCGGCTTTGCCCAATTCGATTTAGTTCGACCGAAAATGCACGTAGAAATTGTAACAGGCATATCGTGCCGCGGCGTGGGCCGGGCCATCGTCGGGGACAGCATGGGGTCGGGGGGAGACGTGCAATGTCGGTTGCTCGATTCCTGAAGCAGCGCGCGGTCAGGATTCAGACGGTCGGGTCCTACACGCTTCCGAACTGGTATTCCCCGGAAGGACGGCTGCGATCCTTCGCCTGCCGCACCACGCGGGTGTCGCCGTTTCGCGCGCTGCTCGAGGTGCCCGTGGTCGGCAAGGTCGGCGATCGTCTGACCTCGTATTTCCGCGACTTCGGCAAGTTCGAAGGCGAGATCAGCGACACCGTGCATGGCGGCTTTCTGCTCGAGCTGGAGATGACGCGCGCCGAGCGCGCCAAGCTCGCCGAGAAGCTGGTCTGGCTGGAGAAGAAGCAGAAGGATCCGTCGATCCGCGATTCCCGCCGCGATGCGCGCTTCGTGCCGAACTCGCCGCATTCGGCGCTGACGCTCGCCGACGGCAGCTGCATCCCGTGCTTCGTGATCGATGCCTCGATGTCGGGCGCCGCGGTCTCGGCGGAGATCCAGCCGGAGATCGGCACGCCGCTGGCGGTGGGCAGTTGCATCGGCCGTGTCATCAGGCATTTCCCCGACGGCTTCGCCGTCCGCTTCGTCGACCAGTTGCCAGGCGCCAACGAGCTCGAACGGCGGGTCATCACGCCGCCGGTGCGCCCGATGCGGCGGAACCTCGTGGTCCATGGCGATGACCGCCTGATCGGGGCGCCGGAGGACTTCTTCCTGGTGTGACGGCGGCGCTCCTGCGGCGCTCGACGGCGGCCGCTCCGGCCTGCGCGGTTTCGCGTATGGAGCGGCGGCAGGAATCGCGGCATGGGAACCGGCGGCCGTCCGCACGGTTAACGCGATGTTAATCGGCATCGTGACAGCTTGCGCGTGCCGGGTGCATTGCCAGGAGGACCAGTCCCATGGAGGCCCAGAAGACCGCGGTGGATGCCATCGTCGTCCTCACCGGCTGCGACCGCGACGCGGTGGCCGCCTTCATCCGCCGCATGTATCTGGCCGGCGTCCGGGACCCCAAGCGGCTGACCTTCAAGGGCCTGCAGGAGCTGACGCGGGCTTAGCGCGATCGCGAGCCGGGGCCGGCGGCTGTTGCAGCCGGGTCACGCCGCAGAACTTTCAACCCCGATTCCCGTTCACAACCCTCGTGCGAAGGGATGCGGCCGGTCGCGCTTGCGGCTAAATTGAGGCCCTTGGCCGGCATCAGAGCACCCCTTCGATCTCGCCCAGAAGGCGACACATCTGCGCAACACGCTCTGAGCGGCCGGATCATGGGTCCCGGACATGCTCAGACAGCTCTTCGCGCCACAGCTCATCGGCCTCTACATCCTGATCGGGGCCACCATCTACGTCCACTTCCGCGGCAAGCAGCGGCTGCGCTTCGCCCGCCAGCTCGGCGACCACTCCACCTATCTCGCCCCCTACAATGTGCTGATGTATGCCGGCTCGGCTGTGCCCAACACGCCGGTGATCCCGGTGGAGCAGTTTCCCGAGTTGAAGAAGCTCACCGATAACTGGCAGACCATCCGCGAGGAGGCGGTACGCCTGTTCGACGAGGGCTTCATCCGCGCCGCCGCCGCCAACAACGACTGGGGCTTCTACTCGTTCTTCAAGAGCGGCTGGAAGCGCTTCTATCTGAAATGGTACGACGACTTCCTACCGTCGGCGCGTACGCTGTGTCCGAAGACGGTCGAGCTTTTGAACTCCATCCCGAACGTGCATGGCGCGATGTTCGCGATGCTGCCGCCCGGCGGCAAGCTCGGCGCCCACCGCGATCCCTTCGCCGGCTCGCTGCGCTATCATCTGGGGCTCGTCACGCCGAACTCCGACAAGTGCCGCATCCTGGTCGACGGCGTGCCCTGCGTCTGGCGCGACGGCGAAGCCTTCATGTTCGACGAGACCTTCATCCACAGCGCCGAGAACGCCACCGACGTCAACCGCATCATCCTGTTCTGCGACGTCGAGCGCCCGATGAAGCTCGGCTTCATCGCCGCCATCAACCGCTGGGTCAGCCACCACATCGTCAAGGCCTCGGCGACGCAGAACGTCGACGGCGAGCACGTCGGCGTGCTGAACAAGGTGTTCGGCAAGCTGTATGAGCTTCATCTGGCCACGCGGAAGGTGAAGGCGTGGAACAGGACGGTGTATTATGCGGCGAAGTACACGTTGACGGTGGCGATCGTCGGCGCCATCGTGGTGTCGGCGTTTCGGTGAGATTGGGGAGTAGGGCGGATTAGCGGAGCGTAATCCGCCGCTTCTTCTCCGCGGAGGGACGGCGGATTACGCCTTCGGCTAATCCGCCCTACGCGTTCCAAAGATGGGTTCGGAACGGACGTTCGCGGTCACTCTGCCGTGGTCAGGGGTATGGCGGGTGCCAAATCGCAAATGGCGGGCTCCATTGGCCGGAATCGTTCAGTACGAGCAGGACCGCACCGCCACGCGCCGCCGAGGTCCCATTGAAGAGCGAGAACTGGATGCTGTGGTCATTTCGTTCCTCTCCCTTGAAGAACGCCGAAGTCTTCATCGCCTTCGACGCCACGTCGGCCGTACAACCTTCCGCGGGAAGGTGACGGTGCACGACCGAAAGAACTTCATTCAAGTCTCGAGGGTGCTGCGCCAGTAGATTGTCGATCTTCAAGACGAACGTGGAAAGTTGGCTTTCACAGTTAGCGCGCCCGGCATCTTGCGCGTTGGTTGAGGGCGTGCCACCCGAGACGCCAACGAGTGCTGCTGCCAACGCCACTATCAATTTTCTCTGCATCTACTCCACCTGGGCTCAGGTACCTTGCCGCAATCGACGCAAACGGCAAATGGATGGCCAAGACGTTGAGATCTCGATGATTGTGTTATTGCCTACGTCAAGCCCGGCCGCTATCGGCGCAGCGATGGTTCGTTAAGCGGAATCTAACGGAGCTAAGACTGTCCGCTGTGCGGATCACCATCAGGGGACTGCCGACCTCTTCTAAAAAGATACGAGCTGCTTGACAATTTCGCCAAATCAGCATTATGGTCCGCCCCATCCCGTTGCACGGTAGGGGACGGTTCGCGGTCGTCACGGACGTTGGCAGCGGGGAGCGGTGGACGCGGGGCGGCGGCGTGTGATGAGCACGGACGAACGCTTTCCTCGTGGACGGTGAAGGCGTGTGGTTCTGATACTCCGATGCTAGTATCAACGTTGCGACAAAGCTTCGCTTTGCGCAGCGGATGGTGGCCAGAAAGCCCGGTGCACCAGGAAGAGCGCGCTATAGCCCGTTAAAACCATCGCGCGGGGAAGGCCGGGTGTGTTCGGCCAGACCTGTGGTGACTGCCGCCTGCTTTTTTTCTGCAGGCGGGCCAC
Source organism: Bradyrhizobium sp. SZCCHNS1050 (assembly GCF_032484785.1). Classification (NCBI taxonomy): domain Bacteria; kingdom Pseudomonadati; phylum Pseudomonadota; class Alphaproteobacteria; order Hyphomicrobiales; family Nitrobacteraceae; genus Bradyrhizobium; species Bradyrhizobium sp. SZCCHNS1050. The sequence goes on along the minus strand of NZ_JAUETR010000001.1, from coordinate 471,382 downwards.
GGGCGCGGCCAGCGCCCGGCCTCCATCTGGAGAGGGCGGGAATTGGAGCATCACTCGGGCGCGGAATGCGTCGCGAGAAGGTGGGTGCTCGTCTCTTCCTTGATGCTGTTTGAGATTGTGGATCAGTGTTGCCGCTCGGCCGGTGCCCACCCTCCCCTGGAGGGGGAGGGTCGCTCGCGCGCGAAGCGGGCGAGCGGGGTGGGGTGATCTCTCCACGCGCACCGGTGCCAGAGGAGAGATCACCCCACCCCGCCTCACGTGTCGCTTCGCTCCTCGTGAGGCGACCCTCCCCCTCCAGGGGAGGGTGAACCAGTCCTCGGCTGCGATTGGGCTTCAATGAAGGAAAGCCGTTCAGGGCGCGGACTGCGTCGCGAGAGCGTGGATGTTCGTCTCAGCCTGAACGCTGTTGAGATTGTGGATCAGATGATGTCGCAAAGCAGGTCTGACCCTCCCCCTCCAGGGGAGGGTGACCCCGGTGCCTGGCTGCGATCGGGCGCCAGACCGAAAAAAGCCGCGCAGAGCGCGGCCTTTTTGGAAGTGTTGCGAGGGACCGTGGGCGCCGCTTACGCCGCCGCAGGCCCGATCGAGACCTTCAGTGTGCCCACGCCGTCGACGCCGCATTCGATCTTGTCGCCCGGAACGACCGCCGCGACGCCGGCGGGCGTGCCGGTCATGATGATGTCGCCGGCGGCGAGCTCGACCTGCTGGGAGAGCTTCCAGATGATCTCCGGCACGTTCCAGATCAGCTCGGAGAGGTCGCCGGTCTGGCGCTCGGTGCCGTTGACCGACAGCCAGATCTTGCCCTTCGCGGGGTGGCCGATCTTGGCCGCGGGCTGGATGGCCGAGCAGGGCGCGGAATGGTCGAACGACTTGCCGACCTCCCAGGGGCGCTGCATCTTGCGGGAGGCGAGCTGCAGGTCGCGGCGGGTGAGGTCGATGCCGACGGCGTAGCCGTAGACGTGGTCGAGCGCCTTGTCGGTCGGAATGTTGAGGCCGCCGCTCTTCAGCGCGACCACCAGCTCGACCTCGTGATGCATGTCCTTGGTCAGCGGCGGGTAGGGGATCACGGCGCCGTCCGGCTCCAGCATGTCGGCATGCTTGGCGAAGAAGAACGGCGGGTCGCGCTCGTCATTGCCCATCTCGCGGATGTGCTCGAGATAGTTGCGGCCGACGCACCAGATGCGGCGGACCGGAAAGACGCCGGCTTCGCCGACGACGGGAAGCGAAGGCTGCGGGAAGGCCGGGATGACGGTGGAGGCGCTCATGAAATGGATCTCGGGTGCGGTGAAATAAGCGGGTCAGGAGGTTGCGGTCATGGGGATGACGTTAGGCCCCATGTCGCGCTGTTGCAGGCGGAAGAACGAAGCATAGCGGCCGCCACGGCGCAACAGATCGTCATGCCGGCCGCGCTCGACGATCTCGCCGGCTTCGACCACCAGGATGGCGTCGGCGTTCATGATGGTGTGCAGGCGATGCGCGATGACGATGGTGGTGCGGTTCTGGCAGAGATGCTCGATCGCCTCCTGCACCTGGCGCTCGGATTCGGAGTCCAGCGCCGCGGTGGCCTCGTCGAGCAGGATGATCGGCGCGTTGCGGATCAGCGCGCGGGCGACCGCGATGCGCTGGCGCTGGCCGCCGGAGAGCTGGGTGCCGTGCTCGCCGACCGGCGTGTCGTAGCCAAGCGGGAAGCTCATGATGAAGTCGTGCGCGCAGGCCGCCTTCGCCGCCTCGATGATCTCGGCCTCGGTCGCGCCGGGCTTGCCGAAGGCGATGTTGGCGCGGATGCTATCGCGGAACAGGTAGACGTCCTGGCCGACATAGGCGGCCTGCTCGCGCAAGCTACGGCGCGACACCTGCGCGATCGACTGGCCGTCGATCAGGATGTCGCCCGCGGTCGCCTCGTAGAACCGCAGCAGCAGCGCCAGCACCGTCGACTTGCCGCCGCCGGACGGGCCGACCAAAGCGGTGACCTTGCCGGGCTCGGCCGTGAAGCTCATGCGGTTGAGCACCGGCTCGTTGTCGCGATAGGCGAAGGAGACGTCGCGCAGCTCGATCTTGGCCTGCGTCAGCTTCAGCGCCGGCTTGTCGTCGTCCGGCTGCTCGCTGGCGGGGCTGTCGACCACTTCGAGCAGCATGCGGGCGCCGACGAGCTGGCTGTTGAGATCGATGTTGAGCCGCGCCAGCCGCTTCGCCGGCTCGGTCGCCATCAGGAAGGCGGTCATGAACGAGAAGAACTGGCCGGGCGTGGCGTTGAGCGCGACCACGGCATAGCCGCCATACATCAGGCAGCCGGCGACGGCGAAGCCGCCGAGCATCTCCATCAGCGGGTTGGAACGGTTGGAGACGCGGGCCATCTTGTTGGCGTTGCGCTCGACCACTGCGATGTTCTCGTCGATGCGGGCGCGCATCGCGTCCTCGAGCGTGAACGCCTTGACGGTGCGGATGCCCTGCAGCGATTCCTGCATGGTCTCCAGGATGTCCGCATTGCCGGTGAACTGGCTGTGGGCGAGGCCCTTGATGCGCTTGACCAGCTTGCGCAGCACCAGCATGGCCGGCGGCACGACGACGAGGCCGAGCAGCGACATCCAGGGGTCCTGCGCGACCATCACGGCGATCATGCTGATCAAGAGCAGCAGGTCGCGGCCGATCGCGTTGATCAGCATGGTCAGGACGTCGGTGATGGACTTGGCGCCGGCGGTGAGGCGTGCCAGGAACTCCGACGAGTGCCGCTCGGAGAAGAAGCCGATGCTCTCGCTCATCAGCTTCGCGAACAGCGCGCGCTGGTTGTTGGCGAGGATCGCGTTCGAGATCTTCGACAGGATCACCGCGTAGCCGTAGGTCGAGACGCCCTTGACGAACAGCAGCAGCACGGTGACGCCGGAGAGCACCGCGATGCCGGGGATGCTCTTGTCGACATAGGCCTTGTTGATGACCTGGCCGAGGATGTAGGCGGCGCCGGCGCTGGCGCCGGCCGAGACCGCCATCAGCGCGAAGGCGGTGAGATAGCGGCGCCAGTAGAGGATGCCCTGTTCCATCACGAGGCGGCGGATCAGGATCGCGGCGCCATAGGGATCGTCGGTGATCTTCTTCGGAAATTCGGCCATTCTGGTCCCTGGCCGCCGGGACAAATCGCCGGGCGGACAGCAGTGCTTGCCCGCTCGGGGCGGCTTTTTCAAGCCCCCCGGCGTCCGGCTAAGTCGTTGATTCTAGGCCGAGGCCCGCTGCAGCACGCCGCTGTGGCGTTCCAGGAACAGTTTCTCCTCCCAGGCCAGCGCATGGGCGGCGATCGTTTCCAGATCGTCATAGATCGGCGTCCAGTCGAGCAGCGCCTTCAGACGGCTGGTGTCGGCGACCATGCTCATGATGTCGCCGGGGCGCCGCGGTGCGTATTGGACGGGAATGGCGCGGCCGGAGACGCGCCGGACGGCCTCGATGGTCTCGAGCACGGAATAGCCGCGGCCGTACCCACAATTCAGCGTGACCGAGCTGCCGCCGGCGCGCAGATAGGCCAGCGCGGAGCGGTGCACCTGGGCGAGATCGCAGACATGGATGAAATCGCGGATGCAGGTGCCGTCGGGGGTCGGATAATCCGTGCCGTAGACGTCGATCTTGGCGCGCTGGCCGGTGGCGACCTCCATCGCGATCTTCATCAGGTGCGTCGCCCCGACGGTGGCAAGCCCGGCTCGTCCGAACGGATCGGCGCCGGCGACGTTGAAGTAGCGCAGCACCACGTAGTTGAGGTCATGTGCCGAGGCCACGTCGTGCAGTATGATCTCGGCCATCAGCTTCGAGGTGCCGTAGGGCGAGGTCGGACGGGTCGGCGCGCTCTCGGGCACTGGCACCTCGTCCGGATTGCCGTAGACGGCCGCGGTCGAGGAGAACACGAAGCGGCTGACGCCGCGCTTGACCGCCGCATTCAACAGGCTGCGCGTGGTCATGGTGTTGTTGCGGTAGTAGAGCAGCGGATCGCGCATCGATTCCGGCACCACGACCGAGCCCGCCAGATGGATGATGCTGTCGACGCCGTGCTGGCCGATGACGCCGTCGACGAGATTTTCATCGCCGGCATCGCCGATGAACAGCGGCACGCCGTCGGGCACGAAGGCGGAAAAGCCGCTCGAAAGGTTGTCGATCACCACGACGCTTTCGCCAGCTTCCGCCAGCGCGAGCACCATGTGGCTGCCGATATAGCCGGCGCCGCCGGTCACGAGCACGGTCATTGTTTGACGCGATCCCTGTTTGTTTCCGGCAGACTAACGCCCGCGAAATGAACGACCTGTTGCGTGCATAGCGAACTGGCGGCGATGCTTAATGTTGCGTATAGGGAACCGCTGCAATTGGAGTTGAGTGTGCAAGCCGAGCCGTTTTCCGCCGCAGATCTCGACGTGATCGTGCCCAACCTGCACCGGCGCTATTCCGGCGTGACGGCGACCAACCGGATGGTGGCGCCGAAGCTGGCGAGGCTGGTGCGCGCGGCGTGGCTCGGCTCCTACGCGCCCGAAGGGATCGCGCGGATGCGCGCGAGCGATCTGTTCAAATTGTGGGGCCGGCGGCGGCCGCTGATCTGGCATGCCCGTCGCAACGACGAGATGATCGTCGGCGTGATCATGCGGGCGCTCGGCTGGCCGTTGAAGCTGGTGTTCACCTCGGCCGCGCAGCGCCATCACAGCTGGATCACGCGCTGGCTGATCCGCCGCATGGACGCGATCATCGCGACCAGCGACATCTCGGCGTCCTATCTGAAGCGCGAAGCGACGGTGGTGACGCATGGCGTCGACACCGACGTGTATTCCCCGCCGGCGGATCGCGCCGCGGCCTTCGCCGAGAGCGGACTGCCGGGCAAATATGCCATCGGCTGCTTCGGCCGCGTCCGCGCGCAGAAGGGCAGCGACGTGTTCGTCGCGGCGATGTGCCGGCTGCTGCCGCGTTTTCCGGATTTTTCCGCGGTGCTGGTCGGCGCCGTGACGCCGGAGCAGATGCCGTTCGCGAGCGAGCTGAAGAAGCAGATCGCCGCCGCGGGCCTGGAGCAGCGCATCGTCATCACCGGCGAGCTCGACATCGCCGACGTGCAGCGCTGGTACCAGCGTCTCACGATCTACGCCTTCACCTCGCGCAACGAAGGTTTTGGTCTCACGCTGATCGAGGCGATGGCGGCAGGAGCGGCGCTGGTCGCGGCGCGCGCCGGCGCGGCGGAGATCGTGGTTGAGGATGGCGTCACAGGCGTGCTGGTCCCGCCCGGCGACGTCGATGCGCTGGTCGCAGCGCTCGAGCCATTGATGCGGGATCCGGATGCCGCACAGACGATGGGCGCGCGGGCCCGGACGCGCGTGGTGGAGAAATTCAGCCTCGAGGCCGAGGCCGACAAGATCGCAGCCGTCTATCGCCGGCTGGTCTGAGCGATGATGTCGGTGACGAACGCGTCGAGGTCGCCGCCCGCAAACAGGAAGCCGGGCAGGCCGGCCGCCTCTGCGGCGGCGATGTCGGAGGCGCGGTCGCCGATCACGAAGCTGCCCTCGCGCCTGACGGGCCAGTGCTGCATCAGGTCGAGGATCATGCCCGGCGCCGGCTTGCGCCAGGGATGCTCGCGCAGATAGCGCTCGACGGAGCCCTCGGTGTGGTAGGGGCAGTAGCGGACGTCGTCGATGACAGCCCCCTGCGCCGCGAGCTCGGCCCGCATCCAGTCGTGCAGGCCCGTGACGTCATCCTCCGAGAACAGCCCGCGCGCCACGCCGGACTGGTTGGTGAACAGGAAGACGTGATAGCCGGAGTCATTGAGCCGCCGGATCGCCTGCGCCACGTTCGGCATCCAGCGGATGCGCTCGGGCGAGCCGATGTAGTTGTCGTCGTGATTGATGACGCCGTCGCGGTCGAGAAACGCCGCCGGCTTGAGCTGAGCGGTCGTCATCTAGCCCTCGTCCTGCATCAGCGCCGCCTCGATCATCTCGCAGATGCCATGCGCCGTCGCGAGATGGATCTGCTGGATCAGCGGCGTGTCGTCGCTCGGCGCCACCAGCAGTTCGTCACACAATTCGCCCATCGCGAGGCCCTTGGCGCCGGTGAAGCCGACCGTGACCAGTCCGCGCTCGCGCGCCTTGCGCAGCGCGTTGAGGATGCTCGGCGAGCGGCCGGAGGTCGAGATCGCCAGCAGCACGTCGCCCGGTGTACCGAGCCCTTCGACCTGGCGGGCGAAGACGTGATCGAAGCCGTAGTCGTTGCCGATCGCGGTCAGCGCCGAGGTATCGGTCGTCAGCGCGATCGCGGCATAGGCGGGCCGCTCCTGCCTGTAGCGGCCGACGATCTCGGCGGCGATGTGCTGCGCGTCCGCCGCGCTGCCGCCATTGCCGACGATCAGCAGCTTGTGGCCGCCACGCAGCGCAGAGATGATTTTCGTTGCGATCCGCCCGGCACTGGCGAGCATCGCGGCATCGTCGGCCGCGCGCTCCATGGCGGCGCGGGAGCGGGCGAGATGGTTGGCGATCGGGTCGAGGGCGCGGGTCACGTGGCGGCTCAGGTTACGTCAGGGCCGGTGTATGGGGCGCAGTGTCGCTTCGCAAGCTAGTGCACGACCGGTATTGCCGCGTCGGCAAGGACCTGCTGGGCGATGGCGGCGACATCGCTCGCCGGAATGTCGCGCATGCAGCGGTGGTCGTTCATCCGGCAGACCGGCCGGTGGCAGGGCTGGCAGGGGACCTGTGTCCTGGTCTGGACCGTCGCCGCGAGGCCGTTCAGCGGCGCCCAATGGTATGGGCTGGTCGGACCGAAGATGCCCATGGTCGGCGTCCCCAGCGCCGCGGCGATGTGCATGAGCCCCGAATCATTGGAGATCGCGACGCTGGCCGCCGCCATGGCCAGGATGCCGTTGCGAAGGTCGGTTCCGGTGAGGTCGCGGACGTCCGGGCCGCCAGCGGCGACGATCTCGGCGGCGAGCGCTTTCTCGCCGGGGCCGCCGACCACCCAGACGTCGAGGCCGGCCCCGCGCAGCAGCCGGGCCGCCTCGCCGTAATAGGGCCAGCGCTTGGCGGCACCCACCGATCCCGGTGCCAGCGCCACGGCCGGGCGGTTCCCCAGGCCATTGGCCTCGCGCCAGCGCGCGACGTCCTCCGGTGGCACCCGCAGCTGCGGGACCGGCCATTCCGGCGGCAGCGGCGCCCCGTCGGGCAGCGCCAGCGCGGCATTCTTGTCGATGAAGCGGGGCAGCGCCTTCTCGCCCCAGCGCCAGCGGTTGAGCAGGCCGAAGCGGATCTCGCCGACGAAGCCCACCCGCTCGGGGATGCCGGCCAGCGCCGGTGCCAGCGCCGATTTCCAGGTCCGCGGCATCACCAGGGCGGTCCGATAGCGACGTTCGCGCAACATCGCGGCGAGCTGCCATTGTCGGCCGAGCGCCAGCCGGCTGCGCGGCAGGTCCCAGACGATGCCGGAGCGGACCCCGGGCATGTAATCGACCAGCGGCGCGCACAGCGACGTCACCAGCAGGTCGACCGGCCGATTCGGCCAGCGCTCCTTGAGCACCCGCACCACGGTGTGGCCGCGCACGAAATCGCCGATCCACATATAGGGGATGATCAGGATCGGGCTGGTGTCCGCCGCGTCCACCTCGACCTTGGCCGAATTCAAATTCATTCTTTGTCTGCCTAGCTCAGGCGCGCTGGTAGCCGCTCGGCCGCCGCAGGTAAAGTGGGCCGAGCGGGCCGTCACCAAAGCGCTTACACTTTGCCGCCGCATGCGCTACGCGAGGGCCGGGGTTTTCGGGATCAGGACGGGTTGCGGAATGTTGCTGGTGACCGGCGGCGCCGGGTTTATCGGATCGAATCTGGTCGCGGCGCTGAACGACGCCGGCCGGACCGATGTCGTGGTCTGTGACACGCTCGGCAGCGAGGGCAAGTGGCGCAACCTGGCCAAGCGGCAGCTGGCCGACGTCGTGCCGCCTTCCGATCTGGACGTCTGGCTGAAGGGGCGCCGGCTCGAGGCCGTCCTGCACATGGGCGCGATCTCCGCGACCACGGTGGTCGACGGCGATCTCGTGATGGAGCGCAACTTCCGCAGTTCCTTGCGCCTGCTCGACTGGTGTACGGCCAACACCACACCGTTCATCTACGCCTCGTCGGCGGCGACCTATGGCGACGGCGCGCAGGGCTTCGTCGATGAGCCGTCGCTGGCGGCGCTGAAGACGTTGCGGCCGATGAATCTCTATGGCTGGAGCAAGCATCTGTTCGACATGGCGGTGGCTGCGCGCGCCGAGCGCGGCGAGAGGCTGCCGCCGCAATATGCCGGGTTGAAGTTCTTCAACGTGTTCGGTCCCAACGAGTACCACAAGGGATCGATGATGAGCGTGCTGACCCGCCGCTTCGACGACATCAAGGCCGGACACACCCTGCAACTGTTCAAGTCGCACCGCGAAGGCATCGCCGATGGCGACCAGCGCCGCGACTTCATCCATGTCGACGACGTCGTCCGCGTGATGCTGTGGCTGTTGGCCTCTCCCTCCGTCTCGGGCCTGTTCAACGTCGGCACGGGCCAGGCGCGCAGCTTCAAGGACATGATGCTGGCGGCCTATGCTACGCTCGGTGCGACGCCGCGGATCGAGTACATCGACATGCCCGAAGCGATTCGCGGCAGCTACCAGTATTTCACCCAGAGCAAGGTCGACCGGCTGTTGGCGGCCGGCTACAACGGCGGCTTCACGTCGCTCGAGGATGCGGTCGCTGGCTATATCCGGAACTATCTCGATTCCGCCGACCGCTTCCGCTAGACGATCTGGTTCCGACCATTGCACCGAGACTGCCGCTGATGTTCGACTTTGACGATCTCTCGCAAGCGATCGCCCGCCAGACGGTGCTGTGCATCGGCGACCTCATGCTGGACGAGTTCGTCTATGGCGAGGTGTCGCGGATTTCCCCCGAGGCGCCGGCGCCGGTCATCGCGGTCCAGCGAAGCGAGACCAATATCGGCGGTGCCGGCAACGTCGCGCGCAACATCGCCGCGCTCGGCGCCCGCTGCATCTTCGTCGGTCTCGTCGGGCAGGATGCGGCCGGCGACCAGCTGGCGGCCGAGCTCGCCAAGGAGGGCGGCATCGAGAGCGTGCTTGTCCGTGATCCTTCGCGGCCGACGACGCGCAAGGTGCGCTTCGTCTCCGAGCATTTCTCCACCCACATGCTCCGCGCCGACTGGGAGCGCGCCGCACCGGCGGCCGGCGAGATCGAGCAGAAGCTGATCGAGGCCATCCTGCCACTGATCGCGCGGGCCGATATCGTACTGCTGTCGGACTACGCCAAGGGCGTGCTCACGGCGCGCGTGTTGCGCAACGTGATCGACGCGACGCGCAAGGCCGGCAAGCGCGTCATCGTCGATCCCAAGAGCGCGAATCTCGCGATCTATCGCGGCGCGAGCGTGCTGACGCCGAACCGCAAGGAGTTTTCGGAAGCGACCCGCAGCCGCGCCGAGACCGAACAGGAGATCGCCGCGGCCGCGCAGGACGCGATCTATCTCGCGGACTGCGAGGCGATCCTGGTGACGCAGAGCGAGCGCGGCATGACGTTGGTCCCGCGCGAGGGCGATCCGATTCACGTGCCGGCCTATCCCGTGAAGGTGCGCGACGTCTCCGGCGCCGGCGACACGGTTGTTGCCGTGCTTGCCGCGACGCTCGCGGCCGGCGCCGCCTGGGCGGATGCGTTGCGGATGGCGAGCGCCGCGGCGGCGGTGGCCGTCAGCAAGCACGGCACCGCCAGCGTGACATCGGCCGAGCTGCGCCGAAAGATCCTGCCGCATGCCTATCGTGCCGCTGAGGAGAAGATCATCGAGAGCGATGACGAGCTCGCCGCCCGCGTCGAGGTCTGGCGGGGAGAGGGCCTGCGCGTGGGCTTTACCAATGGCTGCTTCGACATTCTGCATCCCGGCCACGTCAAGGTGCTGACCGCGGCGCGCGCCGCCTGCGACCGGCTCGTGGTCGGGCTGAACAGCGATGCCTCCGTCAAGCGGCTGAAGGGCGAAAGCCGGCCCGTGCAGGACGAGCGCGCGCGCGCCGAGGTCCTGGCCGCGCTCGAGGCGGTGGACCTCGTCGCCATCTTCGCCGAGGACACGCCGCTCCGCTTGATCGAGCTGGTCCGGCCGAGCGTCCTGGTCAAGGGCGGCGACTATACGCGCGAGCAGGTGGTGGGACATGAGGTCGTCGAGGCCGGCGGCGGCGAGGTGATCCTGATCGACATCCTGAAAGGGCACAGCACGACCGCGCTGGTCGATCGCGCCCGGAGCGAGGCGCGATGAGCGCGCTGGCAGGTCATCCCGGCCCGGCGCTGCTGGCGCGCCGCTGGCGCGATCCGGCGGCGTGGCGGACGACGGTCGATGTTGTGGCGATTCTGCTGGCGGCCTCGCTGCCGTGGTCGACCTCGCTGGTGTCGATCCTCGGCGTCGTCATGCTGATCACGATGGTGCCGTTTCTCGATGTCGAGCGTCTGCTGCGGGTCCTGAAGCGGCCGATCGCGCTGGCGCCGATCGCGCTGTTCCTGCTGGCGCTGGTGGGAACGCTGTGGTCGGACGTGGCATGGGGCGCGCGGTTCTACGCGGTGGGACCTGCGGCCAAGCTTCTGGTGCTGCCCGCGCTGCTCTACCATTTCCAGCGGTCGGAGCGCGGCCTGTGGATCTTCACCGCGTTTCTCGCCTCCTGCGTGCTGATGGTCGTGGTGTCGACCGCGGTCGCGTTCAATCCTGCGCTCGCGCTCAAGGCCAATGCCGATCGCGGCATCTTCGTGAAGAACTACATCGACCAGGGCCAGGAGTTCTCGCTCTGCGCCGTGGCGCTGGCCTATCCGATCGCCCAGTTGCTGCGCGCCCGCCGCTTCCTTCCGGCCGGCCTGCTCACTGCGATCATGATCGCGTTCCTCGCCAACATGATCTTCATCGTTGTCTCGCGTACCGCGCTGGTGACGATCCCGATCCTGCTTGCGGTGTTCGGGCTGATCCACCTGAAATGGCGTGCCAACCTGCTGATCGCGGCCGTTGCCCTTGCGCTGGGCCTCGCGGCATGGACCGTGTCCCCGCAATTGCAGGGCAAGGTGGCGACGTTCACGAGCCAATATCAGGACTACAGGAACGATCGCGCGGTGACGTCGATCGGCGAGCGGCTCGAGTTCTGGCGCAAGTCGTTGCGGTTCCTGGCCGACGCGCCGCTGATCGGGCACGGCTCGGGCTCGACGCGTCATCTGTTCGAGCTGGCCGCGAGCGGGTCGCGCGACCTCTCCTCGAGCCAGGTCGTCAGCAATCCGCACAATCAGACGCTCTACGTGGCGGTCCAATGGGGGGCGCTCGGGATCGTGATTCTCTACGCGATGTGGGCCGTGCACCTTCTGTTGTTCCGCGGCGACGGGCTGGTGCCCTGGATCGGGCTGCTCGTCGTCGTGCAGAACATCTTCACCTCGCTGTTCAATTCCCACATCTTCGATTTCCACGAGGGGTGGATGTACGTGATCGGCGTCGGCGTGGCCGGCGGAATGGTGTGGCGATCGCGGACGCCGCCTGATGCTAGGCAGGGGACGCTCGAACCATGACGCGTCCGTCTCAACTGACCTACCGGAATATGCTGATTGCCGCGCATGACCTCCTGGTCAGCGTCGTCGCGCTGTTCGCGGCGTTCTATATCCGCTTCGAAGGCGCCAGCACCTTCTGGGAGCGGGTGCCGCTGCTCTTGCAGATGCTGCCGTATTTCATCGTCTTCAGCTTCGTCGTCTTCTACTTCTCGAACCTTCTGACGACGAAGTGGCGGTTCATCTCGTTGCCGGACGCGCTGAACATCGTGCGGGTCGCGACCGTGCTGACGCTGGCGCTGCTGGTTCTCGACTACATCATCGTCGCGCCTAACGTCCGCGGCACCTTCTTCTTCGGCAAGCTCACGATCATTCTCTATTGGTTCCTGGAGATCTTTGCGCTGAGCGCGCTGCGTTTCGCCTATCGCTACTTCCGCTACACGCGGGTGCGACGGCACGCGCGGTCCGAGGACGCTGCCCCCGCGCTCCTGATCGGCCGTGCGGCCGACGCGGAGGTCGTGCTGCGCGGCATCGAGAGCGGTGCGGTCAAGCGCATCTGGCCGATCGGCATTCTCTCGCCGTCGACCGCCGACCGCGGCCAATTGATCCGCGGCGTGCCGGTGCTGGGCGGCATCGACGATGTCGAGGATGTCGCGGCCGACTTCGCCCGCCGCGACCGGCCGATCGCGCGCGCCCTGATGATGCCGACGGCGTTCGATCCGGACTGTCATCCGGAAACCTTCCTGATGCGGGCGCGCCGGTTGCGCCTGATCGTGAGCCGCCTGCCGTCGCTGGAGAGCGGCGATGCGCCGAGGCTCGCGCCGGTCGCGGTCGAGGACCTCCTGCTGCGGCCGAGCGAGAAGATCGATTACGGACGTCTCGAAGCGCTGGTGCGTGGCAAGGCGGTGGTCGTCACCGGCGGCGGCGGCTCGATCGGGGCCGAGATCTGCCAGCGCGTCGTGGCATTCGGCGCGGCGCGGCTGCTCATTCTGGAGAATTCCGAGCCGGCGCTCTACGCGATCACCGAGGTGCTCGCGGCCGATCCCGAGGCTGCCGTCGCCGTCGAGGGGCGCATCGCCGACATCCGCGATCGCGACCGGGTGTTCGCGCTGATCGGCGAGTTCAAACCGGATCTGGTCTTCCATGCCGCCGCCTTGAAGCATGTGCCGATCCTCGAGCGCGACTGGAGCGAGGGCGTCAAGACCAACATCTTCGGCTCGATCAACGTGGCCGATGCCGCGGTGGCCTCAGGGGCCGAGGCCATGGTGATGATCTCGACCGACAAGGCGATCGAGCCGGTGTCGATGCTCGGCCTCACCAAGCGCTTCGCCGAAATGTACTGCCAGGCGCTCGATCGCCAGCTCGCCGACCGGCCGACGGGACGGCCGCCGATGCGGCTGATCTCGGTGCGCTTCGGCAACGTTTTGGCGTCGAACGGCTCGGTGGTGCCGAAGTTCAAGGCCCAGATCGAGGCGGGCGGTCCTGTCACGGTGACGCACCCGGACATGGTGCGCTATTTCATGACCATCCGCGAGGCCTGCGATCTCGTGATCACCGCGGCCTCGCATGCGCTGGCGCCGCAGCGCCCGGATGTCTCGGTCTATGTGCTGAACATGGGCCAGCCGGTCCGCATCGTCGAACTGGCCGAGCGCATGATTCGCCTGTCCGGCCTGCAGCCGGGCTACGACGTCGAGATCGTGTTCACGGGCATCCGGCCCGGCGAGCGCCTCAACGAGATCCTGTTTGCGAGCGAGGAGCCGCCGGTCGAGATCGGTGTCGCCGGCATCATGGCCGCCAACCCGAACGAGCCGCCGATGCCGACGCTGAAGGCCTGGATCGCGGCGCTCGATCAGGCGATCGCGCGCAATGATCCAGTGACGATCAAGTCGGTGCTGAAGGATGCGGTGCCGGAATTCGGCTCGAGCGCGGCCTGAGTCTTCAATGGCGCCGCCGCGAGAAGCGGCTCAGCACCCAGGTGACGGCGCCGAGACCGAAGACGAGCAGGATAGCGTCGGCCGTCATGGAACGCTGCGCGACCGAGATGGCTGCGAGCGTCGCAAGCACGACATTGAGGATGAACACCTCGCTGACGACGCGCGAGACGGTGAAGCCGTTATCGGTGGCCTGTTGATAGAAATGCGTGCGGTGCGCCGCCCAGAATGGCTCGCGCCGTGCCATCCGCCGCAACAGGGTGAAAGTGGCATCGATCAGATAATACAGCGGCAGCAGCAGCGCCGCTGCGACGTAGCCCTGCCAGGCAAGATGGAGCAGGCCCCAGCCGAGCAGCAGCCCGATCGGCAGGCTGCCGACATCACCGAGAAAGACCTTTGCGACGGGACGGTTGAAGGGCGCAAAGCCGAGCATGGCGCCACCCAGCGCCGCAGCGATGGCGGTCGCCGGCCAGGGCAGTTCACCGGAGAGGCCAAACAGGACGAGCGTCGCCGTGATCGGCACCGCCTCGGCCACGGTCATCAAATCGAGCCCGTCCATGAAGTTGACGAGGTTGACGAACCACAGGCCGGCGATCAGCAGCAGCGTGCGCTCGACCGCCAGCGGGATCGGAAACAGCCTGAGATCGTCAGGCGCGGTGAATACGACGAGGCCGACGGCCAATCCCTGCAGGACCAGGCGCGGCAGCACCGGGATCGGCCTGATGTCGTCGATCAGGCCGACCAGCGCCAGCATCGGCACGGCGATGAACAGCATCAGCAGCGGCGCGAAACCGGCAACGGAGGCGAACGCGCCGCCGACAACGATCGTGGCGCCGATCACGGCAATGCCGGCCCCCTGCGGCGTCGGGATCTTGTGCGACGAGCGCGCATTCGGCCGCGCCAGCGCGTAGCGTTGGAGCACTGGACGCAACAGCACGATCAGGATGGCGCACATCGCGGCCGCGAGCACGGCGATGGCGGCAAGGACCGCGGTGGGATCGGCGATCATCCGCGGACCTCTGCGGCCGAGATGAGGCGATCATAGAGCGCCACCACCGAACGGCCAATGATCCTGGCCGAGAGCTTGTCCTCGACCAGTTGACGGGCCGCCGCGCCATAACGTGCGCGCATCTCGGGCGACGCCGCCAGCTGCGCCATCGCCTGCGCGAGCGCCGCCGCATCCTCGACCGGCACGGCGAGTCCGGTCTGGTCGTGGATCGCAATCTCGCGGCAGCCGGGTGCATTGGTGGAGATCAGCGGCCGGGCGCAGGCGGCGGCCTCCAGCAGGCTGACCGGAAGTCCTTCGCGATGCGACGGCAGCACGGCCACGTGGCAGCGGCGCCAGAGCTCGGTGATGTCCTTGATCTGGCCGAGCAGGGTGATGCCGGGTTCCTTCCGCCAGGCCTCGACCTCCTCGGCCGAGACCGAGGCAGGATTGGCCGGATCAGGCGAGCCGGCGATCAGCAACTGGTCGTCGCGGCCCTGCTGGCGCAGCATGCGGTGCGCAGCGACCAGGGCGCGGACGCCCTTGTCGGTCAGCAGCCGTCCTGCGAAGCCGAAGGTGATCGGCCCGTCCGGTTCTGGCAGCGGCTGGAAGCGGTCGGTGTCGACGCCCGAGCCCGGGATCAGCGTGATCTTGTCGCCCCGGACGCCCATGGCTTGAAGCGCCTCTCGATCGTCGGGATTCTGGACCAGCACGCAGCTCGGTGTCCGGTTCATGAGCTGCGGCAGCAGCCACAGCAGGCCCTGCTTGAGCAGACGCGAGCGCCAGCTCGCCGATGTGAACACATAGCCGAGGCCGGTCATGGCGTTGACCACCGGAGTGGTGCGTCCAAGCGCGGCGAGCGAGCCGAGCACGCTCGACTGCAATCCGGAATGATGCACCACGTCGGGGCTGATCGCAGTCTCGACGGCGCGGATCGCGCGGATCGTGGGCAGGGCTGATGACGGTGACAGCCCGCCGCGTTGGAACGGGATCGGATGCAGCACGAACCGCTCGGCGGCGATCGCGGCGGCGCCGGCATTGACGTTGGTCGCGACATGCACCTCGTAGCCGGCCTCGCGCGCCGCGCGCGCCATCGGCAGGCGATGCATCAGGAAGGCGTAATCCTCGTTCGCGATGTAAAGGAGCCGGCGCGGCGCGGCAGGGGATGGCGAGGGCATTCAGATTACAACATCGACGGTCGAAGGCGCCCTATAAGGCAACCCGGCCCTTTCCGCGAGCGATTATCGCGGAATTGTCGACGATGCTGCGCATCAGTGAGCGCTCTTTGGCCGGCAAGCATCAGCGTGAGTGGTATTTAAATGCCATCGGGAGCCAGTCAGCCGTGGTCGTCACAAAGATGGAATATATCCACTGGGGTGAGCACCACCGACCGCGCACAATATTGCGCGTGGTGTGATCGCCCCACTTTATGCGCAGGGGACGGTCAGATGCGGCGGTCGCGCTGCAGGCTGGTGGCGGAGAGGCAAATTCCTGGCCGTCGTGCCACAGTACCTTTGATCAGGCCGCCGCTCTTACTGCGAAACAAAACAGGGGGCCTTTATGCGGATCCGCTTCAGCATCCTTTGAATCATCGGCGGCAAGCCATCGAAGCCTTCGCGTGATCGTGTCCCCAAGCGTGGTGTAGCTGGCGGCCCACCGCGTTCGCCGGCTGGAGCCGGGCCTGTCAGCTGGCGATAGCCGTGAGGCTGACGTTCGGATCATCGCTCAATGGCGCGATGGTTTCCAGCGTCATGTAGCGGGCGCGTTGGACCGCCCATTCATCGTTCTGTTCGAGCAGGACAGCTCCGATGAGGCGGACGATAGCGTCCTCATTGGGGAAGATGCCGACCACCTCGGTGCGCCGTTTGATCTCGCCGTTGAGGCGTTCGATCGGATTGGTGGAGTGCAACTTGGTCCGATGCTGCGGCGGGAACGTCATGTAGGCAAGCACGTCGGTCTCGGCCTCGTCGAGGAAGCCGGCAAGCTTGGGCAGCTTGGGACGGAGCTGATCGGCGACCTTGCGCCATTGGGTGCGAGCGGCCTCGGCATCGTCCTGGGCAAAGGCCGTGGCGATGAAGGCGGAGACCACGCGCCGTCCGCTCTTGCCGGCATGAGCCAGCACGTTCCGCATGAAGTGGACGCGGCAGCGTTGCCAGCTGGCGTTGAGCACCTTGGTCACGGTGGCCTTGATGCCCTCGTGGGCGTCGGACACCACCAGCTTGACGCCGCGCAAGCCGCGGCGGGCCAGCTTGCGCAGGAAGGCGGTCCAGAACGTCTCGGCCTCGGACGGCCCGATGTCCATGCCGAGAACCTCGCGCCGGCCGTCGCTGTTGACGCCGACTGCAACGATCACCGCGACGGAGACGATGCGCCCCTGCTGGCGCACCTTCACATAGGTGGCGTCGATCCAAAGATAGGGCCAGTCACCCTCGATTGGACGGCCGAGGAAGGCCTTCACTTTGTCGTCGATCTCGCCGCACAACCGACTGACCTGGCTCTTGGAGATGCCGGTCATGCCCATCGCCTGCACCAGATCGTCGACCGAACGGGTCGAGACGCCCTGAACGTAAGCCTCCTGAACCACGGCGGTGAGCGCCTTCTCGGCCATGCGCCGCGGCTCCAGGAAGCCGGGGAAATAGGAGCCCTTGCGCAGCTTTGGGATGCGCAGCTCCACCGCACCGGCGCGGGTCTCCCAGATCCGGTCGCGGTAGCCATTGCGCTGGGCCAGACGTTCGGGGCTCTTCTCGCCATAGGCAGCCCCGGTCTGGCTCTCGACCTCCAGCTCCATCAGGCGCTGGGCCGCAAAGCCGATCATCTCGCGCAGCAGATCGGCGTCTGGGGTCTTCTCTACCAGCGTGCGCAGGTTCATCATGTCTTCGGTCATCGGTGGTTCCTCGGTTGCGTTGGCGTGTCGCAACCCGATCCTACCGGAGAACTGCCGGTGACCACCGCAAAGCCGCCCGCCCACTACGGCGCTATTTGGGAGCGCGCGTCCGGGCGGCTTTGCTCCACCGAGCTACACCACCTCCGGGGACACGACCCTTCGCGTCCCAGTGTGACTGGATCCTGCCCCATAGAATGGTGTAGCTGGCGTGGTGGTCACCGGCTTTCAATTACCCACAATTTCAGCACCGATGCTGGCCCCCAGCGCGATGTCGGTCAGGCGCGATAGCCCGCGCAGCATGACGGTGTTACCTGGTGGAGGATCCTTGGCGCGTGCGAGGTAGCCGCCCAATCTCGCGACCTTCGTCAGGTAATGCGAAAGTGTTTTTCGTCGAGGTCTCGGTTTGTCGTTTACAAGGCGATCGAGAAGCGCGACTCCAGCTGCGGTCAATGCAAGAGCCGGCGGAGCCTTTGGGGCCGAGCGATTAAGCATCGTCATCCAGAAGACTCGCCAACTGATGATACAAGACCGCGATCAGGTTAGTAAGACGCTGGGCGGTCCGGAGCTTCGATTCCTCAGCTTTGCAGCTCGATTTGAGGATCTTGTGAAAGACCTCGATCTTCCATCTCAAGGCATACCATTCGAGCTTCTCGATAGCATCCGCGCGGGAGCCGACAGGCAGATCTGTGATCAGCTTCCATTCGACTTCTTTCTGTTCTTCGGAGTCACGCGCTCTTCGGCATGGATCACAGTCAAAGTCAGAGCGGGATAGCGCTTCTGCTTTCCAATAGGCGGCAGGACGCGTATCTTGCGATACCTTATTTCAAGGATGGCTTCATCGGCATTGCCATTTTTATCCCTGACGTTAACACGATGCCGGCCTTTGACGGCGACCTCGTTCATTTCATCGGCGATTGTGTGATCTCCGTCTCGGGCCAAGCGGTAAACACAAGTCCGGATCACGAAATGCGTTCTAGCTTCTTGAGCCGCACAGAAGAGCTCATAGGTGTCGCTTTCGCGATCACCGACATGGACGCATCGCCCCGGCTCTCCAGCAGCTCCGTGGATAGCCGAACATTGTCCAGCCACCGAACGCTCTCCTTCTTCTCGATGGGAACACGCGCTGGATTGATCTTCTTCTTAAGCGCGGCATCGGAGCGCAACGCGGGCCTGGGCGAGCGAGGTGAACAGCGTCTCGTTCAGCAGTTCATCCCGCAGGCGGCCGTTGAAGCTCTCGATGAAGGCGTTCTGCATGGGTTTCCCCGGTACGATGTAGTGCCAGGCGACACGGCTCTGATCGGTCCATGTCAGAATGGCATTGCTCGTGAACTCGCTGCCGTAGTCGCTCACCACCATCTTGGGCTTGCCGCGCTCGGCCACCAGCCGGTCCAGCTGCTGGCAGGCCGACTATAACGACTCTCGGCCGCACTCCCAGCTCGGATGGAAGACGCCATCCGAGTTCGCCGCCACCTGCAATCCGCGTCGGGATCTGGCGCTGCGCTATGCCGAGAGCTCCGCGCCAGCTCCCGCCGCTACGACCGCCCAGATGGGCACATCATGACCTGCCCCCATCAAATTAGGCCAGTCTGAACTGGAATTTTCCACTTATGATCCCGACCCGGGACAGAGGAGAGTTCCATGCAGGCATCGAAGTTTTCGGAGGCGCAGATCGCGTTTGTTCTGAAGCAGGCTGAGGACGGCATGGCGGTTGCGGAGGTTTGCCGCAAGGCCGGGATCAGCCAGGCGACGTATTTCAATTGGAAGAAGAAGTATGCGGGCCTGATGCCATCGGAGATGAAGCGGCTGCGCCAGCTCGAAGAGGAGAACGCCAAGCTCAAGCGGATCGTTGCGGACTTGTCGCTCGATAAGGCCATGCTGCAGGATGTGCTCTCAAAAAAGCTCTGAAGCCTGGCCGCAAGCGTGAGCTTGTCGACAAGGTGCGGGGCGACTGGAAGGTCTCGATCAGGCGGGCCTGTTCGACGCTTCGGATCGATCGCGCACTGTACGTCTACAAGTCCAAGCGTGGCGACCAGGCCGCCCTCAAAAATCGGATCAAGGACGTCTGCCAGACACGGGTGAGGTACGGATATCGCCGCGTCCATGTCCTGCTGCAACGTGCCGGTTGGGCCGTCAACGTCAAGCGCGTCTATCGTCTCTATAGGGAATTAGGCCTGCAATTGCGCAATAAAACGCCGAGGCGTCGCGTCAAGGCCAAGCTGCGCGAGGATCGTACCGACGCGTGTCAGATCAACGAGACCTGGGCGATGGATTTCGTTCACGATCAGCTTGCCACCGGTCGCAAGATCCGGGTTCTTACGATCGTCGATACCTTCAGTCGCTTTTCTCCAGCCGTCGATCCGCGCTTCAGCTATCGAGGCGAGGACGTCGTGCTGACTTTGGAACGCGTCTGCAAGGCCGTCGGCTACAAGACGATTCGCGTCGATCAGGGGTCGGAGTTCATCTCCCGCGATCTCGACATCTGGGCTTACCAGAAGAATGTCATTCTCGACTTCTCCAGACGAGGCAAACCGACAGACAACAGCTTCATCGAATCCTTCAATGGCAAGCTTCGAAACGAGTGCCTGAACACGCACTGGTTCCTGAGCCTTGACGACGCCCGGCAGAAAATGGAGGATTGGCGTAGAGACTATAACGAGGTCCGGCCACACAGCGCGATCGGCAACAAGCCGCCGATTTCGCTGTTGAATGGCTCATCGGCGCCCCCGCCGGCATGAGCCTAACCCCGGAAAATTCCAGCTCCGGCTGGCCTAGTTTTGGGGAGCACTTCACAAACCGCCCGAACGAACTCAGATCTGGATAAAACTTGGGGGCAAGGTCATCGGCCTGCAACTCCACGAGGAGAAAACGCGGTTGATCAAGTTCGGACGCTTCGCGTCCTCGGCTCGAAAAGCTCATGGCAACCCACGACCTGAAACCTTTGCCTTCCTCGGGTTCACCCGTTACTGCGGGTGGACACGAGACGGCAGCTTCATGGTAAGGCACAAGACGCAGAGCACGCGCCTCACGCGCAAGCTGACGACGGATCCGGCAGGAGGCGCGGCGACGCATGCATCAGTCCTTGGCTCATCAGCACCGCTGGCTCACCAGCGTTCTGCGCGGCCACTACACCTACTTCGGCACGCCGCACAACTGGCGGTCGCTCAACGCCTTCCGGCAAGACATCCGGCGAATCTGGTTCATGTGCCTGAAACGGCGCAGCCAGAAGAACCGCCGCATGGGTTGGGACTGGTTCGAGGAGGTGACCGCGCGTCTGCCCTACCGCTTTCGCGCATCACTCAACCCTGGACGCCACGAGGCGCCTGATGCGGGTAACTTCCGGGAAGAGCCAGGTGCGGGAAAGCCGCATGCCCGGATCTGTGAGGGCGAAGCCAAATGGCTGAGCTACTCGACCACGACCTGTGACCGCTTGCGGGCCACATCCGTGTGCCGGAGGGGATCCGGATCATCATGCAAATCTGCCGGCGCCGCCGCGGGTCGCCGCATCAGAGCTGCCGCGGTGATGCGCTACTTCTCCACCGGAGGGCTGGGGTTTTTGAAGCGTCACACCCCGCAAAGCGTCCACCCCAGCTGGTGAGGCACCTGTTCGCATCGCCAATCAATGTAGTCTCTCGGTCATCGAGAACGGATAGCTCCGGCCGAAAATGACTGCTATTGTAGAAAAGACTTGCAAAAGGGCGATTACCATACCCGTTTCCTTTACGAGGTATACGACAAGCCCTTGTCTTAGCAACTTTGGCCCTGGGTGGTCCGCGCGATGCCTATATCAACGTATTTGAAAGGTCTGCGTGCGCATGTCGGGCACGATCATGTTCTGTTGCCCGTCGTTTCTGTGTCAATTCTCGACGAACGAGGATGTGTCCTGCTAGGGAAAGATGCTGAAATGGGCTTGTGGACGCTTCCCGGAGGAGCTATCTGGCCGGGGGAGCAGCCAGCCGATGCGGCTGTTCGTGAGTGTTTTGAGGAAACTGGCTTTTTTGTCGCGATCGAGAGCTTGATAGGGGTCTTTGGCGGCCCCGAGTTCCTTGTCAAATACCGCAATGGCGATGTCTCTTTTTTCACTACGATCGCCTTCCAGGGAACGATCATCGACCAGGATCGCCAGCCCAGCATCGGTCAAATGTCTGAACTTGGCTATTTCAGCCAGTCAGATTGTGATGTCTTGACGTTATCCGACCCAACTAGATTGATCCTGAAATCGACCTTTGCTCGGGGGGAACAACCAATTTTTCAATCGCCGAATGGGTGAATTAAAGCTGCGGTGTGAGCGAATTCCAAGTCGATTCGCAGATCGCCCAATCATCGTTCTATGCGCTCTCAAACAAGCCCGCCAACCGCGCGCACGTAAGGGTATCGCCCGATTAGGTGGATGGTACGAAAGTAGTTATTTAAGCGAGTTCTACCGTTCTACCAAGTTCAGTTCACAGCAATGCGTTCGGAATCCACCAAGACCAATCGGGCTTGCCTGAATTCGAGGCACGAGTCTGTAAATCTCAGGCGGGAGCCGAACTCCACGCCTGATAGTCGCGCCAGACATGTTCCGGCTTGCCGTCGGCGCGAACGGCACCCTTTTCGAGCCAGATCGCGCGGGTGCAGTTGCTTTTGACGATGTCCTCCGAATGGGACGCGATGAACAGGATGCCGGTGCGGCCGAGCAGGCCTTGCAGGCGCGCCTGGGCCTTTTTGATGAATGACGCATCTCCCGCGCCGATCCACTCGTCCATCAGTAGAATGTCCGGCGTGATCGAGGTCGAGATTGCGAAGGCGAGCCTCAGCACCATACCGCTCGAATAGGTACGGACTGGCATTTCCAGGAAGTCACCTAGTTCGGTATGTTCTGCGATGTCGTCGATATGAAGGTCGACCTCGTCGCGCTTGAGGCCAAGCAGCATGCAACGGATACGGATATTCTCGTATCCGCTGGCTTCCAAGTCCATGCCGAGCGTCAGATCGATCAGCGATGCCACGCGGCCGCATACAGTGATGGAGCCTCGCACCGGCTCGTAGACGCCCGAGACCGCGCGCAGCATGGTCGATTTGCCGGCGCCGTTGTGCCCGATCAGGCCGATGCGCTCGCCGTGTTCTGCGGTGAGCGTGACATCATTGAGGGACGACACCACGACCCTCTGATCTGAGCCGACGCCGATGCGGCCACCGGTCGTGTATTGCAGCATCGAACGCTTGATCGATCGACCGTGCGCCGTATAGATCGGAAATTCGATGTGGACATGTTCGAACTTGACCGAGCTCAACCGCCTGCGTTGTATCGGGAGTGTAGCCATAGACGTCACTCTGGTGCTCCGGTTTTCGAAGTTCGTACGTATTCCTGACTGGCTCCTAGCTGAACTTCGGAAGCTTAGGAGCATCGGCAATTCCACTTTTCCGGTGAGGCCGCGACCTCGAACCTTACCCTCGCCTCAAGGGAAGCCGCCGGTTCGCCAGTCCAGTTACAGCCAATAGGCGATGCGTTGGCGTGTCCTGCCGAAGAACCAGAAGGTCAGCAACGAGCCGCCGATCGCGCAGAAGACGAGCACCAGATAGGCCGCAGGAGGAGGAGCATTGCCCAGAAGAGGGTTTCGGACGACCTCCATCAGGTAGTAGAAGGGGTTCAGATTGACGAACCACGACAGGTGTTGGGGCAGTGTTTCAGGTCGGTACATCACCGGGGTGACGAAGAATAGAATCTGCAGAATGTTGGCGATGATCGGCGGCAGGTCGCGGAAGCGGGTGCAGAAGACGCCAATGACAATCGAGAGCCAGGCGAAATTGGCCAGCATAAGCAGCAGACCCGGCACTAGCAGCACCAGATGCCAGTTCAACAGTGTGGGCTGCCAGATGTACAGCAGCACCATGACTGCAAGGTTGTGCGCATTGATGATGAAATTGCGGAAGATGGTCCGAAAAATGTGCAATGAGAGCGGCAGCCCGCCTTGCTTGATCAGCCCGTCCGCCTGCACGAAGGCAAGCGTGCTCTCGTTGATTGTTCCCGTGCAGAAGTTCCACACGATGAAGCCGGCTGCGACATAAGGCAGGAACGAGTGGACATCCTGCTTGAACAGGCCCGCGTAGACGGTGCCGAGCGTCAGCACCAGGATCGACATGCTGATCGTGATCCAGAACGGGCCGAGCACGGCGCGCCGATACCGCTGCTTGACGTCGAGCGAGGCAAGCGAGACCCACAGCCGCCACTGATGCAAGCCCGCGAAAATGTCCGCGATCGCTGCCTTGCCTCGGGAGCGGCCGGTGCCGAAGTAAACGACGACGGGTGTTCCGTCCTGCTTCGGCTGCTCGACGCGCGCCGCATCAACTTGTCGGTCTAAACCTGCCGTCATCATTCCTGCAGCGCTCTTAGCTCTCGTTAGCCCGCGCTCTATATGGCATATCCTATTGTCGGGCAACTGGCGGTCATGTTATTGATTTTACGCGATTTCGGCCCTTTCGACGTGCGCGGCGTCCTTCACTGGTGCTGTTGACGTCAGCGGGGGAAACCGAGCTGCGGACGTTCTTGAACTCCGGACCAAGTCCGGTGCGGGCCCGGAATGAACGGTATGGTGCGTAGGAAAAGGTGCGCGCGACGGTTGCTGTCATGCGCGCTGGCCGGTATTTCGATTTCCGAATCGCACCATGGCGCGACGGCGTATGCGACCCTGCCGGGGCCGGACCTACCTGGCGCCGGGCGAAGCCATCACCCATGCGCTGACCGTTAGACAGGAAAAGGCGCTCGGTTTGACGTTTGGCAGCACTCCGTTCAACGACTACGTGGTGCTGAACAGCTCGGTTGTCTGGACGTTCGATCCGAACAACCGCTTGGTCCGTGGCGAGTACGATGCGATCGGCGCCATCAAGCACGAGATATCGGAAGAATGCGTTCTTAAATCCTTGATTCTTCCGATCTCGCTTCTCTCCGCCGCAGAGTTGGGTTATTCGGGGCTTATGGTCGGTGATATTGTTAGGGTAAAACGCCGGCCGGGACGTGATTGACGGCGTTTGTATGCCGTCAGGTGGAGGCGGGTTCCTTGGACCAATCGATCGATCGAGTGCCTACGGACCAGGTTTGCCAGGCGATTCGCGCATCATGCGAGCCGAAGCAGACCATTGTGTTCGTGTCTGGCAACTTCAATGTCGTCCATCCCGGCCACCTGCGGCTGTTGAAATTCGCCGCCGAGCGGGCCGACGTGCTCGTCGTCGGCGTCAATCCGGACGCGACGCCGGGAGTCAACCTGCCGCAGGACATGCGGCTCGATAATGTGCGGCCGATCTCCTTCGTGCACCATGTCGTGCGACTCGAAACGAGCCCGTCGGATTTCATTGCACACCTCAGGCCCACCGTCGTGGTCAAGGGCAAGGAGTTCGAGGACCGGGACAATCCGGAACAGGCGGCGGTCGATTCCTATGGCGGGCGCCTGATCTTTTCCTCGGGCGAGTTGCGGTTCGCATCGCTGTCGCTGCTGGAGCGCGATGCCAATGTCGATATCTCGACGGTCCGCAAGCCGCTCGAATTCCCCAAGCGTCACGGCTTCGAGATCTCGCAGCTCAAGGGGCAGCTTAACAAGCTCGCGGGCATGCGGGTCGCCGTGATCGGCGACCTGATCGTGGACGAATATGTCACCTGCGACGCGGTTGGCATGTCGCAGGAGGATCCGACCATCGTGGTCACGCCGCTTATGACGCGCACCTTCGTGGGTGGCGCCGGCGCGGTCGCAGCTCACGCACACGGTCTCGGTGCGGACGTCAACTTCTTTACGTTGGTTGGCGATGACGAGTCATCCCGTTTCGCCCGCTCAACGCTCGAGCAGCACGGCGTCATCTTCAATCCATTCGTCGATTCCACACGGCCGACTACCCGCAAGCAGCGCTTCCGCGCGCTCAACAAGACGCTGCTGCGGGTCAATCATCTGCGCCAGCATGCGGCCGATGCCGAAATCCAGCGTCAGATGCTGTCTTCGGTCGAGCGCGCTCTCAAGACGTGCGATCTCTTGCTGTTCTCCTGCTTCAACTACGGCTGTCTGCCACAGGACCTGGTCGATGCCGTCGCCGATCGCGCGAGAGCTAAGGGAGTCATGATGGCTGCAGACAGCCAGGTCTCCTCGCAGACCGGGGATGTCTCGCGTTTCCGGAATATGACGCTGCTGACCCCGACCGAGCGCGAGGCGCGCGTCGCGCTCAACGACTTCACCTCCGGCCTTGCGGTGATCAGCGATCGGCTGACGCAGCGGGCGTGCACGACCAATCTCGTCATCACCCTCGGCGCCGAAGGCGTCCTGGTCAACACGATGGTCGACGGTGTGCTGCATTACGACCGCCTGCCGGCATTCAATCCCTCGCCCAAGGATGTCTCCGGGGCAGGTGACAGCTTCTTCATGGCCTCGTCGATGGCGCTGCGGGCCGGTTCGGACATCTGGCAGGCCTCATATCTCGGCTCGCTGGCCGCTGCTTTGCAGGTCTCCCGCGTTGGCAATCTGCCGCTGACGACAGCGGAACTGGTCAACGAAATCGACGAGACCGGTTTCAGTCAAGAGTGAGGGAATGTGCTGATGCGTGCCCTCCTGCTTGCGGCCGGAATCGGCAGCCGACTGCGACCGCTGACCGACACCACGCCGAAGTGTCTGGTCAGGGTGCATGATCGGCCGCTGCTGGACTATTGGCTCGATCTCGTATTCGAAGGCGGTGTCGAGCGCGCGCTACTCAATACGCATTGGCTGGCGGAGCAGGTGCGCGCGCACGTGAAAAACTCACCCTGGCGCTCCCGCATCGACCTTGTTCATGAGGATGCATTGCTGGGCACGGGCGGTACCGTGCTGGCGAATCGGGCTTGGTTTGGCGGGCAGCCGTTCCTCGTGGCTCATGCCGACAACCTCACGGATTTCGACGTCGCCGGCCTGATTGCGGCTCATCGCGGCCGGCCGGCCGGCTGCGTCATGACCATGCTGGCGTTCCGGACCGACGATCCGCGGTCTTGCGGCATTCTCGAGCTGGACAGCCAGAACCGCGTGCTCGCCTTCCATGAAAAGGTCAAGAATCCGCCCGGGAACCTCGCCAATGGCGCGGTCTATGTATTCGATCCCGCCGTCATCGGCGACATCGCCGCGCTGGGAAAGCCGATCGTCGATCTCTCCACGGAAATCATCCCCAACTATTTGGGACGCATTTTCTGCGTGGAAACCAGCGGTTATCATCGGGACATCGGCAACCCGGAAAGCTTGCGCCGGGCCCATTTGGAGTTTAATCACGAACCACGCCGTGGCGGGGACGCTTGACGGGCGGGTTTCGCCGCCGGGCTGGTCACCTTCTTCTGCCAATTTGTATAAAGGTGCGCGCGACGCGCCAGCCGGCGACACGACAGGCGAGCCACGGGGATTGCTCAGATGAAGATATTCGTGACCGGAGCGTGCGGCTACAAGGGCAGCGTGCTCGTGCCGAAGCTCTTGAAGGCCGGCCACAAGGTCGTTGCATTCGACATCATGTGGTTCGGCAACTTCCTCGAGCCGCATCCGGATCTCACCGTCGTCCAGGGCGACGTCCGCAATCCCGACGCCATCGACCTGACCGGGGTCGACGCCATCATTCATCTCTCCAGCGTCGCCAATGATCCCTGCGGCGATCTCGACCCGAAGCTGACCTGGGAGATCTCCTGCCTCGCCACGATGCAGCTCGCCGATCGCGCCTATCGCCACGGGATCAAGCGCTTCATCTACGCCTCCTCCGGCAGCGTCTACGGCGTCAAGGAAGAGGAGCAGGTCACCGAGGATCTCGAGCTGCTGCCGATCTCCGAGTACAACAAGACCAAGATGTGCGGCGAGCGCATCGTGCTGTCCTACAAGGACGACATGGTGGTGCAGATCGTGCGCCCCGCGACCGTCTGCGGCTACTCTCCGCGCCAGCGGCTCGACGTCTCCGTCAACATGCTGACGATGCAGGCGCTGATGAACGGCCGCATCACCGTGTTCGGCGGCGACCAGACTCGCCCGAACATTCACATCGACGACATCACCGATCTCTATCTCTTCCTGCTCGATCATCCTGAGCACACCGGGATCTACAATGCCGGCTTCGAGAACATCTCGATCCTCGACATCGCCAGGCTCGTCACCAAGCACGTGCCGGCCGAGGTCATCGTGACGCCCTCGAACGACCCGCGCAGCTATCGCGTCAACTCCGATCGCCTGCTCGCGACCGGCTTCCGGCCGAAGAAGACGGTGGAGGACGCGATCAAGGAAATCATCGGCATGTACTCGCAAGGCCAGCTCAAGAACGACGACCGCTGGTACAATCTGAAATGGATGGAGAAGGAGGTCGTGAAATGAACGTCCTGGCCTTCAAGACCCCCGGCAGCCTGTTCGCCGACTACACCAGCCGCTTCAGCACCGTGCTGAAGGATTTCGACTGGAGCCCGGTCGAGAAGCTCGCCTATGATCTGCGCGATTGCTGGCAGACCGGCCGCCAGGTGTTCTTCTGCGGCAATGGCGGCAGTGGCGGCAACGCCAACCACCTCGCCAACGATTTCCTCTACGCGCTGTCGAAGACGCCCGGCTCGGGCCTGCGCGTGCACTCGCTGTCGTCGAACCCGTCCGTGATCACCTGCCTCGCCAACGACGAAGGCTACGACCAGGTGTTCTCGCTGCAACTTGCGGTGCTCGCGCGCAAGGGCGACGTGCTGATCACCTTCTCCGGCTCCGGCAACTCGCCGAACATCCTGAAGGCGCTCGAAGAGGGCAAGAAGATCGGCATGACCAGCTATGCCGTGCTGGGCTTCTCCGGCGGCAAGGCCAAGGCGCTCGCCGACGTGCCGATCCATTTCGCGGTCGACGACATGCAGATCGCCGAGGACGCGCAGATGGTGATCGGCCACATGATCATGCAGTGGCTGTACGCCCAGCGCGGCGACATCATCACGACGCGCGAGGTCTGACGGGCAAGGACGATGGCTGCGAACGAAAAGTACCTGATCCTCGGCTCGAACTCGTTTTCGGGCGCAACCTTCGTCGACTTCCTGGCTGCGGCCGGTCACGACGTGATCGCGACCAGCCGCTCGGACGAGCCGCATGACGCGTTCCTGCCGTACAAATGGCAGAAGCGGGCCGGCAAGGTCCGCTTCCAGCGCGTCGACCTCAACCACGATCTCGATGCGCTGAAGGCGCTGCTGGCAGCCGAGCGGCCGACCCACGTCGTGAATTTCGCGGCCCAGAGCATGGTCGGCGAGAGCTGGCTGTACCCGGACCATTGGATGATGACCAACGTCGTCTCCGCCGTCCGGCTGCACGACATCCTGCGCAACTATGACGGCCTCGACCGCTACGTCCATGTGACGACGCCGGAGGTCTACGGCTCGACCGAGGGCTGGGTGCGCGAGGATGCGCCGTTCAACCCGTCGACGCCCTACGCGGTGTCGCGCGCCGCCGGCGACATGAGCCTGCGGACCTATTTCGCCAACTACCAGTTCCCGGTGGTCTTCACGCGCGCCGCCAACGTGTACGGTCCGGGTCAGCAGCTCTACCGCATCGTGCCGCGCACCATCGTGGCCGCGATGACCGGGCAGAAGCTCCGGCTGGACGGCGGCGGCAAGTCGATCCGCGTCTTCATCCACATGACCGACGTGTCGGATGCGACCGTGAAGATTGGCCGCAGCGGCAAGCTCGGCGAGACCTACCACATCTCCGGCTACGAGCTGGTCTCGATCCGCACCCTGGTCGAGATGATCCTGGCCCGTCTCGGCAAGTCGTTCGAGGACTGCGTCGAGATCGGCCCGGAGCGTCCGGGCAAGGACACGGCGTATACGCTCGACAGCTTCAAGCTGCGCACCGAGCTCGGCTGGCGCGACACCTTCTCGCTGGAACAGGGCATCGACGACGTCATCGCCTGGGCGCGGCGCTTCGAGGATGTCATGGCCAAGCTGCCGACCAAGTACGAACATAAACCCTGATCGACCCCTGCGCTTCCCGGTGAAGCGCGACTGGAGAGCACGATGAACGTGGCAGTCCGGAGCACAGCGGCCAAGCCTGACGCAGCCGCCCTGAAGGCGCAGGCGGCGAAGCTGCGCGGCAAGATCATCGAGATGTCGCACAAGGCCCAGGCCGCACACTTGGCCTCGTCGCTGTCCTGCGCCGATGCGATGACCGCAGCCTATTGGCATGTGCTCAATATCGACCCGAAAAACCCGACCGATCCGCTGCGCGACCGCTTCATCCTCTCCAAGGGCCACGCCGCCGCAGCGCTGTTCGCGACCTTGGCGATGAAGGGCTACTTCCCGATCGAGGAACTCGACACCTACTGCCAGGACGGCGGCCGTCTCGCCGAGCATCCGCCGGCGAACCTGCTGCCCGGCGTCGAGGCTGCGACCGGCTCGCTCGGCCACGGGCTGCCGCTCGGCTGCGGCATGGCGCTTGCCGGTCGAATCAAGGGCGAGAGTTTTCGCGTGTTCGCCCTTCTCTCGGACGGCGAGAACAATGAGGGCTCGGTTTGGGAGGCCGCGATGTTCGCCGCCGCCCAGAAGCTGGAGAACGTCTGCGTCGTCGTCGACTACAACAAGTGGCAGGCGACCGCGCGCTCCAACGAAACCCTGATGCTGGCGCCGCTGCGCGACAAATGGGCCGCCTTCGGCTGGGACGCCCACGAGATCGACGGCCATGACGTCGGCGCGCTGGCGGAAGCCATGCAGAACATCCCGAACGGCTCGGGCAAGCCGGTGGCGCTGATCGCCCACACCGTAAAGGGCAAGGGCGTGTCGTTCATGGAAGACGACAACAACTGGCATTATCGCGCCCCCACCGCAGACGAAGTGACGAAGGCGTTCAAGGAGCTCGGCCTGTCATGAGAAACGCGTTCGCTGACGAACTGACCAAGCTCGGTAACGAGGACAGCCGCGTCGTCATGCTCTCGGGCGACATCGGCAACCGCCTGTTCGACAAGTTCAAGGACAAGCATCCGAGCCGCTTCTTCAACTGCGGCGTCGCCGAGGCCAACATGATGGGCGTCGCCGCCGGCATGGCCATGAACGGCCTGCGCCCGGTCGCCTACACCATCACGCCGTTCGTGACGACGCGCTGCCTGGAGCAGATCCGCACCGACGTCTGCTATCACGAAGTCCCCGTGACCATCGTCGCGGTCGGCGCCGGCCTCGCCTATTCCGGCCTCGGCCCGACCCACCACGCCTGCGAGGACATCTCGTTCCTGCGCTCGATCCCGAACATGGTCGTGATCTGCCCGGGCGATGCCTTCGAGGTGCGTGGTGCCTTGCGCGCGGCGATGCAGCAGGATCGTCCGGTCTACATCCGCATGGGCAAGAAGGGTGAGCCGGTCGTTCACAAGGGCCCCATCACGGATTTCAAGATCGGCAAGGCGATCACGATCGAGGAAGGCTCCGACGTCTGCCTGCTCTCCACCGGCAACATGCTGCCGGAAGTCATTGAAGCCGCACACAGATTGAAGGAGAAGGGCATCTCCGCCGAGGTCGTCAGCTTCCACACCGTGAAGCCGCTGGATGAGGACAAGCTCAAGCAGGCCTTCAGCCGCTTCAAGCTGGTCGCGACCATCGAGGAGCATTCGCTGATCGGCGGCTTCGGCTCCGCCGTCTCCGAATGGCTCGCCGATACCGAGACGAAGCACCAGAAGTTCCTGCGCTTCGGGACGCCGGACGCGTTCTTCAAGAAATCCGGTGAGCAGGAGTATGCCCGCGAGGTGCTGGGACTGACCGGCCACCAGATCGCGGACAAGATCATCCACGCGTTGAGCTGAGACATCACATGAAGACCCAAGCTGCCCTCCTGGTCCAGACCGGCCAGCCGCTCGTCCTGGCCGAGATCGAGACGCCGGCCCTGAAGCCCGGGCAGGTCCTGGTCGAGATCGCCTATTCCGGCGCCTGCGGCACCCAGGTCATGGAGTGGCGCGGCGACAAGGGCGAGGACAAATGGGTGCCGCATTGCCTCGGCCATGAGGGCACCGGCACCGTGATCGAGGCCGGCAGCGCGGTCACCAAGGTCAAGGTCGGCGACAAGGTCGTGCTGTCCTGGATCAAAGGCACGGGCATCGAGGCTGGCGGCGCCGTGTATGACTGGGATGGCAAGAAGGTCAACGCCGGCGGCGTCACCACCTTCCAGCGCCACGCTGTCGTCAGCGAGAACCGCCTGACCCTGCTGCCGCCGGACCTGCCGATGGATGTCGCGGTGCTGCTCGGCTGCGCTGCGCCGACCGGCATGGGCGCGGTCTACAACGTGCTCAAGGTGCAGCCCGGCGACGCCGTCGCCGTGTTCGGCACCGGTGGCATCGGCCTGAACGCGCTGATGGCCGCCGCGCTGGCCGGCGCGATGCCGGTGATCGGCATCGACCCTAACCCGACGCGACGCGCGCTGGCGCAGATCTACGGTGCGACGCATGTGATCGACGCGAGCGGCGACGTGCTGGCCGAGATCAAGAAGATCGTGCCGCAGGGCGTTGATCTCGCGGTCGAATCCTCCGGCATTCCGGCCGTGATGGAGCAGGCGATCAATTCCACCCGTCAGCAGGGCGGCCGCGCGGTCGTGATCGGCAACGCCAAGCATGGCGCGGCGCTCACGCTGAATCCGGGCGTCTTCAACCAGGGCAAGAGCCTGCTCGGCACCTGGGGCGGCGACAGCGTTCCGGATCGCGACTACGGCCGCTACGGCCGGCTGCTGAGCTCCGGCCGCTTCCCGGTGCGGGATCTCTTGTCGAAGCCCTACAGCCTCGCCCAGGCCGACCAGGCGCTGCAGGATCTGGCCGCCGGCAAGGTCGGCCGTCCGCTGATCGACATGTCGCTGCGTTAAGTCCAGGCCATGCGGATCGGGATCGACTTCGACAACACGATCGCCTGCTATGACGGCGTGTTTCATGCGGCCGCGCTCGAGCGCGGCCTGATCCCGGCCGACCTCGGCCGCGACAAGAACAGCGTCCGCGACCATCTCAACGGCTCCGGGCGCAAGGACGACTTCACCGAGCTCCAGGGCTATGTCTACGGTGCCCGGATGGACCTGGTGTCGCCCTACCCTGGCTTCGCGGAGTTCGTCGCCGCGGCCCGCCGCGCCGGACATGACCTGTTCATCGTCAGTCATAAGACCAGGCATCCGATTCTCGGCCCGAAGCACGACATGCATGCCGCGGCGCGCGGCTTCCTGACCGACCGCGGACTGATGGGCTCGGCCGCCAGCCAGATCGCGCCGGACCGGGTGTTCTTCGAGCTGACCAAGGACGAGAAGGTCGCCCGTGCGCATGCGCTGGCCTGCGAGGTCTTTGTAGACGACCTGCCGGAGATCCTGGGCATGACCGGATTCCCGCAAGGGATGCGCAAGGTGCTGTTCGACCCGGAGAACCAGTTCGCGACCACGGCCGTCCCTTACGAGCGCCGCGCCTCGTGGGCCGAGATCGCGGCGGATGTCGTCCGTGACCGCGGCTGAGGCCAACGCCGACGCCGCCCTGCTGGCGCTCGCCCAGCGCCTCGCCGCGCAGGCCGGCAAGGCCAGCCCTACGGGACTGACGCGGCTGGCCGGCGGCCGCAACAACCAGGTCTTCCGTCTCGACACGGCCGACGGCCCGCTGGTCCTCAAGCGCTACTTCACCGACGCTCGCGACACCCGCGACCGGCTCGGCGCCGAATGGAGCTTCATCAGCCATGCCTGGTCGCACGGCGTCCGCGTCGTGCCGGAGCCGCTGGCCTGCGATCGCGCCGAACAGGCTGGCCTGTACAGCTTCGTCGAGGGACGCAAGCTGACGGTCGCGGAGCTGGCGCCCGTTCATGTCGATGCCGCGATCGACTTCGTGCTCGCCGTGAATGCTCCGCCCCGCCCGGCGCTGGCGGCCGGATCCGAGGCCTGCTTTTCCCTCGCCGAGCACCTCGCCACCGTCGAGCGCCGGGTGGCGCGGCTGGCGACGCTCGATGCCGACGTGCCCCATGTCGCCGACGCCCGACAGTTCGTGACCGCACGGCTGCAGCCGGCCTGGGCAGAGGTGAAGGCGGCCATTCTGCGCGGCGCCGCGGCCGAAGGGCTTGCCTTGGAGGCCGTCATCCCCGCCGACCAGGTCTGCCTGTCGCCGTCGGATTTCGGCTTCCATAACGCTCTGATCGACGACGCTGATAAGCTCACCTTCCTCGATTTCGAATATGCCGGCCGCGACGACCCGGCCAAGCTCGTCTCCGACTTCTTCTGCCAGCCGGAGGTGCCGGTGCCGCTGGCGGTGCACGAGCATTTCATCGACCGGCTCACGGACGGCCTCGGACTGGACGCGGCCAGCGTCGCGCGCTGCCGGCTCCTGCTCGACGCCTACCAGGTCAAGTGGACCTGCATCATCCTGAACGACTTCCTGCCGCTCGGCGCCACCCGCCGCGCCTTCGCCGACACAGGCGCCTGGGCGCAGCGTTGCGCCGCGCAGCTCGCCAAGGCCGACGCAAAGCTCGACCTCATCGGCGCCACATCCGACTAACCGACATCGTAACGCCCGGAGATCTTCATGGCCTATCGCGAGTTCGTCAGTCTCGTCCACAAATCGACCAAGCGCGACTATCTCGCGCGCGTTACCCAGCGCGACAAGGCCGATGTCGCCGAGATGGCGATCAAGTACGACTACGACTACTGGGACGGCAGCCGCGAGACCGGCTATGGCGGCTACAAATATGACGGCCGCTGGCGCAAGGTCGCCGATGCGATGATCGCGACCTACGGCATCAAGCCCGGCATGCGCGTGCTCGACGTCGGCTCCGGCAAGGGCTTCATCCTGCACGATTTCCGCGAAGCCATCCCGGATCTCGAGGTCGCCGGCATCGACGTCTCCTCCTACGGCATCGAGCACACGATGGAGAGCGTGAAACCGTTCTGCCAGGTCGGCACCGCGGCCAAGCTGCCCTACCCCGACAAGCACTTCGATCTGGTCATCTCGATCAACACGCTGCACAACCTCTACAACTACGATCTCGATGCCGCCCTGCGCGAGATGGAGCGCGTCAGCCGCGGCGCCAAGTATCTCTGCGTCGAAGGCTACCGCAACGAGCGCGAGAA
The DNA here is from genome assembly GCF_032484785.1 of Bradyrhizobium sp. SZCCHNS1050. Lineage (NCBI taxonomy): Bacteria > Pseudomonadati > Pseudomonadota > Alphaproteobacteria > Hyphomicrobiales > Nitrobacteraceae > Bradyrhizobium > Bradyrhizobium sp. SZCCHNS1050. Next base: position 437,048 of record NZ_JAUETR010000001.1, on the reverse strand, counting down.
GGTGAACCTGATGTACTGGCAGCTCACCTGCCGCATCTTCCACACGCCCGAGGAATGGGCCTTCGAATTCAAGCGCTCCGGCTACACCGGCGACCACGAATTCATCTATTTCGAATGATGTTCGCTCAACACTCGGACACATCCATGCGCGCAGTCGTCGTCGGTGCATCAGGATTCGTCGGCCGGACCATTCTGGCCCGGCTCGGTGCGGAGCGCGCGATCGGGACAGGCCATCGCAATACCCGCGGCGGCCTGGATCATTTTGACGCGCTGACGCATGGTTTTGCCGACCTGAGGCCGGCGATGCGAGGTGAGTTCAGCCACGTCATCGTGGCGCACGGCGCGATCAATCCCGAACAGTGTGCGCGAGACCCCGAAGGCACGGCCCGGATCAACGTCGACAGCATCATCCGGCTCGTCTCGGAGGTCATCGCTGCGGGGCTGACGCCGGTGTTCTTGTCGACGGACTACGTGTTCGACGGCACGCGCGGCCTGCGCCGGGAGGACGAGCCGCAATGCCCCAACACGGAGTACGGACGGCAAAAGGCCAAGGTGGAGCAATGGCTACAGGGTCGTTCGGAACCATGGCTGATTGCCCGCCTATCGAAGGTCGTGAGCGGCGACCGCAACATCCATTCGGTACTCGGGCAGTGGGTGAACGATATCTGTGACGGCAAGCTGATGCGCAGCGCGACCGATCAGATCATCTCGCCGCTGCATGTCGACGACATCGCAGGGGCCCTGATCGAACTGATGGAGAAGTGCGCCACGGGGATCTATCATGTCGCCGGCCCCGATCCGATCAGCCGCTACGACTTGAATAAATTGCTGGTTGGCTGCATACAGGCCGTCGATCCAAACGTGAGGGCGACGGTCGAACCTTGCAGTCTGCGTGACATCCCATTCCTGGAGCAGCGCCCTCTCAATACGTCGCTGTCGGTCGAAAAGCTGCAGACAACAGTCAAATACCCGCTCCGTTCGATGGCGCAGGTCTGCCGCGAGATCGCAGAGGCGCAGTTTAAAGCGCAGTGACGTGGCGCAATCCGCAACAGCCAACAATCGAGAGGCAGTCGTGAACGATCAGGCTCAGACCAAAGAACCGCAATATGAGTTGCTGTTTCGCGTCAAGGAAGAGCATGGCATCAGCCGCTTCGGGCTGATGGCCAACGAGTCCTGGAACAAGGATCCGCGCCGTACGCTGTTCACGCTGGCGCGCTACAAGTTCGTTTCGAAGATGTTCGAGGGACGTCAGCGCGTGCTCGAAATCGGGTGTGCCGACGCGTTCGGTACCCGTCTGGTGCAGCAGACCGTCGGCCACATCACGGCGACCGATTTCGACCCGCTGTTCATCGAGGATGTCCGGGAGCGGATGGACAAGCACTGGCCGATGGACACCCTGGTCCATGATCTGCTGTCCGGTCCCATTCCTGGCACGTTCGATGCGGTCTACGCTCTCGACGTGCTCGAGCACATCGAACCGTCGGTCGAGCGGCAGTTCCTGCAGAACGCCCTGGGCTCGCTCGGGCCGCACGGCGTGGCGATCTTCGGCATGCCCTCGCTCGAATCGCAGGTCTATGCGTCGCCGCAGAGCAAGGTCGGGCATATCAACTGCAAGACGATGCCGGATTTCAAGAAGCTGATGGAAGAGTACTTCCACAGCGTCTTCATGTTCTCGATGAACGACGAGGTGGTTCATACCGGCTATCACAAGATGGCTCATTATCTTTTTGCACTCGGCACTCACAAGAAGTGACGATGGAACTGGCTCTTCAGCCGGAGCGGACGCGCATTGCGGAACGTCTCGACGTCTCCGCGGTGCTGCCGAATTACAATCATGCGCGGTATCTCCCGGATGCCGTGCGTGCTCTGGCGTCGCAGCAGCCGCCTCCTGCTGAGATCATCGTTGTGGACGATGCCTCGACCGACGACAGTCTCGAGGTGCTCGCGAAGCTCAGCCAGCAGATCGGCACGCTCCGGGTCGTCAGGCACGAAAAGAATGCCGGAGCCATTGCCGCGCTCAATCGCGGTCTGAGCGAGGCTCGCTACGAGCTCGTCTATTTCGGCGCGGCCGACGATCTCACCGCACCCGGGCTGTTCGCGCGGCTGACCGGCGCGCTGGCGCGGCATCCTGAGGCTGCGTTTGCCTCCGGCGAGGCGAAGCTCGTCGACCTCGAGGATCGTTCCCTCGGAATCCGTCCGCCGGTGCGGCCGTCGCAGTCCGAGCGGTTTTTCTCGCCGCCCGAAGTGGTCGAGCTGCTCAGGCGCTCTGACAATTGGATCTTGACCGGTGCGGCCCTGTTCCGGCGCAATCTGGTCAGGGAGGCCGGCGGCTTCGCTGCCGCCGCGCGTTCGTTCACGGACGGACTGCTCGCGCGCCACCTCGCGCTGAAGAGCGGCTTCGTCTATGTTCCGGCGGTATTTGTAACTTGGCGTGTCAATCCCGCAGGGTATTCGCGATCGGCGACTTCGCAGGCCGACGTTGCGCGCCAGACCATCGAGAGCATGCGGCGCCTGATCGCGGCCGATCCGCTGTTCCCGCCCTGGTACCCGGAGCTGCTTGAGCGCCGCTGGCGCTTTTCGGTCGGGCGGGTTGCGGTGGTCGAGTCAGGGCCAGCCGGAGCGGATGTCCTTACTCAATTCTGCGCACGCAGTTCGATCGATCGATTGATCTACCGCATCGCCGGCGCACTTGGGCAGCGTTTAGGTTCGGTTGTTTCGCTCGGCTGGCTATTCCTGCGCGAGCGTCCAATGCTGCTTCGCGATCTGTTTCTCACCACGCTTTCGCGCCGGATCCGCGGCGCATAGAGGCCGGCGTCTGCTGATGACAACCAAATCGTTTACGATCATTGTCCCGGTCTGGGGCGCGGCCCATGTCGCCAGGTTCCTCGAGTGGGCGCTGCCGACGTGGCTGTCACCCCGTAACCTGCCGGCGCTGGCGGGGCGGGGCCCCGTCGAGCTGATGCTGCTGACTTCGGCGCGGGATTTCGCCGCGATCGAGAGCAGCCCGATAACGGAGCTGCTGCGCGAGAGCTGCAATCTCAGGCTGGTGGCGATCGATGATCTCATTCCGGGCGGCATCTCGACCGTCACGCTCACGCTTGCTTTCACACGTGGCGTCAATCTCGCGATGCAGGCGGACAGCGCGCGTCGGATCATCTTCCTGAACGGCGACTTCCTCCTCACGGACGGATCGCTGTTATCGATCGCAAAACGCTTCGAGGCCGGCCAGAAGGTGTTGTTGTGTTCCTCCGTGCGCGTCCGCGAGGAATTGGTCCGCGACGAGTTCCTGAGAATGCGTGGGAGCCGCGGCGTCATGGTGGTGCCGAGCCGTGAAGCTGTCACACTGGCACTGGGCGCCTTGCACCCAACGGTGCTGGCCTGCCGGGTAGACCAGGCGCTGCTACGATCGGCGCATCCCAACCAGTTCTTCTGGAAGCCGGACAGCAGTTCGCTGGTGTTGCGCGCGTTCCTGCTGTTTCCCCTTGCGGTCGCGCCAACCCTTCCGCCCGGACCCGCCGACACCTATTGCGATTACGGGTGGATTTCGACGATGGCCGAAACGCCATCGTTCGACATCATCGACAACACGGATGAGCTCTTCATCGTCGAGCTCGCGCCTACGAGGCAGGAGTTGGACTTCGTGCGGTCTGGCGGCACCAGCGCCAAGGACGGCGCCCTGCGGATGTCGTCATGGATGACCGACTTCAGTGCGCAGCAAGCCGATACCGCGATCGTTTTCAGGTCTCGTGACGGCTCGGAGGCTGCGATTGCGGAAACCATCGAAACGTCGGGACGCTTCATCAAAGAGCTGAAGCAGCACTTCGGGCCGCTTCATCCCGTGCGCTACCATCCATATTGGCAGGCGGGGGTGGCGTCCTATCTTCGCAACCGTGCCCGTCTCGGACATCGCGAGATTCCCGCAGAGATTGCCCCGATCGCTGCGGAGCTGCCGGCAACCGTTACTCTGCGCGCGCGCATCCGCGATTTTGTCAAGCGGCAGCTGCTGGGCGCACCCGGCAGCCGACGGCCCTGGCATCCGTATTTCCGCGCCGAGGAGGTCGTGAAAGAATTAGGGCCGTTGAAGGCGGTCGGTCCCGTCGCCATGCTCGAAATGCTGGCGCCGCGCTGGAGTGAAGATGGCGCTCCGGTCTCGATCACGGAATGCTACGACTGGGAACGTGCGGAAAGCGCGGTCACCAAACTCTATGAGGCGACGCGGCCGGGGCAGGTCGCCTTCATGATCGTGACCAACGATCTGCATCTGGTTCCCGACGAGCTGAAAGTTCGCGAACGGATCGTCGCGTTGGCAGCTATTGAACGGAAGTTTAAGATATTATCGGCAATGCCTTTCATGAGTTTGATCGAGGTCAAAACAGTCGCTTCCAATCGGCGCCTCGCAACTGATTTTGATCTAACAATGCCTTTGCGATCAGTCAGATTGGCGCTTGCAAGCGCGTTCGCCTTGAGTCAAGTTCTGGTTGCAAACCTGTTCGGCTGGGATAACCGGAGATCGACGGACCAGGCGAACATCCTGCTCTTGAAGTTGTGGCGTGGAGCAGAGAGCCCGAAAGCTGTGGGGATGATCGGTTCCTCCGGGGCTGATCAACGGTCCGGGGTGGATGCGACGGCAAGAAGCGGCGCAGGGCGTGCCTAGCCATCCGAGTGACGAGTCAAGTGACAAATTTGTCGCAACCTGGGTTGAACAGCGCGCGGTCAGACCGGCTCAAATTGAGGTCCTTACTGCGGCATGATAGGGGATTGTTATGGGGTTGCCATCACACGCTGTAGCTGAGCGCCGCGATGCGGTGCTTATCGAACCGCCGGTTCTGCAGGCGGAAGGACCCGTGTCGCCCGAACGTCTGTTCGGTGGCGCCGGACCGAGCGAGAAGGCCTTCTGCGGGCCGGAAGGTCTGCTGAAGGGACCTGCATTTACCGCTGAAGAGCTTTCCGTCATCCGCGGGCTCATTCGCAAGCATCTCGTCGAAACGGCCCACGCGTTCTCGGCCGAAGCGGCCGATGCGATCGCCAATGCCGAGCTCGAGCAATACCACCTGATCTCGACCGAGCTCGATCACGCGAAGCTGCTGTCGAAAAAGGGCCGGATCCTTCCCAAGGCTATCGTCGACACCATCAAGCAGATGTCCTTCTTCGATTATGTCGAAAAGGCTGTCGGACCATATTACCTCTCCGACGAGGAGGGTATCGGCCACGAGCAGATCTGTTTCCGGATCGTGCGTCCCAACCGGCGCGAAGACGTTGGATCGCTGCATCGCGATTCCTGGTTCTGGGACTACTACGACTTCAAGGTCCCGCCGGGCATGGGCCGTGGCAAGACGTGGGTGGCTGTCGGGGGCGAGCCGGGGCGCGCCGGATTGCTGCTGGCACCGCGGTCGCAGACCGGTCCGGCGCCGTATCACGTCGATACGAGCGGCAAGCTGGCCTTCGTTCCTGACTTCGATGTCAACGCCATCGGGCTGCAGCGCTTCTGCGGCGCGCTTGGTGAGCCGATCATGTTCAACTACGGCACGCTTCACGTCGGTGCGCTGAACCGGTCCGAGCAGTGCCGGGTCAGCTTCGAAGTGACTATCATGTTCAAATCGGCCTCGTGAGAATCCGGGGCGTTTGAATGGTAAGATGTGGCGCGTGCGCTGGCGGTTCGTTCGGCGGGTTTTTCTCTGTCACTGAAGCTTCCGTTTCCGGACACTACCCGTCCGAACCCCTCGTTCCGCACGAGCCCATCCGGATTGAGCTCGAATACTGCAAGGACTGCGGATTGATCCGGCAGGTCCCGGGCAAAGTCGTCGAGCTCAACTACCACGGCATTTTTCGCGGGACGGCGAAGCAGCTGCCGCATTACGCCGAAGACATCATGTCGGCTCTGCCGGGGTATGGCGTGCAGCCCGGCGATCTGGTTCTCGAGGTCGGTGCCAACGACGGCACCTTCCTTCGCGAGCTTCGCAACCGCGGCTACCATAATCTTCTCGGCGTCGAGCCTTCGACACAGCTTGCTGAATTTTCCCGGCAGTCCGGTCTCGAAATTCTGAACGCGTATTTCGACCGCCGGCTCGCCGCGGAGATTCGTGCGACACGTGGACCCGTGCGTGCCGTCATCTGCCGCCACACGCTGGAACACGTGCCGGACATTCGCGAGTTCACCCAGGCGATCGCCGATGTGCTGGCTGACGATGCGATCAGTCTGATCGAGGTGCCCGACGCCGATTGGGTCGTGACCAATCTGTTCGCGCATGAGATCTGGGACGAGCACATCACGTATTTCCGCAACCGTTCGCTGGCCCGGATCCACAGGGATTGCGGACTCGCCCCGGTAAACCTGCAGCGACAGCGCTTCCGCGACACACGCAACCTGCTGTGCTGGTCCAGGCCGGCGCGGTCGGGATCTCCAGCGGAGAGCGGCCTGCCCGAGGACGAGGCGGATTTCGAAGCCGTGGCGCAATTCCAGTCCCGGTGGGATGCATTGTCGGCCCGCCTCAGGACCATGTTGCGCGCCAGCCCGAAGCCGGTGGTCGGCATCGGAGCGTCCCATATCCAGCTCAACTTCCTGAATTTTGCCGGCCTCGGCGATTTGGTCGACGTCCTGGTGGACGACGACACCGTCAAGGCCGGACGTTTTGCGCCATTGGTGCGCCCAGTGCCCATCCGCTCCACGGCCGAGATCCTGGCTTCGATGCGTCAGGGGACATTGCTGAGAATGGCTTTTCCCTATCCCCAGTGGGAAGACCGCATCGAGGGTGAATTGCGGGCCCATGGTGTCGTCTCGATCCGGCCTTACGACGTCCTGCAAGCTGCGCAATGATGCCCCCAGCTTCACGACAGGAGAGTGGCCTGCTGGAGAAACTGCTCAGGCATGGCCTCAGGTTCGCCGCCAATGCGGTGACCTCGCTGCTCCTGCCGCCGTTGGCGCGCTGGAAATATGGCGGCTCTCTCAAGAGCTACCAGCCCAATCATCTGCTTCATGTCGGCAATCAGTACCTGTTCCAGAACCGGATCGAGCGGGCGCTGGAGTTCTACCTGGCGGCTTTCGACAAGGACCCTGAAAGCCGTTGGGTGTCGGGTGCGCACCTGCTTCAGCACGTCAACGCAACGCCGTTGAAGACGGACGTCTATTTCAGCCTCTTGAAGTCGGTCTCTTCGGTGCCGGGCTATGTCGTGCCCGATCTGGAAAAGGCGCTGCTGCTGAACGCGATCGAGCGGGATCCGGACCGTCTGGAAGCCGCCTTCGGCGGCATTCCGCGCGGTCGTCTCGGCTACAAGGCACTGGAGGCGCTCGGATCGAAGGCGCTGGGCATCGGACGCAACCGGCTGGGGCTCGATGCCTTCCAGCAGGCGTTGCTGCAGCGTCCCAACAACCCGGTTCTGCTCGAGCAGATCGGGGTCACCGAATTCCTCACCGGTCTCTATCCCAACTCCGAATCCAGCTTCACTTTCGCGGACTTCCAGAAGGAGCTTGAACGCAGCCATTTGGGCGTCGCCGACTCGCCTTATGCGATCCTTGATCGCACCTGGCTCGCCGCGATCGGTCACGTCGCGTTCCTCGACACTTACATCAAGGCCTGCATGCTCGGCTGGTACAGCGCCAAGAAGTCGCTGCTGATCTACGAGCAGAGCAATCCCCCGGCCGGCTGGCCGCTATTCAAGTTCTTCTCCAAGCACATCGAGATCGTTGCCACCGAGCGCAAGGTGCACCAGGAGCTGGACGCCATCGTTCTCAAGGGGGTCCCGCCGGACGATGACGACCGCCTGCAACGCATGCGCGTCGCTCTGACGCGTCCGTTCTGGTACGGCCCGGATGGTGACGGCCGGATCAGATGGTACGGTCCGTTTGGCGCCGCTGTGGAGACCGCCTGGAAGGAGCAGGGCAGGCAAGCCCTGTTCGCCCTGGACCAACACGAACGCAAGAGCTTTCGCCGGCTCATGAAGCAGCTCTATGGCCTGCCTGAGGATGCCTGGTTCATCCTGCTGCATGTGCGCGAGCCGGGCTTTCATTCGACTTGGCACGAGTTCCATGCGGGGACGCGGAATGCCGACATCAAGTCCTACGACGCGGTGATCGATTTCGTCCGCAGCAAGGGTGGCTGGGTGATCCGGGGCGGCGACGCGTCGATGACGCCGCTCGAACCGCGCGAGGGGGTGATCGACTACGCAACGGGTGCGCATAAGCATCCCGCGCTCGACATCTACCTTTGTGCGGAATGCGCCTATTTCGTCGGAACCAATTCCGGATTCAGCCTCATTCCTCCCGTCTTCGGCAAGAAGTGCGCGCTGACCAATTGGAGTCCGATTGCGATCCCCAACTGGTATCTGGACGATCTCTATATTCCCAAGCTGGTCCGCAAGGTGAGCGAGGGACGCCATCTCAGCTTCAAGGAGATGTATGCGTCCTTTACCGGCTGGAGCCAGTTCATGCGCGACTTCAAGAACACCGATTTCGTCATTGAAGACAACACGCCGGAAGACTTGCGCGATCTGGCCGAGGAGTTGCACGAGCAGGTGTTTGGGCTGGCTGCCGAAGCTGAAGCAGCAGATGAGCAGCGGCTGCAACGCTTCAACGCCATTGCCACGGCGAACGGCTCCTACGTCGGCAGCCAAATGGGGCGGCGCTTCCTGAATAAATACGCGCATCTCCTCGACGATCCAGCTGGCCTGTCAGCGGCCGACGTCACGAAGCCCGAGGGCCGGATCGCGCGCAATTGACATTGCGCGCCCAGTCGGGGACGATTTCGAACCGAGGATCGTTCGGGTCGAAATTGACAAAGGGAATCGATCTCCTGCTCGCGCTTCTGCAACTTCGCTGCGCGCCGTCGTGCTCGCTATGGCCGTGCGTCCTGGCGTCCCGAGGATGGTGGCTCCGGCATCCGGATCGCCGCCTGATCGCCGTTTGCGAAGCGCGAGACCCAGCTCCCGAGGGACATCCGGCGCAACGCTCATGAGCCAGAATCCGAGATCGACATGTGCGGGATAGTGGGTCTGCTGCGGCCGGGCGGGGGTGACGAAGCTCAGCTTTCCGCAATAGCGCGTGGGATGGCGGACCGTCTCGCCCATCGCGGGCCAGACGCAGACGGCATCTGGGCACGGCCCGAAACGGGGGTCGCGTTCGGTCACCGCCGCCTTGCGGTGCTCGACCTGACCGACGCCGGCGCGCAGCCCATGCGCAGCGATTGCGGCCGCTTCGTCGTGACCTTCAATGGCGAGATCTACAACCATCTGGAGCTGCGCGCCGAGCTCGAGGCCGCGGGCTTGGCCCCCAACTGGCGCGGACATTCGGACACGGAAACGCTCCTGGTCGCGGTGAGGCGATGGGGCGTGGAAGCAGCGCTCCAGCGCCTCTCCGGCATGTATGCTTTCGGGTTGTGGGACGAGCGCGAGCGCACGCTCACCCTCGGGCGTGACCGCTTTGGCGAGAAGCCGCTGTATTATGGCTGGAGCGGCGGCGACCTTGTCTTCGCGTCGGAGCTGAAGGCGTTTTCGGCGCATCCGGGCTGGGCGCCTCAACTCGACCGGGCGGCCCTGACCGCATTCCTGCGTTACGCCTACGTCCCGGCGCCGTTGTCGATCTGGTCCGGGATCCGCAAGCTGTCGCCCGCATCGTTCGTCACCTTTCAGGCCGACAGTCGTGCCGGCGCGCTTCCAGAGCCGGTCGGCTACTGGTCGCTGCGGGACCATGTGGTGGCGGCGCAGACCAGGCGAGTCTCCGACGAGGCCGAGGCGGTCGCGCAGCTCGAACGCTTGTTGTCGGCGGCGATCCGGCGCCAGTGCCTGTCGGACGTGCCGCTGGGCGCCTTTCTGTCGGGTGGGATCGATTCCTCGACCGTGGTCGCCCTGATGCAGGCCCAGGCGGCGCAACCCGTGCGGACCTTCTCGATCGGCTTTCGGGAAGGCGGGTTCGACGAGGCTGCCGAGGCTCGCCTGGTGGCTGCCCATCTCGGAACAGCCCACACCGAGCTCTATGTCGAACCACACACGGCGCGTGACGTGATCCCGCTGCTGCCGACGATGTACGACGAGCCCTTTGCCGACTCCTCGCAGATCCCGACCCATCTCGTTGCAAAGCTCGCTCGCCAGCAGGTCACGGTCTCGCTGTCGGGCGACGGCGGCGACGAACTGTTCGGCGGTTATAATCGCCACGTCTGGGGCGTGGCCCTCCAGTCGCGCCTGTTCAGGTGGCCGGCTACGCTCAGGTCAGCGCTGGCGCTGGCAATGCGGACGCTCTCTCCGGAGCGCGCCGACGCGCTCGCGCGGCTCGCGCAACCCTTCGTTCCCCGCCGGCTCAACGTGCGCCGCGCCGGCGACCAGATCGCCAAGCTGGCCCGCATCATCGATGCGGATTCGGGTGACCAGCTTTACCGCCGCCTGTGCTCGCTGGACGACGCACCATCCCGGACGGTGCTGCAGGCTCAGGAGAGCGAGACGTGGTCGGGACGCCAGATGGCCGGGATCACAGGAGAGCTCGATCCACTGGATCGCATGACGCTGGCTGATGCCTTGAGCTATCTGCCGGACGACGTGTTGCAAAAGGTCGACCGTGCGGCAATGGCCGTTGCCTTGGAGACGCGGGTGCCGTTCCTCGACAAGGAGGTCGTGGAGTTTGCCGCAACCGTTCCACCGGCGATGAAGGTTCGTGACGGGCGCGGCAAATGGCTGCTGCGGCAGGTGCTCTATCGCCACGTTCCGCCCAGGCTCGTGGACCGTCCGAAGACCGGGTTCGGCATTCCTCTCGATGCCTGGTTGCGAGGGCCCCTGAAATCTTGGGCGTCGGACCTGCTCGCGGCGCCACGTCTGGCAGGGCAGGGGCTGTTCGATCCAGGCATGGTCCAGCAGCGGCTCGGCGAGCATATGAGCGGTGCGCGCAATCATGGGCACTGGCTGTGGAACGTGTTGATGGCCGAGGGCTGGTATGATGCCTGGGGGCCGGCGCGGTAGCTTGAGGCCGCCTCTCAGCGTCGCAGCAGGCTCGTCGCGGCGTTCTGCCGGGGCATGGAGATGCGGCGCAGGTCATCGACGACGCCGGACCTTCATATGGCGGTCCGCCATCGGATTTCGGCCGGGCGCTTGGTCGCCTTCTCGTCCCAATCGCGCCTTAACCCGCGCCAACACCCAGGGCATAATACGCTTACGCGGAAGCGCATTATGCTCTCGTCTCTTTGTTTGAGCATGATCTTTTCGGAAAGCCGGTTTCCACTTTTCCCGATCATGCTCGAGGGCTGAGTGCTGGTCGGTCAATGATCCCCTTACCGCAGGGCGGAATACGACGCGGACGGGCGCATGACGTGCAAAGTCGAAGCATTCACTACATGCCACTGCTCGACCACCTGCGCTTTCTGGCGGCGGGCTTGGTGATCCTATTTCATACCGTGCTCGAGACCAGAGGCACGGGCCGGCCGGCAGAGACCTTCCATATCGCCCTGATCGACCAGGGCCATGTCGGCGTCGGGCTGTTCATGGTGATCAGCGGGTTCATCATGATGACGATGTTCATGGGGCGTGACGTCGAGCCGCTGAAATTCTACTACAACCGTGCCCTGCGCATCTATCCGCTCCTGATCCTGATCGTGAGTTTCGGCTATTTCACGACGCCGGACCCGCGGCCGACAGCGGCCGGAATCAATTTCCTGATGTCGCTGCTGCCGATCTCAAATCTCTATCGCCTGCAATACGGCAGCTTCGGAGGCCATCTGTGGACCATCGCCGTCGAATTGCAGTTCTATCTGCTCTTGCCGATTCTGCTGCGGTTCCGACGCCGCTACGGCCGACTTGCGTTCTACGGCGGCGTGCTCGGGATCGCCTTCGCGCTTCGTGCCGCGCAATACGCCCTGACCGGAACGGCACACGCGCTGTCGTACTTCAGCCTGTTTGGCAGCATCGATCTATTCATCGGGGGAATGATCGCGGCCGAGATCTATCAGCATCTGCAGCAGCGCAAGGTCGAGTACGAACCGTGGCTGGTACTCGCTACGCTCGCTGCGATCGGTGTCGTCATCGCGATGATGTTTTCCGTTCCGTCGTTCTTTCACGTCGACTGGCAGCATGTCTCGATCGATTCCGTCAGCCGCAGCAACAAGTGGGTCATCTGGCCGCTGTTGCAGGCCATGATGTGGAGTGTATTCCTTCTTCTCTATCTCAGGTCGCGGTCCCAAATCTGGGGATCTGCGATCCTCGCCAATCTCGGCAAGTGCAGCTATTCGGCCTACATCTGGCACATCCTGGTCATCGCGCTGCTGAAGACCAAGCTGATGTGGTTGTCGTCCTACGCGCTTGGGTTGTTCCTGGTGCTGCCCGTCACGCTACTGATCGCGCTGGTCAGCTATCATCTCATCGAGTTGCCATTCCTGCATCTGCGTTCGACTTACCAGCAGCGCCCCGAGGAGGCTGATGCCGATCGCTACGGAGCGACCGAGCAGGTGAAGGTGGCGGCCGGCCGGTAACCGGAAAACAGCGGCGGTCTACCGCGAAGCCTGACGTCCGGTTTGCGGTTGATCTGCCTCATGCCATGAATTAACTTGAAACCAAGTATGGTGTGCGCCTCGTCCGGCGCAGGGGGCCAGCCGGGGGGCGGAGTGATTAAGGAGAACGTACCGAGTCTGACCGGGCTGCGATTCATCGCGGCGTTGACGGTCGTCGTCAGCCACATTTTCGCGATGATGGTCAAGGTGCCGGGGAGCGGCTCGATTCTGCATACGCTGCTGAGCGTCGTCGGAAGCCTGTCCGGCGCCGGCATGACTTTGTTCTTTGTCCTGAGCGGCTTCGTCATTCACATGAACTATGGCCACGCGATGTCCACGCCGACGGGGCTGTGGAATTTCTTTGCCGCGCGCTTCGCCAGGCTCTACCCGCTTTATCTCTTCTTTCTCTGCCTCGATCTGTCGATGAAGCTCGGCTACCACCAGTTCAAGCTGGAGCGGCTGGAAGCACTGCCTTATTACCTGACGCTGACCCAGACCTGGCTCTACAAGACCATTGATGGCAATGCGCTGGTCTATCAATACGGGTTGGTGCCAGCCGTATCCTGGTCGATCAGTACCGAGTGGTTCTTCTATCTCTGCTTTCCGGTGATCTGCCTTGCGATGGCGCTGCTGCGAACTCCGCGAGCGCTGCTGATCGCCATCGCCGCGTTCTGCGTTGCAGCGTTTGCACTCGTCACGTTCGTCAATCTGCGGGCACCGCAGATCGCCGCCTATGGTGTCACTCAGTTCGGCCCGATCGCCGGCGAAAGCCAGGATGGCATCTACCGCTGGCTGGCTTACTTTTCGCCTTATGTCCGGGTGCTTGAATTCGCCCTGGGCTGCTTGGCCTCGGCTCTGCTGCGGGTCCTGCCGCCGTCGAACGAGCGCGAGAACCGTTTTGGCTTCTGGCTCATGACCGGAGCCATCCTGGGGGCCGCCGGGTTGCAGTACGTCATGTTCGGGAGGACCAGCACGTCCGCGCTCATCGTAGCGTTGCACATGAACTTCGGCTTCGCGCCATTCCTCGCCGTGATCATCTTCGGCTGCATCCGATACAACAACGTCATCGTGAGGGTCTTGTCGGCCCGACCGATCGTCTTGGCGGGAGAGGCGAGTTACTCGATCTATCTGTGCCACATGGTTGTGATCAATGCGTTCCGGTACGAGGTGCCGGCGGTGACCGATCATCAGATCTGGGCGGCGGTCCTCCCCCAGATCTCGATCACGCTTGCGGCGATCATCGGCCTGTCGCTCGTGCTGTGGTTTCTGATCGAGATGCCAGCGCGGCGGATCGTCAGGCGCTGGCTGACGATCTCGCCGCGTGTGCGTCCCGATCTTCAGGTTGCGACGACCGGCTGAGAATGTCGAGGTTGGCTGCCGTCAGTCTCATTGGAAGGGGCATCGAAGTTCGGGCCGCGTGTGACTGGGAAGCGCTGCTCGCTTGGTTCGCGACATCCTCTCCCACGCAGCCGCATGGGACGGAGTTGTCGCCATTCGCTGGCGACTTTAGGACATCCTATTCTTTCGACGTTTCCTCGTCGGCCACCGAACAATCGAGTTCGACCATCTTGCCATTCGCCTCACTTGGTAGTTCGAAGGTTCGCCGTTTGCTGTCTTCCTCACATTGATAGACAACGGAAAAATCCTTCCCGCAGCCCTGGACGGGATCTCCGATCTCGGACAGTTCGACTGTAACGCTGCAGTGGCTTCGACCTCGGCATTGGGTGCGCAGATACATGCCCGCGTTGTTGCGCCGGTACATGTTGATGCCGGGGTAGGGTGGTTTGAAGAAGCGGCAATTCCGACCGTAGCTCGCCTCGATGATGTCTATGCCGTTGACGGGCAGGTTGCGCCAGGGAAACGCCGTGGCGACGGCGACGCATGTGCGGGCGCGGTTCAGCACAGCGCCGGGCTGGCAGATGACGGCTTTCGACGTGATCTCCGGCAACCGTATGGGCAACCGGAATAGCCGCAGTTTCACTCAGCAGCTTGACTCGATGCAGCGCAATCAAGAATGGCACGCTTGCCGTCGGCCTCAGCTTCTATAAGGAGTGAGTTGATTGTCTCTGATCTAGAGCATTTATAGGTAACTGAAAACTCCTTTCCGCAGCCATTCGCTGGATCGCGCGAGGCGCGATGTGGAGATCGAAAACTCACATCGGGTGCGCTGATTGCATGAACGAGCGAGACTTGGGGTCACGTTGCCAAGTTTGACCGGGATTGATGCTCCTATTGTGCCCTTGCAGTTCAATCCGTAGCTTGCGGATAGCACCTCGATCTCCGGGCGGTCACCGGACCATAAACGGCTAAGCATCCTCCAAGGTACTTCAGATTTGGCTGCTTGGCCTCCGACAACAACCGCCAGCAATAGCATAGTTACGACCAGGGCCGGCTTAATCGGAATGTGAGGTCCAGAAACGCCTGGCTGGCGGGGCGGGAACGCTTGAGTGGCTCTGATTCTTCCAAGACGCGCCCGCAGCCAGGATCTGCTGGGACGCTCGATCAGTTGATACGTTGCATAAGAGACGACAAGGGTAAATGCGATGCCGAACGTAATTCGGCCAACCGTATCCAAAGCAAAGGTCCAGTTCAGCGCAGGTTCGGGCCTGAGGAAAACCCTTAAAGTCCAGGTGTGAACGAGGTAGATTGAGTAACTTGCCTCACCAAGAGCAACCAGGGTCGGGGAGGACAACAATCGTGTAAACCGCGTATCGTAGCGCGCGACGTAAAAGAGGATGTACGCTATCGAAGGGACGCAAACGAAATTGTTCGAAAGGTGCTGTACGTAAGCAGCGACAACGGTCTCGTGACCATAGCCAACCTTCACCAAACCTGCACCCACGAGAAGTAGAAAGGCTGCCGCCAGTCCGACCTCCCGAAGCCAGGCTTCGGCCGCTGAGCATTGGAGCGGCCTCAGACGTATGATCAAATGCGATGTGAGGCAGCCGGTTACAAATTCGAGAATACGCACATACGGTGAGAAGTAAAAAAGCCAGCGGTAGAACGAACTTGAGAAACGATCGTTCAAGTCGATGTAGTCCGGTTTGGTTTTGCGAGCCAAGCCAAGAAGCTCAGCCAGGAAGTAGCGGGAGGCAACGAGCATCAAAATGCTCGCGCAGCAGAAGGTGATGAGAGCCCAGAAGGCGGCGCGGCTACTCCGTAATCGAAAGCTCAGAAACGCAACCCCAATATACGCGAGATAGAAAAACGTCTCGGTCGAAATCGACCAGGAAAGTGGAGACAGCCAGTCTATTATGGACTGCCCTTCATAGATGTTGTACCACGCAGGATTGCGTGAGGCTGAAGTAGTGGGCCAAGATGGCAAGGAGTAGGTCAGTCCTACCATAGGTCTTGGCAAGGAAGTTGTCCGCAAACACCGAAAACAAGAGAAGAACAAGGTAGAGGGGGAATAGCCGTGCGAATCTCGCTGTCGCGAATTCACGCACGGCTTGTGCAGTTCCAACAGTACCAAAAAGTCTCGCGTAGTTGTAGTGGATCACGAAGCCGCTCAAAACAAAGAATAGCGGCATGCCGTACATTGCGACAAACGAAAGCTTGTCCCGAATATTGTAATTCTGAAATGTTGCAATCCAGTCTGTCGCGTGCGCGAACAGTATGAAAAAGGCAGCAAAGAATCGTAGTCCGGTCAAAGCTGGTAAAGGGGGGAGCCGGTCGATGAGCGGGTCCTCTATAGTCGTGGGCTGACCTGCAAATCGTTTATCGACAGCGGGCGCGTTCATCGTGTGCATCTCTCCCCCAAACCAGCTGTGCTACCTATAGGGCGTCGTGCGCGTAGGGTGAAGCATGCCGGCAACATTTGGGCTGGGAAGTGGCGGATCTGTGCCTGCACCGCTTGACGTTGAGCGCTTGGTACGGTTGAATAGTTGAGCTTTTTCTAGCCTGAGGGTTGACCTCGGGGCATTTTTTGTTCCGGAGATTGTACGGTGAACCTTCTGGCCCGTTTATCCCGCTTTGCGTGGTCTGGCCGAGATGTGCGGCCAGAGTTTCGCTCGGGGGGGCGTCGATCTCGGAACTCGGTTCGATCGAGGGTTCATCGACCAGATAGAGCGAACCGGCTTTCACCCCTTTATTATGGTCCGCCTAGGGGAGGGCAACGAGGGGGCTGGTGCTTTTCTGACTTGCCCCACTCAGAACGAGGCCGGCGCAATTTGTGCGGGAGCTGTCAGAGCTTCCGGCGTTTGCGGGATCTCAATTGCTTCGGGGGGTGGAGCGCGCGCTTCAACTCGACACCTATCAAGCTTGCAGCTGCTTTTACGCTTGGGCAACGGGCGCCAACGAGCTGCAAGAAACGATCCATGTCGGCGCGCGGGCGAGGTTAATCATCCGTCGTTCTTCGGATATCCAGCGTATGGGCTGGGCGATCTGGCGTCACCATTGTCTGCCGACCAAAAGTCCAGACTGCTCCGTGCCGCCGTAGACGCCTATGAGGCGACTTCTGGAAACGATGCGTTTCGCTGGGCGATTTTCGAGGCGATGACGTTAGCACTATGCAGAATATATGCGAAGGCAAGTAGGTATGAGGAAGCCGCAGATGTCATTCAGCAAGCGATAGTGCGAGCGCCGGGATCTGTTCTGCTCAAGGGAGCGAAGCATGCGTTGGCGCTTAAAGCCGCCGGTGCGGACGTTCACCCAAGGCTCGAGAAATTCCTTGGCGATGACAATGACTATCTCAAGCAGTTCGTTTGTACCTTGCCGTTCGAGCGGTTCGACATCGGGCCAGACGGAACGGTGCTTCTTTGCTGCGGGCATTGGATGCCGACGTCAGTCGGGAACTTCATGGACCAGTCCGTGGAGGGCGTGCTCAATTCTCGAGTGGCTCTAGATATTCGAAAGTCGGTGACAGATGGGACGTACAAATACTGCAATCACGTCGATTGTGGAGCGATGGTCAGAGACACTCTGACCAGGGTCGAGAATGCGCCTGAAGTGATCCGGACTGCAATGGAGACGAAGGACTTTCGCCTCGATCATCCTTCGGAGGTGATGTTTGCTTTCGACCAGACGTGCAATCTCTCGTGTCCTTCGTGCCGAACGGAGCGGATTGTCGAGAAGCCGTCTCAGTCAACCGCAAAAGCGCGTGCCGTCGAGGATAAGTTTGCACCGCTTTTGGCGAAAGCCAAAATTTTGCACATCAATCCTGCGGGAGAGCTATTCGCGAGCAAGCCGTCTCGTAAAGTATTGGAGATGATCAGCGACGAAGCTGCGCCGGATGTGAAGCTTGCGATTATCTCCAATGGCACGCTGTTCAGCGAGCAGGAATGGAACAAGTACCCAGGGATTCACAACCGAGTCCAGTCAATCCGGATCTCAATCGATGCGGCGACGAAGGTCACGTTCGAGAAATTGCGCCGTTTGGGAAGGTATGAGCCGTTCATCGAGAATATGCGCTTCCTCCGTCATTTGCGTATGACGGTCGTGCCTCAGCTGAAGTTCTCGTTCACATACCAGATCGAAAACTTTCGTGAGATGCCGGCATTCGTCGACTTCTGCGAAGAGATGCATGCTGACTACGCAATTTTCGAGAGGTTGCAGAATATCGCATACACTCTCGCAGACTACCTCGAAAGAGCGGTGCATCGTCCAGAACATCGCCTGTATGGTGAGTTTATCGAGGTGATTAATACTCCGAAGATGAGCGATGCCCGCTGCTGGCATGATTTCGACTATCCAGGTGACCTTGCCCCCAAGTTTTATCCAGATCTGAGTTCGTTCGGGCGGTTGGATGTGCCCATCCGGGCGGTCGTAGCGGCGGGAGCTGGCGCGGAGCTCTCGGCATAGCGCAGCGCCAGATCCCGACGCGGATTGCAGGGGGCGGCGAACTCGGATGGCGTCTTCCATCCGAGCTGGGAGTGCGGCCGAGCGTCGTTATAGTCGGCCTGCCAGCATCGGAGCGCAACGCGGGCCTGGCCGAGCGAGGTGAACAGCGTCTCGTTCAGCATTTCATCCCGCAGGCGGCCGTTGAAGCTCTCGATGAAGGCGTTCTGCATGGGTTTCCCCGGCGCGATGTAGTGCCAGGCGATGCGACTCTGATCGGCCCATGTCAGGATGGCATTGCTAGTGAGCTCGCTGCCGTTGTCGCTCACCATCATCTTGGGCTTGCCGCGCTCGGCGACCAGCCGGTCCAGCTCTCGAGCGACCCGGGCGCCCGAGAGTGAGGTGTCGGCCACCAGCGCCAGGCACTCGCGGGTGCAGTCGTCGACCACGGTCAGGACGCGGAATCGCCGGCCGTCGGTCATCTGATCCGACACGAAGTCGAGCGACCAGCGATCATTCGGGAGCAGCGGCACCGTCATCGGAGCTCGTGTGCCGAGGGCCCGCTTGCGGCCACCTCTGCGGCGCACCGTGAGCCGTTCCTCCCGGTACAGCCGGAACAGCTTCTTGTGATTGAGCTGCCACCGAAGTTTCATCCAGCAGCGTTTAGAGTCCGGGTGGGTTGTACGCCGAGTGGCGCGGGTGGAGCAACGGGCGATTGGCGGAGCTGGTCGGGGTTGCGCAGCCGATCGCCCGTTGCGGTGAGGTTGGCGGCAAAGGCCGCAGGGGTCTGGTATCTCAGCGAGGAATGCGGCCGCGCGTTGTTGTAGTCGGCAACCCAGGCGGCGAGCCTGCGCCTGGTATCATCGAGACCGAAGAACAGCGTTTCATTCAAGAACTCGTCGCGCATCCGGCCGTTGAAGCTCTCGACGAAGGCGTTCTGGATCGGCTTGCCCGGTGCGATGAAGTGCCAGTCGATCGCGTTGTCCCTGCACCAGGCCAGCATCGCGTTGCTGGTAAACTCGGTGCCGTTGTCCGAGACGATCGAGCCCGGCTTGCCGCGCCGGGCGATGATCGAGGTCAGCTCCCGCGCCACCCGCCGCCCCGAGAGCGAAGTGTCGGCAATCGCGCCCAGGCACTCCTTGGTGACGTCGTCAACGATGTTGAGGATGCGGAAGCGCCGCCCGCCTACGAACTGATCGGACACGAAGTCCAGCGACCAGCGCGCATTCGGCCTCGCATCGACCAGGATTGGCACGCGGACGCCGCAGGCCTTGCGGCGGCTGCGGCGCTTGCGCACCGTGAGCCCTTCCTCCCGGTAAAGTCGATGGACGCGGTTGATCCCGGACGGCTCGCCCTCCCGCCGCAACAGAATGAACAGCCGTCGATAGCCGAAGCGCCGCCGCTCGCTGGCGAGCTCGCGCAAGCGGCCCCGAAGCGCGGTGTCGGGGGGCCGGCGGGACCGGTAGCGGACCATCGTCCGGTCCGCTCCGACGATCGAACAGGCCCGCCGTTCCGACAGGCCCAGCTTGGCCTGCAGGTGCGCCGCCGCGGCGCGCTTGGCGGCAGGCCTTACCATTTTTTTGAGAGCAGCTCCCGCAGCGCGGCCGCATCGAGCATCTGCTCGGCCAGCAGCTTCTTCAGCTTGGCATTCTCGTCCTCGAGCGCCTTCAGCCGCTTGGCTTCGGAGACGTCCATGCCGCCGAATTTAGCCTTCCAATTGTAGAACGTCGCTTCCGAAATCCCGTGCTTCCGAGCCAGATCGGCCGTCTTCGCACCGGCCTCGTGCTCCTTCAAAACCGCGATGATCTGCTCTTCCGTGAACCGCTTTCGCTTCATCTGTCCGTCCTTCGTCAGGCCGGACTCTAAATCGTTCTGGAGGAAATTCTTAGGGGCAGGTCACAGGCTACGTCGGTCGCAAGCTTGCAAGTTGACTGCGCTTCTCAACAAATTGCGCGAGTTTCAGCCATTGCGGGAGGAGGGAAGCGTTCTGGCCTTTTTCCAGCTTGAGCCACGACTCGCCTTCGCTAGGGGTGATCTAGACGAGAAAGTCGTGGGCGTGAGAATTCAGAAACGCGGACGTGAAGTCCAGCGCATCATGAAGCCCAGTCTGCCCGATCTCCGGCGTCGGGGCGGCGTAGTATGGATCAATATCGCTCGACATCGCGATGTGCGGTCCCGCCGCGTCAAAGGTTGATTGGCTTGCAAGCGAGGCGAGTTTGGCGGGGTCGAACTGGAAGTTGTCCGCTGTCACGGCGGCGGCGACCGAGCTGATCGCTCCCAGGTTCCAGACCGCGGTCGCTCCGCCGCTTGTCCAGACCAGATCTGGACGTCCGTCACCGGTCACATCGCCGATGCTCGACAGCTGCCATTCCGTGCCCATATGGCCGCTCGGCGTCAGGACCTCGGCGACGCTGTCATTTTTCATCTGCCAGATCTTGACGTTGTTCGAAGCATCGATCCACACGATGTCATCGACGCCATCTTTGGTCACATCGGCGATCCCCGCGATGTGCGATCCCGTAGGGGCCTGGCCCACGGTGGAGGCCCCGATCACATGTGAGCCGCTCATGGACCACACCTGAACAGCCCCGGAGGAGCTCACCCAGAGTAGGTCGGCTTTTCCATTGCTGTCGAAGTTGCCGACGCCACTGAAGGTCCACTCGCTACCGTCTTGACCATCGGAGAGCTCAGCGTTTGCAAGCGCCGCTCCGTTCATCGACCAGAGCGCAACCTGATTCGACGAGCTCACCCAAACCAGATCCGAATTGCCATCGCCATTGAGATCACCGACGCCCTTTAGTTGCCATTCTGGGCCCATGTGTCCACCGGGGCTTGCAAAACCGGCGAGGGACGCTCCGTTCATTTCCCAGATCGCCGCACTACCATTGCTGGTCCACAGCAGGTCGGCCTTTCCGTCCTTGTTGAAATCAGCATTCGTCGAAAACGCCGTCCACTCGGTGCCCATGTGTCCCTGGGTGATTTGAGCAGCCGCGAGGGCCCCGCTCTTCATGGTCCAAAGCGCGATGTTTCCGGCCGTGTCCATCCATGTGAGATCGGCGTTCCCATCTCCCGTATAGTCCGCGCTGGCCAACAGATGCCACTCCGGGCCCATTCTCCCGGCCGGCGCCGTAACAGTGACGCTGAATGAGTAGGAGGGAGCAACCGCGTTGCCATAGATGGCCTCGATGCCGTCGATGTCCGGCTGGAGCAGGTCCGTCACGGATGCATTGTAATAGGCATTCATGATCGCCGGGACCGAGTTGTAGTGGCCAAGGCCGATGGCGTGGCCGATCTCGTGCAGGGCCACGGGGTAAAGGTTCACATTGTCGTTGCTGATGACGTTGCTGGAAGAGGAGTGCCAGCCTTCTCCGCTATCGAACGTGATGGTCGCCGAAACGAACGACGTTCCCGAGTACCAGTACTGGGTCTGGGCCAGGATCTGGTCGAGGCCGTCGATGCTGGCCAGCGAAATGTCGATGTTCGATGTCGCCGTCGAAGCGACTTCCTGGAATTGGATATTGGTGTATTTCGCCCAATCGGCGAAGGCGGCGATCAAATAGTTGATGAAGATCGCTGGAACCGTGCCGTCCACTGCCCAGGTGACGGTACCTCCGTACGTTCCGAAGGTCGGGTTACCCCATTTCGCGCCTTCCAAGGTGTAGTTCGCCATCGATCGGCTCCCGCACGAATCAACTATCAACCCTGGTGGCAGATCGTTAACGCCTTGTGAAGCCGGTCTGGTCACGGGGCCTTCCGTCGGAGCCGTTCCCAGCAACTCGGGCTCGCTATCGCTTTGACATTCTGCGGCGAGGGGGGCTCCGCTGTCTGGCCGCCTCGCCATCGGTCGCCTCGAACAGCGGGCGCACATCCAGCATCGTCAGCCGGCCGTCGGTCGGTGACCTTGCCCCTGGGGCTTAATCCAGTTTGAAGTTCGTTCTGGCCCAACGAGGACCAGAGCATGAAGCGCAGCCGCTTTACGGAAGAGCAGATCATTGGGATTTTGAAGGAGCACGAGGCTGGCGTTCCGGTCGCCGATCTCTGCCGCAAGCATGGCGTGAGCGACGCCAGCATTTACAAGTGGAAGGCCAAGTTCGGCGGAATGGACGTCTCGGAGGCCAAGCGGCTGAAGACGCTGGAGGACGAGAACACGCGGCTCAAGCGGCTGCTGGCGGACGCCATGCTGGACAATGCCGCCCTGAAGGATCTCCTGGGAAAGAAGTGGTGACGCCTGCGGCGAAGCGGAGAGCTGTCGCACATCTCGTGCGCGTTCACGGGATGAGCGAACGGCGGGCGTGTAAAGCCATCGGCTGTTGCCGCATGACGGTCAGATATCGGACGAGCCGGGCCGATGATGCCGGGCTGCGGGAGCGCATGAGGGCGATCGCCCATGAGCGTCGCCGCTTCGGCTATCGTCGCCTGCACGTCCTGCTCAAGCGGGAGGGCTACCTGGTCAATCACAAGAAGCTGTTCCGGCTGTACCGGGAGGAACGGCTCACGGTGCGCCGCAGAGGTGGCCGCAAGCGCGCTATCGGGACGCGAGCGCCGATGACGGTGCCGCTGCTCCCGAATGATCGCTGGTCACTCGACTTTGTGTCGGATCAGATGACCGATGGCCGGCGCTTCCGCATCCTGACCGTGGTCGACGACTGCACCCGCGAGTGCCTGGCGCTGGTGGCCGACACTTCACTCTCGGGCGCCCGGGTCGCCCGGGAGCTGGACCGGCTGGTCGCCGAGCGCGGCAAGCCCAAGATGGTGGTGAGCGACAACGGCAGCGAGCTCACGAGCAATGCCATCCTGACATGGACCGATCAGAGCCGTGTCGCCTGGCACTACATCGCGCCGGGCAAACCCATGCAGAACGCCTTCATCGAGAGCTTCAACGGTCGCCTGCGGGATGAACTGCTGAACGAGACGCTGTTCACCTCGCTTGCTCAGGCCCGCGTCGCGCTCCGATGCTGGCGGACCGACTATAACGACGCTCGGCCGCACTCCCAGCTCGGATGGAAGACGCCATCCGAGTTCGCCGCCACCTGCAATCCGCGTCGGGATCTGGCGCTGCGCTATGCCGAGAGCTCCGCGCCAGCTCCCGCCGCTACGACCGCCCAGATGGGCACATCAAACCGCCCGAACGAACTCAGATCTGGATAAAACTTGGGGGCAAGGTCACCGAACCTAGCGTCAGTACGGCCAGCTGAAGGGGCGTTCCGCTTCAGTTCGCTGCTACGTCTTGTTGCGCAACGACGGCAAGCGCGTTGGGTTTGTCTCGCTATTCTCCTCGGCTTTGCTTTGCGTCGCTGGCTTGCGAACAGTTGAGCTCGACATTTTGGCCGTTAGCTTCGCCGGGAAGTTCAAAGGTTCGTTGCTTGGAGTCTCCGGCGCATTGGTAGACGACAGAAAAATCCTTACCGCATCCCTGGGCAGGATCGCCGATCTCCGACACTGAAACGGGAACGGTGCAATGGTCGCGACCGCGGCACTCGTTTCTCATGAAGATGCCCGCATTGTTGCGGCGGAACATGTTGATGCCAGGGTAGGGCGGTCTGAAGAAGCGGCAGTTTCGGCCGTAGGTGGCCTCGACGATCTGGATGCCGGACGATGGCGCGTTGCGCCAGGGGAAAGCGTGAGCCACATCGACATTGCCTGACCGCAGCCGGGCGACTGTCGGCTGCATGTACCGGATCAAATCGCGAAACTGGAACCAGGGCGATTCTTTTTCAGCGACGCGGTGACGATAGGGTTCGAGAAAATCCTCGCCCAGTGGAGCGATGTCGGGAGATTTCCAGGTCAGCAGGAATGTCGCCCCATCGGTCCATGCGAGACCGAGATAGTCGCCAATGATCTTCGGATCAAACAATTGGCTGTAGGGCAGCATGTCAAGCAGCCGATGCTGGGTTGAGAACAGGAAATAGTTGAGGCCGGCTTGCTGCAGCAGCTGCTTGGCATGGTCCGGCGATCCTCCGAGGATTTCGTCCAGACGGTCGGACATCTTGAAAGAAACCACGGACTCGACTTGGCAGTGCGGTACCATGCAGTAGGAATCGACGTTGGTGCTCCAAATCCGCGTATCGGGCGGCAACTGCCGCGACGCCGCGAGCGTACCGGGCTCAATACCGCCGAGCCTTAATCCAACGGCTAGTGTACCGAGCGGATGGCGCTCATATGCCGTCGCAAGACTGTAGCGACCACTCAGTAATCGCAAGCCGTTGGCGGCGCCCTCAAGGAACTGCTGTGCCCAATAGTAGTCAACCTGCCAAGTGATCAGGCACCCTATGAGACCAGCGACGGGTAGTATCGTCTTGTGAACTAACCTAACCCCAAGCTGCTTGACCGGCAGGCTTAAGAGCCAAGCCACCAGAGCAACATCTAACATAATCAGAAGTGGCACGAAGAAGGAGCTAGCCCGGAAAGCTGAGATATTCTGGGCGCGGCCACTCATCGTCAAAACGACAGCAAAAAGGCCAATGACGAGGCAGAGTCGGATTATCGACCCGCGTGAGTCTAAGGCGAAGTTGTAGTCGAAAACCAGATGAGCCAGCTCACGAGGAGCGCGCCGGCTTCGAAGGAAAAGGAGCCAATTCAGGATGGCTCCCAGTAGCACAACGCCAGGAGCGACGAGCAAGGGCCAGAGAAAAAAGACACGCATATATTCTGCTAACCTCGATATGTCGTCCCATCCGAAGGGCGGTGCGAGATCGTCGAGGTTGTCGTGCATCCACGCCAAGGACACGATCTGCGGAAGCAGGCCCCGGCGGTCCAGGCGGGCGAAATCCGCGATCTTGAGCGTCGCGCCGAGGGCTTGGTCGGATGCGAGGCCCGTTACCCCCTGATTGAGCGCGAGCACGCTGGCCGCAGTAAGTGCCACGAAGGCACCGGCCGCAAACATCTGCCAGAATCGCCGGTAGGAGCGGGACAGCAAGGCGGGAGCGCCGAGTAACGCGAACACGAAGCTCAGGATTGCGCCGACTGGCAGATTGACGATCGCGATCGTCGCAGCGCAGGCGGAGGCCATCGCGATGAAGATCGGCGCGCCCTCGGTGCGGTGACGGCAAAGCGCCCAGGCCATCAGGGTCACCAACGCGGCGACCACTTCGTGCGACTTCTGGAACTCGCCTCCGCCGGTCGGATTCATGTTGACGGCGTTCAAGAGCAGATAAGCCAGCATCGCGCAGAGCGGCCAGAGCGAGTTTGGGATGAGCCGGTTGGTCAGATCTCCGACCGCGAGCGCTGCGAAGGCGACGAAAATACTGGTCACCAGCGGCTGCGCCATCGGATCGGTCAGCAGCATGGCGAGGAAGAACAGCCCGTCGCCTTTCGAATAGTAGAAATGATACCAGACGTCATTCGGCACGAGCCCGTGATTCTTCAGGACCGCGACGGCGTAGGGAAAGTAGTGCGTGTAGAAGTCGCCACCGCCGCCCGGATACAGCGATTTCAGCGTCAGCAGCCACAGGGCGACGAAGCTCATCACGATCACAGCCGCGAGCCGTCCGGGCCGCTGGAGCTGCAGCCGCGGCCAGGCCTCGCGAAACTTGCCGGCGACGGCAGCCGCGTGCGGCGAGGACAGGGCGATCACCACAAAGGCCACGGCCGCGAGCAGCGGCCGGTAGTACAGGCTTGCCAGGCCAAGCCCGAGCATGACGACGTGCCAGATGAAGCATCCGAAGGCAAAGCCGAGCAGGGCGATGTCGGTCGCCAGCAATCGAGTTCCTGACTTGATCGGCGGCAGCAGAGCGAGCAGGCCGGCGCCAGTTGCATAGACCAGCCACCCCATCAGCAGCATCGAGACCAGGCGCGCCCCTTGATGCAGCACCATGATGAGGCCCGCATCGAAATAGTGCTTTTCATAGGGATCGACGAGGTTGAACCAGGCGATCTCCAGCCAGAACAGGGCGGCGAGAACGGCAAACGCGACCGCGGTGGTACGCGACCATGGCTTGTTTTCGAGATCCATCGAGCTGGGCTTCATGTCAATCCGCTGAATTCATCTAGCGCTCAGAGCCTGGAAAACACATGGCCGATCCTTGATCGAATGGCAATCATGACTGGCGCATCAAGGCGGCTGGCGCCGAGTGCGCCCGCTGATCGAGATGCGGAGCCGCTCGCATGGCGTTGGATCACGTCGAACGCGTCGATCTGAGCCTCGCAGGTTAGGTCGGAGTTCCCACAGTTTCCAGCTCTGTTCTCTTTGTATCCACGACGCCGGTGATGCCGACCTCGACCAACGCGGCGGCCATCGCCAGCACCGAGCGGTGCCGGGCGCGAATCTTCCGGGATGCGACCGAAAGTTGTTGCCTGTTCAACCCAGCAATGCATCACTGCAAAATATTGATGTCCGGTCAGCTCGGCGTTGATCGCCAGCCGGGAACCGGCGGATTGGGCCGCTGGCTTGCGTGTGTTCATGGCGAGGTTTTCGGACCAGGTTATCGAACGATGACCATTACGGACGTAGATGTTTAGGCGTTGGACCTTATTTGTTCCGATTCATACCTGGGCCGGTCTTGGCCGGGCGCGCGATCCGCATGCGTCCTCGCCCCCGAGCCCCTCATCGGTCCGCGGGCGCTGGCTGTCCCCTCCCGCTCTTCTGCATGTCGGCGGTTACGCGGCGCTGATTCTCTTCTTCAGGTGGATCGACGTCTATCACGCCCATTTTGCGACCAGCGGGCCGCTTGTCGTCCTCTACAACCTCTGCCGTGTCGTCTTCATCTTCTATCTGTTCTGGATCGTGCATGCCGCAGGCAGCCTGGCCCTCAGCCTGTTGCGCTGTGAAAGGCCGGCCGGCACAGGCACGCTCGAATGGCTCGCGGTCGGCTTCTTCGCCGGGGCTGGTGTCTGGCATCTCGGGATGCTCGGTCTCGGGTTTCTCAGCCTGTACACGCCGTACGTCGCCGTCCTGCTGACATTGCCGCTCGTTGTCCTGTCGACGTCACATGTTCGCTGCGCTTGGAGCGAGCTTGCGATCCGTCTCGCCCCGCTGCAGCCGGGCTCGCTGCCTTCGCCCGCAACCAGCGTCGAGGCCGTTGTCGCGAAATGTCTCACCGCAGTGCTCGGTGCAAGCCTGCTGATGCTGCTGCTGGTCAAGGGGCTCTATCCAGCAGGCGGCCATGACTATTTCCTGCACTACTTTCCGTATCTCCAAAGCGTCATTGCCCGCGGCAATCTTTGGCCGAACGAGGTCTGGTACCACTTCTATTATTCCAAGGGCGCCGGACTCTATTTCCTCGGTATGCTGCTGACGGATCCGCTGGCGCCTCAGCTCGTGACGTTCTGCCTGGTTGCCGTCGCGTCAATTGCCTTGTTCCAATTGTTGTCTCGACTGGCGCCGGAGACCTGGTGGCCTCACGTCGGCGTCATCCTCTGGCTCGCGCTCTACATCCATACGCCCGGGCAAGGCGAATACCGTCTCAATGGCGGGTGGGGCGACTTCGAAAAATTGCATGAACTGAACGCGGCGCTGGTCGCAGCCGTCATCTGGCTGACCGCGAACGCGTTGGCGCGAGGCGAGCGCGTCTGGTGGGTCGCTGCGGCCTGCGCGATCGTTGCCGCAGTCATCATCAACGTGACCATATCGATCTACTTTGGCGCCGTCTTTGCTACTCTTTCCGCATTGCTGCTGTTCCGGCGGAGGTGGCGGCTTTCGCGCAATTGTCTGCTGCTTACGGTTACGGCCGGGCTGGCTTTGCTCTCCCTGCTCGGCATCAATTATGCCGTGACAGGTCTGATCAACGATCAGGGCGTTCTCACTCTTTGGAAGTATGCCGATGTCGAGAAATTGTATCAGCTCGGCACGTTGCCGTGGGTCATCTACCTTCACCAAGGCACCACCGGCATGCTGGCGAACAGCATGCCGTTCGGCATGCCCCTGGTCGACCTCCTGATCAATTCGCTCCGGCTGGATCTGCTCTACCCCCTGGTCGGCGGTGGGGTGCTCCTTTTTGCGTTGGCACTCCTAGTCCGCCGTGCTGTTGTTCGCGACCCGGTCCTGCTCGCCTTCCTCCTCATTTCGATCCTGGCCTGCCTAGTGCTGACCTCGACAGCCGGGCGCGCGCAGCCGATCTCGTTCTTCCGCTACGCGAGCTTCACCTGCATCGTCTCGATCGCGTTCGGCACCTGCTGTTGGGGCAACCTGTCGTCGCGCCATTTCGGTCGGCGACAAGCGCTGGGGCTCGTTCTGCCGGCGCTGGTGCTGTGGGCGACGTGGCACGGCGCCGCCAAAAGCTACCAACCTGGCGCATTTTCCGCGGTTGCGTCGCAGGCTTGGCGGTTTGCCCGGGGGGCCTACAGCATCGATCAAGCCTACGTCGCCCAGACCGGATGGCCCGGCCGCCTGCCATGGGGCGGCATCCACCCCGGCGCTCGAGGGGCGTATTCCGCGGTTGGCCCTGGGGTACCGATCCGGTCCATGCACGCCCACAGCTACTGCATGTTGCCGGATTGCCGCATGCAGACCTTCCCGGCCTTCACGACGGGACGTGACTGGGACGTCCTGACCTTCGGAACGCCGGAGCAGGGACGGGAGGTGCTGCAGCAAGCAGGGCTGAACTACTTCCTGTTCTCGCGAAGCTTGGCAAAGATCTTGAGTGTGCCGGACGTGCTCCCGAACGCATCCCTGTTCCGGCCAGAAAATATCGCGTCCATTCTCGGCGTGAAATGGACGGATGGCGATACAGTGCTGCTGACGTGGTTGGCGCCCGGCATTGAGCCCCTCGACCAGGCTTGGATCGCGGATTACAAGCGGGCACTCGAGCAGACACCGCCCGTGGCGTCGGCCCAGATGGAGCCGATCTTCCGCAGCCTGCGCGCCACGCCACACCCGTGGCACTCCTTCAAGCTTCCCTGGTAACGATCTGTCCGCTTCAGCGCTTGCGGTAAACCCGGTTGGAGATTCTGCGGATGCCGATCTCGAGCAGGGTGTGGGCGACGGACAGCAGATTCCGGAAGGTCAGCGCGTTTGACTTGCCCTCGCGGCGTTCGATGGCGACCATCGCGACCTCCTGATAGCTGAAGCCGAGGTCGATGAGCCGGCACAGGATGTCGGCCTGAAATCCGAAGCCGCGTGAATCGGAATGCCACCGCATGACATTGCGCCGGAGGTGAACGGCGAGCCCATTGTAGTAGTGAAGCTTGTTGCCGGTCAGCGTGTTGATCAGACCGGTGAAGAAATTAGAGATGAGCCGCCGCGGAAGGTTTTTGCCCTCGATGTCGGTATAGTAGGGCACGATGATGTCGGCCTGCCCGACGGCCTTGAAGACGGCCAGCGTGCTCTCGGGCGTTTCCGCATGATCGCCGCAGATCAACCTGTAATACTTGCCGCGGCCGAGAAATGCGCCATCCATGTAATTCTGCGCCAGACCCTTGTTGGTCTTATTCGCACGCAGCAGGATGTTCTTGGTCGGATTCCTGCGGATATAATCGATGACCACGTCCCGCGAGCCGTCGCGCGACGTATCGTCGATCACGATCACCTCGTAGCGGAGATCGGCGCGTTCCGCGATCTCGGTGATCATATCGAGCGTGTGGGCAATGTAGGCCTGCTCGTTGTAGCAGGAGACGAACAGCGTGAGGTCGAGCGGGTCGACGTCGTACGGCGAAATAATGGTGGGAACCGTGTGAAAAGCTTCGGCGGCCTTGCTGAGTGTGACGTCCGCCGCCCAGAACTCCCGTCCGATGCTCACGACTTCATTTCCAGACTCAGAATACGAACCAGGACCTGCTGCCGGGCGTAGGCGAGGTACTCATACTTCACCCCATGCGATGCAACGAATTCCTTCCAGGCCTTGAATTCGTGACGTTCCCAGCCGGGATAGTTGAAGTACTCGTCGAACAGCACCACTGTTCCAGGGCGCATATGGGCGGCGAGGCCGGTTAGAATATCGACCGTCGAGCTGTAAAGGTCGCAGTCGATGTGGATGAAGGCGATCGCGCCGCCGGACTGGCGGCTCCAGGGGGGGATCGTATCGCTGAACCATCCCTTATGCAGCACCACGTTGCCGGGCACCTTGGGAAGCTCGCCGCCGCGCGAGAACGCGCCGGTGCCGAGATTGAAGCCGCCCCACGCCGACGGCAGTCCTTCAAAGCTGTCGAACCCATGAACAGTCACCGACGGCTTGCGCTTCGCGATGTATCGGATCGTACCGCCCGAGAACACACCAAATTCCAGGTAATGACCGCTGGCCGGGGCCTGTGTGAGGGCGTAGTCGATCAGTTCTCTCTGGCTGTCGAAGCCGAGCGCATCCGGCATGCTGCTTTCGATATAGTCGACGCTGCTGTTCAGAGCACGGATCGCGCGTTCGCGGACCGGATGCATGCGCCCCGTATCGAGCAGCTGGTATCCAGCGAGCACAATCCGATACAGGATGTATTTCACATGAAAGTTTGTGACGAGCATAGGGGGAGGAGTGCTCTCGAGAATACAGACGGAGGGGCAAGTTGAAACGTTATAGACACTACCGTGAGCAAGGACAACCCGACGAAGCTCATGGTTGCGCGTTCGAACAGCCGCCTCATTCCTGTCGAGCGCAGGCCGTCTCGGAGCTTCGGGGCTCCTGATCAGCCGGTCTTGACCGCCAGCCCTTGCCCCGTCGGCAATTCCAGGATCGTCTGACCGCGCTCGGCCATGAACTGATCCGCAGCTTCCTTCTGCTTCCGAAAGATCGACCAGCCGTAGTCGTCGAATACGATGACGCCGCCGGGGCTGATGCGATCGTAAAGGTGAGCAAGCGCTGCCCGCTCGGGTCCCGGCGAGTTCAGGTCGAGGTGCAGGAACGCGACCTTCGCGGGGGCGGTCCCGACCAGAGCGTCCGGCACGACGCCGCGAATGACTTTGACGTACGCCTTGCCCTTGAAACGATCGACCACTTCCTCGTAGAGGCCCTGCTGGCCGTAGCTGGCGTTGGCGAAATCGAAGAACTGAGGCGCGTCCGGGTAATCCTCTGACGAGGAATACTTGTCCGAGAAACCGCTGAACGTGTCGTAGAGGTATATCGTCCGCCCGCGTGACGGGAGATCGATCATCTCCGTGATGACCCAGGACATGTCGCCGCGATAGACGCCGCATTCGACGAAGTCCCCCTCGATCAGCATGGCCTGGCGCGCCGCCCAGATCAGGGTGTTGTAGCGCCACGACACGCCGTCAGGGGAGGCGTACTGGTTTTCGCCGGTGCTGCTGTCCGTGGTCCGGGTCGCCGCCTTGAATTTGGGGTCATCGCGAAACGAAACCGTCTTGTCCAGTGTAAGCAATCGGTCGCCCCAGAACACCGAGGAGTGCTGAGATGCGATCGCGGCGATCGCCATGTCGAACCTGACCGCTGGAGTTTCCTCGACGGGGGCATGCGAGCTGATGTCGTCGGCTGAGGTCATGCAGTTTATGTCCGGCACAGAGAGCGAGAATGAGGGGCGGGCTGTGTGACCTCGATGATAGGCAAACCCACTCTGCTTTCTCAACCGCGAACTTGTCAAACCTTCTGATGTTCCACCGGTAGTTGCCCGTCGGGGAGCCTGCATGCCTTGCATTTCGATCGCTAGCTGAAGAAAAATACGAGATCTGCTGTCGCCGGACCGGCGCTTCCTGAGCAATCGACACGACGATAGCGGTTGGCTCGTGTTGCGGCCGATCTAGCAGGGCGAGGGATCAACTGTCGGAGGCGGTGTCGCTCCATTGCCCCATCGCCCCATCGCAAGGCAACTGGGCTTAGCGGGCGCCAGCATCACCTCTGGACAGGCCTTCGCCGAAATTCGGCACCAGACTCGTCGAGCGAGGCAATCGGGTGCTCGGTCATGTCACGGTTCATGAGGTGTCTGAGCGGGCAATCGCTTGCAGGCCGACAGCTTGCGGCTGCTCCCCTTCCTACTCCCCTGTGGTGGGGGACTTTCCTCCCACCTTGCCACCCACCACCAGCATGGACGCATGAGGGTCTGGGGACGAGCCGGCAACGCGGGTGTTTGGCGGCAGCCTGGAGAGCCTCTCCGCCAGTTCCGGCCCGCCGCAAAATGCGATCAGGCTGATTATGAAGATGAGAAATGAAAGTGACTCGACAAAGCGACGCCACGTCGAGAACAGCGCGAGCAGCAACCCACTAAGGCCGATTCCGAGTGCCTTGTCCTGTGAGCCCGTAAGGACGTTGATGGCGAAATAGATCATGCCTGCCGAGATCAGCCCCTTGATTAATATGGGGAGCCTGATCTGGCCGATGAACTGATAGAGCTTAAGTTCGAGCGGAATCACGGTATTTCCCCTGATGT
Organism: Bradyrhizobium sp. SZCCHNS1050; assembly: GCF_032484785.1. NCBI lineage: Bacteria > Pseudomonadati > Pseudomonadota > Alphaproteobacteria > Hyphomicrobiales > Nitrobacteraceae > Bradyrhizobium > Bradyrhizobium sp. SZCCHNS1050. Next base: position 404,577 of record NZ_JAUETR010000001.1, on the reverse strand, counting down.
GCCTTCCAGAGACGAATGAACACACACACTGCGTGATGATTGGGATCACGACCCCCGACGAGCGGCCGATTCGGTCCAGTAACTCTCGATATGTATACGGCTAAGTGCCAGTCTGAACATATCTGAAATTTGAGCGCGGCCGAGCAGATAAAGTGTTGCAATATCAACGCATTAAGCCTTACGGCGCGGCCGAGTGAGCGGAGGCCGGTTCTGTTCCTTTCTGGTCCCTCCCTCGCTTTTCCCCGCATTCACACGCCGAAATGCCGGCTACCTCAACACAGCGTTGCTTTGAGCTTGAGGACCATAGGTTTCTCGACATCGGCCCAAGCATTTCGTCGCTGCAACCAAAAGTGGATCTTTAGGCGAGAGGCTGGTGACAAGCTGTTCGTGGCCTTCCAGCAGGCCGTCCAGCACACCGAAATGGCCCGTCTCGCGGCGCCGCCCGAGATCATGCTCGGCTCTCAAAGCGACCGAGACGACCGATAACAGGCACCTTGATCTCGCCGTGGTTGCGTAGGGTCGCCAATTGCGCGCTCAATGACAGCCGATTGCATCCCGGCTGTGCTGCAAGTCCAGGCATCTGATTCCACATACAATTTCTCGCCGAGGGTGTAATCTAGTTCATAAACTACCACTCTGGCTTCCGCGTAAGCACGACGGATCGATCGCGCTGGGTCCCAAAGAGGATGTTCTTTCCATGCTGAAACTGTTCAATCGGTTTGCATTCCTGTTCCTTGCGGCGTTTGTGATGTCAGCCAACCCCGCATCCGCCCAAGCCACCCGGACGTGGGTTTCAGGCGTCGGCGACGACGCCAATCCGTGCAGTCGAACAGCCCCATGTAAGACGTTTGCGGGCGCGATCTCGAAGACGGCCTCCGGCGGCGAAATCGACGCCCTCGATCCCGGCGGCTACGGTGCGGTCACGATCACCAAGGCGATCACGATAGACGGTGACGCAACGCTGGCCTCGATCCTGGCGTCCGGTACCAACGGTATCAATGTTTCCGCAGGCGCAGGCGATACCGTCATCTTGCGCAACCTCAGCATCAACGGAGCAGGGACCGGCACGAATGGGATCAACTTCCTAACGGGAGCCAGATTGATCGTCGAACACTGCTTCATCACCGGTTTCACGGCAAACGGCATCAATGCCGCGCCATCGACGACGAACGCTCAGGCCAGCGTTCGGGATTCGACGATTGAGAACAATGTGACCGGGATCCTGCTCTCGACAGCCAACGCCACGACGGTGGTGTCCATGGCAATCTCGCGGAGCATCGTGGCGCACAATACCGGAATCGGCGCCTCCGCGCTCACTCCGGCCGGAAAGCCCGGGGCGCTGATGGGGATCGATCGCTTAGTGACCACCCACAATGGCACCGGGCTCGCTGCGAGCGGCAACAACCTCTCGGTTCTGCTCGGCAACTCGATGGTCGAGTTCAACGGCACAGGCGTCAGCATCTCCAACGGTGCCACGATCCTGACCTTCCAGACCAACGAGATCAACGGCAACTTCACCTCCAACATCTCCGGTGGCACGCTGACGGTCAATCCGCTGAACTAGGTTTGGTCGCCCAATGTCCGCTCTGCCTTCCGACAGCGGCTGAAGCCGGACCTCTCCCGGGCGCGCTCAAGAGCCAGAGCGGCCAAGCGAAGTTGTGGCACCTGCTGTGGGGATGAGCCTTGGAAGCAGATCCAGCAGCGAACTGTCGGGCAGGGCCGGAGCGGGCCAAAAGAAAAGGCTACACGCGTGAGGGGAAGCGAACTTGCGACCAGAGGAGAAGCGGCTGATTCTCGATTTTGGTCGTTGACGAAGGTCCTATCGCCCGGACCAGTCGCTGCGGCCTAACCGATCGTCTTCGGGAGGCCGATGGCGCCAAAAGCCTTCTCGCTGCTAAAGATCCAGACCAGCCCGCCAATGCCTCCGAGCATGAAATAGACGGCACCGAACAGAATCGAAACGACGGTGCCGTCGGCAGGCGCCAGTCCGGCATAGCCGAATGCCACCATCATGGTGGCCTCGCGAAGGCCCCAGCCGGCGATCGAGATCGGCAACATCGTGATCAGCATGATGGGGGGGGTCAACATGAAGATCTGCGTGAATGCGCCGGGAGCGCCGATCGAACGTACCGCGCACCAGGCGATGGTCACGGCTAAAACGTGGATCGACAGCGAAAGCGCCGAGATCTTGGGGCCCGTCGTCGGACTGAAGATCACCTGGTTGGCGATAATCGAACAGGCGTGGATGTGGCGCGTCGGCCACCACGCCTTCATCCAACGCGCGGGCAAATAAGCCATGGCGAGAAAGCCGAGCCCGGCCGCCAATGCGGCTGCATCGACCAGGACCAGGGCAACCCGGCCCTTGTCGTTGCCGATCATCCCGTAGCTCCAGGGTAAGCTCGCGACGATGATCAGTGCCAGAGCGATAAACCCGACGGCGCGATCTGTGAGGATCGAGTAGCTGGCGGCACGCCAGCCGGCGTCGGTGCGGCCAAGCAGCCACAGACGTACGGCATCGCCCCCGATCGAGGACGGCAATGTCTGATTGAAGAATGCGCCAATCATATTGTAGCGGAATGCTCTCAGGCCGCTAAGCGGCGCACCGCAAAATGTCGAGATTTCTCGCCAGCGCAGCGCGCCGATGAAGACCTGCAACAGCCCGACGGCCAGGCCAAGCGCGAGCCAGCTGATCTGGATCTGACTGAGACGTTCGCGGATGGCCGCGAAGTTGATGTCACGAAGCGCCAAATAAAGCAGCGCCAGCGACAACACGATGCGAATGACCAAAATCAAGAAAGCGCGCATGGCAGCTCGGCTGGCCCCTGCTGAAGATAAATCCAGGCCGAGCGCAAGCTGCGAGCCCAGTCCTGGAGCGTTCCCTGACGCGGAGTGGCGGCGGCGAGTTCCGCCCACCCCTTGCGGGACCTTGGCCCCGGTGGCTAAACAGTCGTCAGGGCGGCGTCAATGCCTTCGAAACCACCGGAACGTCAATTTATGTCTCATGGTAGGAAGATCGCAGTGATTGGCCTCGGCTATGTGGGCCTGCCAGTCGCGGCAGCGTTCGCGCGGGTAGGCCGTCGAGTCCTGGGGTTCGACATCGATGCCTCGCGCGTTGCCGAGCTGAAGGCCGGCCAGGATCGGACCTGCGAGGTCGATGCAGCCGATCTTTCGCAGCCGGGTCTGACATTCACCAGCGCCGCTGCGGACCTTGCCGAAGCCGACTTCTTCATCGTCACGGTGCCGACTCCCATCGATGCCGCACGCCGGCCGGATCTGAGTGCGATGTTCGCGGCCACTCGCACGGTGGCGGCGGTTCTTAAGGAAGGCGATATCGTCGTCTACGAATCGACCGTATACCCTGGCGCCGTGGAGGAGGACTGCATTCCGATCCTGGAAGACGGCTCCAGGATGAAGGCCGGAGTCGATTTCAACGTCGGGTATTCGCCGGAGCGCATCAACCCAGGTGACAGGACCCATCGCTTCGAGAGCATCACCAAGGTCGTGGCGGCGCAGAATCCTGCGACGCTGGACATCGTCGTCAAAGTTTACGGCTCGGTCGTGAGCGCCGGCATCCATTGTGCGCCGTCGATCAAGGTCGCAGAGGCCGCCAAGGTGATCGAGAACACCCAGCGCGATCTCAACATCGCGTTCATGAACGAGCTGTCGCTGATCTTCCAGGCGCTGAACATCGATACCGGAGACGTCCTGGCCGCCGCCGCCACCAAGTGGAACTTCCTGCCGTTCTCGCCGGGGCTGGTCGGAGGCCACTGTATCGGCGTCGATCCATACTATCTGACCTACCGCGCCGAGAAAGCAGGCTATCATCCCGAGGTGATCCTGGCGGGCCGCCGCATCAATGACGAGATGGGCCGGCGCATCGCGCGCGAATGCATTCGCGGGCTGCTGAAGCGGAAAGGACGCAGCGGTGTCGTCACCATCCTCGGCATGACCTTCAAGGAGAATGTGCCGGACATCCGAAATTCCCGCGTGATCGACATCATCAGCGAGCTGCAGTCGTTCGGCATCGAGGTGCAGGTGGCCGATCCCCTGGCAGATCGCGCCGCCGTGCACGAGGAGTACGGCATCGACCTGACCGCGATTGAGGCGCTGCGTCCGGCCGATGCGGTCGTGCTGGCGGTGTCGCACGACGCCTATCTCGCCGGCGGCTGGCCCCTGGTGCAGGGGCTTCTGCGCGACGCAGGCGGCCTCGTGCTCGACGTGAAGATGAAGCTCGACCGCGCGAGCAAACCCGCCGCCATCGAACTGTGGCGACCCTGACGGAGCGACCATGGCAGATCATCCCATCCTCGTGACCGGCGCCGCCGGCTTCATCGGATTTCACCTATCGCAGCGGCTGCTCGCCGAGGGACGGCAGGTGGTCGGCATCGACAACATCAACGCTTATTACGATCCGAAGCTGAAGGAAGCGCGCCTCGACATTCTCAAGAGGCAGCCCGGCTTCACCTTCCACAAGCTCGATCTCGTCGACCGCGCCGGCATCAAGGCGCTGTTTGCCCAGCATCGCTTTCCCGCCGTGGTGCATCTCGCGGCCCAGGCCGGCGTGCGCTACTCGCTGGAAAATCCGCACGCCTATGTCGACGCCAATCTCGAAGGCTTCATCAACGTCCTCGAAGGATGCCGCCATCACGGCTGCGAGCACCTGCTGTTCGCCTCGTCCTCATCGGTCTATGGCGCCAACACCAAGCTGCCGTTCTCGGTCAAGGACAATGTCGATCATCCGATCAGCCTCTATGCGGCGAGCAAGAAGGCCAACGAGCTGATGGCGCATTCCTACAGCCATCTGTACCGGCTGCCGTCAACCGGCCTGCGCTTCTTTACCGTCTACGGCCCCTGGGGCCGTCCCGACATGGCGATGTTCATCTTTGCCAAGGCCATCCTCGCCGGGCAGCCGGTCAAGCTGTTCAATCAAGGCCGGATGCGGCGTGATTTTACCTATGTCGACGACATCGTGCAGGCCATCGTCCGCCTGATCGGCCGCCCGCCCCAGGGAAACCCGGATTGGGATGGAAACAGGCCCGATCCGTCGAGCAGCCGGGCGCCATGGCGGATTTACAATATCGGCAACAATCATCCCGAACAGCTGATGGACGTGATAACATTACTAGAGAAGGAGTTCGGGCGGCCGGCCATCAGGGAAATGCTGCCGATGCAGCCCGGCGACGTCGAGGCGACCTATGCTGATGTCAGCGACCTCGAACGCGACATCGGCTTCCGGCCGGCGACCTCGATCGCCGACGGCATCGGACGTTTTGCGAAATGGTACCGCGACTATCACCGAATTTAACGGGTTGATTCATGACCGGACGCATCATTCCTCTCATCATGTGCGGCGGCGCCGGGACCCGGCTGTGGCCGGCATCGCGGGAGGTTCGCCCAAAGCAGTTCCTGCCGCTGTTCGGCGCCCGTTCCACGTTCCAGGACACGCTGCTGCGCGTATCCGATGCCGATCTCTTCGAACGGCCGATCATCATCACCAACCTGGCCTATCGCTTCATGGTGCTGGAACAACTGGCCGAGATCGGCATCGAGGCGGACGTGCTGCTGGAGCCGATGCGGCGTGATTCTGGCCCGGCCATCGCAGCCGGAGCTGCCTTCGCCCAGTCGCGCCATCAGGACGCTGTCGTGCTGGCACTCGCGGCCGATCACGTCGTTCGCGACACCGCGGCCTTCCTCGCGGCGTGCCGGCAGGGGCTCGCGGCCGCCGAGGCCGGCCGCATCGTCACCTTCGGCGTCAATCCGGAGCGCGCGGCCACCGAATATGGCTATATCAGCCCGGGTGCATCGGTATCCGGGGAAGTGCGGGCCGTCGCGAAATTCGTCGAGAAGCCGGATCAGCCGACCGCTGAGCGCTACATTCGCGAAGGCTATCTCTGGAACAGCGGCAACTTCATGTTCCGCGCGTCGGTCCTGCTCGATGAATACCGCAAGTTCGATGCGGGCAGCGTGCAGACGGTGATCGACGCTGTCTCCAAGGCCGGCCGCGACCTCGGCTTCATCATCCTGGACTCCGATGCCTTCGCGGCGGCCAAGCCGATCTCGATCGACTATGCCGTGATGGAAAAGACCGAACGTGCCGCCGTGGTGGCGGTGTCGTGCGGTTGGTCTGATGTCGGCTCCTGGCATGCGGTCTGGGAACTGTCCGATAAGGACGGGCAGGGCAATGCCGCGCGCGGCACCGCCGTGTTCGAGGATTCCCGCAACTGCAACGTGGTCACCGACAAGGCGCTGGTCGCGCTCGAGGGCGTCGATGATCTCGTCGTGGTGGCGGCGCAGGATGCCGTGCTGGTGTCGCGCCAGCGCGATGCCAACGGGTTGAAGCGGCTGGTCGCCAAGCTCAAGACCGTCGCGCCCGAAGTGACCGAGGCGCACATCAAGGTGCATCGGCCCTGGGGCAGCTATCAGTCGGTCGACAATGGCGAGCGTCATCAGGTCAAGCGCATCATCGTCAAGCCCGGCCAGCGGCTGTCGCTGCAGAAGCACTATCACCGCTCCGAGCACTGGATCGTAGTGCGCGGCGCGGCGCGGGTCACCATCAACGAGACGGTCAAGACCGTGCACGAGAACGAATCGATCTACATTCCGATGGGCGCGGTGCACCGGCTGGAAAACCCGGGCAAGATCCTGCTGGAACTGATCGAAGTCCAGACCGGGTCCTATCTCGGCGAGGACGACATCATCCGCATCGAGGACGATTACCGCCGCGAGTAGGGCGGGGTCTCGCCGCGAATCACGCGAGCCGTGCTAGATAGCCCCGGACGTCGTCCGCCGGAGAGCTTCCTTGCAAAGCACGATCGGATCGCGCGCGTTCCAGAACGCGCGCCTGCAGAAGAAGAACCGCAAGCAGGCCGACGGCCTGCTGCCGAAGGCCGTCGAGGCCTACAGGGCGGGCCGGCATGCCGATGCCCAGGCCATCTGCGGTCAGGCGCTGGCCCTCGTGCCCGATCATTTCGACGCTCTTCACCTTCTCGGCGCCTCCGCGCTCGACAGCGGTCGGCTCGACCTCGCCGAGCAGGCCCTGACCCGCGCGGTCGCGGTGGAGCCGCGCAATGCCGAGGCCCTGGCCAATCTCGGCCTCGTGCTGGCCAGCTTGAAACGCTACGAGGAAGCCCGCGCCGTCCAGGAGCGCGCCGTTGCGCTGAAGCCCGTCTTTGCGACCGCATGGACCGGCCTCGGCAATACGCTCATGAACATGCGGTTGTTCGACCAGGCGATCGCGGCGCACGACCGGGCCATCGCCATCAAGCCGGATTATGCCGACGCCTATTGCAACCGTGGTATGGCGCAGCTGCTTCTCCAGCGCAACGAGGACGCCGACCAGAGCTTCGACCGCGCGCTGGGGCTTTCGCCGCGCCACATGCAGGCGATGTTCGGCAAAGGGCTCGTCAGCGTCAATCTGCGTCATCTCGATCAGGCGCTCGCCGCCTTCAACGCGGCGCTCGCCCTCAAGCCGGGGGCGGCGGCCGTTATCGCCCAGCGCGGCCGGCTCTACGTCCAGATGGCCCGGTTCGACGAGGCCGAGGTGGATTTCGAGGCGGCGCTGGCGATCGATCCGAGGCTGGAAGCCGCGCTGCTCGGCAAGGCGCATGTTGGCGTGCTCACCGATCGGATTGCGCCGGCGATGCTCGCCTGCAAGCGCGTGCTGGAGACCAACACGTCGTCGGAGGTCGCGTTGCTCTGGCTCGGCGCCTGCTTCGCCCGGCAGGGCGATGTCGCCGCCGCGATCCAGCATTTCGACCGCGCGCTCGAGATCAAGCCGGATTTCGAGGATGCCATCCTGAAGAAGATCTTCGCGCTCGATTTCGATCCCAACGCCGACGTGGCCGCGCATCAGGCGGTCCGGCGCCAATGGTGGGAGCGGATCGGTGTGCACCTCCCGCAGCGCCAGCTTGCCGCCCTCGACCGCGATCCGGATCGCCGCATCACGGTCGGTTACGTGTCGTCCGATTTCCGCAGCCATTCGGCGGCGCTTGCCTTCCTGCCGGTGCTGCGCCATCACGACCAGGCGGCCTTCAAGGTCATCTGCTACTCGTGCTCGCCGCTGGCGGACTCGGTCACTGACCAGTGCAAGGCCGCCGCCGGCGTCTGGGTGGATGCTTGGCAGCTCTCGGACGACGAGCTTGCCGACCGCATCCAGGCGGACCACGTCGACATCCTCGTCGACCTGTCCGGACATTCGGCCGGCAACCGCCTCACCTTGTTCGCGCGCAAGCCCGCGCCGATCCAGGTCACGGCGTGGGGCTATGCGACCGGCACCGGCCTGCCGACCATCGACTACTTCTTCGCTGATCCGGTCACGGTGCCTCAGGCGGTCCGGCCGCTGTTCGCCGAGCAGGTGTATGACCTGCCGGCCCTGATCACGACGGAACCGCTCCCGGATGCACAGCCGACGCCGTTGCCGATGGTGCAAAACGGCTACGTCACGTTTGGTGTCTTCAACCGCGTCGATAAGATCTCCGATCAGGTGTTGGGCGTCTGGTCTGCCTTGATGCGCGCATTGCCTGATGCGCGCATCGTGGTGAAGAATGGTGCGCTCGACGACAGTTTCTTGCGCGACGGGCTGATCGCGCGGTTCGTGGCTCATGGCACCGCGGAGCAGCGGCTGACCTGCCTTGGTTCCTCGATGCGGCATGAGCACATCGCCGCTTTCGCCCGGATAGACATCTCGCTCGACCCCTTCCCGCAGAACGGCGGCGTGAGCACCTGGGAGTCGTTGCAGGCCGGCGTGCCTGTCGTGGCCAAGCTGGGCAACAACTCGGCCTCGCGCTTCGGCGGCGCGATCGTCAAGGCGGTCGGCCTCCACGACTGGGTGGCCGAGGACGATGACGGCTACATCGCGATCGCCCTCAAGCACGCCGCAGACCCCGTTGCCTTGGCGCAACTCAGGGCCGGGCTGCCGGCGCGCGTGGCGAGCTCGCCGGCCGGCAACGTCATGGCCTACACGCGGAAGGTCGAGGAAGGCTACCGCACGTTCTGGCGGCGCCATTGCGCGGCTGGAGCTTGAGCACTGCCGGCGGCGTTTCGCGCGAATCAAGCGTATCGTGCTAGCCTCGCGCGCGGCGTTCGCGAGCGGCCGTCCCCACGCCGGCTTGCTTGTCCGGCCGGTGTCACCGGCCGCCTAGGTTGCGTCTTATCATTCGGCTCATCTGATCTGGAGACGATCCTTGGCTGGCAATGTCGGCTCGCGTGCATTTCAAAACGCCCGATTCGAAAGGAAGCATCGCAAGCAGGCGGAGCGGTTGCTATCGACCGCAACGGCCGAATATCACGCGCGGCGGCCGGCGGAGGCGCGCGCGCTCCGTGCCCTGGTCCTGGGGCTGCTACCGGACGACGCTGGCGCGATCAACACCGCAATCGGGCTCGACGACTGGGTGGCAGAGGACGACGACGGCTATATCGCCGTGGTCTTGAAGCACGCGGCCGAGCCGACCAGGCTGGCTCAGCTCAGAGCCGAGCTGACGACGCGGGGCGCAAGCTCTGCAGCGGGCAACGTCGAAAACGTATACGCGCAAGGTCGAAGAGGGCTTTTGGCAACTCTGGCGACGCTACTGCGCCAGCACCGCTTGAGTGTGGCGGTCGGCAGCAGGCACATGCAACGAACCAGTCGAGGCTGTTAGTTGGAGATTTTCTGTGGCTAGCGATGTCGGGTCCCGCGCGTTTCAGAATGCGCGGCTGCAGAAGAAGCAACGCAAGCAGGCGTATGCGCTGATGCAGACGGCCGTCGCCGCCTATCGCGCCGGCCGCAGGGCCGAAGCGCAGGCGGACTGCGGCCAGATCCTGGCGCTGCTGCCCGATCATTTCGACGCGCTGCATCTGCTCGGCGTCACAGCGCTCGACAGCGGCCAGGTCGAGCTCGCCGAGCAGGCGCTGACCAAGGCGGTCGACATCGAGCCGCGCCATGCCGAGGCGCTCTCCAACCTCGGCCTCGCGCTATTCAATCTCGGGCGATACGACGAGGCGCGCAAATGCCAGGAGCGCGCGATCGCGAGTAAGCCGTCGCTGGTCGTCGCGCAGACCGGCCTCGGCAACACGCTGATGCGGTTGGGCCGGCCGGAGGAGGCGATCGCCGCCCATAACCGCGCGATTGCGCTGAAGCCCGATCACGCCGACGCTTATTGCAACCGCGGCATGGCGCTGCTTCCGCTCGGTCGCAACGCCGACGCCAATCATAGCTTCGATCGTGCGCTGTCGTTCAACCCGCGCCACATGGAGGCGATGTTCGGCAAGGGCCTGGCGAGCCTCAACCTGCATCACGTCGACGCTGCGCTGGCGGCGTTCGACGCCGCGCTGTCGATCAAGCCCAACGCCCCGCGGGTGCTGGCGCAGCGCGGCCGGCTGCACCAGCAGGCGGGGCGGTTCGATCAGGCCAAGGTGGACTACGAGGCGGCCTTGGCCTGCGATCCCTGGCTCGAGATCGCGCTGCTTGGCAAGGCCCAGCTCGGCCACTTCAAGGACGTGGCCCGGTCCGTCGATGCCTGCCGCAAGGTGCTGGAGCGCAACCCCCGTTGCGAGGATGCCTGGTTGTGGCTCGGTGTATGCTATGCCAAGCAGGGCGAGGTTGATGCGGCCGTCGTGCATTTCGAGCGCGCGCTGGAGATCAGGCCCGATTTCGCCGAGGCGATGACCGCCAAGATCTTCACGCTCGACTTCAAGCCGGACGCTGACTTCGAGCTGCATCAGGCCATCAGGCGCGAGTGGTGGCAGCGCATCGGCCGCCACATCGCGCAGCGATCTTTGCCGCCGCGCGACCTCGATCCGGAGCGACGCCTCGTCATCGGCTACGTGTCGTCCGATTTCAGGAATCATTCGGCGGCGCTGGCCTATCTGCCCTTGCTGAAGCATGCCACCCACGACGAGTTCCAGATCTGCTGCTACGCCTGCTCACCGGTGCAGGATGCGGTGACCGCCCAGTTCCGGGCCTGCGCCGAGGTCTGGGTCGGTGCCTCCCAGATGTCCGACGACGAGCTCGCCGATCGAGTCGCGGCCGATCGCGTGGACATTCTGGTCGATCTTTCCGGCCATTCCGCCGGCAATCGGCTGCCGCTGTTTGCCCGCAAGCCGGCGCCGATCCAGGTCACGGCCTGGGGCAGCGGCACCGGCACCGGATTGCCGACGATCGACTACTTTTTCGCCGATCCCGTCACGGTGCCCGAGGCGGCGCGGCATCTGTTCTCCGAGCAGGTCTACGACCTGCCGGCGGTGATCACCACCGACGCGCTGCCGGGCGTGCAGCCGACGCCGCTGCCGATGCTGCGCAATGGCTTCGTCACCTTCGGCGTCTTCAACCGGCTGGACAAGGTCACTGACCCGGTTCTCGCGGTGTGGGCGCGGCTGATGCACGCGCTGCCGGACTCGCGCATCGTGCTCAAGAGCGCCTCGCTCGACGACCCCTTGCTGCGCGACCGGCTGCTGGCGCGCTTCGCCGCTCAGGGCCTGACGGAGGACCGCATCAGCTGCCTCGGCTGGTCGACGCGCGAGCAGCAGATCGAGCAATTTGCGCAAGTCGATATCTCGCTCGATCCATTCCCGCAGAATGGCGGCGTCAGTACGTGGGAATCGCTGCAGGCCGGCGTTCCCGTCGTAGCCAAGCTCGGACACAGCGCGGCATCGCGCGTCGCCGCCGCGATCGTCACGGCGGTCGGGCTCGACCACTGGGTGGCCGAGGACGACGAAAGCTACATCGCGATCGCGTTGAAGCAGTCGAGCCAGCCGGTCGCGCTGGCCAAGCTGCGGGCAGAGCTGCCGATGCAGGTTGCGAGCTCCGCCGCCGGTAATGTGGCGACCTACGCGCGCAAGGTCGAGGAGGGCTACCGCGTCATCTGGCGGCGTTATTGCGCGGCCTCGGGTTGAGGCCGGTTTTGTCCGGCATGGCGCCATGCCGCAGTCGAGTGCATCCGCGTTCAGATTTTGCATCTTGGAGGCCAGCTTTGGCAAGTGACGTCGGCTCTCGTGCCTTCCAGAATGCGAGATTGCAGAAGAAGCATCGTAAGCAGGCCGATGAGCTCATGCCGCGCGCCGTGGCGGCGTATCGTGCCGGCCGTCACGCCGAGACGCAGGCGATCTGCGGCCAGATTCTGGCACTGCTTCCCGACCATTTCGATGCGCTGCACCTGCTCGGCGTCACGGCGCTCGACGGCGGCCAGCTCGACCTCGCCGAGCAGGCCCTGACCAGGGCCGTGGAGATCGAGCCGCGGCATGCCGAGGCGCTCTCCAATCTCGGTCTCGCGCTGTTCAACCGCAAGCGCTTCGACGAGGCGCGCAAATGCCAGGAGCGCGCCATCGCGCTGAAACCGAATCTGCTCGTGGCGCTCACCGGCCTCGGCAACACGCTGATGCGCCTGGGGCGGCCGGAGGAGGCGATCGCCGCGCATGACCGGGCGATCGCGCTCAAGCCCGACTATGCCGACGCCTATTGCAATCGCGGCATGGCGCTGCTTCCGCTCGCCCGCAATGCGGAGGCCAATCAGAGCTTCGATCGCGCGTTGTCGCTCAACCCGCGTCACATGGAGGCGATGTTCGGCAAGGGACTCGCCAGCATCAATCTGCGCCATTCCGACGAGGCGCTCGCGGCATTCGACGCCGCGCTTGCGATCAAACCCAACGCCGCGCAGGTGCTGGCGCAACGCGGCCGGCTGCATCAGCAGGCCGGACGTTTCGACAAGGCGATGCCCGATTTCGAGGCCGCGCTGGCGCTCGATCCGCGGCTGGACGTCGCGCTTCTGGGCTTCGCGCAGCTCAGCGCCATCAAGGACAATATCGCGCCGGCGATGGATGCCTGCCGCAAGGTGCTGGAGCAGAACCCGCAGTCGGAGGTTGCCTGGACCTGGCTCGGAGAATGCTTCTGCAAGCAGGGCGATCTCGCGACGGCCTTGCAGCACTTCGAGCGTGCGCTCGAGATCAAGCCGGATTTCGGTGATGCGATCACCGCGAAGATCTTCCTGCTCGACTTCATGCCGGATACTGATTTCGCTCAGCACCAGGCGGTACGCCGGGAATGGTGGACCAGGATCGGCAGCAAGATCACGCGCCGGCCGCCGCCGGTCCGCGACCGCGATCCGGAGCGGCGGCTCACCATCGGCTACGTCTCGTCCGATTTCAGGAATCACTCGGCTGCCCTGGTGTTCCTGCCGGTCCTGCGCCACCACGACCATCGGGCGTTCAGGGTCGTCTGCTATTCCTGCTCGCCGCTGCAGGATGGCATGACCGAGCGATGCCGTTCCGCCGCCGACCTCTGGGTCGACGCCTGGCAGATGTCCGATGAGGAGCTGAGCGATCGCATCGAGGCCGATCAGGTCGATATCCTCGTCGACCTCTCCGGCCATTCCGCCGGCAACCGGCTGCCGGTGTTCGCGCGCAAGCCGGCGCCGGTGCAGGTCACGGCGTGGGGCAGCGGCACCGGCACGGGGCTTCCGACCATCGACTACTTCTTCGCCGATCCGGTGACCGTGCCGGAGGCTGTGCGTCCGCTGTTTGCCGAGCAGGTCTATGATCTGCCGGCCGTGATCACCACCGATCCCTTGCCGGGATGGCAGCCGACACCGCTGCCGATGCTGCGCAACGGCACCGTCACGTTCGGCGTCTTCAACCGGATCGACAAGATCTCCGAGCCTGCGCTCGCGCTCTGGTCCCGCCTGATGGGCGCGCTGCCGGGCTCGCGGATCGTCATCAAGAACGGCGCGCTCGATGCGCCCTTGCTGCGCGACGGCCTCGTCGCGCGGTTCGTGGCGCATGGCATCGCGCAGGAGCGCATCACCTGCCTCGGCCTGTCGACGCGCGACCAGCACATCGCGCAGTTCGCAGGCATCGACATGTCGCTCGACCCGTTCCCGCAGAACGGCGGCGTCAGCACCTGGGAGTCGCTGCAGGCCGGCGTCCCGGTGATCGCCAAGCTCGGCCACGGCGCGGCGGCGCGCGCGGCCGCGGCGATCAACACGGCGGTCGGGCTCGATGAGTTCGTAGCGACCGACGATGACGGCTATATCGCCATCGCCCTGAGATACGCCGCCCAGCCCGAAGCTCTGGCGAAGCTGCGGACGGAGCTGCCGGCGATGGTCGCGAACTCCGCCGCCGGCAACGTCGAGACCTACACAAGAAGGGTGGAGGAGGGCTATCGGCTGTTCTGGTGTCGCCATTGCGCCTCGTCCTGACCTCGGCAGCTACAGCCGCGCCGCGCCGACGATGCGCCCGTCCTCCGCTTCGAGAATCACGGCGGCATCCTCGCCCTCCGGCATGGGTTCGGTGAGGTGCAGCGCGGTGCCGCTCCAATCTGCCAGCGGACGCACCGAGCGCACCACGTTGAGCTCCTCCAGCGTGCGGCCGCCATTCTCGCCGCGGCGGATCGCCGTTTCGTGCCGATGATCGAAGCCGACCAGGAGAAGGCGTCCGCGTCCTTCACCGCCGCCGACCTCGACCGTGAGCCTGTCGCCATCGCGCGCGAGCTTGAGCCGCGCCGCCGTCGCGCTCGCGCCCCTGGCGCGATCGATCGCGGCTCCCACCTCGGCCCTGTTGGAGCCGACATGACCCGTCACCCCGTCGACGACGATCTCCGGCGTGTAGGAGCCGTCGCCGAAGCGGCTGCCGTAGCGGGCCTGGCGATCGGTGGCGGCCGGCAACGAGAACGGGTCCTTCCAGCCCAGCCGGTCCCAATAGGTGACGTGAAAGGCGAGCGGCAGCACGTCGCGGCGCTGCCGCACCAGCTCGTTCAGATAGGCGTTTGCAGGCGGGCAGGAGGAGCAGCCCTGCGAGGTGAAGAGCTCGATGACGACAGGCCGATCCACCGCGGCCACCGACGGCGACCACGGGGCAAGCGAGGCGAGCAGCACGGCGAAGGATGAGGCGTAGCGGAGCGAGGCGAGGCAGAGGGTCATGGGTGTTCTCCCGCGATGTGACGTGATCTCCTTCGCCGGCGGGATCCACCATGTTACCTCCTGCCGTAGCCAACACGCAGGCGTGAAGACGCATCGACCGTGACCTTCGCGGCCTGTCGTGACGCGTGAGCAGGGCGCTCGCCACACGTGAGGGGCATCGTGCACGCCGTTCAAAAGACAGCGCTTTTCGTCCGCACCCGATGTAACTTTCTGAATCAAATCGTGTCCTGAAAAGGGTTTCCGCATTCGCCTCGCTTCAAGCGGCATGCTAGGAGAGCTTCGACCGGTGATTTGCCGTTCGTTAACCGTTGCGGCCAATCCGTGACGTCGCAATCCGGGGACATTGATGGGGTCGATGACATGAGTTCCAAGGGGGCGGGCCACAAGGCCGAGCTGAGGCAGGCGCTGCGAGTCGGCGTGATCGGAGCCGGCGTGATGGGCAGCAACCATGCCCGCGTGCTCGCCGGTCTGCCCGACGTGCACCTCGTCGGCGTCGTCGATCCGCTGCCGGCGCATCGCAGCCGCGTCACCGAGCTTGCGAACTGCCCGACCTTCGAGACGCTCGATGAGCTCGTCGCCGAGGGCGTCGATGCCGTGACGATCGCCGCGCCGACCCATCTGCATCACGAGCTCGCGCTCGCCTGCATCGCCCGCAAGGTGCATCTGCTCGTCGAGAAGCCGATCGCCTCCACGGTCGAGGAAGGCAAGGAGATCGTCTCGGCCGCGCACCGCGCCGGCGTCACCCTGATGATCGGCCATGTCGAGCGCTTCAATCCGGCGGTCGCCGCGATCAAGAAGGCGATCGCGGGCGAGGACATCCTGTCGATCGCGATCACCCGCGTCGGCCCGTTCCCGCCGCGCATGTCGAATGTCGGCGTCGTCATCGACCTCGCCGTGCACGACATCGACCTGATCCGCTGGTTCACCGAGTCCGACATCATCGAGGTGCAGCCGCAACTCTCCAGCGCGGTGGCCGAGCGCGAGGACATCGCGCTTCTGCAGTTCCGCACCGCCTCGGGCGTGCTGGCCCACATCAACACCAACTGGCTGACGCCGTTCAAGGCGCGCAACGTCACCGTGGCGACGCGCGGCAAGTACATCATGGGCGACCTGCTCACCCGCCAGGTCACCGAATGCTTCGGCTTCAAGCCGGACGGCAGCTACTCGATGCGCCATCTGCCGGTCGGCCATGACGAGCCGCTGCGCGCCGAGCTGATCGCGTTCCTGCATGCGGTGCGCTCGGGCACGTCGCCCGCCGTCACCGGCGACGAGGGCGTCGCGAGTCTGGCGATCGCCACGCAGTGCCTGGAAACCTCGAGCCATCGCCCGGCCGAGGCCGCCGCCACCAAGCTGCGCGCGGCCGGCTAGCCGGCCCGGCCTTCGCTTCATCCTCATTTCCGTTTGCGAACATGTGTCAGAGCTCATGAACCAGCACCTGCGTCATCAGCCCATTCCGTTCATCGACACCGCCGCGCAGCGCCAGCGGCTCGGCAAGTCGCTCGATGACGCCGTCGCCCGCGTGCTCGCGCATTGCCAGTTTCTCGGCGGCCCCGAAATCATCCAGCTCGAGAAGGAGCTGGCTGAATTCTGCGGCGCCAGATACGCCGTGAGCTGCTCCAGCGGCACCGACGCGCTGCTGATGGTGCTGATGGCCCAGGGCATTGGCCCCGGCGACGCGGTGCTGTGCCCGTCCTTCACCTTCTGCGCCACCGGCGAAGCGGTGGCGCTGACCGGCGCCACGCCGGTGTTCGTCGACGTGCTGGAGGACACCTTCAACATCGATCCGGCCTCGCTCCGCCGCGGCATCGCCACCGCGAAGCGGCTCGGCCTGAAGCCGAAGGCCGTCATCCCGGTCGACCTGTTCGGGCAGAGCGCCGACCACGATGCGGTCGCCGCGATCGCGGGGGACGAAGGCCTGTTCGTGCTCGACGACGCAGCCCAAGGTTTTGGCGCCAGCTACAAGGGCCGCCGCATCGGCACCTTCGGCCTCGCCACCGCCACCAGCTTCTATCCGGCCAAGCCGCTCGGCTGCTTCGGCGACGGCGGCGCCATCCTCACCGACGATGCCGGCCTGCTGGAGCGCCTGCGCAGCGTGCGCGCCCATGGCGGCGGCAGCGACAAATACGACAATGTCCGCCTCGGCCTCACCGCGCGGCTCGACACCATCCAGGCCGCGGTGCTGATCGAGAAGCTCAGGATCTTCGAGGACGAGATCGCCGCGCGCAACGCGGTTGCCGAACGCTACACCGCGGCGCTGGCCGACGTCGTGAAGGTGCCGCGCCTCGTCGACGGCTGCACCTCGGTCTGGGCGCAATACACCATCCGCCTGCCCAAGGGCGTCGACCGCGACACTTTTGCTGCCGCGCTGAAGGCGCAGGGCATCCCGACCGCGATCTACTATCCGAAATCGATGCATCAGCAGACCGCCTACCGCATCTTCCCGAGCGCCGATGGCGGCCTGCCGGTCAGCGAGCAGCTGTCTAGCGATGTCATCAGCCTGCCGATGCACGCCTATCTCGACGAGCCGACGCAGGCGCGTATCATTGACGTCGTCCGCGGCGCGGTCCGGGCCTGAGGCGCTACGCATCCTTGACGTCACGCCGCTTGCTGCGGCGCGGCTCACAGCGCCGGCGGGCGATCTGCCCCGTTGGCAGCCCCAAATCACACTGTCGTCCCGGCGAACGCCGGGACCCATACCGCGTGATCTCTGAAACGGGCAGGCGGCCCGTTCCACGCGCCCCATCGGCCGCACGGCGTATGAATCCCGGATCAGCGCCCGCCGCCGCTTCGCGTCGGCAGGCTTGTCCGGGACGACAGCGGAGTGCGTGGTGCGCCTCTCGCCTCCCCGCCAGCGTCGCAAGTGCAGACGTGCGACCGGCATACTCATCGTCATTGCGAGCGAAGTGACTTGTCCGCCATAGCCCGAAGGGCGACGGCGGAAGCAATCCAGAGCCCCGGGTGCGACTCTGGATTGCTTCGTCGCTGACGCTCCTCGCAATGACGGTGGTGAGACATGTGTTCACCTTCTCGCGGCGCATCTGGCGTCCGAGCTTTGCTGTTCGTCCTGCCCTCTCCTCGAAGAGGGCACGGGGAATGCCGGGCGCTGGCCGCACCCATGGCCCGCCTGCGAAAAAAATGCAGGCGGCAGGAACCACAGGTTCAGCCGAGACATCCCGGCATTCCCCGCGCGATGGATGGAACGGCTGCTTCGCGTTCTCCCCGGTGCTCCGGGCTTTTTGGCCACCGTCATCGGCACTGCGCTTTGCGCATCAGCACCAACTTGGCATCAGCGTCGGGATGCCAGGACCACGCGACTTGACCGTGCGCATCGACGTCGTTCGTCGGCATGGAGAACCACGCTGCAACATCGACACGCCCACCGCATCCCGCCTCAACGTCCGTGACGACCGCGAAGCGCCCCTCTGATCGAGACGGGACGGCGACATACAATCATGATTTCTGATAAAAAGAAAGAAGAATATTTTTCCGAGGCGGGCTGGATCGAGGGATGGGCTTGAAGCGGCTCGCGAAATAGGTTTCTTGGAGCAGGCAATACTGACGGCGCGAAGCACGCCCGACAGCAACTGCCGCGAGAATGGCCTCATCGCGCCATTCCTGAGTTGCACGACAAGGCGGTTCGCTTGTCGCGGTTTCTCGTGTCTTGCGCTGTCGCGGCCGTAGCGAGGTCGGTCCAACAAAGTCGAATGAGCCAGGGCCATTCTTGCTGAGCAAATCCAGTCTATCGTCTGCAGCCAAATTTGGGGACGATCATGCCAAAGAGAATGACGCAGAAGCTGCTCGATACGTTCGCAGATCAATCATGGTCCTATGAGGCCTTCTCGCCCGACGGCCGATGGCATCTGGTCTGCCCGCATTGTCGCGCGATCGTTCTGCTGCTCGAGGGCCTGTCGTCGGTGGACAGGAGCGAGATCGCGCGCTTGCGGCATTCAGATTCAATCGAGGCGATCAAGATGCTCACGCGCGTGTCGGGGTGTGATGTTCATCAGGCGAAGGCCAACGTTCTTCATATACGGGACGCCGAGTCACGGTGTCACAACTGCAAGCAAGAGATTCCAAGAGGGGCCTTGCTTTGCAGTCGGTGCATGGCGGTCAATCTGGATTGGTGACCGCGCGCGGCGGATTAGGCCGTGCTGATCCTTCCACCGGCTGCCATCCGCATCATAATTTCAGAATGAGCGCAACGCGCAATGTATTCGACGATCAAGACGCTTGAAAGCATCAATGGCCGCGAGCGCGTGCTAATTTTGCGCCGACCAGATGGAGCTTATACGTATCAAAGGCAGTGGTTGTCGGCGAGCTTGCCCAACGACGATCCGGATTGCCCCATCATCCTTGCAGGCGAGCAACTCGAAGGCGAATGGGGACCGCCAGGTCCCGATTGCGGAATCTATGACACGGTAGAGACAGCCGAAAACGAGGCGCGACGGCTTGTGCCGTGGTTGGCGGACGTTCGTTAAAGCCAACCAGCGCCGGTTTGGAGATGCGGCATCTGTCGGTGTTCGCGCCGGGCGCGACGGATGACACTTCGCTTGTTCGTCGCATGTAGTGCCCAATTAGTTATCCCGTCATGGCTGGGACAAGCCCGGCCACGACGACGGGGACGCAGACGGGCGCGAAATGTCGGGCGGCCTGTGCAAGTGCTCTGCCGTAAGCGGGGATGGGTTTGAGCTGTCGCTGTCCTTGCCCAGGAAATCCGTGCATTCGTTTCCTCCAGCGGGGAAGGGGCGCGACCAGGCTGCCGTATTTTGGCCGCAAGCGGCCAGTCAGCACGTTCCCCGCTTCAAACTCCCCCCGCAATGCTCTAGAAGCCCCCCATGCTCGGACGCATCTTCACCGTCGGCGGCTATACGCTGCTGTCGCGCCTCACCGGTTTTGCCCGCGATATCATGCTGGCGGCGATCCTCGGCGCCGGGCCGGTCGCCGACGCGTTCTTCATCGCGTTCCGACTGCCGAATCATTTCCGGGCGATCTTTGCCGAGGGGGCGTTCAACGCGGCCTTTGTGCCGGCCTATGCGCATGTCCATGGCGAGAAGGGGCCGGCGTCCGCGAGCCTGTTTGCCGACCGCATCTTCACCCTGCTGCTGGCCTCGCAGGTCGTGCTGCTGATCCTCGCCTGGGTGTTCATGCCGCAGGCGATGACGATCCTGGCGCCCGGCTTCACCGACGATCCGGGGCAGCGGGAGCTCGCGATCACGCTCACCCGGATCACCTTTCCGTATCTCTTGCTGATCACGCTGGTGACGCTCTATGGCGGCATGCTCAACGTGATGCAGCGCTTCGCCAGCGCGGCGGCGGCGTCGATCTTCCTCAACCTCGCGATGATGGCGACCTTGGCGCTGGCGGCGTTCTTTCCCGGCGTCGGACATGCCGCCGCCTGGGGCGTGCTGATCTCGGGCTTCCTGCAATATTTCCTGCTGGCCGGCGACCTCGCCCGCCATGGCGGGCTGCCGCGCTTTGCGCCGCTCAAGCTCGACGACGACATCCGCGCCTTCTTCCGCGCGCTGGGGCCGGCCACGCTCGGCTCGATGGGCACGCAGGTCGCGATGTTCGCCGACACCATCATCGCGACCTTCCTGCCCGCCGGCGCGATCTCGGCGCTGTATTATGCCGACCGTCTCAACCAATTGCCGATCGGCGTGATCGGCATCGCCATCGGCACCGTGCTGCTGCCGGAAATGTCGCGGCGGCTGACGGCGAATGATCATGAGGGGGCCATGGAGCAGCAGCGCCGCGCCTTCGAGTTCACCTTGCTGTTCTCGGTGCCGTTCGTGGCCGCCTTTCTCGCGGTGCCCGACGTCATCACGCGGGCGATGTTCGCGCGCGGCGCCTTCACCAAGGGCGATGCGGCGGCGGCGGGGGCGACGCTCGCCGCCTATGCCGTCGGCCTCATTCCATTCGTGATGATCCGCAGCGCGGTCTCGACCTTCTACGCGCGCAAGGACACCGCCACGCCGGTGAAGGCCTCGCTCACCGGGCTGACCGCCAACGTCGTGCTGAAGGTGCTGCTGATGGGCTCGCTCGCCCAGGTCGGCCTCGCGCTGGCGACGGCCGTCGGCGCCTGGATCAACCTGCTGCTCGTGCTCGGCTTCGCCGTGCACAAGGGCTATCTGCGGTTCGATCGGCGGCTCACCATGTCGCTGCTGAAATTTGCCGGAACCGGCGTGGTGCTCGCGGCGGCGCTGTGGGCGACGGCGTTGGTGGCATCGGCCCATCTCGCTTCGCTCGGCCGCTTGCAGGACGAAGCCGTTCTCGGCCTGTTGATCGTGGCGGGGGCCGTCATTTATGCCGGCGCCATTCTGGTGCTGTTCGGCCCGCGCTGGCTCAAGGCGCTGGTGCGGCGCTGATGTTTGCGCTGCAGCATCGAGCTGGTGGCATGCCTGCCGAGAGTTGACCGCGCGTGGGTCCAGGGGCGGCCATATGGCGTTTGCGCGAGTCTTCGTTCCGCTGCAATATGCCGTCCAATAGTCGCGACAATGCAAGCGGGAAGTGAAACCAGATGGCAGCTCCTATCAAGTTCGGCGTCGGACAAAGCGTTCTCCGGAAAGAGGACGACGCGCTGATTCGCGGCAAGGGCCGCTATACCGATGATCTGGCGCCGGCTGCCGCCTTGCATGCGCTGGTGCTGCGCTCGCCGCATGCCCATGCCAAATTCACCCTCGATGTCACCCAGGCGCGGCTCTTGCCGGGCGTGGCGCTGATCCTGACCGCCGCCGACACCGCGGAGCTCGGTGGGCTGCCCTGCCTGTTCAATCTCGAGACCGATCCCTTCACCGCGCCGCCTTATCCGATCCTCGCCAAGGACGAGGTGCGCCACGTCGGCGATGCCATCGCCTTCGTCGTCGCCGATACGCTGGATCACGCGCGCGACGCGCTGGAGGCGATCAAGGTCGAGTGGACGACCTTGCCGGCCGTGACCGGCGTCGTGAACGCGATCAAGCCGGATGCGCCGCAGGTATGGGCCGAACACAAGGGCAATGTGCTGTTCGACGTCTCGATCGGCGACAAGTCCGCGACCGAGGCGGCCTTCGCGAAAGCGCATGCGGTGGCCGAGATTCGCATCGTCAATCCGCGCGTGGTCGCGAGCTTCATGGAGACGCGCGCCGCGGTCTGCGAATACGACACCAAGCGCGATCATCTGACCCTGACGGCGGGCAGCCAGGGCAGCCACCGGCTGCGCGACATTCTCTGCCAGAACGTGCTGAAGATCCCGACCGAGAAGATGCGGGTGATCTGCCCCGACGTCGGCGGCGGCTTCGGCACAAAATTGTTTCCCTACCGGGAGTATGCGCTGCTCGCGGTCGCCGCGCAGCGGCTGCGCAAGTCGGTGCGCTGGGCCGCCGACCGCTCCGAGCATTTCATGGGCGACGCGCAGGGCCGCGACAACGTCACCACGGCGAAGATGGCGCTGGCCGAGGACGGCAAGTTCCTCGCCATGGACGTCGACCTGATGGGCGACATGGGCGCCTATCTCTCGACCTTCGCGCCGTACATCCCGCATGGCGGCGCCGGCATGCTGCCGGGCCTCTACGACATCCAGGCGTTCCACTGCCGGGTGCGCACGATCTTCACCCACACCGTTCCGGTCGACGCCTATCGCGGCGCGGGCCGCCCCGAGGCAGCGTACGTCATCGAGCGCCTGGTCGATGCCTGCGCGCGCAAGCTCGACATGAGCGTCGATGCGATCAGGCGCAAGAACTTCATTCCGCCGCGCGCGCTGCCCTACAAGACCGCGACCGGCAAGGTCTATGATTCCGGCGACTTCAATGCGCATCTCAAGCGCGCGATGGAGATCGCGCAGTGGAAGGAGTTTCCGAAGCGCGCCAAGGCCGCCAAGAAGCACGGGCTGATCCGCGGCATCGGGCTCGCGAGCTACGTCGAGGTCTGCGGCGTGATGGGCGAGGAGACCGCCAATGTGCGGCTCGACCCCAATGGCGACGTCACCATCCTGATCGGCACGCAGTCGAGCGGGCAGGGCCATCAGACCGCCTATGCCCAGATCGTCGCCGAGCAGTTCGGCCTGCCGCCGGAGCGGGTCCACATCCACCAGGGCGACACCCAGGAGATCGCGACCGGCCTCGGCACCGGCGGCTCGGCCTCGATTCCCTCCGGCGGCGTCAGCGTGCAGCGCGCCACCCATGAGCTCGGCGACAAGCTCAAGCAGATCGCCGCCGAAGCGCTCGAGGCCGGCCTCGGCGATCTCGAGATCGCCGACGGCGTGATCCGCGTCGCCGGCACCGACCGCGCGATCTCGTTCGCCGATCTCGCCAAGCGTCCGGGCACAGATCCCGCCAAGCTCAACGGCAGCGCCACCTTCGCCAGCGCCGATGGCACCTATCCGAACGGCACGCATGTGGCCGAGGTCGAGATCGATCCGGCGACCGGCATCATCAAGATCGTCAACTACGTCATCGTCGACGATTTCGGCGTGACGCTGAATCCGCTGCTGCTGGCCGGCCAGGTGCATGGCGGTGCGGTGCAGGGCATCGGTCAGGCGCTGATGGAGCAGGTGGTCTACAGCAACTCCGACGCTCAGCTCGTCACCGGCAGCTTCATGGACTACGCGCTGCCGCGCGCCGCCGACGCGCCGTCCTTCACCTTCGAGACCCACAACGTGCCCTGCAAGACCAATCCGATGGGCGTCAAGGGCGCCGGCGAAGCGGGCGCGATTGGCTCCTGTCCGGCCGTCGTCAATGCGATCGTCGAAGCCCTCTGGCGCGAGTACAAGATCGATCACATCGACATGCCGGCGACCCCGGAGCGCGTCTGGATCGCGATCCGGGAGCAGCATCGCCGTCATAGTCTCTGAGTACTCTCCCTCCGGATCTCCTCCGATATCCGCCTCAATTCCGGAATAACCCGCCGGCTGAGGGGTTGACCACCCAAGCGACCCGTCCAGGTGGGCTGGACGGGATTGTGACAACAAAGGAGCGAATTGATGAAGCGGACTGTCGTGGCTGTCGCAGCTTTGCTGCTAGGGGCCGGCGCCGTGATGGCACAGCAGGATCTGGTCAAGCATAGCCAGGACACGATGAAGGCCAACGCCAAGAACCTCGGCGGTGTCCTGATCGCGATGGTCAAGGGCGAGAAGCCGTATGATCAGGCCGCCGTCAATGCCGCTCTGGCGCAGCTCGAGGAGACCGCCAAGAAGCTGCCGACGATGTATCCGGCGAGCCTGAAGGGCGCCAAGTTCGAAGGCGACTACGGTCCGTCGCCGAAGATCTGGGAAGACCAGGCCGGCTTCAAGGCCAAGATCGAGACCTTCGGCAAGGTCGTCACCGAGGCCAAGGCCAAGATCAAGGATCTCGACAGCCTGAAGGCGACCGCGCCGGGCATCGGCAAGGAATGTGGCGGTTGTCACGAGACCTTCCGTCTCAAGAACAGTTGATCTGACCAGCCATCAACGGGGGCGGACGCGACATGGCGTCCGCCCCCGTTTGTTTGCGCCGCGCGGGCGTCCTGACGTATCACGGCGCCGCCGAGCTCCGGTGATGATCGCCGGGCCGACGATATCCTCCTGCTGTGACGGAGCCACCATGCTACGCCGCCTCCTGCTTGCTCTCTGCGTGCTCGGCGCCGCCGGCCTGGCGGTGTTCTGGTGGCTGACCCAACCGTCGACGATCACGCTCGCAGCGGCGACGCGCGCGCCGGATCTCGCCAACGGGCAGGAAATGTTCAACATCGGTGGCTGCGCGTCCTGTCACGCGGTGCCGAACCAGCCGGATCGACTGAAGCTCGGCGGCGGTCTGCCGCTGAGCTCGCCGTTCGGCACCTTCTATGCGCCCAACATCTCGCCCGACCCCACTGACGGTATCGGGCGCTGGAGCGAGGCCGAGTTCGTCAATGCGGTGGTGAGGGGCGTGTCGCCGGACGGCAGCCACTACTACCCGGCATTTCCCTATCCCTCCTACGCTGCGGCGAAGATCGACGACGTCCGGGATCTCTTCGCCTACATGAAGACGCTGCCGCCGGTCGCCGGCGCCTCGCGCGCGCACGACATGCCATTCCCGTTCAACATCCGTCGCACCGTTGGGGTCTGGAAGCTACTGTTCTTCGACGACAGGCCGTTTGCCGCCAACGCCTCGCGCCCGGCGGAGTGGAATCGCGGCGCCTATCTGGTCAATACGTTCGGCCATTGCGCCGAGTGCCACAGCCCGCGCAACGCGCTCGGCGGCATCGTTTCGGCGCAGCGTCTGGCGGGTGGGCCGGATCCCGAAGGTCAGGGCTTCGTGCCGAACATCACCCAGAAGGGCCTGGCGGACTGGAGCGAGAGCGACATCAGCTATTTCCTCGAGACCGGACAGCTGCCCGATGGCGACAGCGCCGGCGGCTCGATGGCGCGGGTGATCCGCAACACCTCGCAGCTCACGCCCGAGAATCGCAAGGCGATGGCGGTCTATCTGAAATCGCTGCCGCCGGTGGAAGGCCCGCCGAAGCCGAAGAAGCCGGCAAGCTGATCAGTTCGGCGAGCGCGCGCACTCAGGTCAGATCGGCTTGAAGCTGCCGTCGCTCTGGATCACCGTCAGCGATACCGGCGGTGGATTCTCCTTGCGCGCGTTGCCGAAGCTGACCACCAGTCCGCCGATGTCGAACTGGCCGACCTCGTTGATGATGCGGAGCAGCTCGGTGCGGGTCGGGTTCGGCCCGGTCATCGCCAGGGCGCGGGCCACCAGGCGGCCGGTGATGTAGCCCTCGAGCCCGATGAAATCCGGCGTCTGGCTCGGATCGAGCGTCTTCATCGCGGCCTGGTAGTCGGCGACGACGCGGAGGTCGGTGTCCCACGGAAACGGGACCACCTCGGAGACGATGACGCCGCGTCCCTCCGGACCGAGCTCCTTTGCAAGGGCATTGCCGCCGACAAAGGAGACCGCCGTGAAGGTCGGATTGAAGCCGCTGCGATGCGCCATCTTGATGAACTCGGCGCACGGGCCGTAGGTGCCGACCAGGATCACCGCTTCCGGCTCCGCGCGCCGGATGACCTTGAGCGCCGCGCCGACCGCGCGCGTGTTGCGCTCGAACGTGCCTTCGGCCGCGAGCTCGAGGCCGCGGCGATCGAGATGCGTCTTCACGCCGGCCAGCACGTCGCGCCCGAACGAGTCATCCTGATAAAAAATGGCGATGCGGGTGAGGTGAAGCTCTTCGGTGAGATACTTGATCGTGGCTTCGGCCTCGGCCGCGTAGCTCGCGCGGATGTTCACGACGTTCTGGAATTCGGGCGCCCGCAGGAATTCGGCGCCCGAGATCGGCCCGATGAAGGGGACGTCGTTCGACGCCGCGATCGGCGCGGTGGCCATCGCGGTCGGGGTGCCGACGGCGCCGATCAGCGCGAACACCTTGTCCTCGTAGATCAGCTTGATGGTCTCGACCACCGAGCGATCGGGGTCGTAGCCGTCATTGCGGCTCGCCAGCTTCAGCCTGCGGCCGTAGACGCCGCCCTTGGCGTTGAGCTCGTTGAAGGCCGCCAGCAATCCCTGGCGTGCCGCCTGGCCCAGTGCGGCCGACGGGCCCTCCAGCGCCGCCACCTGGCCGAACATGATGGAGTCGTTGGTGACGCCGAGCTCGTCGGCGCGCGCAGACCCGGGCGGCAGCACGCCGGCGATCAGGACGAGAACGATGGAGATCCGAAGGCTTGAAAACCAGTTCATTGCGATCTTCGATGCACGAGTACGCTTGATGACAACTCAGTCTAGGCGTGTTGAATGAAGACCTCGCTAAAGACGTGGCCCGCGCTTGATCGCGTTTTGGGCGGCCCTCAACAGTCAGCCGTTAACCAAGCCCGGTTTCTGGTACGCCACGACGGATCATCTTTGACCGTCCTTAACTTACCGCGGCCAGCATCGGCCGCATCGTGGTGAGGGGCAGCCGTTTGGCGGGGGCCATATTGCAGGTTGAAGAGTACAGCGCACCGACGCTGCAGGAAAAGGATGATGCTCGCAGCGGTAGCGGGCGCGAGAGGCTGCGCGCGTCGCTATCGCGATACCGGCTTTATCGCCCTGCGATCATCGCGGCATGCGTCGGCGTCGTGCTGTCGGTCGTCGGGACGGTTGCCGTGGGACGCTGGGAAAACCGGCTGGCGCGCACAGATTTCGAAGGCGTGGCCGAAGCTCAGGCGATCCTGGTCCAGAACGGCGTCAACGAATATGTCAGCCGGCTGACCGCGCTGCGCACCCGCTTCGAATCCGCCAACGACGACATCACCCGCAGCGAGTACCAGACCTTCAGCGCGCGCCTGTTCGAGGCGCATCGCGGCATGCTGCGCCTCGCCTGGCTGCCGCGGATCAAGCGCAAGGAGCGTGGCGAATACGAGGCGGCAGCGATCACCGATGGCGTGCCCGCCTTTCGCATCAAGTCCTATCCCGACGGCACGGTCGCGCCGGAGAGCGACGAATATTATCCGGTCTACTTCTCCACCGAGGCGAAGACCTCGCCGGTCTACGGTCTCGATTATTGGAGCATTCCCGACCATCGCGCCGTGCTGGAACAGTCGCGCGACTACGACGTGATCGGCGCATTGCGCACGCGTCAGAACCTGATCAATCAGAACGAGCGCAACAACGCCGTGATGATCGGCATCCCCGTCTACGCCAAGGGGACGTCGCGCACGACGGTCGCCGACCGCCGCCGCAATCTCAGCGGCTTCATCATCGGCGTGTTCGACCTGCCGACGCTGTTGCAGTCGGTGCGCGCGAACAATCCCAACAGCCCGGCGCTCGCGATCAACCTTCTGCCGCCCGAGCGCGTGATCAACGCCTCCGGCGTGGACCCGCAGCGCTGGCCCGCGGACCCCAGCATCTGGTCGACGACCTTGCGCATCGGCGATGCCGATTGGGTGTTCCAGGCGGCGCCCGCCGGTGGCAGCCTGATGGCGAGCCACAACCGCGCGCTGGCGCTGTACGCGGCCGGCATGGCGACGACGATCTTCCTCGCCGTGTATCTCGCGCTGTCGAGCCGCAACGCCCTGCAGCTCGCGCTCGCCAATCGCCGCGTGCTCGAGCTGGCGCAGACCGACGCGCTGACGGGCCTTGCGAACCGCGCCTTCTTCCTCGAGGAAATGGAGCGCATCAACGACGAGAAGAGCGGCCGCTTCACCGTCTTCCTGCTTGACCTCGACCGCTTCAAGAATGTCAACGACTCGCTCGGCCATGGCGCCGGCGACGAACTGCTGGTGCAGGTCGCTCAGCGGCTGAGATCGCAGCTGCGCGACGAGGACGTGCTGGCCCGGCTCGGCGGCGACGAGTTCGCCCTGATCCAGGCCGGATCCGCCGACCAGCGCGCCGCCGCGATCGAGCTTGCGCAGCGCATCACCAAGCTGATCGCCGAGCCGTTCCAGCTCGGCGGGCAACGGGTCGAGATCGGCACCAGCATCGGCATCTCGCTCGCGCCCCAGCACGGCCGCGACCAGGAGCACCTGCTCAAGAAGGCCGACCTCGCGCTCTACCGCTCGAAATCCGCCGGCCGCAGCTGCTACACGCTCTATGACGATGCGATGTCGGCCGAGCTCGAGGCGCGCAACACGCTCGAGGGTGATCTGCGCGACGCCATCGCGCAGTGCCAGTTCGAGGTGCACTATCAGCCGTTCTACGACGCCGCGACGCGCGAGCGCCGCGGCGTCGAGGCGCTGGTGCGCTGGCGTCATCCGGTCAAGGGGCTGGTGCCGCCGGACAAGTTCATCCCGCTTGCGGAGTCGACCGGCCTGATCGTGCCGCTCGGCGAATGGATCATCGGGCGCGCCTGCGACGACGCCACCGCATGGCCGGACGACGTCAAGATCGCCGTCAATCTGTCGCCCGTCCAGTTCAAGCAGGCCGAACTGTTCGACGTCATCCAGTCGGCGCTCGCGAGGTCCGGCCTCGATCCGAAGCGTCTCGAGATCGAGATCACGGAGTCGGTGCTGCTGGAGCGCGCGGCCGAGAACGAGAGCTTCATCGACCGGCTGAAGGGCCTCGGCATCTCGCTGGCGCTCGACGATTTCGGCACCGGCTATTCGTCGCTGCGTTCGCTGACGGCGTTCCCGTTCAACAAGATCAAGATCGACAAGTCCTTCGTCGCCAATCTGAGCGTGCGCGACGAAAGTGCCGCCGTCATCTCCTCGGTCGTGACGCTGGCGCGGGGGCTTGGCATCCAGATCACCGCCGAAGGCGTCGAGACCGAAGAGCAGCTGGTGCAACTGCGCGCCCTCGGCGTCAACTTCGCGCAAGGTTATCTGCTGGGCCGGCCGATGCCGGTCGAGCAGCTCGAGCAGCATCTGGAGATCGCGCGCGCTGCGTCCGATGCCGACGAGCCGCAGCCGGCCGAAGACGCATCTGAGGACGACGACCCGCACTCGGCGGCCGTCGTCGCGCTCATTCCCCGGTCCGGGGCGCTGCTATCCCTCGCATCCAACGGCTGAGCGGCGAGGCGGTTTCGGCGTCCGCGTCGACCGGCAGGCGTGGCGAGCCCAGCATGGCGGCCTCGCGCGCGGCGCTCGGCGTGATGCCGTAGGCGGCCTTGAACAGCCGCGTGAAATGCGCATCGGTCCCGAGCTGCCAGCGCCGCGCGACCTCGCTGATGCGCTGCGTCCGCGATCCCGTCCCGGCGAGATCGAAGAACGCGCGGTGCAGGCGGCGGCTGCGGATGTAGTCGGCGATGCCGCCGATCGGCGCGAACAGGCGATAGAGCGACGCGCGAGACATCCCGAAATGCAGCGCCACCGCGTCGGCGCTGAGTTCAGGGCTCGACAGCCGCGCTTCGATATATTGGCGGACGCGGAGGAGCGAGGCGTCCGGCGTCACGCTGCGGTCGGCATCGCGGCGTTCGAGCTCGCCGCGCAGGCACGCCGAGATCAGCGCGATCGTGCCCTCGACCGCGGCCTGGCACTCGTCGAAACTCATGCGCGGCGCACAGTCGAGCAGCGCGCCGAAATGCCGCGCCAACAGCGGCGCCAGCGCGCCGCTGCGCGGCAGCACCAGGCCGTGCAGGTCGTCGAGCTGCAGCAGGCGCGCATCGAACATCGGACGCGGCACCACCAACGTGACGTTCTCGAACGGTGTCGCGCGCGTTTCGAGTGTCTGGGCGAGATCGAGCACGCAGAGGTCGCCGGCCTCGACCCGGATCGGCGAGGCGCCCGCGACGCCCTCATAGCTGCCGTTCACGTAGAGCTGCAGGATGATGTGATCCACGCCGCTGCGGGCGACGGTTTCGGCCGATCGCCGGAACCGCTGGCCGCTCGCACGGGCCGATCCCAGCAGCACGGAGCCGAGCGCATAGGACAGCACGTCCGCGCTGAACGGAGCGGCCTCGCCGGCCGCGAGCTGGTCGACCTCGAAGAACGTCGACGTGGCCTCGCGCCACGCCGCAATGTTCGCCTCGGTGTCCATCTGCTCGGCGCAAAAGCCGTAGCTCGGCAGCAGGGACGAAACGGCTTTGATCTCACTCTTCACGCGGCGCCGCAGTCATTCTTGAGTTTTCGTCTCAACTTCTTGATCGACCGTATCGGATCGGCCGCCCGCCTTGACCCGGTGCTCCGCGTACCCGCTATAGAACGCCTGTCGCCAAGTTGCCGAAGGGAAAGCCGGGCCGTTCGACGGTCCCCCCATTGCCCCTCACGATCGAAAGGTCCGGCTTTCCGGCCCACTGGTGCGAATTGGCGGACAACGGTCTCCGGCCGCCACCGTCTTTCATGACGAAACCATGCTTGACCCATTTTCAGGACCTCGGCGCCCGTCGGTCACGACGGGCGCCTTTGTCGTGAGGCAGGTGTTGAGGCAGGCCCCCGACGGGCAGGCCGCGCCGGGTGAGAAAGCGCCTCGTCAGGTGGCGCCGAAGGCCTTGAACGTGATGATGGTGTGGGTGTCCTGAATGCCGGGCAGGACCTGGACCTTCTCATTCACGAAGTGGCCAATGTCGGTGGCATTGTCGACGTAGAACTTCACCAGCAGGTCGTAATTTCCCGCCGTCGAGTAGATCTCGGAGGCGATCTCGGCTTCCGCCAGCGCATTGGCGACCGTGTAGGACTGGCCAAGCTTGCACTTGATCTGGACGAAGAAGGGAACCATTGCGGGCTGTCTCCGGAAGGCATCTTTCGCCTCAATATAGCGTTTTCCGACGAAGTCGATACGCTTTCTCCGGTGGGCCGGCCTGCTTGCCGGGCGCGGCCGGCCCGCGCTAGGAAGGGGGCATGAGCACCCCCGTCGCACTTACCATCGCCGGTTCGGATTCCTCCGGGGGAGCCGGTATCCAGGCCGACCTCAAGACCTTTGCGGCGCTCGGCGTCTATGGCGCCTCGGTGCTGACGGCGCTGACCGCCCAGAACACCAGGGGCGTGACCGGCGTGCACTTGGTGCCGCCCGATTTCGTCACCGCGCAGATCGACGCGGTGTTCGATGACCTCGCCGTCGGCGCGGTCAAGATCGGCATGGTGGCGCAGGCGCCGATTGCCGACGCCATTGCGGCAAGCCTCGCGCGCTGGCGGCCGCGGCACGTGGTGCTCGATCCGGTGATGGTCGCAACCTCGGGCGCCCGGCTGTTGCCGGAGGATGCGATCGACGCGCTGCGCCGCCGGCTGATCCCGCGGGCGTCGCTGATCACGCCGAACCTGCCCGAGGCGGCCGCGCTGCTGGACGAGCCGGTCGCGACCTCGGACGAGGCGATCGCGGCGCAAGGCCGCCGGCTGCTCGCGCTCGGCTGTCCGGCCGTGCTGATCAAGGGCGGCCACGGGCAGGGCGCCGACAGCACCGATTACCTGATCACATCAGCAACCAGCATCCCATTGCCGTCGCCGCGCATCGACACGAAGAACACCCACGGCACGGGGTGTTCGCTGTCGTCGGCCGTGGCCGCAGGGCTGGCGAAGGGGGAGAGCCTCGAGGCGGCCGTACGCAACGCCAAGGCCTTCATCTCCGGCGCGATCGCGGCTGCCGATCGCTTCACGGTCGGACACGGCCACGGCCCGGTGCATCATCTCCACCGCTATTATTGAGGTCACTCATCTTTGAGGTCACTTCCCGTGGGAAGTCCGCTTAGCTGGCGACAGCCGAAATAGCTGGGGTGGGCAACGGCTGCATCATATCTGCGCCCCGGGGGAGATGACGGAATGATGACGCGTTTCGCCGCGGTGGCCGCGGTGCTGTTCGCCACGGTCGCAACACCGGTGCTGGCTCAGCGGGCCTATTCGGCCCAGGAGGAGCGCAACAAGGCGATCGTGCTCGACTTCTATGAGCAGGGCCTCAATCGCAAGGATTTCGAGGCGGCGTCGAAATATCTCGGCACCTACATCCAGCACAATCCGAACGCCGAGGACGGCCCGGAGGGATTTCGCAAGTTCATCGAATTTCTGAAGGCCAAATTCCCACAGTCGCACAGCAGGATCACGCAGGTGCATGTCGACGGCGACTTCGTCGTGCTGCGCGTTCACGCCGTCCGCGAGCCCGGCACACGCGGCAACGCCATCGTCGACATCTTCCGTCTCAAGGACGGCAAGATCGAGGAGCATTGGGATTCGGTTCAGCCCGTTCCCGAGCAGTCGGCCAATCCCAACGGGATGTTCTGAAGAACGCGCCTGAAGGCGTCTCCCGCCGGCGGATCATGGTCCGCGCGCGACAGCGACTTCCCGCCGCACGCCCTCCATCAGCCGCGAGCGGTATTCGCCCGGTGATTCGCCGAACCACCGATTGGATGCGCGGAAGAAGGTGCTCTGGTCGGCATAGCCGAGCAGATAGCCGATGTCGGTGAGCGTCATGCGGAAATCGGCGAGATGGCGCTGGGCGAGCTCGCGCCTGACATCGTCTACGAGATCGCTGAAGGAGAGGCCTTCGTCCGCCAGCCGGCGCTGGAAGGTTCGGTCGCTCAAGCCCAGCTCGGCTGCGATGGCCGAGCGCAGCGGGCTGCCGTCGGGCAGCAGCCTGACGATCGCGGCGCGGGCGCGGTACGCAGTGTCGGCCTTGACCAGACGCTCCAGCGCCTCGTCGGCGATTCGATCGTGGATTGCCGAAAGCTCGGGCGCCGAGGTCGTCAGCTTGCAGGCGAGATCCTGATCCGACACCAGGAAGCCGTTGAATGGCGCATCGAATTCGAGTGGGGATTGGAACGCCCTGTTGTAGCACGCGATCGACAGCGGCACCGCATGCGAGAAACGCGTGGCGAGCGGCGTCAGCGGACGATCCAGCATCCACCGGCATAGATTGAGCAGATTGACGACGCCGTAGTCATAGCGCTGCCGCGGAATCGGACATTCACCGCCGAACACGTCGGTCCGCACCCAACGGCCGCCATTGCCCTGCTCGAGCGTGATGGTCACCGCGTCGCTCACCAGGCACATGTAGCGGATCAGTCGCGTCAGCCCGGCGAGGAGCGTGGGGCTCGACATCATGGCATAGCCGGCGACGCCATAGTTGTCAGGTCGCGGCGCATCGAGCTTTGCCAGCCCGATGTCCGGATTGCCCGAACGCTCGGCCGCCAGCATCCACAACCGGCTCAGCGCCTCGGTCGGCCAGCGGCGATCGCAATCGTCGAGATCGTCGATCGAGAGGCCTACGTCGGCGAACAGCGCAGCCGCATCCAGACCTTGCTCGTTCAGCGTCGTCGCGACGCCGCGCATCCAGGACGACGATGTGGTTCGAATCTGCTGAGCCATCCCTTGGCCTTCTGGGGCCAGTGCTTTGGCCTCCTCGGGTCATTGTGCAGATGCACATGAGATTGCATAGCACCGGGTATTGGCGATCGCGACACGAAATTCGTTGGTGCGACCGCATGGCTGGCGCGCAGGAGAAAATCATGCCCGTTCTGAAAACCAATGACGGCACAGAGATTTACTACAAGGATTGGGGCTCCGGCCAGCCGATCGTGTTCAGCCATGGCTGGCCGCTGTCAGCGGATGATTGGGATGCGCAGATGCTGTTTTTCCTCAATCACGGCTTTCGCGTCATCGCCCATGATCGCCGCGGCCATGGTCGTTCGGCCCAGGTCGCCGACGGTCACGACATGGACCACTATGCCGACGATCTCGCGGCCTTGACCGCGCATCTCGATCTCAAGCGCGCGATCCATGTCGGCCATTCCACGGGCGGCGGCGAGGTGGTGCATTACCTCGCGCGCCATGGCGAGAGCCGCGCGGCCAAGGCTGCCATCATCGCCGCGGTGCCGCCGCTGATGCTGCAGACCGCGGCCAATCCGGGCGGGCTGCCGAAGTCGGTGTTCGACGACTTTCAGACCCAGGTCGCCACGCGCCGCGCGGAATTCTATCGCGACGTCGCCGCTGGGCCGTTCTACGGCTACAACAAGCCCGGCGCCAAGCCGTCCGAGGCCGTGATCCAGAACTGGTGGCGGCAGGGCATGATGGGCAGCGCCAAGGCGCACTACGACGGCGTCGTCGCCTTCTCGCAGACCGACTTCACCGAGGATCTCAAGAAGATCACCTTGCCGGTGCTGGTCATGCATAGCGAGGACGACCAGATCGTGCCTTACGCGGATTCCGCGCCGCTGTCGGCCAGGCTACTGAAGAACGGCGTGCTGAAGACCTACAAGGGCTTTCCGCACGGCATGCCGACCACGGAGGCGGAGACCATCAACGCCGACCTGCTGTCCTTCATCAAGGGCTGATCAGAGGAGGCTTGCATGACCTGGGGAATTCCGACGGCCCTGTTTCTTCAGATCCACGTGGTGCTGAGCCTGATCGGAATCGCGACCGGGCTCGTCATGCTCGCCGGCATGATGGCAGGCCGCCATCTGGCGGCCTGGGCGGCGCTGTTCCTGGTCACGACCTTCCTCACCGGCGTGACCGGCTTTCCGCTGCCGCCGTTCGGTCTCGACCCGCCGCGCATCATCGGCATCATCCTGCTCGCGCTGTTGATTGCGGCCAGCGTCGCACTCTATGCGTTCGCGCTGTCGGGATGGTGGCGACGGGTCTACGTCGTCACCGCGCTGCTCTCGCTCTATCTCAACGTCTTCGTCGCGATCGTGCAGTCGTTCCAGAAGATCGGCGTGCTCAATGTCCTGGCGCCGACGCAGAGCGAGCCGCCGTTCGCCGCAGCTCAGCTCGTCACGCTCGCTCTTTTCATTGCTTTCGGTGTCTTCTCGTGGCGGCGTTTCGCGCCAACCACGCTGGCGCCGCGAGCTTCTCTCACCTGATCGATTCGACCCTTCAAGGAGAACCTCGTGTCCAAGCTCGAAATGCTGACCCCGCAGAACTGCGCCGTGGCGTTGATCGACTATCAGCCCGCGATGTATCAGGGCGTGCAGTCTCATGACCGCCTCGGCGTGTTCAACAACATCCAGATCGTCGCCAAGGCGGCCAAGCTGTTCAAGATTCCGACCGTGCTCACCACGGTCGCCAAGGACTCGTTCTCCGGTCCCTTCATGCCGGAGGTGACCGAGCTGTTTCCAGAGCACGACATCGTCGACCGCACGGCGATGAACTCCTGGCTCGATGCCGGCTTCCGCAAGCAGGTCGCTGCCACCGGTCGCAAGAAGTTCATCATCGCGGGACTCTGGACCGAGGCCTGTGTGCTGTTCCCGACGCTCGACATGCTGCGCGAAGGCTATGAGATCTACATCCCGGCCGATGCCTGCGGCGACCTGTCACTCGAAGCGCACAACAGGGCGATGGACCGCGCGGTGCAGGCCGGCGCGGTGCCGATCACCTCGTGCCAGTTCGCCTTCGAGCTGCAGCAGGACTGGGCGCGTGCCGAGACCTATGACGGCATGATGGAGATCCTGAAGGCGCATTCGCCCTACGGCATCCAGATCCGCTTCTCCAAATGGGCGCTTGGAGAGCACGCCTCGGAGGGCGGGGCCAAGTAGTCCCGGGACGAACGATGAAGATCTATCTGTTTTCGCTCGGGGCAGGGCTGCTGGTCGGCGTGATCTACAGCCTGCTTCAGGTCCGCTCGCCGGCGCCGCCATTGGTGGCGCTGGTCGGCCTGCTCGGCATCCTCGTCGGAGAGCAGGTGATCCCCGTGGGCAAGCAGCTCCTGAACGGGACCACGCTTGCTGCCGCGTGGCAGAAGGCGGCCTGCGCCACGCACATCTTCGGCCTGCTGCCTGGCCACCACGGCCGGGCAGAGACGACCAATTCTACTGTGCAGAATGAGAAGGCCTCATGAGCGATTACCCCGATCTCATCCTCCATCGCGGCCTGTTCACGACGCTCGATCGGTCCAATCCCACGGCGAGCGCGGTGGCGATCAAGGACGGCGCCTTCACCGCGGTCGGCCACGAGCAGGACGTGATGAAGCTCGCCGGTCCCCGAACGAAGATCATCGATCTCAAGGGCCGTCGCGTGCTGCCGGGGCTGATCGACAATCACCTGCACATCATCCGCGGCGGGCTCAACTTCAACATGGAGCTGCGCTGGGACGGCGTGCGCTCGCTCGCGGACGCGATGGCGATGCTCAAGGCCCAGGTCGCCATCACACCGCCGCCGCAATGGGTGCGCGTGGTCGGCGGCTTCACCGAGCATCAGTTCGCCGAAAAGCGCCTGCCGAGCATCGACGAACTGAACGCGGTGGCGCCTGATACCCCGGTGTTTCTGCTACACCTGTACGACCGCGCCATCCTGAACGGCGCCGCGCTGCGTGCCGTCGGCTACGACAAGGATACGCCGCAGCCGCCAGGCGGCGAGATCGCGCGTGACGCACAGGGCAATCCGACCGGCTTGCTGCTCGCCAAGCCGAATGCGGCGATTCTCTACGCGACGCTGGCCAAGGGTCCAAAGCTGCCGTTCGACTATCAGCTCAACTCGACGCGGCACTTCATGCGCGAGCTGAATCGGCTCGGCGTCACCGGTGCGATCGATGCCGGCGGCGGCTTCCAGAACTATCCGGACGACTACGCCGTGATCCAGAAGCTGGCCGATGACGGCGAGCTCACGATCCGGCTCGCCTACAATCTGTTTACCCAGAAGCCAAAGGGCGAGAGAGACGACTTCCTGCGCTGGACGCAGAGCTCGACCTACAAGCAGGGCAACGACTATTTCCGCCACAACGGCGCCGGCGAGATGCTGGTGTTCTCTGCCGCCGATTTCGAGGATTTTCGCGTACCGCGGCCGGACATGCCGGCCGAGATGGAAGGCGAGCTCGAGGAGGTCGTGCGCATCCTGGTCCAGAACAAGTGGCCGTGGCGGCTGCACGCGACCTATGACGAGACCATTTCGCGCGCGCTCGACGTGTTCGAGAAAGTCAACCAGGATACGCCGCTCAAGGGTCTGCACTGGTTCTTCGACCATGCCGAAACGATCTCGGACCAATCGATCGACCGCATCGCGGCGCTCGGCGGCGGCGTCGCCGTGCAGCACCGCATGGCCTATCAGGGCGAGTACTTCGTCGAGCGCTACGGCTTCGGCGCGGCCGAGGCGACGCCGCCGGTGAAGAAGATCCTCGACAAGGGCGTCAAGGTCTCCGCCGGCACCGACGCGACCCGCGTCGCTTCCTATAACCCCTGGGTGTCGCTGTCGTGGCTGGTGACCGGCCGCACCGTCGGTGGCCTGCGGCTGTATCCGCAGCGCAACTGCCTCGATCGCGAGACCGCGCTCAGGATGTGGACCGAGAACGTCACCTGGTTCTCCAACGAAGAAGGCAGGAAGGGCCGCATTGCGGTCGGGCAGTTCGCCGATTTGATCGTGCCGGATCGCGACTTCTTCTCCTGTGCGGAGGCCGAGATCGCCGACATCACCAGCGACCTCACCATGGTCGGTGGCCGCATCGTCTACGCCGCCGCCGCGTTCAAGCCGCTGGACGACGCGGCTCCGCCGCCGGCCATGCCGGAGTGGTCGCCGGTGCGCCGCTTCGGCGGCTACGGCGCCTGGCTGGAGAAGGACGATCACGGCGGCGTCCGCGCCCAGGCGATGCAGATGTGCGGCTGCGCCAGCGGATGCGGCGTGCACGGCCATGACCACGCGCGGGCATGGTCCTCCAGCCTGCCGGTCTCCGATCTCAAGAGCTTCTGGGGTGCGCTCGGCTGCGCCTGCTGGGCGGTCTGAGATGGCGGGGATGTCCGACACGCCACGGCCGATCGCCGCGGTGCTCGACTGGCGCTGGCTGTGGCACGCGGCGCGGGTCGCGCTGGTTTCAGCCTATCTGATCGGCGGCGTCCAGAAGTTCATGGACTTCCCAAGCGCGATTGCCGAGCAGGCGCATTTCGGCCTGCAGCCGGCGGCGCTGTGGGCGGCGGCCGCGATCGCCGTCGAGCTGATCGGCTCGGTGCTCGTCATCGCGAACCGGTTCGTCTGGCTCGGCGCCGGCGCGCTCGGCGTGCTCACGCTCGTTGCGATGCTCGCCGCCAACGATTTCTGGCACATGTCCGGCCATGACCGGTTCATGGCGCTGAACGCCTTCTTCGAGCATCTCGGCCTGATCGCCGGCCTCGTGCTCGTCTCGATCATCTCCCGGCGCACGCACCGCGCTTGATCCACATCTGCTCATTCGAGGTCGTCATGGTCCGTTCCCGTCATCTGCTCGGCGCCGTCATCGCCACCACGCTGCTCGCCGCGCCCGCTCTCGCCAAGGACGCGCCGCCGCTGATCGGCGTGGGCGCGCAATACGACACCACGCATGTCTATGTCGCGCCGGACGACGTCGAGAAGTTCGTCACCAGCTTCCTCGCCACCTTCGGCGGCCAGAGCACCAAGCAGGTGGTTGCGACGGTGACGCCTGCTCCGAGCAGCACGACCTCGCAGCTGTTGCAGACGCCAGTCGGCACGGTCTCGCTGTTCGGCTTCAAGACCGGAATTCCGTATCCGTTCGGGGCCGAACGCACCGGCTATCTGGTCACCGATCTGGACGCGGCGATCGAGGCGGCCAAGGCCGCCGGCGCCGACGTGCTGGTCGCGCCATTCCCCGATCCGATCGGACGTGATGCCGTGATCCAATGGCCGGGCGGCGTCAACATGCAGCTATACTGGCACACGACCAAGCCGTCCTATCCGGCGTTCGACACCGTTCCGGAGAATCGCGTCTATGTATCAGCCGACCGCGCCGAGACCTTCACGCGCGCCTTCCTGCGCTTCTCCAAGGGCAAGGTCATCTCCGATGACCCAAGGGCGCCGGGCGTCGAGATCGGCCGTCCGAATGATCACTATCGGCGCATCCGCATCGCGTCGGTGTTCGGCCGCATGACCGTGCTCGTCACCGACGGCCATCTGCCGTATCCGTTCGGACGCGAGACGACCGGCTACGAGGTGACTGATCTCAAGGCCACGCTCGACAAGGCAAAAGCAGCGGGCGCCACCGTGCTGGTCGAGCCGTTCAACTCGGACAGACGCGAGCAGGCACTGGTGCAGTTCCCCGGCGGCTATGTCGCGGAGATTCATGCGCCATTGAAGTAGGATGCTGCGGCGATTCCTGAGAGGTCATGGATGGCGTGGCTCCTGAGAAAGACCCTGGTCGCGAGTACGCTGCTCGGCGCGCTGTGTGCAGCCACGCCAGCTTTCGCCGAGGACAACGCCTCGCGTCCGGCGATCCGCACCAACCGCTGGCAGGAGGACTGGTCGGTGCTGGCCGATCCGGCGCTGCGCACGGCGCCATCAGATCCGATCAAGTACATCCCGCTGCAGCAGGACCATCCGCAGAGCTACGTCTCGTTCGGCATGAACCTGCGCGAGCGGTTCGAGAGCCTGGATGCCGCGAGCTTCGGCATCGGTGGAACGCGACCCTATCAGCATCTCCTGCAACGGCTGCAGATCCATGCCGACGCACATCTCAACGAGAACTGGCAGCTGTTCGTCCAGCTGGAGGACGACCGTGCCTTCGGCAAGGCCAAGATCACGTCCGTCGACCAGGACCCGCTCGACCTCCGGCTCGCCTTCCTCGCCTATGTCAATACGACGGACAGCGGCACGTTCAAGGCCCGGGTCGGGCGGCAGGATTTCGACTTCGACCTGCAGCGCTTCGTGTCGTCGCGCGACGGACCGAACGTGCGCCAGTCCTTCGATGCGCTGTGGGCCGACTGGGAAAGCGGCCCATGGCGCTTCATCGGCTTCGTCAGCCAGCCGGTGCAATATAATCTGGTGCGTCCGTTCGACGACACGTCGAACGGATCGTTCCTGTTCCACACCTTCCGCGTCGAGCGCCAGGTGCTCGGCACCAACGAGCTGTCGTCGTATTATTCCTACTATCAGCGCGACAATGCGCGCTTCCTCGACGCAGCCGGCCTCGAGCAGCGCCACGTGCTGGACATCCGCTTCGCCGGCAAGCTCGCGGGCTTCGACTGGGATCTCGAGGCGATGGGGCAGGCGGGCTCGGTCGGGGCGAAGCAGATCCGCGCCTGGGGCGCCGGCGCCCGCGCCGGCTACACCTTCGCCGACCTCGCCTGGCAGCCGCGCATCGGCCTTCAGCTCGACGGCGCCTCCGGCGACCGCCATCCCGGCGACAACAGGATCGAGACCTTCAATCCGCTGTTCCCGAACGGCTATTACTTCACGCTGGCCGGCTTCACCGGCTACACCAACCTGATCCATCTCAAGCCGTCGCTGACGGTGAATCCGACCGCCGCGCTGTCATTCATGGCCGCGATCGGCCTGCAATGGCGCGCGACCAATGCGGACGCGATCTACGTCCAGCCCAATGTCGCGGTCGCCGGCACTGCGGGGCAGGGCAGCTCGTGGTCCGGCGTCTATGCGCAGTTGCGCGCCGACTATCGCTTCAACGCCAACCTCACCGGAGCGTTGGAAGCCGTGCACTATGAGATCGGCGATACGCTGCGCCGCGCCGGCGGCCATGACTCCGACTACATCGGCATCGAATTGAAATACGCGCTCTGAGCAACGAAAGTAGGACGACATGTCGCAATTCGAGTCCCGCAACGTGGTGCCGCTGCTGCTCAGCGTCAACGCCGGCTATGTCGACACCGCCGGGTTCCTGGCGCTGCAGGGCCTGTTCACGGCGCATGTCACCGGCAACTTCGTGACGTTCGGCGCGGCGCTGGCACTCGGGACCTCGGGCGCGATCGCCAAGCTGCTGGCGCTGCCGGTGTTCTGCGTGGTCGTGATCGCGACGCGGCTGGCCGGGACCTTGCTGTCCCGGCGGTGGTCACGCGCCTTCGAGGTCCTGATCGGCGTCAAGCTGGTGCTGCTCATGCTCGGTGCCGTGCTCGCCATCCATTTCGGCCCGTTCCATGACGGCGACAGCCGCGAGGCGATCATCACCGGCATGGTGCTGGTCGCGGCGATGGCGATCCAGAATGCCGTGCACCGGATCCATCTGCCGAGTTCGCCGCCTTCGACCCTGATGACCGGCACCACGACGCAGGTGATGATCGATCTCGCCGACAGGATCTATGTCGGCGACAAGGGCCAAGCGCCGCCGCCGGCGCGGCTCATGCAGATGGCCATCAACGTGCTCGCCTTTGCGCTCGGCTGCGGCGCCGCCGCGCTGCTGTTCATGCGCCTGGGGAGCTGGTGTTTCGTCGTGCCGCCGGTCATTGCCGCGCTGGCGCTCGGCGTGCGCCTCGCGGGGCCGGAGCCGGCGCGCTGAGGACGCCGTCAGGTGCCGGTGCCGCGCCGGCCGGACGTGCGGTGCCGGCGCCGTCGGCGGCAGCCGTGTGCGCGTGTTGTATTTGCCCGAGTTCATCGAGCCATCGCGATGACGTGAGACTGCAACCGCGGCGGCGGAACGCAGTTGACGTTGCTGACGGCGGACCGCGGTGAAGGCGCAGCGGAACGCGCGCCGGCGGCCTTCAATGACGAAAAGTTTAGCCGTCCGC
This sequence comes from Bradyrhizobium sp. SZCCHNS1050, assembly GCF_032484785.1. Lineage (NCBI taxonomy): Bacteria > Pseudomonadati > Pseudomonadota > Alphaproteobacteria > Hyphomicrobiales > Nitrobacteraceae > Bradyrhizobium > Bradyrhizobium sp. SZCCHNS1050. The sequence goes on along the minus strand of NZ_JAUETR010000001.1, from coordinate 363,004 downwards.
ATCGCGGCTCGCCATTGCGTCCCACCTGCCTCACCCCCAATTCTAGAAACGAAACGGTTCCGTTCTATTCAAGGAGACGTGATGACACAGCAAGCTCTGTCATCGGCCGAGGTCCCATCGGCGGCCAACGACGATCCGGCGGTCTCGGCCCGCGATCGGGCCGTGCAGCAATGGCGCGGGCGGGCCTCCGGCGAGCCTCGGCAGCAGGTCGAGGCCAAGATGCCGGCGGCGGAGCCCGGCCCGTCGCCGACGGAGCACGGGCAGCGCCAGGAGAGGTCCCGGAGGAGCCTGATCCGGCGGCATCCGCTTGGGGCAGCGCTGGGTCTCGTGCTGCTGCTCGCCGTCGGCGCCGGCGGCTACGTCTACTACGATGCGGCCGGTCACTATGAGACCACCGACGACGCCTTCATCGCGGCCCGCCAGTTCTCTATTGCGCCGAAAGTCTCCGGCTACATCACCGCCGTTCCGGTCACCGACAACCAGCACGTCAAGGCCGGCGACGTGATCGCGCGCATCGACGATCGCGACTACAAGACCGCGCTGGCGCAGGCCGATGCGCAGGTGAAGTCGGCGCAGGCGGCGATCCGCAACATCGATGCGCAGATCGACGTGCAGCAGGCGCAGATCACCGCGGGCCAGGCCCAGGTCGAGCAGGCCCAGGCCGGGCTGACCTTCGCAGAGCAGCAGGCCAAGCGCTATCAGGACCTCGCCCGCACCGGCTCCGGCACGGTGCAGAGCGAGCAGCAATACACATCGCAGCTCCAGCAGCAGAAGGCGGCGCTGACCTCGGCGCAGGCCAACCTCTCGGTCGCGCAACGCCAGTTGGAGTCGCTGAAGGCGCAGCACGAGAGCGCCGACGCCAATCTCGCTCAGGCGCAGGCCCAGCGCGACCAGGCCCAGCTCAATCTGTCGTACACGACCGTGACCGCGGCGCAGTCCGGCCGCATTGTCAATCTCAGCGCCGCCGATGGTCAGTTCGCGGCACAAGGGACGGCGCTTTCGATGTTCGTGCCCGATGACGTCTGGGTGACCGCCAATTTCAAGGAAACCCAGCTCGACGAGATGCGACCCGGCCAGCCCGTGACCCTCGAGATCGATGCCTATCCGGAGCGCGAGATCCGCGGCCACGTCGCGAGCGTGCAGTCCGGCTCGGGCCCGGCATTCTCGCTGCTGCCGCCGCAGAATGCGACCGGCAACTACGTCAAGATCGTGCAGCGCGTGCCGGTCAAGATCGACATGGACGATCCGCCGACGGACGTCGCGCTCGGCCCGGGCATGTCGGTGGTGCCGACCGTTCGCGTCGATCCCAAGCCGTCGCTCTATGAGCGGCTGAAGGCCGTGCTGTGAGAGAGGTCGGCCATGAGTGAGGCTGCTCCTCTCGCCGCGTCGCGATCCGCAGGCAGTCCGTGGATCATCGCGGTGCTGGTGGCGCTCGCGACCTTCATGGAGGTGCTGGACACCACCATCGCCAACGTCGCACTGCCCTATATCGCCGGCGGCATGGGCGTCAGCCAGGACGAATCCTCCTGGGTGGTGACGACCTATCTCGTGTCCAACGCGATCATCCTGACCGCCTCGAGCTATCTCGCCAAGCGCTTCGGCCGCAAGACCTTCTTCCTGCTGTGCCTCGGCCTGTTCACCTTGAGCTCGGTGCTGTGCGGCTTCGCCTGGAATTTGCAGGTGCTGCTGCTGTTCCGGATCATGCAGGGCCTCGGCGGCGGCGGCATGGTGCCGGTGGCGCAATCGATCCTCGCCGACTCCTTCCCGCCGGAAAAGCGCGGCCAGGCGTTCGCGCTGTTCGGCGTCGCCGTCGTGGTCGCGCCCGTCGTCGGTCCGACGCTCGGCGGCTATCTCTCCGACAACGTCTCCTGGCACTGGTGCTTCCTGATCAACGGCCCCGTCGGCGTCGCCGCGATGATCCTGATCGGGCTCATCCTCAAGGAGCCTGAAGAGGTCACGGCCGAGCGGCGCAAGCAGGCGCATGGCTTTGACGTGGTCGGCTTCGTGCTGGTCGCGACATTTCTCGGCGCGCTCGAACTGATGCTGGACCGGGGCCTGGAGGACGACTGGTTCGACTCGCGATTCATCATGGTGACCGCCGCGGTCTGCGTCGCGGCCTTCATCGCCATGATCCCGTGGGAGATGAACCAGAAAAATCCGACGGTCGATGTCCGCATGCTGGCGTCGCGCCAGTTCGGCGCCAGCTTCCTGGTGATGTTGGCGACCGGCGCGATCCTGCTCGGCACCACGCAGATGCTGCCGCAGATGGTGCAGCAGGATTTCGGCTACACCGCCACCTGGGCCGGCCTCGTGCTGTCGCCGGGCGGCCTCGTCACGATGGCGATGATGTTCGTCGTCGGACGCCTCTCGGGCAAGGTGCAGCCGAAATACATGATCATGACGGGCGCGGCCGTCGTGGCGTTCGCGATGTACGACCTCACCCGGGTCTACGCCAATGTGGATTTCTGGTTCTTCGCCGAATCCCGCATGCTGATCGGAATTGGCCTGCCGCTGATCTTCCTGTCGATCACGACCGCGTCCTACAACGGCATTCCGCCTGAGAAGACCGACCAGGCCTCGGCGCTGATCAACGCCGCGCGCAACACCGGCGGCTCGATCGGCGTGTCGCTGGCCGCCAACATCCTGGCGCATCGAGGGCAGTTCCACCAGAGCCGGCTGGTGGAGAATGCGATTCCATCCAATCCGGCCTATCAGGACACGCTGCACCAGGTGACCAATTACTTCACCGCGCATGGCAGCTCGCTGGTCCAGGCGCAGCAGCAGGCGCTCGCCTGGATCGGCCAGACCGTGCAGATGCAGTCGTCGCTGCTCGCTTATGTCGACGTCTACTGGGCGCTGATGCTGATCTCGCTGTCGGCGATTCCGCTGGCGCTGACGCTCCGCAAGGTCAAGCTCGGCGGCGGGCCGGCGATGGCGCATTGAGTAGGCACTGTTGTTCGGCTGTCATTCCGGGGCGATGGCAAGCATCGAACCCGGAATCTCGAGATTCCGGGTTCAGCCCTGACGGGCTGCCCCGGAATGACGGTCAAGAACATCAGGGGCGCTTACACCGCCTCGTCGGCGATGCCGTTCCGCAACAGCCCGATGCGGTCGATCTCGACCTCCACCACGTCGCCCGGCTTCATCCACAGCGGCGGTGTTCGGCGCGACCCCACGCCGCCCGGCGTCCCCGTGGCGATCACGTCGCCCGGCTCGAGCCGGGTGAACGACGAGCAGTATTCGATCTGGCGCGGGATATCGAAGATCATCTGGCTGATCGTGGCGTCCTGCACCACCTCGCCGTTCAGTCGGGTCTGCAGCCGCAGCGGACCGAGATCGTCGATCTCGTCCGGCGTGACCAGCCACGGGCCGAACGCGCCGGTCGCGGGAAAATTCTTCCCCGGCGTGAACTGGTGGGTGTGGCGCTGGAAGTCGCGCACGCTGCCCTCGTTGTAACAGGCATAGCCGGCGATGTGCTGCCAAGCCTCGCTGCGCGGGATGTAGCGGCCGGGCTTGCCGATGACGATGGCGAGTTCGCCCTCGAAATCGAGATCGGTCGAGACGCGCGGGCGGATGATGTCGGTGAGATGCCCGGTCTGGCTGTTGGCGAAGCGGCCGAACACCGTGGGGTTCTCGACCTCGGAGCGGCCGGTCTCCTTGCGGTGCGTCTCGTAGTTCAGGCCGATGCAGAGGATCTTGTCCGGGTTCGGAATCACCGGCAGGAAGCTGATGGCCGAGAGCGGATACCGCCTTGCGCCCGAGGCCGCTGCAGCCGCTTCCTTCAGCGCGTCCGCTGCGATCGCCGATTTCAGATCCGGGAAGCGGTCGCGCAGGACAGCACCGAGATCGGCGATGTCAGTGCCCTCGACCAGTCCCCAGGTCGGCGCATTGTCGATGGTGAAGCTTGCAAATCTCATCCGATGTCCTCAGGTCGAAACCGCCGCTACGGCGGAGGGAGAAGCCGGTTCTTGCGCCGATTTCGCGAAGCGCGCGATGGTGCGCTCCGGGAAGATCAGCGCGAAGGCCGAGATGGCGCCAACGATCAGCACGCCGGCGGTGAAGGTCATGGCGTGGGCGTAACCAAGCGGCGCGTTGCCGCCGGCCTCGCCGACGATCCAGCCGGTGAGCGCATTCGACACCAGCGCGGATGCCGCGTTGCCGGAATAGATCACGACGATGAGCCGGCCGCGCTGGATCGCCGGCGCCACGGCGCCGAGCGCGACGGGGCCGAAGATCGTGGTGAGGCTCGGTGCGGCGAAGGCGATCGCGATACAGGCGAGCTGCAGCGGGCCCGAGGTGACGATGCTCAACAGCAGTGCGCAGCCGGCGGCGAGCAGCGCGAGACCGGAGGCGTGGCCGAGGCAGGCACGCAAGCTGAAGCCTTTGCGCTGCAGAACTTGCGTCAGCCAGGAGCCGCCGAGCAGCAGCGGCGACTGGAACAGATAGATCCCTGAGATGATCCAGCCGACATCGACCTGCTTGTAGCCGAGCCCGAGCTGCAGATAGGGCGGCAGCCAGGTCGCGGACATGCCGACGATCCAGTACGACGCGGTCGACATGATGATGACGCCGATCACGGTCGGATCGGCCCACAGCACGCGCGCCGGCAACGCCTTGTCCTTGGCCGCCGCAGCCTCCGGCGCATGGGCGGAGTAGGGTCCTTCGCCGCCGATGAAGAACCAGCCGAGCATCCAGGCCAGCCCGAGCAGGCCGCAGAACAGGAAGCCGGTGCGCCAGCCATAGCTCACGATGACGTAGGTCAGGATCGGACCGCCGGCCAAGAGGCCGACGCTGATGCCCTGCAGCACCACGGCGCTCGGCACGCTGCGCCGGTCGGCGGGAAACCAGTTGTAGCAGGCGTGCAGCGCGGTCGGCAGCCCAGGCCCTTCGCCGGCGCCGAGGATGATGCGGCAGATCACCAGCACGGCGATCGAGCCGGAGAAGAAGATCGGGATCTGCGTCGCCGACCAGACGCCGGCCATGATCAGGAGCAGCCATTTCACCGGGAAGCGTCCGACGACGAACATGCCGACCGCCATGCCCGACAGCGAGAACAGCAGGAAGAAGCTGCTGCCGATCAGCCCGAACTCCTTCGGGCTCAAGCCCAGCTCCTTCATCATCGGCACGGCCGAGAGGCCGAATACCAGCTTGTCGAAGAAGTTCAGCGTCTGGAACAGGAACAGCATGATGAGGACGGCGATCGCGCGTCCTCCCATACTGGATCTAGCGGTGTCCGATGATGTCGTCATGGCGTTTCCCCGTTTGATAGTCTCTTGTTATGATGAGTGCAGTCGTTGGTTCAGCTCGCTCAGCAGCGCGGCGAGCCCTGGCGCGTCCGTCGCGACGCCGTAGACATAATGGTCGGGTCGCACCAGCGCGGCGCCGCAGCCGTGGCGTTCGAACCAGCGTGCGACGACGGCGCTCTCCTCGTGCAGGCCGTGACCGCCGATGGCGATCACACTGATCCCGGCGTCGCGGGTCGCAGCGTCGATCGCGCTCGAGTTCAGCGCACCCCGCCCGTCGAGGACCAGCCGCCATCCGGTGCCGGCGACGGTATCGAGCAGGGCACGCCCGCCATCACCGGCGATCCAGGGCTGCGGAAACAGCGTGCCATTGGCTGCGTTTGCCTTGGTTGCGAGCAATCCCTGCGTCAGCGGCGGCACGATCTCCTGCCGGGTGATGGTGCGCGGCGCGCCGCCGCCTTCGGCAAGGATACGCGCATCGCGCGCCGCTGCGGCCTCCGGATCCTGCTCGCAGATGACGCGGCCGATCGCCTTGATGCGCGTGGTCAGCTCGCGCACATGCGTGCTGCGCTCGATCTCGTAGCTGTCGAGCAGCGCCGCGGTCGATTGGCCGCGCAACACGCGCGCGAGCTTCCAACACAGATTGGCTGCATCGCGCAGGCCCTGGCACATGCCCTGGCCGATGAAGGGCGGCTGCTGATGCGCGGCGTCGCCGGCGAGCAGGACGCGCCCCTGGCGCCAGCGGCGTGCGACCAGCGCATGGAAGCGATAGCTTGCCGCGCGCCACAGCGTTGCGTCCTCGGGCCTGAGCCAGGGTGAGAGCAAACGCCAGACCTGCTCCGGCTGCTCCATCGCGTGGCGGTCTTCCCCCGCTCGCAGCATGATCTCGAAGCGGCGATGGTTGCCGGGGCCGATGATGTAGGTGGTCGGACGCGCGGGATCGCAGAATTGGGCCGCGGTGGCCGGAAGCTTGCCGACACCGCCGTCATTTACGAGAAGATCGACCACCAGCCACGGCTCGTCGAAGTCGAGATCGTCGAAGCTGATGTCGAGCTGCTGGCGCACGGTGCTGGAGGCGCCGTCACAGCCGATCACGTAGTCGGCGGTGACCTCGCGAACTGTACCGTCCGCCCGCTGCAGCACAACGGTCGCCGCCGTCGCATCCTGCCGGATCGTGACGAGGGTCGTGCCGAGCTCGACCGTGACGGAAGGACAGCGGCGAGCACGATCGCGCATCACCTGCTCGACCGGCGGCTGGGTGAACACCATGCTCGGCGTGTAGCCGAGGGGATAGGGCTCGCCGACCATGTCGATGCGGCGGATCAACTGCCCTTGGGCGCCGAAATGCTCGGACGCCGGGAACGGCGCGACGTACCGGCTGACTTGTTCGGCGATACCGAGATTGTCGAACAGCCGCATGATCTCGTGATCGAGCGCGATCGCGCGCGGCTTGTCGTAGATCTCGACAGCGCGGTCGATCGCCAGCGTTTTGATGCCCTGCATGCCGAGCAGGCTCGCGGCGATGGCGCCGGTCGGACCGAAGCCGACGATCACGGCCTCGAAATGCTTGTGATCTGACGTGGCGGACATGGATCTGGAAACTCTGGAGTTGGAAAACGAGTCAGGCGGCGTAGCCGACCGCGAGCTGCGCGGACTTGACGTGCTCGGCCTTGGGCGGAGCGATGCCCCATTGATCGGTGCGGCCGGGCGGCCAGACCCAATGCTCCGGCCCGCGCACGACGTAGTCGTCGTCGACCTGCAGCACCTCGGCGGTGTATTCGATCACGGTCCCGACGGGATCGATGAAGTAGGCGAAGACATTGTCGCCGGGGCCGTGGCGTCCGACGCCCCACGCGATCGGATGGCCGGCATCGATCATGCGGCCCGCACCGCGCATCACGCCTTCCCAGGTCGGCATCAGGAAGGCGACATGGTTGAGCCCGTTGACCTTCGCCGCAGCGATCACGACGGCATGGTGGTCCGAATTGCAGCGAACGAAGGCCATCGCCGCGGAGCGGTCGGTCAGGCGGAAGCCGAGCGCCTTCTCGTAGAAGGCCGCCGAACGATCGACATCGGTGCTGTTGAGATTGACGTGGGCGAGCCGCTCCGGGAGCTCGGGCCGCGGCGGCCTGGCGTCGTGCCTGATGTCACCATGCACGAAGCGCAGCACGCCGCCCTCGGGGCCGCGCAGGCTCATGATCACGCCGCCGTCGGGGCCGGGGTTCGGCGCCGGCGCTGCGATCAGCGTCGCGCCTTCACGGATGGCGTTGCGGCTGATGGCATCGAAATCACTGGACTCGGCGAGGCGGAAAGTCACCGCCTGCAGCTCGGTGCGCTCGCTCTGGTGCAGGGCCACGACGTGATGATCGCTGCCGGTCGCACTGAGGTAGACGATGCCGTGGGCCTCCGCGACGCGCTCCAGCCCCCAGGTCTGTCGATAGAACGCTTCCGAACGCGCGAGATCTGGCGTGCCCAGATCGACGCTGCGCAGAGCCGCGACCGGAAACCGGGTCATGAGCGTGTCCTCCTGCGCGATGCCCGGGTGAGGACGCGCGACGTTTCTGTCCCTGGCCGGCGAAACCGGCTCGCCCCTTTTATTACATAAAAAATCGAAATCAATCAGAATTTATAAATTTCATGTTCTACAGCCTCGCTCTATACATGTCGTCTGATTCAGAGGAGATCGGGCGTGGATGCGGTTTTGGAGGCCGAGGGGCAGGGCCCGTCGACGCAGGCGAGTCATGTTTATGACCGGCTGCGCGAGGACCTGCTGTCCGGCCGGCTGGCGCCGTCGCGCAAGCTGCAGATGCGGTTTTTGACCGAGACCTATCAGACCGGGCAGACACCGCTGCGCGAGGCGCTCAACCGCCTGACTGCCGACGGACTGGTCGAGGTGCGCGAGCAGCGCGGCTTCTACGTCAAGGACATCAGCCGCGCCGAGCTCGCCGAGCTGACCAAGACGCGCTGCTGGGTCGAGGCGCTGGCGCTGCGCGAGTCGATGGCGGCGGCGACGCCCGATTGGGAAGAGCAACTGGTGCTGGCGCAGCATCGGCTCAGCCGCGCGCCGCGCTCGCTCAGCGCGACAACGTTCGAGGACAATCCGGAGTGGGAGAGGCTGCACCGGATCTATCATCGGGTCCTGATCTCGAACTGCGGCTCGCAGTCGCTGATCGCGTTCTGCGGCCAGCTTGCCGACCAGCTCTATCGCTACCGCCGGCTGTCGATCCGCAAGGCGTTTCCGTCACGCCCCGTCGGCGACGAGCACGCCGACATCGTGAACGCCGTGCTCGACGCCGACACCGAACGCGCGGTTGCGCAGCTCACGGCGCACTATCAGCGCACCGCGGACGTGATCCTGCAGGACGAGACGATCTTTCCGGAGCTGCGCAAGGACAGAAAGATTTAGGATCACGTCGTCGCGGCGAGGAAGAAGTCGACGCGCTTCTCGACATGCGCCTGGGCTTCCTTCTTCAGGGCGCGCATGTCCTCGCCGAGCAGGCTGCGGATCAGCACGGCGAACACGACGAGATCGAGGAAGATCCGTGCGCTGTCCTCGATGCGGTCGGCCGAGAACGCGCCCTTGCCGGCGAGACCTTCGGCGCGCGCGAGCTCGCCGATCGCGTGGCTCACATTGCAGGTGGCGCGCTTGCGCGCCGTGTCCTGGATCTCGAGCGTCAGCTCGGGAAAGCGCGGACTTTCCGCAATCGCGGTGCGCATCAGGCCGATCGTGTCCTCGACGAAGGCGCGCTCGATCAAGGTGAGCCCGAGGCTGATCAGCCGGGCGCGGAAGGTGCGGCCCTGCGGCACCAGGTTCTCATACTGCGTGTTGCGCGCGGCCTGGCGGCCGATGACGGCCGCGAACAGCGCGGCCTTGCTGGGAAATCGCGCGTAGATGGTCGGCTTGCCGGCGCGCGCGGTCTGCGCGATTTCGTCGACGCTCGCGCCTTCGAAGCCGTTTGCGAGGAACACCGTCTTTGCCGCGTCGAGAATGCGCTCTTCGACCTCGCCGGCACGTTCGAGCGGAGGCCGCCCCACCTTGCCGCGCGCCGTCCTGGAAGCAACCATTCGATCCGCCATGGCTTTCTTTCGAGGCCTTTGTGTTCCCGTCCTGTTTGGCACAGGGGTCTGGATTGTTCAATCAAAGCGGCCGGGGCCGCTGCTCATGCCTGGGGTGTTAATGCGTTCCACGGAATATCAGCTTGCCCGTGGGGTCTCGAACACTGAGACTGCACATAAGGAATTAGGAGGAAAACCATGGGACGGACATTCGTTCATTTGGCGTTGCTCGCCGTCGCCTGGGTCGCGGCCGCGCCGATGGCTCGCGCCGAAACCGTCGTCTTGAAGTCCGAGCTCAAGGCCGCCAACGAGGTGCCGCCGAACGCATCCGCCGCGTCGGGCGCGGCCGAAGCGAGCTTCGACACCGCAACCAAGACGCTGAGCTGGAAGGTTACCTTCTCCGGCCTCAGCGGGCCGCCGATCGGCGCGCATTTCCACGGTCCCAGCGAGCCCGGCAAGAATGCCGGCATCGTGCTGCCGTTCAAGAGCCCGGAGCCGCCGATCACGGGCTCCGCCGTGATCACCGATGCGCAGGCGGCCGATCTGCTGGCCGGCAAATGGTACGCCAACGTCCACACCCAGGCGAACCCGGGCGGCGAGATCCGCGGACAGATGACCCGGCAGTGAGGCGCGTGCCCGACGCGCGCGGGCTCGCCGTCACGCGGCCAGTTCCGGCTCGCCGGCCTGGCCGGGAACGGCCGAGGCCCGGCGCACGTCGAGGAACTGCTTGAAGCGGCCGAGCGACAGCGGCGGCGCGACCAGGTAGCCCTGGCCTTCCTCGACGCCGCAGGCGATCAGCGCATCGACCTGCTCCTGATGCTCGATGCCCTCGGCGACCACGGACATGTCGAGCTCGCGCGCCAGCGCCACCAGCATCTGCACCACCACGATGGCGGACTGGTCGCGGGTGATCGCGTCAACGAAGAACTTGTCGATCTTCAGGATGCGCGCGCCGAGCCGCTGGATATAGGACAGGCCACTATGGCCGATGCCGACGTCGTCGAGCGCGACGCGGAAGCCGAGTTCGCTGAGCTCCTTCACGACATCAGTCGCCTTGGCGAGATCGGCGAGCTCCTCGCGCTCGGTGACCTCGAGCACGACCTGGCGGGTGGAGACCGATGACGACGCGACCGTCTTGCGCAGATCGTCGATGAAGCGGTCGCCGAGCAGATGGCGCGGGGTGATGTTGACGGACAGCTTGAACAGCTTGTCCTGCTTCATCTCCGGCTGCAGCTCGCGCAAGGCGGTCTTGAGAAGCTGCCAGGTCAGCTTCTCGATGCGGCCGGTGGTCTCGGCGAGCGGGATGAAGCTCATCGGCGGGATCAGCCGGCCGTCCGGCTTCTCCCAGCGTGCCAGGATCTCGCAGCCGACGATGTCGCCGGTCTTCAGTCGGAAGGTCGGCTGCACATAGGGCTTGAACTCGTTGGCCGCGAGCGCGCGGTCGAGCTCGGCGACCGGGTCCATCGGCCGGCTGAGATAGCTCGTCAGCAGCAGGCCGAACATGCCGCCCAGCGTGCCGGCGGCGAGCATGGTCAGGAGATAAGCGAGGTCGCCGCGGGTGCTCAGGCTCTGCGGCCGCACATGGATCGTGGCCTGCAGCGGATAGCGGTCGGACACGGTGGTGAACGCGACGGTCTGCGCCGGAGACTTGGCGGATGCATCGGGATGATAGCCGGCCACCTGCTCGCCATCGGGCAGGGTCAGGGTGACGTTGCTCTCGGCGCGCAGGCCGACCGGCATCACGTCCAGCAGGTTGCCATCGATGCGCAGGATCGCAGCCAGAGACCGTTGCGCGTCGATGTCGCGCATCACGCCGAACGCGGCGCCGGTGAACTGCTCGACGCGGAACAGCCGCAGCTCGCCGTCGGCGGACTTGAACATCTCGTCGCGCCGCGCCCAGCCATTGTCGAATTCGAGCGTTTCGGAATAGGCCGCGCACTCGACCGCGCCGTCGCGGTCGACGGTGCGGATGTCCTTGATGATGGTGCCTTGATAGACGTGAAGGCGCAGCGCCTGCAGCGCGACGGCGCTGCAGTCCATCGGACCTTTCGCGATCAGGCGGTTCAGGATCGATCCGGCCGAGTCGATGGCCGCCTCGGAGCGGCGCAGCGCCACCTTGCTGAGCTCGCTGAGCTGCCGCGCGGTCTGGTTGCCGATCAGCGCGGTCACGGCGAAATCGGCGCCGGCCAGGAAGACCCCGACGCAGGCGGCCACCGCCCCGACGCGAAGCATGTGTTTGCGCTGCAATGCCATCGTGTCGTGAATGACCCCCGTATGACCACGGGTATCCTTCAATCCAACCTTCAACTTTCCGTATATGCGCTCATGGATGCCCGTCCGTAGCGGCACGGTGAGCGGTGGGCGCAGAAAGCTGGTTAAGAAAGGGCTACCGGCTCAAGCCGCCTTGTCGGTGGTGTCGAGCGGCACCGCCGTCTCGGCGCGCTCGGCCGGCAGTAGCATCAGGGCGGCGAGCGCCGACAGGCTGAGGCTCGCCGACACGATCAGCACGCCGCGGCCGAGCCCATCGATCAGCAGGCCGAACAGCAGCGGCGCGAAGGCCTGGCAGATCCGCGACGGCGCCCCGATCAGGCCGAGCCGGTAGGCGTAGTTGACGGGGCCGAAGATGGCGAGCGGCAGGGTGCCGCGAGCGATCGTCAGGATGCCGTTGCCGGAGCCGTGCAGCAGCGCGAACGCCGCCGCGGCGCCCCCGCCGAACAGCCCGATCGTCACGGCGCCGATCGGATGGGTGATGCAGGCGAGCCGCGCCGAGGCGAGCGGATGGAAGCGGCTGAGGAAGCCGGCCTCGAACACGCGCGCGGCGACCTGCGCCGGCCCGATCATCATGCCGGCGAACAAGGCTTGTGCAGGCGTCGCGCCGAACGCCTGCATCAGCCGCGGCAGATGCACCGCCATCGCCGCGGTCACGGTCCAGGCCGCCGCCATCGCGAACGCGATCAGCACCATCGGGCGGTCGAGCGGGATGTTGGGCTTGCCCGTCGGGATATCGCCGGGCGCCATCACGGTCGCCCGCGGCAGCGACAAATTGAGCGGCAGGCCGATGACGAGATGCGCGATCGCCCAGGCGAAGCAGGTCTCGCGCCAGCCGATCGTCGCGAGCCCCCATGTGCTCAGCGGCCAGCCGACGGTCGAGGCGAAGCCCGCGATCAGGGTGATGCCGGTGATCGCGCCGCGTGCATCCTTGCCATAGATGCGCCCGAGCGCGCCGAACGCGGCGTCATAGAGGCCGAGCCCCATGCCGACGCCGAGCCACAGCCACGCCAGCGCCATCACCCACAGCGAATGCGATAGGCCGAGCAGTGCGAGTCCGATCGCCAGCACGATGTTGGAGGCGCACAGCACCTGGCGGCCGCCGACGCGGTCGATCTGGCGGCCGATGCGCGGACCCAACAGGCCGGAGATGATCAGCGAGGCGGAAAAGGCGGCGAAGAACCAGTTGTTGGACAGGCCGAGATCCCTGGCGATCGGGTCGGCGAGGATGGCGGGAAGATAGTAGCTCGATCCCCAGGCCAGCGTCTGGGCGGTGCCGAGAGCGATGACCACGCCCAGCCGTCTTGCCTGCATTCCCGTCGACCTCTCCTTGGCTCGGCGTCATGAGCAGCCGCGGCCGCTGCGGCCAGCCAGCTTGGCTTTGGCGTCATCGGCACAGCAACTGTCTACGCCCGATGGCGCCGGTCCGCCACAGCAGCCGGGCAGGGCTGCAATGCTCTCCACTCCGCCGCGGGTGCAGACGCCGGTCTCCGGCAGTTTCAACTCGACACGATGCGCGGCGGCCTTGTCCCCGGCGATGTCGGCGGTGATCGAACGGACCTGCTCATAGCCCGTCATCATCAGGAAGTTCGGCGCGCGGCCGTAGCTCTTCATGCCGGCGAGATAGAGCCCGGGCTCATCGGCCTGCGCCAGCTCGCGCGCGCCATGCGGCCGCACCGTGCCGCAGGAATGCTCGTTCGGATCGATCAATGGCGCGAGCGCAACAGGAGCCTCGATCGCGGGATCGAGCCGCAGGCGCAGCTCCGCGAGCAGCGACAGATCGGGGCGGAAGCCGGTGGCGACGATCAGCTCGTCGGCGATGATGCGGCGGTCGCCGTCCGCGGCGATCCGCAACCGGCCGTCCTCATCGGTGATCCCCGTGACGCCGAAGCCGGGCTCGAGCCGGATGCGGCCCGAACGTACCAGCGCGGCGAAGGCCAGGCCGAGTTCGCCGCGCGCGGCGAGCTGGTCGGCGCTGCCGCCGCCGAACGCCTTCGCGGGATCGTCGCCGCGCAACAGCCAGATCGCCTGCGTGCCCGGCGCGACCTCGGCCAATGCGGCCAGGTCGATCAGGGTGCCGATCGCCGAGTGGCCGGCGCCGAGCACCGCGACCGTCCTGCCCGCATAACGGCTGCGCTGCGCGCCGCGGACGTCCGGCATCGCGTAGGCGATGCGCGCCGCATGCGCGGCTTCGCCGAGCGCGGGCAGTCCGCTATGGCCGGCAGGGTTGGGCGAGAACCAGGCACCGGAGACATCGATGACGGCGTCGGCCTGCAGCGCCGCCTCGCCCTTGCCGTTGTGGATGCGGATCTCGAACGGCGCATCGGCGCGTCCCTTCGACTTCGCCTTGTCGAAGCCGGCCCGGCTGATCGCGGTGACGCGATGCGAGGTCCTGACGACGTCGCGCAGCGCAGTGCGCGTCGCCAGCGGCGCGAGATAGGTTTCGATCAGCTCGCGCCCGGTCGGGTAGGCCTCGGGCTCGGGCGAATTCCATCCCATCGCAGCGAGCAGCCGCGCCGCCGCGCTATCGATGTTGTACTTCCAAGGCGAGAACAACTGGACGTGCTGCCATTGCCGCACCGCATGCGCGGCTTCCGGACCCGCTTCCAGCACGACCGGGGTCAGGCCGCGCGCCAGCGCATGGGCTGCTGCCGCCAGCCCGACCGGGCCGGCGCCGATGATTGCGACCGTCTTGGCGTCCGTCATGTACTTCCTACTATATTTCTAGAAGTATCGAATTAAAGGGCGAAATCATCAAGCCGCCGGCCTCGCGGTGCCGCAGTCGCGCTCCTCGACGCAGCATTCGGAAACCAGAAAGCCGAGCAGGGAGCGCATCACGTCGTATTCGGCATGGCAGACCAGCGTCGTGCCCTCGCGCATTTGCGAGATCAGCCCGACCGCGACCAGCGTCTTGACGTGGTGCGACAGCGTGGAGGCCGGGACCTTCAGCCGCTCCTGCAGCCGGCCGACCGGCATCCCGGCATGCCCGGCGCGCACCAGCGCGCGGTAGATCTTCAGGCGCGTGGTGTTGCCGAGGGCTTCCAGGCGGGCAGCGGCGTCATCGAGCTTCATGGTGTGGAGGATGCGGCATGCGGCCCGCCGGAGTCAAACGATATTTCTAGAATATTGGAAATATCCATGAGCGCGCGCCGCGCGTGGTCGGTTGTCCGGCGCGCTATCGCAGCCGGTAGCCGGCATGGCAGCCGACGCAGGCGGCCATCGTCTCGCCGAGCGCCTTCAGCGCCGGCTTGAGGTCTCCGGTTACGCCCGCATTCTGCGCTTCGATGGCGAAGCGGCTCGCCGCCCTGTGCATCGTCGTTCCGGCCTCCTGCATGCCCTGGGGCATGAACCCGGCGACCTCAGCGGCGCCGTGCAGACGCAGCGAGCTCATGCCCAGGCGTTGCTCGGCGATCTGGCCGGCTTTGTCCGGCTCGCCCGCCGCAAGCGCGTCGTTGATCTGCTGCAGCGCCAGCAGATGGTCGCGCATGTTGGCGAGGGTGTGCTCGGCGAGATCGGGCGGAAACGCCACCCGCTCGCGCTGGTCCGGCGGAAGCGCCCCATGGCTGCCGTGGTCGTGATGGCCGTGGTGCTGCGCCGCGGCGATGCCGGCGGACGCAACAAGGGCCAGCGTGATGACGGCGAGACGCAGGCGCATGAGAACCTCCATTTCAGCGAACGCGGTGGCGTCTTCCCTAGACCGCGCAGCCGGGCGGCGCATATGATCCTGATCATATGCCGAGGAGCTTCCATCTCCCGCCCGAGGGCACGCGCCCGCCGCTCGACTGGCGCGCTCTTGCGCGGCTGTCGCCGTTGCTCGCCGCGCTGCCCGCGGCCGCGCGGTTGCAGACCCGGCGCATCCAGGTGCCGCGCCAGGGCACGGTGTTCTGCCGGGGGGATCGGCCGCGGGCGATGTTCTTCGTGCTGACCGGCGAGGTGAGGCTGGTGCGCCGCTCGCGCGCCGGCGACGACATCGTCCTGCAGCGGGCCCGCCGGGGCTTTCTCGCCGAGGCCAGCCTCGATCAGTCAACGTATCATTGCGACGCCGTCGCGACACAGGACTCAGCGCTGCTCGCGATCGACCGCAAGGCCTTCGCCGAAGCGTTGCGTCGTCCCGAGATCGGGGACCGATGGTGCGATCACCTCGCCCGCGAGTTGCGCAAGGTCCGGGCGCAGTCGGAGCGGCTCAGCCTGAAGACGGCGCGCGAGCGGATCGTGCATTTCATCGAGACCGAGGGGGAGGGCGGCGAGGTCGAGCTCGGCCGGTCGAAGAAAGACTGGGCCGCCGAGCTCGGCGTCACCCATGAGGCGCTCTATCGTGCGCTGGCACGCATGGAACGGGACGGCGAGCTCACCGTCGACGGCACCCGCCTGCGCTTGCGGTGAGCCTTCGGGCGCCTCGTCTCCCGTTCGTCGACACCGACCATTCGAACTCGTCAGCCTTGACGCCGGATCATCATATCGATAGTTCTGGATATATGGAAAACGAGCAAGCCGCTCTGGCCTTGGCGGCGCTGGCGCAGCCGACGCGTCTGCAGGCCTTTCGCACCCTGGTGCAGCACGAGCCCGACGGTCTGCCGGCCGGCGAGCTCGCACGTCTGCTGGAGGTGCCGCAGAACACGCTGTCGGCGCATCTGTCCGTGCTGGCGCGCGCCGGCCTCGTCAGTTCGATCAGGCACAGCCGCTCGATCGTCTACCGGGCCGATCTCACGCAGTTTCAGAAGGTCGCGCTGTTCCTGCTGCAGGACTGCTGCGGCGGCCGGCCGGAGGTCTGCGCGCCCGTCATCGCAAGTCTCACGCCGTGCTGTCCGCCGAAGCGCAAGGAGAAGAGCCGTGTCTGACCGCATCTACAATGTACTGTTCCTCTGCACCGGAAATTCGGCACGCTCGGTGCTGGCCGAGTCGATCCTGCGCAAGGACGGCGCGGGCCGCTTCCACGCTTTTTCCGCCGGCAGTACGCCGAAGGGCGCGGTGCATCCGTTGGCGCTCGAGACGCTCGCGCGCATGGACTATCCGACCGACGATCTGCGCTCGAAGAGCTGGCGCGAGTTCGCCGCCGCCGGCGCGCCGGCGATGGATTTCGTCTTCACGGTCTGCGACAACGCCGCCGGCGAGGCGTGTCCGATCTGGCCGGGGCAGCCGATGACTGCGCATTGGGGCATCGAGGATCCGGCGGCGGCCGCAGGCACGGAGCTGGAGAAGCTCGCGGCGTTCACGACCGCCTTCCGCTATCTGAAGAACCGGGTCGACGCCTTCATCAATCTGCCGCTCGGTCGCATCGATTCGATGTCGCTGGGCACGCGGCTGCGCGAAATCGGGACGGGCGAGGGCGCAACGTCGTTCCGCTCCGACGTGGCCTGATCCGATGACGATCTTCGAGCGCTATATGACGGTCTGGGTCCTGCTCTGCATCATCGTCGGCATCGGTCTCGGCCATCTGATGCCGGGGCTGTTCGCGGCTGTCGCGTCGGCGGAGGTCGCGCGGGTCAATCTGCCGGTCGCGGCCCTGATCTGGCTGATGATCATTCCGATGCTGCTGAAGATCGATTTCGCCGCGCTCGGCAACGTGAAGCAGCATTGGCGGGGCATCGGCGTCACCCTGGTCGTGAACTGGGCGATCAAGCCGTTTTCGATGGCTCTGCTCGGCAGCGTTTTCATCGGCCACGTGTTCGCGCCGATGCTTCCCGCAGGCCAGTTGTCGTCCTACGTGGCCGGTCTGATCCTGCTGGCGGCGGCGCCGTGCACGGCGATGGTGTTCGTCTGGTCGAATCTGTGCGACGGCGAGCCGCACTACACGCTGAGCCAGGTCGCGCTCAACGACGTCATCATGGTGTTCCTGTTTGCGCCGCTGGTGGGCCTGCTGCTCGGCGTCGCCTCGATCTCGGTGCCCTGGACCACCCTGCTGCTGTCGGTGCTGCTCTATATCGTCGTGCCGGTCATCGTCTCGCAACTCTGGCGCCGGGCGTTGCTGCGTAGCGCGGACGGGGCATTGGAGCGCACCTTGCGGGTACTGCAACCGGTCTCGCTCGTGGCGCTGCTCGGTACGCTCGTGCTGCTGTTCGGCTTCCAGGGCGAGCAGATCCTGAAGCAGCCGGTCGTCATCGCGATCCTGGCCGTGCCGATCCTGATCCAGGTCTATCTGAACGCGGGGATCGCCTATTGGCTGAGCCGCCGGCTCGGCGTCGCCTGGTGCGTCGCGGCTCCGGCCGCCTTGATCGGCGCCAGCAATTTCTTCGAACTGGCGGTTGCCGCTGCGATCAGCCTGTTCGGGCTCGAGTCGGGGGCTGCGCTTGCGACCGTCGTCGGGGTTCTCGTCGAAGTCCCCGTGATGCTCTCGGTCGTGCGCATCGTCAGGGCGACGCGTCGCTGGTACGAAGCGGGACTGCCGGCTTAGCTCCGGTCAGTGCTTCGTCAGGGCCGGTTTGCCTCACCGCCGCGACTCGTCCTGATCGTCGTCGTCGCCTTCGCGCTCCCGGCGGGCCGGCTCGTAGCTCAGCGGCTCGCCGTCGGCCCGCGCATGCAGCGCCGCAAGATGCGGGTAGGCCCCAAGACCAGCTCCAAGACCAGCTTCAAGACCGCCGTCAACGGCACGGGCCACCGGCACCAGCGTGGGCGCTGCGTTCCGGCTGGCTTGTGACATGGCCAAGAGGCCGCCCAGCCCCGCCAGCACGGCTGCCAATGTCATCGTCTTACGCATTCTCGTCTCCGAACTCACCGCGCCCCCGGCTCGCTCCGTCCGGACGCGATGATGTCGCAACGAGCGTGACAGCATCCTGTCAGGTTGAGTCAGCGAGACGTCAGCTTGTCTCGGGCAGGATGCCGATCCCTTGGAGTTTCCCACCCCCGCATCGGCCTGAGCGCAATTCCGACATCGGAAGTTCAAACTAAAATCCGCACCATCTCCTTAGCATTTGCGAACGCTCCGCAAGTCGACCCCCGCAAGTCGAACCCCGCAATTCGAACCCAGTGGCGAGAGCGCAACAAATCACGACGAGCTTTGAAGATCAGAGCGTCAGGCCCCGGGAAATTCATGCATTTGCCTCAAATCGGACGGTTCATGCGCATCACGGTATTTGCGATGCTGATCTCGACGGCGGCATCCGCGGCGACGGTGGCGCGCGAGGACGATCGCGAGCGCCGTGACGCCGTGCGCCGCGCCGTCGAGGCGGGCGACGTCCTGCCGCTATCGGAGATCCTGCCGCGATTGCGCGGCCGGGTCGCCGGCGACGTGATGGGAATCGATGTCGACCGCCAGCGGGGCCGCTGGCGCTATGAGTTTCGGGTGATCGGCCGCGATGGCCGCGTGCGCGAGGTCTATGTCGATGCGCGCAGCGGCGAGATCGAACGGATCGAGGAAAAATAGATGCGAGTGCTGCTGGTCGAGGATGATCCGCGGCTGGCGTCCGACCTGGCCCGGACGCTTCAGGCGGCGGGCTATCTGGTCGAAACGTCCGACAACGGCGAGCAGGCCTGGTTTCTCGGCGACACCGAGGACTATGGCGCCGTGATCCTCGATCTCGGCCTTCCCGGCATGGACGGGTTGTCGGTGCTGAAGCGCTGGCGCGGCGCCGGGCGGCACGTGCCGGTGCTGATCCTGACCGCGCGTGCGAGCTGGGCGGAGCGGGTCGATGGCATCGATGCCGGCGCCGATGACTACCTGCCGAAGCCGTTTCGCAATGAAGAGCTGTTGGCGCGGCTGCGCGCGATCGTGAGGCGCTCCGCCGGCCATGCGGCGCCCGTGCTCTCGTCCGGCGACCTGACGCTCGACGAGCGCCAGATGAAGGTCAGCCTGTCCGGCGTGCCGGTGATGCTGTCGCAGCTCGAATACCGGCTGATCGCCTATCTGCTGCGGCAGAGCGGCCGCGTCGTGCCGCAGCACGAGCTGGAGGAGAACGTCTACGGCCTCGGCCACGAGCACGACTCCAACGCGCTCGAGGTGCTGATCCGGCGCGTCCGCAAGAAGCTCGGTGCCGAGATCATCGAGACCCGCCGCGGCTTCGGCTACATGATCCCGGAGACGGCGGAATGAGGCTCGGCTCGCTGCGGCTGCGGCTGGTGGCGGCGGGCACCATCGCGCTGCTGGTCGCGCTCGGCGTCGCCGGCTTCGGCATGGTCGTGCTGTTCAAGCGCCACGTCGCGCGGACGCTCGCCTCCGATCTCGACATTCACCTGCGCCAATTGCTGAACGGCCTCGAGGTCGATGCGGAAGGGCGCATCGTGGTCGCGCGGCCGCCAGCCGATCCGCGCTTCGTGGTCCCGCTGTCGGGGCTGTACTGGCAGATCTCGGACGATCATGGCCAGTTGCTGCGCTCGCGCTCGCTGTGGGACACCATCCTGCCGCTGCCGATCGACGAGCCCGGACCGAGCGACGTGCATCAGCATGAGCTTGCCGGGCCGGATGGCGAACACGTGCTGGTCGCCGAGCGCGGCATCCTGATGAATCCGGAAAGCCAGATCCGCGTGCGCGCGGCCGTGGCCTACGACCTCGACGGCGCCACCAGCGCGGTGCGGACCTTCGCCAAGGATCTGTCGATCGCGCTCGCCGTGCTGGCCGTCATCCTCGCCGTCGGCACCTCGGTTCAGGTCACGCTCGGCCTGCGTCCGCTCGGCGTGCTGCGCCGTGGCGTCGCCGAGATCCGCAGCGGTCGGCGCCAGCATCTTCCCGTGGACGTGCCGACCGAGGTGGCGCCGCTGGTCGACGAGGTCAACGCGCTGCTTGATGCGCAGAGCCGCGAGATCATGCGCTCGCGCAGCCGTGCCGCCGATCTCGCCCACGGCTTCAAGACGCCGCTCGCCGCACTCGCGGCCGACGCCGCGCGGTTGAGGGAGCTCGGCCAGCTCGAGCTGGCGCGCAACGTCGAGGATGTCGCCGAGGCGATGAGCCGGCAGGTCGATCGCGAACTGGCGCTGGCGCGGCTGCGCGGCAAGGCCCGCGGCGGGCCGGAGGCCGCGACCGAGCTGGCGCCCCTGGTGAATGCGCTGCTCGGGACGCTCGGCCGCACGCCGGCGGCCGCCCATGTCAGCTTCGATGGCCAGGTGCCCCCAAGCCTGCGCGTCGGCATGGATCGGACGGATCTCGCCGAGGTGCTCGGCAATCTCTTGGAGAACGCCGCGCGTCATGCGGCGAGCACGGTTCGCATCGTCGCCAGTGCGACCCCTCTGATCGTCACTGTCGAGGATGACGGTCCGGGCATTCCGGACGCGAAGATCGGCCGCGTGCTCGAGCGCGGCGGCCGCCTCGACGAGCAGGGGCCGGGCAGCGGGCTGGGGCTCGCGATCGTGCAGGACGTGCTCGAAGCCTATGGCTGGCGGCTGCAGATCGGCCGTTCCCAGCTCGGCGGCGCCAGGATCACGATCGCGCCGGCCATCGTCTCGGCACTCCGCTGGCCGCAGCCCGCGACGTCCCAGGCCACCCCGGCGCCGTCCATTCTGACAGCAGGCTGACATCCCGCGTCAGCGGCGCGACGCCCCCGGTCAGCTATCTCCTCCGGTCCTACCACCCCGCGCTCCGGCTTGCCGGCAGCGGGGCCAAATGGCCGAAGGAAGCTGATCATGCGTATTCGAAACTCCGCCAAGACGTATGGCTCCGTCGCGATCGCACTGCACTGGATCGTCGCCGTGCTGGTGCCGGCGGCCTGGATTTCAGGCCATCTCGGCGACATGCTGCCGCGTCCCTCTCATGATACGGGCCTGTTCATGCACGTCTCGCTCGGGCTGGCGATGCTGGGCTTCGCGCTCGCGCGCCTGGCCTGGCGTCTGGCCGATCCGCCGCCGGCGCCTGCAGCGACCAAATTCGGCCCGTGGACGGTTCATGTCGGCGAGATCACGCATCTGCTGATCTACGGCATCATGTTCGCCATTCCGGTCCTCGGCATCGTCACCCAGTTCGCCCGCGGCTACGGCTTGCCGGTGTTCGGCCTGTTCGAGATCGCCTCACCCTGGGTCGGCGACCGCGGCTTCGCCCACGACATGAAGGAGATGCACGAGGCGCTGGCCAATGGCCTGATGATCCTGATCGGCCTGCACGCAGGCGCTGCCTTGCTGCACCATTACTGGCTGCACGATCGCACCCTGCGGCGGATGGTGCCGGGACTGCGGTGATCGCTCCTGTCATCCGGGCCTGCTAAAGGGCCTCCGTCGATCGCGCCATCGGAGGCCGCCATGCCGGCAACGCCGCATATTGAAAAGCACTTCACCGCGTCGGAGGTCGTCCGCGACGTCGTCATCGGCATGGCCGACGGTCTCACGGTGCCGTTCGCGCTCGCCGCCGGTCTTTCGGCGGCGGTCGCCAAGACCGACGTGATCGTCACGGCCGGCCTCGCCGAGGTCGTCGCCGGCGCGATCGCGATGGGGCTCGGCGGCTATCTCGCCGCCCGCTCCGACGCCGAGCATTATGCCGCCGAGGAGAAGCGGGAGCACGACGAGATCGAGAAGCTGCGCGGTCGCGAGGTCGAGGAGGTCGCGGCGATCTTTCGCGGCTATGGTCTCGAAGGCCAGGCCTTGACCACCGTGGTCGACGCCATCGCGTCCGATCGCAAGCGTTGGGTCGACTTCATGATGCGCTTCGAGCTCGGTCTCGAACGCCCGGATCCCAAACGCGCGCCGGTCAGCGCCGTGACCATCGGCGGCTCCTACGTGATCGGCGGCCTGATCCCGCTGATCCCTTACATGCTGGCGCCTGACATCTCGTCCGCGCTCCGGATCTCCGTGGTCGCCACCGGCATCGCGCTCCTGATCTTCGGCGCCATCAAGGGCCACTTCACCGGCGTCAACAAGATCAAGTCGGCGCTGCAGACCGCCCTCGTCGGCGGCCTCGCCGCCGGCGCCGCATTCTGGCTGGCGCATCTGTTCGGGTGAGGCGGGACAGGATTGCGGCTGCGACATTCGCTAGCCCGTCACGGGTCTTAGTGGTTCCGCCTGCCATGCGGCGCAACGCGTCCGCACGTCACTTTGCCCACCAGAGCCGAGATATCTCCCCACGTCATTCCGGGGCATCGCGAAGCGATGAGCCCGGAATCCATAACCACGAACTGCTGTGGCGTGCGTGACGGCGGCGACGAGCTTCTCGGGCCCTACGGGCATCCTGAGTATGGCTTCCGGGCTCGCGCTGACGCGCGCCCCGGAATGACGACGAGGGGAGAGTTGCCAAGCGCACTTGCATCCGTGCGTGCAGGACCATTCCACGTAGATCGTCAATCCATCGGGGACGAGGAAGCATAGGCGACAGCGCCGCGTCGCATCGCGGCCCACCACATTCGGGCGGTGGCAATGGTGGGCGCGCGCGGCCTGACGGCAGGGCGTGCCATCTCGACGCAAGCGTCAAGAGCGGTGGCACGCTGGATCAACGAGCACGGTGTCGTCGCGGCGAACGCCGGGACCCATAACCCCAGGGAGCGGTTTGGGGCAGGCGCGTTTAGGCCAGACAGCCGATCGTCATGGCCAGGATGCGGCGGCCTTGGGCCACCGAACCCCAGTCACCTTCCCAGGCGCGATAGGAGCGCGGCCGCGTTCGGCTGCTTCGCGGCCCACGCCATATTATGTTCGCCGTCGATCTGCACCCAACCTGTACGTTCAGGCATGTCGCTCCCATCAAGTGAGTTGAAAGTGCATGTTGCCCTTTCGCGAATGAGGGCGCCGATGGGGTCCTGAGCTTGGTAATCGATGAGCGCGACATACTGAACCGGCGACGCTCGCGCGACTTGGACCATGGCTTTTCTGGCTGCTTCAGACGCAGGCCGTATCGGGTCCTTGAAGAATTCGTCGAACGTGATTGTCTTCCGAGATTCGTCTACACTAATCCGTTCATAGGTGGATGGAACAATCAGCCGCTCCTTAATTGCTCTATCACATGTCTGTACAAATCGTGACGTGAAGGGTGGGTAGCCACGAAGGTACGCCTGGCCCAGAACGACCACACCGAAAATCAGAAGCGCTGCGATTACGAGCTTTGTTCTCATCTTCCTGGTCGTTGCCGATATTGCCCACGCGGCACTCTACACTGCTCTGAACAAGGAAGCGGAAATCAAAGGAGAACATTTTTCGCGCAGCCGTTACTGAACGCTAACGATGTCGCCTTGGGGTCAAAAAGCCGCCCTCTAGCTGTCGAGGAAGTCTGGTCGGCGGAGCCCCCCGATCAGCTGCGGGCCATCGGTGGGCTTATGCACCGGAGCAAGAGATAGTCACCTGACAACGCGGATACCGAAACCCGCCGCGCCTGCAGATCAAGCCCGCCTGGACGTGGCCGCGCCGGCACACCCTTTCGGATTGGTCAGCCTCATGCCATGATGGGTGATGATGCGCGCGCTTCTCCTCATGACTTCGATCATCGTGCTTGCAACCGCTCCAGCCGCAGCTCAACGGTTCGATGGCAATGATCCGGTGTGCCTCCAGACATGGGAATGGGGCGGTTCCAGCACAATCTCATGCCAGTATCGGTCGTGGGAGGCGTGTAGAGCGGGGGCTGCGGGCCTTTCGGCCATGTGCTTGCCGAACCCCTATGCACAACGCCCGCCGGAGCCAAGCCGCCGTCGGCCTCCCCGATAGGCGCCGGTTGCGGTCTGACAACACCCCAAGCTTCAACGGAGCTGGCACGTGCCATCCGATGCTTGCTCGGGCTGATTGGATCCGGTCTTCATTCTGAGAAAAATAAATCGATTGCTATTTTTCAGAATACGTGCTTGATTGTCGCCATCCCGTGCTCCTCGAGAGGGGCGCTTCGCGATCGTCACGGAACGTTGGGCGCGGGATGCGGTGGCTGCAGGATGCCGCAGCGCGGGGATGCTCGCGTGGACGAACGGCAGCTTGCGGACGCGAAGTCGCGTGGTCCTGGCGCCCCGACGCTGGCGCCAAGTCCTTGGGCGATGATCCCGAGGGCGACGGTGGCTCACAAGCCGGACACCGGGGAGATCGCGAAGTAAGCGTGAAAACCATCGCGCGGGGAATGCCGGGATGTCTCGGCTGAACCTGTGGTGACTGCCGCCTGCTTTTTTTCTGCAGGCGGGCCATGGGGGCGGCCAGCTCCCGGCATTCCCTGCGCCCTCTGCCCGATCAGGGGGCAACACCGATGACATCACTCGGGCGCATGGCGCCGCGAGAGCAGTGACGCACGTCTTCATGGCGATGCCCAGGGGGGGGGGAGCCGGTCGCGGGAACCAAATTCCGCAGCCAAGGTTAGCTGGCATGCAGGAGGACTCCCGATGCGCCGTCCGAAGATTCAGCCGTCCCGCAACAAGCTCGACATGACCGATCAAGCCCAGGTCCGCGTGGTGACCAAGCGGCTGAAGATGTCGCCCGGGGAATTGACCGAGATGGTCGAACGCATTGGCAACTCCATCGCAGCCATCACCAAGGAAGTCGCGCAGCAGCGGGCCGCGAAGGCTGCGCCGGAAGGAGCCGTGATCGCCTCGGTGACGGTGACCGAGACCAAGGCGGAAGTCATCGTGCCGGACGAGACGCCAGCGGCAACCTAGCAATCGATGCTGATCATCGAGACCCCCGGCAATCGATCTGGGGAGTCGGACGAAGGGGGCAAAGGATGGACCAACGCACCGACCTCGGTGACGCTTTGACGCAGGCGGCGTTCAATCTGCGCAAGACCAGGATCAGCGAAGGCCGTCCGTTTCCTCTCGGCGCGACCTGGGACGGGCTCGGCGTCAACTTTGCGATCTTTTCCGCGCATGCGACCAAGGTCGAGCTGTGTCTGTTCGACGACACCGGCGAGACCGAGCTCGAGCGCATCGAGCTGCCCGAATACACCGACGAGGTCTGGCACGGCTACCTGCCGGCCGCGCGGCCCGGCACGGTGTATGGCTATCGCGTGCACGGACCCTACGAGCCGGACGCCGGTCACAGGTTCAATCCCAACAAGCTCGTGATCGACCCCTATGCCAAGCAGCTCGTCGGCAACCTGCGCTGGGGGCCGGAGCTGTTCGGCTATCGGCTCGATCATGCCGACAAGGATCTGTCGTTCGACGACCGAGACAGTGCGCCCTTGATGCTGAAGTGCCGGGTCATCGATCCCGCCTTCACCTGGGGAGGCTCGCGCAAGCCGGAAATTCCGTGGGAGCGGACGATCTTCTACGAGATGCACGTCAAGGGGTTCACCAAGCTGCATCCAATGGTGCCCGAAGCCGACCGCGGCACCTTCGCCGGTCTCGCGCACCAGGACATTCCGGCCTATCTGCGCTCCCTGGGCATCACCTCGGCCGAGCTATTGCCGATCCACGCCTTCATCGATGACAGCTATCTGGTCGAAAAGGGCCTGCGCAACTACTGGGGCTACAATTCGATCGGATTCTTTGCGCCGGAGCCGCGCTATCTGAAGACGCCGTTCGCGACCGAATTCAAGACCATGGTCAACCAGTTCCACGCCAACGGCATCGAGGTCATCCTCGACGTGGTCTACAACCACACCGCCGAAGGCAACGAGCTCGGGCCGACCTTGTCGTTCAAAGGCATCGACAATGCCAGCTACTACCGGCTGATGCCGGACCAGAAACGCTACTACATCAACGACACCGGCACCGGCAATACCGTGAACCTGTCGCACCAGCGCGTGCTGCAGCTCGTCGCGGACTCCTTGCGCTATTGGGCGACCGAGATGCGGGTGGACGGCTTCCGCTTCGACCTCGCCACCATCCTGGCGCGCGAGCCCTATGGCTTCGACGAGGGCGGCAGCTTCCTGGATGCCTGTCGTCAGGACCCGGTGCTGTCCAGCGTCAAGCTGATCGCAGAGCCCTGGGACATCGGTCCCGGCGGCTATCAGGTCGGCCAGTTTCCGCCGGGCTGGGCGGAGTGGAACGACAAGTTCCGCGACACCGCGCGGGCGTTCTGGAAGGGCGACGGCGGCACGCTCGCCGATTTCGCCAAGCGCATCTCGGGCTCGGGCGACCTGTTCAACAAGCGCGGTCGCCGGCCCTGGGCGAGCGTGAACTTCATCACCGCGCATGACGGCTTCAACCTCAACGACCTCGTCTCCTACAACGACAAGCACAACGAGGCCAATGGCGAGGATAATCGCGACGGCCACAGCAACAACCACTCCTGGAATTGCGGCGTCGAGGGACCGACCGACGATCCCGAGATCACCGCGTTGCGGGAGCGGCAGAAGCGTAATCTGCTGGCCACGATGCTGCTGTCGCACGGCACGCCGATGCTGCTCGCCGGCGACGAGTTCGGCCATACCCAGAACGGCACCAACAACGCCTATGCGCAGGACAATGAGACCACCTGGCTCGACTGGATGGGCATCACGCCGCAGGGGCGGGCGTTGCGCGAATTCACGCGCAAGCTGATCGCCATGCGCAAGGCGTTTCCGATCCTCTATCGCAGCCGCTTCCTGATCGGCTCGCACAATGAGGACCTCGGCGTCAACGACGTGACCTGGCTCGACCCGTCGGGCGAGGAGATGACGACGGAGCAGTGGACCGACGATCACGCGCGTTGCTTCGGCATGCTGCTCGACGGCCGCGCCCAGGAGACCGGCGTCAAGCGGCGTGGCTCGGATGCGACGCTCCTGCTGGTCTACAACGCGCATTTCGACGTCGTGAACTTCACGCTTCCGTCCGTGCCCGAAGGCCACAATTGGCTGGCGCTGCTCGACACCAACCAGCCGGATGCTCAGCCGCAGTCGTTCCCGTTCGGCCACGTCTACGCGGTGACCGGGCGATCGCTGCTGGCCTTCGGCCTGTCGTCGGAGCAGCAGCCGATGCGCGGCCTGCGCCATGGCCTCGGCGCGCTGCTCGACGTCGCGGAGGCGCCGCTGGGGTAGGATGTTCGGCGGATCTTGCGGTCAGGCACCGCGGGCGTATTTCGCAAGCCGCGCGTCGAGCACGCCGAGCATGGCCTCGCGCGCCGGATCGCGCGAGCCGCGCAGCCAGACGGCCGCGAGCGGAAGCCGTCCGGCGGTGCTGCCGCGTGTCATCCGCAGCGGCACGAAGCGGACGCCGGAGACCGCGAGCCGCGAGGTCCAGCGCGGCACGATGGCGATGCCGAGCCGCGCGGCGACGAGATGCACGATGGTCTGCTTCTCATCGGCGAACTGCGCGATAGCCGGCGACAGCCCGGCCTGTGCGAACAGCTTCATGGTGAGGTCGTGGCTGTGCGGCCGCGACCGGCGGTCCGGGACGATCAGCGGTTGGTCGGCGATGTCGGCGAGCGAGACTGAGGCGCGCGAGGCCAGCCGGTGCCGCTGCGGCAGGGCCACCACGGCGCTCTCGCTGAGCAGCGCGCGGAATTCGAGCCTGATATCGGTGCGCTCGGGCGGCCTGACAAAGGCGAGGTCGAGCGCGCCGGACAGGATCCTGGGCAGCAGCCGGATCGTCTTCTCCTCCGTGAGCTGCACCGCGATGTCAGGATGCCGCGCGCGAAAATCGTGCAGCAATTGCGGCAGCAGCCCGGCGGCCGCGCTGTCGATGGCGCCGACGCGCAGCCGCTGCGCCTTCGTGCTTCGGGTACGGCGGCGGAAGCCGGTTTCGACCGCCTCGACACGGGCCAGGATCGCCCGGGCATCGCGCAGCAAGATCGTGCCTTGGTCGGTGAGTGATACCGCGCGCGTCGTGCGGGCGAACAGCGGCGTCGCGAGGTCTTCTTCCAGCAGCTTGATCTGGCGCCCGAGCGCCGAGGGCAGCATCTGCAGCCGCTGCGCCGCCTTGCCGAAATGCAGTTCCTCGGCGGCGGCCACGAAGCAGCGGAGCTGGTGCAATTCCATGGTGGGGTCCTGAAGAGGCGATGGGCCAGATTATATCATTTTTTTGTATAATGATGCGAGCATTGAAGCCGGCCCGGTTCGACGCCTACGCTTGTCAGATCAACGACAAGACGGGACAGGGAGGTGACGATGGCCGGAGAGCTGGAAACGCGCGTGCTGCGCAGGATCACGTTGCGCATCGTGCCCTTCATCATGCTGCTCTATTTCGTAGCCTTCATCGACCGCGTCAACGTCGGCTTCGCAGCGCTGACCATGAACAAGGACATCGGGCTGTCAGCCTCGGCCTATGGGTTCGGCGCCGGCATCTTCTTTTGGGGCTATTTCCTGTTCGAGGTCCCCTCCAACCTCGCGCTGGACAAGTTCGGCGCGCGCATCTGGATCGCGCGGGTCATGATCACCTGGGGCCTCGTCTCCGGCGCGATGGCGTTCGTGCAAGGACCGACGAGCTTCTATGTGCTGCGCTTCCTGCTTGGTGCTGCGGAAGCAGGCTTCTTCCCCGGCATCATCCTCTATCTCTCCTACTGGTTCCCGGCGCGCCAGCGCGCAGCCGTCACCGCGCTGTTCATGGCCGCCGCGCCGCTCTCCACGGTTCTCGGCTCTCCGGTTTCCGGCGCGCTGCTGGAGATGGACGGCATTCTCGGCTTCAAGGGCTGGCAGTGGCTGTTCCTGATCGAGGCGCTGCCGGCGGTGCTGCTCGGCTTCGTCGTGCTCGCCTACATGACCGATCGTCCGGAGCAGGCGCGCTGGCTCGCCGACGACGAGCGCGACTGGCTGGTGCGCACGATGAATGCCGAGCTGGCGAGCAAGGCCGCCACCGCGAGCCACAGCATCTGGCGCGGGCTGGCCGACATCCGCGTGCTGGCGCTCGCGCTGGTCTATTTCGGCACCTCGGCCGGCCTCTACACGCTCGGCGTCTGGGCGCCGCAGATCATCAAGCAGTTCGGACTGTCGTCCTTCACCGTCGGCTTCCTCAACGCGGTGCCACCGACCGTGGCCGTGGTCGTCATGATCCTGTGGGCGCGCCATTCCGACCGTACCGCCGAGCGCACCTGGCACGTCGTGCTGGCCTGCGTGGCCGCAGCCGTCGGGCTCTGGTTGGCCGGGCTGTCGACCAGTGTCGCCGCCGTCCTCGCTGCGCTCACGCTCGTCAATGTCGGCATCTCCTCCTCGAAGCCGCCGCTGTGGAGCATGCCGACCATGTTCCTGTCCGGCTCGGCCGCCGCGGCGGGCATCGCAACCATCAACTCGATCGGCAATCTCGGCGGATTCGTCGGTCCCGCGATGATCGGCTGGATCAAGGACCAGACCGGCAGCTTCAATGGCGGGCTCTATTTTGTCGCCGGCCTGCTGGTGGTATCGGCGGTGCTGACCCTGTTGCTGTCACGTTCACAAAGTGCGAAGGCCCAAGCAGCCACGCCGTCCTGACCTCATCAACGGAGCTCTTTCATGCGCACCCATTCCATCGCCGCCATTCCCGCCGACGGCATCGGCCCCGAGGTCATCTCCGAAGGCGTCCGCGTGCTCGAGGCGCTCGCCAAGCGCGCGGGCGACATCAGCTTCAACGTCAAGACCTTCGACTGGGGCTCGGACTACTACAAGAAGCACGGCGTGATGATGCCGGCCGACGGACTCGCGGAGCTGAAAAAGTTCGACGCGATCTATTTCGGCGCGGTCGGCGCTCCCGACGTGCCCGACCACATCACGCTGTGGGGCCTGCGGCTGCCGATCTGCCAGGGATTTGATCAGTACGCCAACGTCCGTCCGACCAAGATCCTGCCCGGTGTGGCCTCGCCCTTGCGCAATGTCGGCGTCGGCGATCTCGACTGGGTGATCGTCCGCGAGAATTCCGAGGGCGAATATGCCGGCATGGGCGGCCGCGCGCATCGCGGCCTGCCGGAGGAGGTCGGCACCGAGGTCGCGGTCTTCACCCGCGTCGGCGTCACCCGCATCATGCGCTACGCGTTCAAGCTGGCGCAGTCGCGCCCGCGCAAGTTCCTCACCGTCGTCACCAAGTCGAATGCGCAGCGCCATGGCATGGTGATGTGGGACGAGATCGCCGCCGAGGTGGCGCGGGAATTCCCCGACGTGACCTGGGACAAGATGCTGGTCGATGCGATGACCGTGCGCATGACGCTGCAGCCGAAGAGCCTCGACACCATCGTGGCGACCAATTTGCATGCCGACATCCTGTCCGATCTCGCCGGCGCGCTGGCCGGCAGCCTCGGCGTGGCGCCGACCGGCAACATCGATCCGGAGCGGCGCTTCCCGTCGATGTTCGAGCCGATCCATGGTTCGGCGTTCGATATCACCGGCAAGGGCATCGCCAACCCGGTCGCGACGTTCTGGACCGGCGCGCAAATGCTCGAGCATCTCGGCGAGACGGACGCGGCCGCGCGGCTGATGGCTGCGGTCGAGAAAGTCTGTGCAGCCGGCATCCTGACCCCCGATGTTGGCGGCACGGCGACGACCAAGCAGGTGACCGACGCCGTCATCGACGCGATCCACGGCTCCAACGCCTGAGGCGTGCTGTTCTCTTGCACAATTCTGGCGTGTTCCGTGTCGCGCTTGCAATGGACGCTGCGGGGCGTATATCAGCGCTTCCGCTGCGTCCGCGCATGCCAATCACATGCGTGTCATAGAGACGCGAGACACGGCTTAAGGAGAAAGGACACATCATGCGTCGTCACCGTCGAGCCAAGATCGTCGCGACTGTCGGTCCCGCGAGCAATTCTCCGGAGATGCTGAAAGCGCTGTTCCTCGCCGGTGTGGACACCTTTCGTCTCAACTTCAGCCACGGCACCCAGGCCGATCACGCCAAGGTCCATGCCGCGGTCCGCGCCCTCGAGAAGGAAGTGCAGCGGCCGATCGGCATCTTGATGGATCTGCAGGGTCCTAAGATTCGCGTCGGCACGCTGCGCGACAAGAAGATCCAGGTCGAAGCCGGCGAGACGATTCGATTTGTTCTCAACGGCACCGAGGGCGACAAGACATCGATTCCGTTGCCGCATCCGGAAATCTTTGCGGCAGTCTCGCCCGGTCACGATCTTCTGATCGATGACGGCCGCGTGCGCGTCCGCGTCACCGGCCTCGGCGACGACTGGATCGAGGCCAAGGTGATCGTCAGCGGCGCGATCTCCAATCACAAGGGCGTCAATCTGCCCGGCACCATTCTGGAGCTATCGCCGCTGACGGCCAAGGACCGTTCTGATCTTGCCTTTGGGCTCGACCTCGGCGTCGACTGGGTGGCGCTGTCGTTCGTGCAGAAGCCGTCCGACGTGCTGGAGGCGAGGGGCCTGATCAATGGCCGCGCCGGCATCATGTCCAAGATCGAGAAACCGGCGGCGCTGGAGCGGATCGACGACATCATCCAGCTCTCTGACGCGATCATGGTTGCGCGCGGCGATCTCGGCGTCGAGATTCCCAACGAGGACGTGCCGGGCAAGCAGAAGGAGCTGGTGCGCGCCTGCCGGCTCGCGGTGAAGCCGGTGATCGTCGCGACGCAGATGCTGGATTCGATGGTCGCGACGCCGACGCCGACGCGCGCCGAGGTCTCCGACGTCGCGACCGCGATCTATGACGGCGCCGACGCGGTGATGCTGTCGGCGGAATCGGCCAGCGGGCAATATCCGCGCGAGGCGGTGGCGATGATGGACAGCATCATCAAGGCCACCGAAGGCCACAAGATGTACCGCTCGATCGTCGAGGCGACGCAGCCGGGCGAGGAGCAGACGCCGCCGCATGCGGTGGCGACCGCGGCGGCCGATCTCGCCTCGGCGATCCACGCCAAGGCGATCGTGGCCTATACGTCGAGCGGCACCTCGGCCTCGCGCGTTGCGCGCAAGCGGCCGAGCCTGCCGATTCTGGCGATCACGCCGAATGAGGACACCTCGCGGCGGATGTGCCTGCTGTGGGGCGCGCACAGCGTGCTGTCGCAGGACGTGCAGAGCTACGAGGAGATGGTCGAGCGCGCGACCTTCTTCGCCGTGCAGGAGGAGTTCGCTGAAGCCGGCGACCTGCTCGTCGTCGTCGCCGGCATTCCGTTCGCGCAGACCGGCACCACCAACAATCTGCGCGTCGTCACCGTGCCGAGATAGGAGGCTGATTTTCCCTGTTCGCGCTGCCCGCCTGTCGCCTGATTGTCGCACCCCGCTGGTATCGCGGGGCAGTGACGAGGGACATCGCGAGTCGTCAAACGAGCGGTGTCCGGTCGCGGTCCGGCAGGATGGGTTCTGCCGGTGCGGCGTTTCGTCATCGCGGTGTCATCAGGGACTGTTAGGTGGGCGCGCATGGGACTTGAGACTGCTGGTGAAGAAAGCCCGGCTCGGCGCTTTCGGACGTTGTTCATCTCGGACGTTCATCTCGGAGCCCGCGGCTCGCAGGCCAATCTCCTCGTCGATTTCCTGCGTCACCATGATGCCGACACGATCTATCTGGTCGGCGACATCATCGACGGCTGGGCGCTCAAATCGAGCTGGCATTGGCCGCAGTCGCATAACGACCTGGTGCAGAAGATGCTGCGCAAGGCCCGCAAGGGCGCCAAGATCGTCTATGTCCCCGGCAATCACGACGAGTTCCTGCGCGGCTATTACGGCACGCATTTCGGCGGCATCGACGTCGTCGAGAACATCTTGCACACCGGCACCGACGGCAAACGCTATCTGGTGATCCACGGCGACATCTTCGATCTGGTCGTGCAGAATGCGCGCTGGCTCGCCCATCTCGGCGACAAGGCCTATGACTTCGCCATCCAGATGAACCGTCTGGTCAACTTCTTCCGTCGCATGTTCGGCGTTCCCTATTGGTCGCTGTCGCAATGGGCCAAGCAGAAGGTCAAGAACGCCGTCAACTACATCGGCGCGTTCGAGACGGCGCTGGCCTCGGAGGCGCGGCGGCATGGCGCTGATGGCGTGATCTGCGGCCACATCCATTGCGCCGTCATCCGCGACCAGGACGGCATTCGCTACATGAATTGCGGCGACTGGGTCGAGAGCTGCACGGCGCTGGTCGAGCACGAGGACGGCCGTTTCGAGATCCTGACTTGGACCGATCCGCAGCGGCAACCCGCGCCGGTTCCGCAGCTGGCCGCCCGCGCCGCCTGACACCGGTTCCCTTGCCTCTCGGCAATCGGGCGCGGTAAAATAGGGGTATGACAGCTCATTCCCCGATCCTGCCCGTGACCGCCGCCGACATCGAGGCGGCGGCACGCGTCCTCGCGCCCGTGGCCGTGCGGACTCCGCTGCTGCCGGCTCCCGTGCTCAACGAGCGGTTCAAAGCGAACGTCTTCGTGAAGCCGGAGGTGCTGCAGCGGACCGGCTCGTTCAAGTTCCGCGGCGCCTACAACAAGCTGGCGTCGATCCCGGAAGCAGCGCGCGGCAACGGCGTCGTCGCATTCTCCTCCGGCAATCATGCGCAGGGTGTCGCCCATGCCGCCACATTGCTGGGCATGGACGCCACGATTGTGATGCCCTCGGATGCGCCGGCGGCCAAGCGCGAGCGCACCAAGGCGTTCGGTGCCGACGTCGTGCTCTATGATCGCGATCGCGAGGACCGCGAAGCGATCGCGCGCGACATCGCAGCAAAGCGCGGCTCGACGGTGGTGCCGCCCTATGACGATCCCTACGTCATCGCAGGGCAGGGCACCGTCGGTCGTGAAATCGCCGAAGATCTCGCGGCGCTCGGCCTGTCGCCGGATCTGGTGATCGTCCCGGCTTCGGGCGGTGGACTGCTTGCAGGCGTCTCGACCGCGGTCAAGGCGCGCTTTCCCAACACCCGGATGGTCGTGGCCGAGCCAAAGGGTTTTGACGACCATGCGCGCTCGCTACGGGCCGGCCACCGCGAGGCGCACGACGCAAAGGGCCGGACCATCTGTGACGCGCTGATGGCGGCGATTCCAGGCGAGATCACCTTCGCCATCAACAGCCAACTGCTGTCGGCTGCGGTCGAGGCTTCGGATGAGGAGGTGGGGCGCGCGGTCGGCTTTGCCTTCCGGGAGCTGAAGCTCGTGGTCGAGCCCGGCGGTTCGGTCGGGCTTGCAGCATTGCTGGCCGGCCGGCTGGATGTGGCGGGCAAGACGGTGGTGATCGTTTTGTCCGGCGGCAATGTCGATGCTGAGCTCTACGCCAGGCTGATCGCCTGACGATCAAGCCTCAGTGAAAGCTGAGGCCGCCTTTTGCAAATCCCCCGCCGCCCATCCGCAGTCCGGACTGCGCGACGTGCGGCGTGCTCCGCGCCGGGCCGCCCTGCATCCCGCCTTGGCCACGCGCCATCGACGGATGCGACGCGTTGATGTTCGGCTTGAACGGTCCGGAATTGCCGGGGAAGGGACGCCGCACTTCGCGGGCGTCGAATGGCCGCCCAGGACTGCGCTTCAGTGGATCGCGCTGGATTTTCGTAGCCACAGGCGGATTTGTCGGCGGCACGATCCTGTCGCGCAACTTGGTCTGAGCGATAGGCCCGGGATCGACGACCTTGTTGGGACCCGCGTTGTTGATGGCATTGCCTTTCGTGACCACCGTTGGCGGCAGCGGTCCGTGCGGCACGGTGGCGGCCGGCAGCGTCGGTTGCGGGGCTGGATGGCTCTGGATCTGCGGACCGGGATTGAACGGTCGCGCGATCGGTGCCAGTTGCGGTGGCATCATGAGACGGCTCGGTTGCAGCACGGGGATGGGCCGAGGCTGTCCCTGCAGCCGCAGTGCGACCGGCGCATATGGGCTGTCGGCATAGGATTCACGGAAGCTCTGATAGGCGGCCGGCGAATTCGCCAGCACGGCCTGGTGCCAGGCCGTGGCCTGCACGAGGCCGGCGAGCAGTGCGCGGATGCGGTCGGCGAGCGGATCGCGCGGATACAGCTCGATGAACTCGCGATAATATTGCGGACGGTTCTCCGACAGCACGTAGTCATAGGCCTGCCGCACGGACCGGCTGGGCAGGTTGGCCGCCATCTGGATCACCGGCGCGTTCTCGGCAGGGCGCGCCGCCGCGACCAGCGTATCCCCGAAGAAGGTGAAATCACTGGTCAACGAGGAGCTTTCCCATGGCGTCTGTCGTCCGTCGGTGCTCTGGTTCACCTGTAGGCGAATGCGCTTGAACAATTGCTCGATCGGCAGGTTCGGCTGCCGCGCCAGGTTCAGGAACGCCTGCGCGTACGGGCTGTGCTCGCCACGCCCGTCGAGCGCCTCCGCGCCAGGCGAGGTCGAGTATCCGAGGATCGAACCGTTCGGCGCGTCGACGATGGCAAGTCCGCGTCCGGCATCGTTGATGGCAGGGAATGGATTGTTGCGGCAGGCGTCCAGCACGACGATCCGCATCCGGCTCGGGATGGCGTCGAGCGTTGCCATCAGGTCCACCAGACGGATGGTCCCCGTCGTCAGGTCGGAGGGCGCTGAGATACGGGCATCGATCGGGATCAGATAGTTCTCGCCCGCGAGCTGAACCCCGTGGCCGGCGTAGTAGACCATTGCCACGGTGTTCGGGCCGTGTGCTGCCACCCGGCTCGAGAAATCCTCGACGACCTTGAGCATCTCGTTCTGCGTCAGGTCGGTCGCCGTGATCACCTCGAAGCCGGCTGAGTTCAACAGCTTGGCAACAGCATGGGCGTCGTTGTCCGGGTTCTCCAGCGGCGGCGCGTTCTGATAGCTCGCATTGCCGATCACGAGCGCGACGCGTGGCTCGGCTCCTTGAGGGATCGCGGCGGGCGTGTTGCTCTCTTTTGCCGGTGAGGGAGCTGCCAGCGCGCGCGGTGGTGTGTGAAGGATGTCGAGCTCACTGCCGGCGGCGAACGCCGAGTCCGGGCCGACCCAGGCCATCAGGCCCAGCAGCGCGGACATGAGCAGGGATTTCCAGGCGGATGTTACAGCGCGAAATTTTGGAACGGACACGGCGTTCTCCTCGAGCATGCGCAAAGCGAATGGCTTGAGGATCAGGCTACGCAGGTCGCGCAACAGCGTAAGTGATCCGCGTCACCCATTAATGCGGCACCTTTCGGTGCTCAGCGATCGAGGTTCAACAGGAGGCGGCCGAGATGCACTCGCCCTACGAGAAGAATGCGATCTTCTCAGGCTGGGTCATGCGACGGATCGGCGCCAACGAGTCGTTGGCGGGTGCCTGCGGCCGCTGCAGAAGGCCGTTCGACAGCAGCGTCGATCCCAGCGACGGCTCGTAGGCAGGCTTGGGCATCGCGGACGCGCTGGTGCTGTGAGCCGCGGCGGCGGTCGGGCGGACCTGCTGGATCGGCGCAACGTCGGCCTTCGGGGCCGCTGCGGGAGATTGAGCTGCGACCGCAGCCGCCACGGCGGCCAGGGTCTCGATGGTGATCGCCTCCGGAAGCGGTGGCGATACGGGCACGCTGGGGACCGGCGCCGGGGCTGCAGGCGAGGCCATGCGCGGGGCCGCCGCGGGCGGGGCCGGCATCGGAGGGGAAGACATCGGCGGAGCCGACATCGTGGGCGCAGCGGGAGCCGGCGCCGCGCTGGCAACCGGGGCTTCTGCCGTGGTCAGCACGAGATCCGGCTCCGACGGCGCTGTCTCGCTGAAGCTCGCGACGATGTCGTCGTCGACCGAGGTCGGCTCCTCAATGTCGAAGCCGAGCGTCCTGGCCCGGCTGAACTCCTCATCGTCGATCGGATCGGGGGCACCCATCTCCGCCGCGACCAATTCCAGGATGGCTTCGTCGTGGGCTTCTGCGGCGACGGCGTCATCCAGGGCCGCCGCGGCGTGCTGCTCGATCTCGAGCAGGGCTTCGTCCACCGACGGCTCGGTCGCAGCTTCCGGGGGCTGCACCACCGCCGAAGCGGCGGTGTCGACCATCCTGGCCTCAACCGCTGCAGCCGCCATGATCACAGCATCAGCGCCGGAGGATGTCTCGACCGATTCGATCGCGGCCACTGCGGCAACGAGCGGAATGGTCATCTCAAGCCCGGCTTGGGCCGCCTCCATCTGTTCCGGCACGGGCTGCGGCTCCGGAGCCACCTGTGGCTCAGCCGAGACCGTCGCCGCCGCAGTCGGACCCGATGCGACATCGGGTGTCGGCGGGGCCGCAGCTTCGGTCGCCGGTTCGATCTCGTCAGCCGCGGGCGGAATGCTTGCTTTCTCCGCGTCGAACTCCTTCAGCCGCGTCTTGATGATCTCGAAGGCCGCAAGCAGCGCGACCTTGGGGTCGGCGCACGCAAGCTGGTCGCAGGCGGCCTCGATCGACGTGACCTGTGAATCGATCAGGTCGCAGATCCGCGAGTCCGCACCGATCTCGCGCCAGCGCCAGGAAATTTCCTTGATGATTCGGATGCCCTTGCGCACCGGCGCCAGGTTCTGCTCGAGGGCCATGCTGTCGACCGCAGTGGCGGCGGCGAGTGCGGCGTCTTCGACCGTGGCGCGGATCGCGGCCAGCGCTTCGGGCAGTGCCTTGCTGTCGGCCTGCTCGAACTCCTGCTGCTGCTGACGCTGTGAGGCCAGCGCATGCTCGATGCGGGCCACCGCGTCGAGCACCATGCTGGTGTCGGCATTGCGGTTGCGCTTGGCGTATTCGCCAAGGAACCAGCGGCCTCGGGACGTCTCCATGAAGGCGTCGCGGATCGCCTCGTAATCGGCCTCGTTCGGCTGAGCCGCACGGGCGGATATCGGCGAGAGGGCGAAGACTTCATCGACCATGGCAAACCTATCGCGCACATTGCTGCGCGTTGGCATAACGATCACCATGATATTGATCGAATCGCAATTGAATTGATGCCACTGTCCCGACAAATCTCCACCATATCGCCGGTATTGTCGCGCCGATTCGCGGACGGGTTGGGGCTGTTCTATGGCGCTGTGTTCGTGCTCTCGGGCACGCATCTGCCGTTCTTTCCCGTATGGCTACGGGCGATCGGGCTGGATGCCGCATGGATTGGCGTCATCGTTGCGGTTCCCGCCGTAACCCGCTTCACCGTCCTGCCGCTGATCACCGCGGTTGCCGAGCGCCGGCAGGCCCTGCGCGCCGCGATGCGGCTGACCACCTTCGCAACGGCATCGGGCTTTGTGGCTCTTGCCTTCCAGCGCGAACCCTGGCTGGTATTCCTGGTCTACGTGGCAACCTGCTGCCTCTGGACACCCGTTGTCCCGCTGACGGACGCTTATGCGCTCCGTGGCGTGATGAGCTATGGCCTGAACTACGGTCGCCTGCGGCTGTGGGGATCGGCCGCATTCATCGCCGGAACGCTGCTGTGCGGCGGGCTGGTCGACTTCGCGCCGTCGTCCGAGCTGATCTGGATCATCGTCTCGGTCGCGCTGTGCGGTGCGGCAAGCAGCCTGCTGCTGCAGGCGCTGCCGCCGCTGCCGCATGGCGCCGGCCTGGCCCGGGACGGGCGCAGTCTGCTGGGCAATCCGAGCTTCCTCTGCATCATCGCCGCTTCGGCGCTGATCCAGGCAAGCCATGCGGCCTACTACACGTTCTCCGCCATCGAGTGGAAGGCGCAGGGCTTCAGCGGGCTGACCATCGCTTGGCTCTGGACCATGGGCGTGCTGGCCGAGATCGTCGTGTTCGCCCTGTCGCCCCGGTTCACGCTGGCGCCCGCGAGCCTGGTCATGATCGGCGCGATGGCGGCCGTGCTGCGCTGGAGCCTCACGGCCCAGGAGCCCCATGCGGGTGGGCTCGCCGCGGTCCAGATCAGTCACGGCTTCACCTTCGGGCTGACCCTGGTTGGAACCATGGGGCTGTTGGTCCGCCAAGTGCCGGCGCAGCTGACGGCGCGCGGGCAGGGCTATTATGCGGCTGCGAGCGGCGTGGTCGGCTCGGCGGCATCGGCCCTCTCTGGGCCGGTCTATGCGGCCTATGGACCCGGTGTCTACTACGTGATGGCCGCGATGGCCGGAGCGGGCGGCGTCCTGATGTGGATCGCGCACCGAAGCCTGTCGTTTCAGCCCCACAACGCCTGATCGGGCGGATAGACCAGGCTGTCCTCGTAGTGCAGGCCGTGCTCGCAATCCTCGGCGAGCAGCAGCGGACCGTCCAGATCGACGAAACGGGCGAAAGGCGTCAGCAGCATGGCCGGTGCCATCGACAGCGATGTCGCCACCATGCAGCCGACCATGATGTCGAAGCCGAGAGCGCGCGCGGCTTCGGCCATGGCAAGCGCCTCGGTGAGTCCTCCGGTCTTGTCGAGCTTGATGTTGACGGCGTCATAGCGTCCGCGCAGCGCTTCGAGCGAGTTGCGGTCATGCACGCTCTCGTCGGCGCAGACGGTGAGCGGGCGCGCGATCTTTCCGAGCGCTTCGTCTTTCCCTGCGGGCAGCGGCTGCTCGACCAGCGTGACGTCGGCGGTGGCGCAGGCTGCGAGATTGGATTCCAAATTCGCTTCGGTCCAGGCCTCGTTGGCGTCGACGATCAGTTGTGACTGCGGCGCCGCCGCTCGCACGGCTGCAATCCGCGCAGGATCGCCGTCGCCGCCGAGCTTGATCTTGAGCAGCGGGCGATGCGCGGCCTTGGCCGCAGCTTTGGCCATCACATCGGGGCTCCCGAGCGAAATCGTGTAGGCCGTGACGCACGGTGCCGGTGCGCGACGTCCGAGCAGGTCCCAGATGCGCCGGCCGCTCCGCTTGGCTTCGAGGTCGAGCAGCGCGCAGTCGAGCGCATTGCGCGCCGCGCCCGGCGGCATCGCCGTCTGCAGGGCGGCGCGGTCGAGACCAGAGGCGACCGCATCGCGCATCCCGAGCAGGGCGCTCAGCGCCGCATCGGGCGTTTCGCCATAACGCGGATAGGGCACGCATTCGCCGCGGCCAACCATCGTCCCGTGTCGCAGCTCCGCGATCACTGTCACGGCTTCGGTCTTGGCGCCGCGGCTGATCGTGAAGCTGCCGGCGATCGGCCAGTGGCCGATCCGGGCGTCCAGTATTGGAAAACCGTTGGAAGTCATTTGAAAGTCTGGCGCTTTGTGAACCGGAATGAGGCGCTTGGGACTTGCGCGATCTGACCGACTATGGCTGTTGATAGTGGTCTCCGGCAAGGTGGTAGCGACGCGGTGGGATTTTTCTCGTCAAGGAGCGGACGTCCAAGGCTCCGAGGATGGCCGTCGTGAAGGGCGGCCCTGATTTGCAGCGCAGTGGCGATGGCAACGCGCTGTCGCTGCGCGCGACCGGCGCCTGGACTGCGTCCTTTGCGCCGTCGCTCGAACGGCTCGTCGCCGATGCCGAAAAACTCGCCGGCAAGAAGATCGATGTTTCGATCGACGTCTCCCAAGTCTCCAAGCTCGACACGTTCGGCGCCTGGCTGATCGAGCGGCTGCGCCGCAGCTTCACGACCGGAACCGTCGAGGTCCGGATCGATGGGCTCTCTGCGAACTACGCCAGCCTGGTCGACGAGGTTCGACGCGTCAGCACCGCGCCCAATGGCGACGCGACGATGGTGACCATCACCGGCATGCTCGGCCAGATCGGCCTCAGTGTCGCCGGCATCTTCGGCACGATCGCCGCGCTGATCGACATGCTCGGCGCCGTGATCGTCGCCAGCGGCCGGGTCCTCATTCATCCCCGCAGCTTCCGATTGACCTCGACCATCCATCATCTCGAGCAGGTGTGCTGGCGCGCGGTGCCGATCATCGTGCTGATCACCTTCCTGATCGGCTGCATCATCGCTCAGCAGGGCATCTTCCATTTCCGAAGGTTCGGCGCCGACATCTTCGTCGTCGACATGCTCGGCGTGCTGGTGCTGCGCGAGATCGGCGTGCTGCTGGTGGCGATCATGATCGCGGGCCGGTCGGGTAGCGCCTACACGGCCGAGCTCGGCTCGATGAAGATGCGCGAGGAGATCGACGCGCTGCGCACAATGGGCTTCGATCCGATCGAGGTCCTGATCCTGCCGCGCATGCTCGCGCTGGTGATCGCACTGCCGATCCTGGCCTTCCTCGGCGACATCGCCGCGCTCTATGGCGGTGGGCTGGTGGCCTGGTTCTATGGCGGCGTCGATCCCGAGGCCTTCCTGCTGCGCCTGCGCGATGCGATCTCGATCGATCATTTCAAGGTCGGGCTGCTCAAGGCGCCGGTGATGGCGGCGGTGATCGGGATCGTCGCCTGCGTCGAAGGACTGGCAGTGCAGGGCAGTGCCGAGTCGCTGGGGCGCCACACCACTTCGTCGGTGGTCAAGGGCATCTTCTTCGTCATCGTGATGGACGGCGTGTTCGCGATCTTCTTCGCCGCGGTCGGGATGTGAACTGAGATGATGCAGGAGGTCTCCGATCCGATCATCCGCGTGCGTGACGTCACCGTGCAATTCGGCAAGACGCGCGTGCTCGACGGACTCGACCTCGACGTCAAGCGCGGCGAGATCCTGGGCTTCGTCGGTCCATCCGGCGCCGGCAAGTCGGTGCTGACGCGCACCATCATTGGCCTCGTGCCGAAGCTGTCGGGCAACATCGAGGTGTTCGGCGTCGATCTCGACGCCGCCGATCGTGCCGGCCGCCGCGCCGTCGAGCGGCGCTGGGGCGTGCTGTTCCAGCAGGGCGCGTTGTTCTCCTCGCTCACCGTGCGGCAGAACATCCAGTTCCCGGTCCGGGAGTATCTCAAGGTCTCGCAGCGTCTGCTCGACGAGATCATGGTCGCAAAGCTGGTGATGGTCGGATTGCGGCCCGATGTTGCTGATCGTTTCCCGAGCGAGCTGTCGGGGGGCATGATCAAGCGCGTGGCGCTGGCACGCGCGCTCGCGCTCGATCCGGAGCTGGTGTTCCTCGATGAGCCGACCTCGGGGCTCGACCCGATCGGCGCCGGCGATTTCGACGAGCTCGTCCGGACCCTGCAGCGCACTTTGGGACTGACGGTTTTCATGGTAACCCATGATCTCGACAGCCTGTATACGGCGTGCGACCGCATCGCCGTGCTGGGCGACGGCAAGATTATCGCCGCGGGATCGATGGCCGACATGCAGGCCTCGGAACATCCGTGGCTCCGACAGTATTTCCACGGCAAGCGTGCCCGAGCCGTGATGGGGTAGCGCGACGCGCCCCAGGGACGATTTTTGTGAGCGGGAGTGGGGACTGCCGCGACAAAGTTGATGGGGTGGGTGCCGCTGTCCGGCGCCAACCGACAGTGCACGGAAGCGGGGGCCGGATGACCGCCGCGACGTGCCGGTACCGGAGTTGGTAATGGAAACGCGGGCGAATTACGTCCTGATCGGGTCGTTCACGCTGGCAGTGATTGCCGCGGCGATCGGGTTTGTCCTCTGGTTTCAGAGCCTGCACACGACCAAGCAGCGCAGCCCGCTGCGGGTCGTGTTCGAGGGGCCGGCCGCGGGTCTGCGCAACGGCGGCAGCGTCAACTTCAATGGTATCCGGGTCGGTGAGGTCATCTCGGTCAAGCTCGACAATCCGCGCCGCGTCGTCGCGCTGGCGATGGTCGAGAACAATGCGCCGATCCGCAAGGACACCCTGGTCGGGCTCGAGTTCCAGGGCCTGACCGGCGTCGCCGCGATCTCGCTGAAGGGCGGCGAGGAGGCTGCGCCGCCGCCGCCGCTCGACGAGGATGGCGTGCCGGTGCTGCGTGCCGATCCGACCCGGCTGCAGGACGTGACCGAAGCGATCCGAGCCACCTTGCAGAACATCAATAAGGTGGTCGCGGACAACCAGGACGCCGTGAAGAACTCGATCAAGAATCTCGAGGTGTTCACCCAGTCACTGGCCCGCAATTCCGAGCGCATCGATGGCGTCATGAGCCGTGTCGACGGCATCATGGGCAAGGCCGATACCCTGATGCTCGGTCTCAACACGCTGGCCGGCGGCAAGGATGGCGGCGAACTGTTCCTGACGGTGAAATCGATCCGGGAGCTCGCCGAGGATCTGGACAAGCGCTCCGGCGCGCTGATGGCCGATGGACGGCGCACGCTGTCCGACATCAGCCGCGCCGTGAACAATTTCGACCGCAATCCGACCCGGGTCCTGTTCGGGGCCAGCAACGCCAGCCCGAGCAACGCCCAGGCCTCGCAGCCCGCGCCGGCGGCGACGGGGCGGCGGTGACGCGAGCGAGTTGCGAATAGGGAAGTAGCGAATAGGGAAGTAGCGAATAGGGGCGCGCGGCAGCGGACTGCGCTCCATCGCTGTCGCTATCCACCGCTGCTGGCTGGCTACGGAGCACGTCGCACGCCGTTGTGCCGGCGATGCGGGGCCCGAACGGCCAAAGTCGAAAGCGCCTTCATTGCATCTCTAAACGCGAAGCGGAGGCCTCGTGGCCTCCGCTTGTTCTTCTTGTCGCAGCGCTGGTTCTACTGAACCCTTCGCTACTCGCTACTCGCTACTCGCTACTCTCCCATTCGCTCCCATCACGCCAGCCTTCCGGCGGCGTGGGCGAGCAAGGTGTAGACCAGCCCGGTCTCCGAGGTGAGCTGGGCACGCAGCGCCTGCGGATTGCGGTCGTCGCGTGCGACCTCGTCGAGCAGCCGCTCGAACTCGGTGATGTAGCGGTCCACCGTCTGCTTGAAGGTGCGGTCGGCGCGGTACTTGCGGGCGACCTCGTCGAACGCCTTCTGGCCGGCCGGGGTGTAGAGACGCTTGGAGAACGCCTTGGTCTCGCCGCGCTGGTAGCGGTCCCACATCTCGGCCGCGAGATTGCGGTCCATCAGCCGGGCGATGTCGAGCGACAGCGACTCCAGCGGATTGCCCGACTGCTGCGCCGGACCGCGGCCACGCGGCGGCTGGGGCTGGCCGGCGGTGCTGTTGTCGGCCCGGTTGAGCAGGTCGGACAGCCAGTTGTCGCTGCGCTGATCGGCGACCGGACCCATCGGCGGCGCCTCGACCCGGCGTGGCTGCGGCGGCGGGGCCGGCGGCTGCATGCCGAGATCCGGCGGCGGCAGGTTGGCGACGCTGGTCGCAGCCGGCTCGCGCAGGCGCATGTCCGGCCGGCCGCCGACGGCTGCGGCGACGATCGGCTCTTCCTGACGGATCACGGCCGCTGGCGCCGCGACCGCGGCGGGACGCGACGCGCTGACCACGTCGAGACCGCGGCCGTGATGCGCGACGATCCGGTTGAGTTCGGCCAGCGCCTCGATCTGGTCGACGATGACCTTGCGCATCTGCGCCGTGCTCTCGGCGGCCTCCTGCGGCATCTCCAGCACGCCGCGGCGCAGCTCGTTGCGCGTCGCCTCGAGCTCGCGATGCATCTCGGCGGTCATCTGCTTCATGCTCGACACCAGCGTGGCGAACTTCTCCGCCGACTGCTTGAACATCGCATCGGCTTCCTGCGTGCTCTGCTGGTAGATCTCCTGCATCTGCGACGTGGTGAGGCGGCGTTCCTCCTCCGCGTTGGCGCGGATGGCCTCGAACTGGCGGCTGAGCGCGGTCGA
Organism: Bradyrhizobium sp. SZCCHNS1050; assembly: GCF_032484785.1. NCBI lineage: Bacteria > Pseudomonadati > Pseudomonadota > Alphaproteobacteria > Hyphomicrobiales > Nitrobacteraceae > Bradyrhizobium > Bradyrhizobium sp. SZCCHNS1050. Next base: position 318,441 of record NZ_JAUETR010000001.1, on the reverse strand, counting down.
GCCGGCCCCCGCCGTTTCCGCCACGACCCGGGCGATGTCGCGGGCGCGCTCCTCGGCGGCCGCCAAGGACTCGTCGAGCAGGGTGGTGAAGCGCGTCAGACGCTGGTCGAGATCGGCGGTGCGCAGATCGATAGTGGTGACCAGCGATTCCAGCGTCGTCTTGCGATCCGAGATCGAGACGGTCGCATCGCGGTTGCTCTGCTCGACGATGGCCGCCGCCTCGATCAGCGCCTTGCCATGCGCGTCGAACTGGCCGGACAGCGAGTTGAGATCCTCCAGCGCCCGCGACGTCTTGGAGTTGAACACGTTGAGCTGGTCCTCGAGCGTCTGCGTCGCGGTGCCGTTGCGTGCGGTGACGTCGTTCATCGCGGTGACGAAGTCGGCCACCCGGGTGACCAGCGCCCGCTCCAGCGAGTTGAGGTTGTCGTGGGCGCCGGTCAGGACCTCCTGCAGCAGGATGTTGCCCTCGCGCAGACGTTCGAACAGGGCGACCGTATCGGTGCGCAGGATCTTGCTCGTCTCCTGCATCTCGGTGACCGCAGCCACCGAGACCTGGCGCGACTGCTCGATCGCCGCGCGCGAGGCCTGCTCCAGCTCCTTGAGCGACTTGGTGATCGCGGTGGTCGCGAGCTCTCCCGCCGAGGTGATGGTGCGGGCGACCTCGGAGCCGTTGCCATTGACGCTCTGGGCGAAGTTCTGGCCGCGGACCTCGATCGCCTTCAGCGCGTCGGTGGTGACGCGATCGATCTCGATCGTGAGCTGGTTGGTCTTCGAGTTGAGTGCCTCCACAAGGGTGCCGCGCTTGCCGTCGAGCATCTGCGACAGCCGCTCGCTCTGCTGCTGCACATAGGTGACGATCTCGTCGGTCTTGCCGGTCATGGCCGAGCCGAACGAGTTGCCGGCGGCGAGCACCGAGCGCTCGATCTCGGTCGAGGTCGACTTGACCCGCGTGGAGACCTCGTTGGAGGCGGCGACGAGCGCGCTCTGCGCATTGAGCGCGCTGCTCTGGATCGCATCGGTGGTGTTCGCCGCGACGGAATTGATGACGCGCTCGATCTCCGACGACATCGCCTTGAGCTGGCCCGCGGTGTCGGTGGAGGTGGCGGTCAGCAGGTTCTGTGCCTCGCGCGCGCCGCCGACGATCACCGCGACCGTCTCGGTCGTGGTCGTCGTCAGCACCGCCTGGGCTTCGCGTGCGCTGCCGACCAGGGTGGCCGCGGTGTCGGCCGACGTGGCGGTCAGCGACATCTGCGCCTGGCGCGCGCTGTTGAGGATCGAGGTCGCGGTATCGGCGCCGACGGACGACAGCGTCCGCTCGACGTCGACGGCCAGCGACTTGACGTGCTCGGTTGCTTCTGTCGAGGCGGTGACGAGCTTCGACTGGACGTCGCGGGCGCTGTCGACGATCGCTGCGGCCGTGCTGGTTCCGACCGCGGCGAGCGTGCGCTCGACGTCGGCCGCCAGCGACTTGACGTGATTGGCCGCTTCGGACGAAGCGCTGATCAGCGTGCTCTGCGCTTCCCGGGCGCCGCCGGTGATCGTTTCCGCGGTGGTCGTCCCCGCGATCGACAGCGAGCGCTGGACGTCGACAGTCAGCGCCTTGACCTGTTCGGCCGCTTCGCTCGATGCCGCGAGCAGGGCATGCTGGGCATCACGGGCGCCCGCCGTGATGGCTTCGGCGGTTTCCGTCCCGGCACTGGTCAGCGAGCGCTGCACGTCGGCTGCGAGTGACTTCACGTGCTCGGCCGCGTTGGAGGAGGCGGACACCAGCGTGTTCTGGACCTCGCGTGCACCGGCGAGGATCGAGGCTGCCGTGGCCGAGCCGGCGGCCGTCAGCGCCTGCTCGACGTCGACGGCGAGCGACTTGACGTGGTTGGCGGCATCGGAGGAGGCGGACACCAGCGTGTTCTGGGCCTCGCGCGCACCGGCGAGGATCGAGGCTGCGGTGGTCGAGCCTGCCGCCGTGAGCGTGCGCTCGACGTCGGCCGACAGCGACTTGATCTGGTCGGCGGTCTCGCCGGAGGCCGCGACCAGCGTGGCCTGGGCCTCGCGCGCACTGGTCAGGACGGCCTCGGCCGCGCTGCTGCCTGCGTTCGACAGGGCACGCTCGACCTCGGCGGAGGTGTTCTTCAACTGCGATCCGACGTCGGTCGAGACGTTGAGCAGCGCCTGCTGTGCCGAGCGGGCCCCGGTCTGGATGGTCTCGCTGGTGTTGACCACGAGGTTGGTCAGCGCCCGCTCCGCATCTTCCACATGCGACTTGATGCTGGCGGACAGCAGCTCGGCGCGGGTCATCAGTTCGTCGCTCGCCTGGCGGCCGCTGCTCTCGATGCGGCCGGCCACGGCCTCGACGCGCGAGCCGAGCAGGTCCTCGAACTGCGACACGCGATGGTCGATGTCCTTGGCGATCGAGCCGACGCGGGTCTCGATGCCCTGATGGATGTCCTGGAAGCGCGCGGTGACGGCTTCGGTCAGCTCGTAGCTGCGGCCGTCGATGATGTTCGACAGGCTGTGGATGCGCTGATCGATCGCTTCGAGCGCCTTGTCGGTGCCGTCAGTCAGCGAGGAGGTCAGTATGTTGAGGCGGGAATCGATCGACTGGATCGCCTGCGCCGAGCCATCGGTCAGCGAGGAGGTCAGCACGGTCAGCCGCGAGTCGATCGCGTGCAGCACCTGGGCAGCGCCGTCGGTCAGCGAGTTGGACAGAGTGCCGAGGCGGCCTTCGATCGTCGAGGTGACCGAGGTCGCGCGGTTGTCGAAGTTCTCCTCGAGCGACTTGAGGCGGCCCTCGACGCTGTCGTCGAAGGTCTTGATCTTCGCATCGAGCGAGGTGTCGAGGGTGGTGATGCGGGCCTGCAGATTGGTCTCGAACTGGTTCAGCCGCTGATCCAGCGTCGCCGTGATCTCACCGCTGTTGGACGACAGCCGCGTATCGAACGTATCGACATAGGACTTGAGATTGTCGGAGATTTCCTGGGTCCGCTGGCCCATGCGCTCGACGATCTCGCCGCCATAGGTCTTCACCGTGCGGTCGAACTCGGTGATGTGCCGGGTGATCAGCGCGCCCAGCGTCGAGCTGTCGCGTGCGAAGCGCTCGGCGAGCTCGGTGCCCTGGTTCTTCACCAGCTCGTCGAAGGCGCTGATCTGGATCGACAGCGTGTCGTGCGTGCTCTCGGTCTGGCTGACGACCTTGGCGACCAGCGAATTGACGGTCGCATCGAGCGACTCGCTCGCCTTCTCGCCTGACGTGACGATGTGGCCGGACATGCGCTGGCTCGCCTCGTCGATCTTGGTGACAAGATCGCCGCTGCGCAGCTCGAGCTCCAGCAGGAGGGACTCGCCGGACGCCTTGAGCTGGTCGTGAACCTGCTCGGTTCGCACCGAGATGCCGTCGACGATGGCCGCCGTGCGCTGCTCGAACTCGCTGGTGATGCGGTCGATGCGCTCGTTGAGCATCTCGTGGACTCGGTCCGACAGGTCGGCGAACTCGTCGTGGACGTGGCCGGTCTTGAAATTGAGGCTGGTGGTGAGCCGCTCCGAGGCGTCGAGCACGGCGCGGGTGGTCTCGGCGCTGGCCTCTTCGAGCCGGTCGAGCAGATCGCCGCCGCGCTCGCCGAGCGCGAGGATCATGTTGTCGCCGGCGTTGCCGAGCGCGGCCGTGATGTGGGCGCCGCGCTCTTCCAGCGCGCCGGTGATGCTCTTGGCGACCTCGTCGACCCGCGAGGCGATCGCGTCCGAGATCAGCGCGATGTCGTGGCGAAGGTCGATCTGGACGCCCGAGATGGCGCTCCGGACCTGCTCAGCCTGGCCCACGAGGTTGTCGCGCTGATGGGCGATGTCCTGGAGAAGGGCGCGGATGCGGACCTCGTTGTCGCTGTAGGCGCGCTCGAGCGCCGCAACCTCGTTGGCGACCAGCATCTCGAGCTCGCCGGCACGCGCGATCGCGCGCTCGACGCCGTCGCCCATCGCCGCGACCTCGCGGCGGATGGCCTGGCCGACGGTCACGATGGAATCGCTGACGGCGCCTTCCGGCTCGGAGAATCGGATCGCGACCTGCGCCATCGACTGCGCGATCATGCGCAGCTCCTGGCCGCGCCAAGCGAGGCTCGCGAGGAAATAAAACAGCAGAACCGGGGCAAAGAACACTGCGGCGAGGCCTGCCATGACCAGCACGCCGCCGCTCTGGCCGATCAGGGTCTGCAAAGCGGGCAGGAAGCCGATGGTCAGCAGGACGCAGCCGACGATCCAGATGCCTGCAAAGGCGGTTGCCAGCGTGTAGACGCCGCGTGACGGGCGGCCCTTTTGGATCGCCTGCAGCAATTGGCCGATGGTCTCGCGGTCGTCGTTGGCCGGGCGGCGCGCGGCGAGCGGCGGCGGCTCGATCTCGTCAAGGCTGCTGCGGTCGATGCCCGGACGCGAGTCGAACGAATCCAGACTGGACACGCCGTTCGGCATGACGGGCGGAGCCCCGTCGGCGTGGACCGAGCTCTGCGAGTCCGTGGGCGCGGACGAATCGCTGATGTTCAAAGCCTCCTGAATGGCGGACAGCGCAACTTCAGTCGGGTCTTTGACCTTTTTCGGAGTGTTCGCCATGTTGAGTCCGAGCCCTCGTCTTAATTTCGATCCGGCGAGCCGCGTACGAGTGCCCTCTCGCAACGCTCGAACCGGACGTCATCCCTCGCAGGCACCAGGGGTGGCAAATTCCGCCAGGTGACCCACTCCATCCGGGCATCATCCTATTGGCTGTGCCTGTTGAAAGAAATGGCCGTGGTTAAGAGATTCTTAATCATCGTTAACAGCAGCCGCCGTTAACACTCTAGAAGTTCTGCGAATTCCCGTTTCTGCCGTGATTGGGGCAGAGCCGGGCCCAAATCGCGGCAAACCCGCGGCAATTGGGCCGGTAACAATGCATTAACCATTGTCGTGCTTGGCTTACCACAGGCGCGCGCGGCGCGCCCGCCGGACCGGATTGCCGCCATGATTCCCGACCTTTCACGGATCGAATGGATGCCCTCGCCCCCGCTGGTTCCCGACGACGGGCCGATCAGCCTGGACCTGCTGCGCCGGATGACGCTCGGCGACAGCGCGCTCGAGCGTGAGGTGCTCGCCATGTTCTCCAGCCAGGCCGTCCGCCTGCTGGAGCGGTTGCAGGTGCTGCCCGAGGATGCTGCCACCGTCGCCCACACGCTGAAGGGCTCGGCCCGCGCCGTCGGCGCGCTCGACGTCGCCGACGCGGCGGAAGGGCTCGAAGCGGCGCTGCGGGCGGGCGACCCGGCCGATGCGCTGGCCTGGCTCGGCACGGCGATCGCGCAGGCCCGCGCGGCGATTTCGGAGATGCTCGGCGCGGCCTGAGCGGCCGGCGGCAGCACTAGCGCGGAGCGGAGCGGTCCGTTATAGGACAGCCCGACCTCATTCCCTGCGCAGCACGAGCACACATGGCCAAGATCACCTTTGTCGACCATACCGGCGAATCCAGAACCGTTGAGATCGAGAACGGCGCGACCGTGATGGAAGCGGCGATCCGTAACGCCATTCCCGGCATCGAGGCCGAATGTGGCGGCGCCTGCGCCTGCGCGACTTGCCATGTCTATGTCGACGAAGCCTGGCGCGAGAAGGTCGGCCCGCCGACCCCGATGGAAGAGGACATGCTCGATTTCGGCTACGATGTCCGGCCGAATTCCCGTCTTTCCTGCCAGATCAAGGTCTCCGACGAACTCGACGGCCTCGTCGTCTCCACCCCCGAGCGTCAGGCCTGACCGTTCGTCTCGCGCCCTCATCGCCGCGCTTCGGCTGATCGCCGCCAGGCCTATGCCGGCGGCGCGATCGCCATGCCGCGGCGGACCCACGGCTGTAGCGCAGCAATGAGATTCGGCGTCAGCGGCGCCGGTTTGCGCGTCACCTCGTCGATCAGGACCATGACCGCGGTGGCCGACGCCACGCAGCGCCCGTCCGAGAACACGACCTGCTCGCAGGTCACCGACGTGCGCCCCAGCCTTACGACCCCCAGTCCCAGCTCGATCGTGCCCGGCCAGCGCAGCTCGGCCCGGAAATGCATGTCCAGCCGCACCATGATCCAGGCCAGCCCGTCCTGGGTCAGGCCATGGCGCGGGTCTTTCATCAAGGTCACCCGGCCGGTCTCGAAGTAGGTCGCGTAGACAGCATTGTTGACGTGCTGGTTGGGATCGAGGTCGCCGAAGCGGACATTGTCCGTCAGCCGATAGGGAAAGTCCTCCAGGCGTGGCGCGTGGTCGCGGCGGGCCGTCTCTGTCACCGATTGATCTCCATCATTCATGTCCCCTTCAAACCCGGCTAAGCCCACCGCTGCAAGCCGCGCGCGAGCCAGGGGCGGCTTTTGTGCCTTCCCTGCGACCACCCCGTTGGCTACAAATTCGGAACCGCCATCTGCCGCCATCCGTCGAGCGGCGCCTCCAACGAGAAGAGCGACATGAGCGAAGCGATCAAGACCGATGTGCTGATCATTGGCGCGGGCCCTTGCGGACTGTTTGCCGTTTTTGAACTGGGGCTGCTCGACATCAAGGCGCATCTGATCGACATCCTCGACAAGGTCGGCGGCCAATGCGCCGAGCTGTATCCGGAGAAGCCGATCTACGACATTCCCGGCGTGCCGATGGTGACGGGGCAGGGTCTCACCGATCAATTGATGGAGCAGATCAAGCCGTTCAGTCCGACCTTCCATCTCGGCGAGATGGTCGAGAAGGTCGAAAAGATCGGCGATCCCGGTTTTCGCGTCACCACCGATGCCGGCAAGGTGTTCGAGTGCAAGGTCGTGGTGATCGCGGCCGGGGGCGGCTCGTTCCAGCCCAAGCGCCCGCCGGTGCCGGGCATCGAGGCCTATGAAGGCACCTCGGTATTCTATGCCGTGCGCAAGATGGAGCAGTTCCGCGACAAGAATGTCGTCATCGTCGGCGGCGGTGACTCCGCGCTCGACTGGACGCTCAACCTGCACCCCATCGCGAAGCGCATCACGCTCGTTCATCGCCGCGACGACTTCCGTGCCGCGCCCCACAGCGTCGAGCAGATGCGCGCGCTCGTCGCCGGCGGCAAGATGGATCTGCGCATCGGCCAGGTGACGGCGCTCGAAGGCGCCAATGGCCGGCTGTCGGCTGCGACGATCAAGGGCAACGACAACGCGGTCGAGACCGTCCCCTGCGAGATGATGCTGCCATTCTTCGGACTGACGATGAAACTCGGTCCGGTTGCCGAGTGGGGCCTCGCGCTCGAGCACAATCTCATTCCGGTCGAGACCTCTGCCTTCGAGACCTCCGTGCCCGGCATCTTCGCGATCGGCGACATCAACACCTATCCCGGCAAGATCAAGCTGATCCTGTGCGGCTTCCACGAGGGCGCGCTGATGGCGCAGAAGGCGCACCGCTACGTGTATCCGGAGAAGCGGCTGGTGTTCCAGTACACGACGTCGTCGTCGAGCCTGCAGAAGAAGCTCGGCGTCAACTAATTTGTCGGCGGTATGGAACCTTCCGCCGCCGGACCAACTCAAATGTGAAGAAATGTTTCCTGCGCGTGCCGGTTTCACCGGCGCGCCAGACCTGTTATGGGGCTGGAACGATGCATGAAACGGCCGTACTGTGCGGCCATTCATTTTGTGACTTGGTCAAGGTGAGATGATGATGCGCAATGCGTTTCCCCGACTTCGGCTGGTGCCTGGTGTGACGAAGCTCGCGATCGGCGCGCTCGTCGTTGCCGGTGCTCTGCTGACGCGGCCTGCGCTCGCGGCTGAGCCGACCGCGGCCGGTCTGTGGCAGAAGGTCGAGGATGGCAGGCCCGTCGGCTGGTTTCTCTTCATCGACCACGACGGCGTGTTCGAGGGCGTGATCGCCAAGACGTTTCCGCGTCCCGGCGACAATCCGAACGAGGTCTGTTCGAAGTGCAGCGATGACCGCAAGAATGCGCCTGTGCTCGGCATCTCCTTCGTGCGCGACATGAAGCGCGAGGGCCTGAAATACGAAGGCGGCAACGTGCTCAATCCGCGCGACGGCAACATCTGGAAGGCCAATATGCGGGTCAGTCCTGACGGGCAGACGCTGATCCTGCACGGCTATCTCGGCATCTCGCTGTTTGGCAAGGACGAGACCTGGACCCGCCTGCCGGATAGCAACATGGCGCAGATCGATCCGGCCATCCTCGCCAAATATCTGCCCTCGCAGGCGACGACGGCAACCGGCCCCGCCACCAAGCAGGCGCCTCCGATGATGAAGAAGCCGGCTGCAGTCAAGTAGACTGCTTCCGAACTGCGACCGTCCTCGCTCCTGGCCGACAAGGGATCGCGATCTCGGACACCGCGTCGGCGAAGAGCTTGATCCAGATCAACCGCGTGGTCGAGGACAAGGTCTCCATGATCATCTGGGCGTTGCTTGCCGGTGATCGTGAGACCATTGGCCGCAGCGGTCGGAATTCGACGAGGGAGCGATGCTGATGCTGCGTTGGATCATCGCGGGGAGCGCGGCCATCTCCATGATCCCGATCGCCGCTGCTCAAACCTATGATTCCAATTATCCTGTCTGCCTACAAAGGTGGGAATGGGGTGGTAGCACCTATGTCGAATGCACCTATACGTCCTGGGACCAGTGTCGAAGGGCAGGCCGGGGCCTCGCGGCCATGTGCGTGAACAACCCATATTGGGTACAAGGACAATCAGGATCGCTTGGCGGTGGTCGGCGTCGATTTGCGCGCTGAGCGTTGGGACGTCGAGGCCGACACGTTCTTTCGAGGCGGCCCGGCTCTCCATCCGCTCCCAACCCACCGTGAGGCCCGCGATCTCGCCGCCCCACAGCCTTTGTTCCTGAGCGCCCGCTCACGGAGGGGCGTCCCGAAAGACGGTGTGCGGAGCGGAGCGCTTCAGGCCGTTCTTCCTCTGCGATCCCTACCCGAATGGCCGACTACTGCCTCACCACGCCCGCCGGCGGCAGCGGCTGGCTGGTGACGTTGGGCTCGGCCGCATCGAGGTTGAGCACTTGCGCCGCGGCCGGAAAGGCGGCGTCGGCCATCGCGGCATGGCCCTCCGCCGTCGGATGCACGGCGCCGCCATAGACCGCGGACAGCACGCCCCAGCTCGCATCGTGGATGTCGGAGGGCTGCATCGCCGCCGGCAGCCCTTGCGGATAGGTCATCGCCGAGAAGTAGCTGTCGTTGGCATCGCGGATCCAGCGCGCGCGCGGCAGATAGGGACGATACTCGCTGGCGCCGCGGCCGCACAGCAGCGGCTCGTTGGCGGCGCTGACGATGTTCGGATCGAAGCTGGCGCCGTCGGCCGAAAAGCATTCGCGGTCGAACGGCGGATCCTGCGTCGAGCGGGCGCAGAAGCCGTGATCGGCAAACGCGGCCTGATGCGCATCGACGAAGGTCATGCGGTCGGCCTGCGGATCGCGGCACAGGACTCCCGCGGTACATTGCGCCAGCCCGCGTAGCGACGGCAGGAACTCGTTCTCGACGAAGCCCGCGACCTTGGCGAGCCGCTGCGGATTGGCATTGAACGATGGGTGGATATCGAAACCGGCCGGACCACCGGGGCAGGGCGTGCCGGGGCCGCTCAGTGCCGGGTTGCCGTACGAAGTGTAGATGACGTGCGAGAGGTCGCCGACCAGCGGCTTCAGCGCCTCGCGTAGCTTGGCAAAACCCTGCGGCAGGTCGCGCGCCAGCTCGCTGCGCGATTCCTCGACCGAGCCGATCACGCCTGAGCGTTTGAACAGCGTGCGTTCGGTCGGCGTATCGACGATGACGTCGGCGACGAGACCGGAGAAGTTGATGTCGTTGGCGCCGATCGACAGCAGAATTAGATCGAGCTTGCGGTCCGGCTGGCGACGCTTGGCCGCGGTCAGCGCCTCGCGCAGCTCGCCGAGCTGGCCGTTGACGCTGCCGGCGCAGGTGGTCGCGGCGCGGCCCGGCGTGCATTCGCGCGCGCGCTGGCTGCCGAAGAGGCCGTCGGCGATGGTGGCGCCGGTGCAGGCGAGCGGCAGGTAGGTGACCGCGACGTGCGGATAGCGCACCGCGAGCGCCAGCGCCGTCCGGGTCTGGTAGCTGTAGAGCGAGCGATGGCAGGCGGCGTTGAGCCAGACCGCGCTGTGCTTCTGCCAGTTCTGCAGCGTGTCCGGCGCCTCGCAGGCGCGGCCGCCTCTGAAGCCGGCCCGGCTCGGCCGATAATATTGCGCCGTCGGACCGCCGAGATAGGAGCGGAAGCAGAAGCCCTCGTCGGCGAGCGCGATCGGGCGGTCCGGGTTGCCCTCGCCGGAGGCGATGCTGTCGCCGAGGCCGGCGATCAGGACGTCGCGGACCTGGATTCCCGTCGACACCTGCTGCGTGCCTTCCGGGCTGGCGACATCGACGGATGCGACGGTCTGGCGGCCGTAGCGGACGCGCAGGTTGACCGGTTCGGCGCAGTCGAATGTCGAGGTCTGCGGCCCGTCGCCGTCGTCGAACGACCACGCGCAGGTGGCGCCGACCGGGACCGGGCCGGTCAGGCGCACCGTGACCGGATGGTCGATCGGCGTGAGATAGCTTTCCTTGACGTTGTCGCGCGTGCACGGCTCGTTGATGCGGCCGGCGAGGTCGATGCAGAGCCGGTTGACGACGTTCCGGGCCCAGCCGCGGCCGTCGCTCTGCACCGCCAACGCCTGCTCGGCGGCGAGGATGGAGCGGTCGCGCGTGCTCTCGGTATGCAGCAGGAAGTCGCGCTCCTCCCGGAAGAGACGGAAGCGGTTGCGCACCTCCCAGCTGATCTGCAGCGGCGCTGCGCCGAACTGCGCGGCCGCCTCGGTGGCGGCGAGAGGGGCGAGCAGGCCGGCCAGGACGCAGGCGGCGAGCAGCGGACGAAGGGGCATTCGGGTCATGCGCAAGGATTCACGTCAGCGATGGGGCGGAAATAAGAGGATCGCACGCGAGTTCAACCGGTCGAGGGTCGAACCGTCGCGTCATCCGCGAGACGATTGCTGCTCAGCGCTGGGAGTGGCGCTTGATGCGCTGGGGAACCGCGGCGGGCGCCGTGGCCGCGGCGCGCTTGGCGGCGACCTCGTCCTCGCAGGCTGAGTTCAGCCGGCGCCGCTCCTGCCACGGCTTCACGACGTTCAGCCAGAGTTCCCTGATGCCCATGATGGAGATCGCCGTCGCGAACGGGATCACGAAATACAGCACGCGGAAAACGAGCAGGGTGGCCAGCAACTGCTCGCGGCCGAACTGCGGCAGCGCCACGAGCATCGCGGCATCGAACACGCCGATGCTGCCGGGCGCGTGGCTGGCGAAGCCGAGCAGGGTGGCGAGGATGAACACCACCGACAGCGACAGGAAATCGATCGGCGGAGCGGCGGGGACGAGGAGGTACATCGCCAGCGCGCAGAAGCCGAGGTCGACCACTCCGATCAGGATCTGCACGAGCGTGAGCTGCGCCGAGGGCAGCACCACCTTCCAGCCGTTCTGGCCGAGCTGGCGCCGGTTCTTGCCGGCGGTCAGCCAGCCGAGATAGGCGAAGATCGCCCCGAGGATGCCGATCGCGATCAGCTGGTTCACCGCCGGGGGCAACTGGTCCATCGCGGTGGCGGCGGCCGGATGCAAGGTCATGCCGATGCCGAGTACGAACAGATTGCCGAGCCAGAAGGTCAGGCCTGACAGGAAGCAGATCTTGGCGACGTCGATCGCGGACAGGCCGTAGTCGGAGTAGATCCTGAACCGGATGGCGCCGCCGGTGAACACGGTGGCGCCGATGTTGTGGCCGATCGAATAGCTGGTGAAGGCGCTCATCGCCGCGATGCGATAGGGCACGTGTTTCTTGCCAATTGTTCGCAGTGCAAAATAGTCATAGAAGGTCAGCGTGCAGAACGCGCCGACCACACACAAGGCCGCGAGGGCGATGTGACCGGGCGGGATTTCGGTGAGCGCGGTCAGGATGACGCCGGCATCGACGCCCTTCAGCGTGCGCACGAGTGTCGTGATCGCGAAGGCGATGATCGCAAGGCTCGCTGCAATCCCCAGCCGCTTCCAGCCGATCCATTTCTTGAAGCCACGCCCAAGCGTGGTCAGCAGGCGCTGCATTCATCCTCCCGGCGGGGCGGTACTAGATCTTGGAAAAGAGGCGAAACCATTGATCGATAGGCGGGCAATTCGTGACAGCTTGTTCCTTATGCTAAAATGCGCGCCTTGTGCAGTCCTTGACACAGCTCAGCTCCGACCCATGCGGCGCAGGTCTGTCACACTCCGGTCACATAGCTGGTGGCCCGTCCGCCTCAATTCGGTCCAACTGGTCGCCCGCGCGGTTCACGAGAACCCTCGTCCCTGCGACCGGTTCGGCAGGGGCGGCACGCCGGAACAACCGCCGTAGCCGCCGGTTAGCGCACAGCGAACATGGCGACGATCGGTCAGGGGAGGGACCTGCCATGTTCCGAACCGAGAGGACGTGAAACAAATGGGACTGTTCACCAAGGACATCAAGACGATGAACGATCTGTTCGTTCATCAGCTGCAGGACATCTATTACGCCGAGAACCAGCTCGTCAAAGCGCTGCCGAAGATGGCGGACAAGGCGACGGATCAGAAGCTCAAGCAGGGCTTTCTGACCCATCTCGATGAGACGAAGACGCATGTGACGCGTCTCGAACAGGTGTTCAAGATGCACGGCATCGCGGCCAAGGCGGTCGACTGTCCGGCGATCGACGGCATCATCGAGGAGGCCGACGAGGTCGCCGGCGAGGTCGACGACAAGGCGGTGCTGGACGCAGCGCTGATCAACGCCGCCCAGGCGGCCGAGCACTACGAGATCACCCGCTATGGCAGCCTGATCGCCTGGGCCAAGCAACTCGGCCGCAGCGACTGTGCCGCCGTCCTGCAGAAGACGCTCGACGAGGAGAAGGCGACCGACATGAAGCTGACCAAGCTCGCCGAGACCAGCGTCAATCTGCGCGCCGCGAGCTGATCGCGTCACCTGCCGATGAGACAAAACGCCGCGCGGACATCCCGCGCGGCGTCGTCGCATCCGGATGCCACGCGTCAGCTCTTACGCAACGCGAAATTGGCGCCGCAGAACGCCATCAGGGCGCCGAGGCAGAGCGCGGCGAGGCCGGCCAGCACACCCGAGGCCGACGGCACCGGGCTCGGGCCGGAGATCGCCTGGCCGATGCCGGCCAGCATCAGCACGCCGACCACGACCAGGAAGTTGCGCATCCGCTGCGGGATCTCGCCCGATACCGCGCTGTGCATGATGTTGGCGATGAAATAGCCCGAGGAGAAGCCGACGGTGGCGATCAGCCACCAGGCGATCGCCGATCCCGCCGGCATGAAGGCGCCGCTCTCGGTCTGCCACAGGCCGCCGAGATCGAGGCCGTAGCGGGCGCCGAGCATGTGCACCGCCAGCGCCAGCAGCACGCCGGCGGCCATCGCCCCGGCCAGGATCAGGTGGCGCGGAAAATAGATCGTTTCGCTCATGCTCCGTTTGTAGGATAAGGCGCGCGCCACACGCAACAGGACCGATCCATTTCCCAGGACATCACCACAGAAGGCCATGACGCGATCCGCTACGCCTACAAGGCGTCGTTGATCGGGGCCGCGCAGCAGTTCGAGCTCACGGGGCAGGGCCTGTCGTGGCGGTTCGCCGGCCGCACCGGCCTGTGGCCTTACGCCGACATCGCCGCGATCCGGCTGTCCTACCGACCGGTGTCGATGCAGGCGAGGCGTTTTCGGGCCGACATCACCCATCGCGATGGCCGCCGCCTCAGCATCATCTCCGTCTCGTGGCAGACGGCGGCCCTGATGGCGCCGCAGAGCGAGGCCTATGGTGCTTTCATCCTCGGCCTGCATGCGCGGCTCGCCTTCAGCGGCAGCAACGCGCGGCTGACTGCGGGCCTCGGCCGCTTCACCTACGGCGCGGCGCTCGCCGCGATTGCGCTGCTCGCCGTGGCGATGGCCGGGCTTCTGGTGCGCGCGCTCGTCATCGCCGAATGGTCGGGCGCGTTGTTCCTGATCGGCTTCGCCGCGCTGTTCGCCTGGTATGTCGGCGGCTTCATCACCCGCAACAGGCCGCGCAGCTACACGTTCACGGAGATTCCGGCCGCGCTGCTGCCGTGATCACGCAACCTCATCGCCGGTCACCGAATGTGATCATGCAGATTTCGCGCGCCATGCCAGACTGAGCGAGTCGCCTTCGGAGAGGACCGATGCAGGATCGCGCGCTGCGCAGACCGGATGACGCCGAGATCGCCGCGGTCAACGCGCGGCATTTCGCCGATACGCCGCTGCGGCCGGCCGATCTCCTGTTCGTGTTCGGGACCCGCGTCGACGAGGAGCTGCGTGCCGAGACGGCGGTGAAGCTGTGGCAGCAAGGCTACTTCCGCCACGCCATCGTCAGCGGTGGGATCACGCCGGGCGCTGATCTTTCGGAGTGTACGCTGATCAAGGCCGCCATGGTGGGGCGCGGCATTCCGGCCGAGCGCATCCTCGAAGAGCACCACGCCACGAATACCGGCGAGAACGTCGCGTTCGCTCTGCCGGTGATCGACGCCGCGCTCGGCCTCGCCAATGTCGGCAGCGTGATCTGCCTCGGCAACAGCTGGACCGCTCGGCGCTACGCGATGACCCTGCAGCGCCACTGGCCCGAAGTCGAGAAGATGCTGCTGACGGTCGATAGCTTCGGCGTACCGCGGCAGTTGTGGCACACCCATCCGGAGTTCCGCCGCCGCGTGCTCAGCGAATGGGACAAGATCGCGCCGTACAAGGCGAAGGGCTTCATCGCGGAGTGGCCGTGACGGGGTCACTCGCGGAATGCTAACGCGCATTGCGAAGCAGAAGCCTCTCGTGTCAGGAGCGCACGCGGATGGAGGCATAAGCCTCATCGGTCCAGCCAAACTCGCGTACGCAAACTATGTCGCAACCTTCCAGCTTGGCGATCGCAGTCGCTTCGACCGTAAAGTCTTCGCCCGCAAGTAACGTTGGACCGCGAGGAGCTGGAATTTTCCTCAGCGTGTGAGAAATCGCGCGGCTGGTCACGACCCCATCAGGGAATTTCAGGACAACGGCATATCTGCGCACTTGAGGGTTCGCAGAGAATTGCTTGGCCAGCTTCGGGCCAATGGCCTTCTTTATGGACGGAGTATCAGCCGCAACGTCATAGATAATAGCGGGCTTTAGTGGCATCTTGTCTCGTGCCAGATAGCACCAATTTGCGTCCCATCCGTATCATGCCACTGGTCGAATGTCGCGTTTGAATCTTATGGGGGGTCTTCGGGCGGCGACGAGGATGTCCGCTCGCGGGCTTGATCGGGAGTCGTCGTTTTGGGGACGGTGCCTTCGACCCGTTGGGTAATTCGTCAGCCTAGGCATGTTGAAAAACGAAGCAGGCATATCAATGCGTACCGCCCGACCACGCGATGATGCTCTCGACGAGAACGATACCGATAACAAGCTCATTGGGGTTTACAGCAGCGCTGCCGAGGCGGATGCCGCAAGAAAGCGCAAGCTTCAATTCGAGGGCTTTCGCGACTATCCCGATTGTTTCGTTGTCGACGAATATGTAGTCGATAGGGACGCTTGGAGCGAAGGGTTCGTCACCGGTGCCGCCGGCTGAGTGAGTCCGTGGGGTGGGCAAAGACGTCGTGTGGCGCAAGCCACGCGATGTTGTGCCCACCAAGCAACTTTTCGCGCAAGACGGTGGACACGGCGCGTTCAGATAGCACGGACAAACAGGCTGTCTCGGACGCGCCTTTGCCCACCCTACGCACTGTGGTGTTTGTCGCGAACCAAGTTCAATGACTCAATTTTTTGATGCAGATCGGTTGGCCATTGGGGACAGGAGTGCAATCCCAATCCGGACCAAATCCGGTATTCGGCTTAGAATTCGGAAACCAGTAGAAGCTGGAAACGAGAAGGCAAAGCAGAGCGAGGATGAACAGAATACCCAATACGTCACCGCGCCTTGGATAAGGCAGAGGCCATCTCATGAGAGTGTCCTCAGTCCGCATTTCGGTCGGGCAATAGGATCGAGAAACACCCAATGCGATAGCAATAGCTGCGAAGAGGGAATTGTTCTACGCGCAGTATGCGTTGGAGGAGGCCGCCACTCACGGCCTCACCACCAGCACCGAGCACTTCGCGTAGCGCACGACATGCCCGGCATTGCTGCCGAGGAAGTAGGTGCGCATCGCCGGGCGGTGCGAGGTCATCACGATCAGGTCGGCGTTGACCTTGGCCGCCTCCTCGAGGATCTCGTGATAGATGCCGCCCTGGCGTACCGTGTAACTGATGCGCTCGGCCGGGATGCCGGATTCGCGCGCCACGATCGACAGCGCTTCCTCGGCGGTCTCGCGCTGCTGCGCATCGAAATCGGCCGGGACGTATTCGGCGAGCATCACCGGCGTCATCGGCATCACGTTGAGCAGATGCACCGTGCCGCTCCAAGTCTGCGCCAGCGTGGCCGCGGTGGCGATGGCCGGCTTGGCGAGGTCGGTGTCGGCCAGATCGATCGGCACCAGAATCGAGTTGAACATCGAAGGTCCTCCTCTCTGTCCGCCGGCATTACGCGCCGGACCCGACCTGCCTGTCAATCGACCGAGCCGTGCTTGAGCAGCTTGGGCGTGACGAACCTCAGGAGATGGCCGCGGGTGAAGCTGATATCGCCCCAATCGTCGGTGTCGAAATCGAGCACCGCGAGTCCCGCGGTCGGCATGTTGCGCATCAGCTCGTGGCGGGCCTCGGAATCGCCCTCGCCGGTCAGCGCCAGCGCCAGCTCGTGCATGCCCGGATTGTGTCCGACGAGCAGGAGCTGCTTCGGATCATGCGCTGCCGCGAGCCGGATGTGATGCAGCATCTGCATCGGCTCGGCGCCGTAGAGCTCGGGAACGGTCTCGACCTGCGGGGCCGGGACGCGGTCCTTCATTGCCGCAAGTGCGAGGTCCCAGGTCTGCTGCGCCCGAACCGCGGTCGAGACCAGCAC
Organism: Bradyrhizobium sp. SZCCHNS1050; assembly: GCF_032484785.1. Lineage (NCBI taxonomy): Bacteria > Pseudomonadati > Pseudomonadota > Alphaproteobacteria > Hyphomicrobiales > Nitrobacteraceae > Bradyrhizobium > Bradyrhizobium sp. SZCCHNS1050. The sequence goes on along the minus strand of NZ_JAUETR010000001.1, from coordinate 301,499 downwards.
CAGCTCCGGCGCGGGCGGGTGGCTGGCGATGAAATCGCCGATCATGGCGGCATCCTGGTGCCCGCGCTCGTCGAGACGGCGGTCCTGGTCGCGGCCGGTCGGCGCGTCAGTCTCGGTCTTGGCGTGGCGCAGCAGCATCAATCGGCGCATGGAATTCCGTCTCGAATCGTTCAGGCTGGGTCAGCCTGTACCACGTCTCTTTATCGCCATTAAAAGCGTCATGACGTCCGGCGCAGGGTTCGCTAAGAAAACGCCATGAGCGAGACTTCCACAAGCGTGAACGATGACGCGGATGCCGCAGGTGCACACGGCCGCACCAGGCTGAATTTCGACCTCGATGTCGACGTCTGCGTCGTCGGGGCGGGATTGGCCGGCTTGACGGTGGCGTTGTGCGCGGCCCGGCAGGGGGCGAGCGTCGCGGTGCTGGAAGGCCGCCAGGTCGGATGGAACGCATCCGGTCACATGATCGGGACGGTCATGCCCGGGTTCGACCTGCCGCTGCCGGATCTGATCGAGCGCGTCGGGCTCGCGCATGCCCGGGCGCTATGGGCGTTGTCCTGGTCCGGTGCCGAGTTCATCCGCGCCCAGGCCACCGCGGCGATGCCGGGCATCGGACTCAGCGAAGGCGCGCTCGAAGTCTCGAATGTCGACGCCGGCGACGCCTTGATCCGCCGCCTCCAGATGCTGCACGAGGATTTCGACACCGAGGTCGAGGGCTGGCAGGTCGAGCGCGTCAGGACCGAGCTCAAGACCGACCGCTACTTCCATGGCGTCCATTACCCCAAGGCGTTCCAACTCGACGGCCGCAGGTACGTTCACGCGCTGGCGCGGCTCGCGCACCGGGCCGGGGCAAGGATCTTCGAGGACACGCCGGTGGTCAGCATCGACGCGTCGGGCGTGCGCAAGCGCATCGTGACGCCGTCGGCGCGGATGCGCGCCTCGCACATCGTGCTGGCCGGCAACATCCATCTCGGCGCGCCGCTGCAGAAGCTATCCGATACGCTGTTGCCGGTGTGGCGCTATGGCGGCGTCACCGCGCCGCTCGGCGAGCGGCTGGCTGATGCGATCGCCTTCCGGGGCTCGGTCAGCGACACCGACGGCATCGATCATTTCCGCGTCGTCGACGGCGACCGGCTGATGTGGGCGAGCCCGGAGACGACCTGGGACGCCCGGCCCAGCGGATTTGCCGCGGCGCTGCAGCGCCGGATCCGCACGGTGTTCCCGCAACTCGGCCGCGTCGAGATCGCCGAGACCTTCGGCGGCGTCACCGGCCAGACCGTGCACGGCATGCCGCAGATCGGCCAGCTCCGCAAAGGCCTGTGGGTTGCGAGCGGCTTCGGCCGGCAGGGGCTCAACACCTCGGCGATGGCCGGGCAGTTGATCGCGCAGGCGATCCTCGCCGGCGACGACCGCTGGAAGCTGTTCTCGCCGTTCGAATTGGTCTGGGCCGGCGGCGTCAGCGGCCGGGTCGCCGGCCATGTCGTCAATCTGTGGATCCGGGGCCGCGCCGCCGCGGCCGGGACGCTGGCGCGGCACCGCGAGCGCGTCCGCGCGCAGGAGCGTGTGCGCGAGATCAGGGCGGCCGAAGCGCGGCGCCGGGCGGCCGAGCGGCCCGGCTCGCGGCTGCCGCTGCGGCCGCAGCCGTCCGATCTGAACCACCGTCCCGACGCCGGGGAGGGCTGACACCTCGCAAGAAAGTGAGCCGTCGCGCCCGCGCCCGACGTAACTTCGCGGGATCCCGTCCGTAGATCCGGTAACCCATCACCGCACGGAGACGTCCATGATCGACCGCCGCATGATGTTCACCACCGCCGCCGGACTGTTCGGCTTCTCCGCCCTGCGCTGGCTCGGCGGTTCCGCGCCGGCCCGCGCCGCCGAGAAGTTCGAGATCGAGAAGACCGAGGCCGAGTGGCGCGCGCAATTGACGCCGCAGCAATACGAGATCCTGCGCGAGGAGGGCACCGAGCGGCCCTGGACCAGCCCGCTGCTGAAGGAGCATCGCAAGGGCACCTTCGCCTGCGCCGGCTGCGACCTGCCGCTGTTCTCCTCCGACACCAAGTTCGACAGCGGCACCGGCTGGCCGAGCTTCTTCAAGCCGCTCGACAATGCCGTGGCGACCCGCCAGGACAAGACCTACGGCATGGTCCGCACCGAGGTGCATTGCCGCCGCTGCGGCGGCCATCTCGGCCATGTGTTCGACGACGGCCCCAAGCCGACCGGCCTGCGCTACTGCATGGACGGGCTCTCGCTCACGTTCCACCCGGCAAATCCGTCGTCGACCTGACAGGAATTTGCGCCAGGATATTCCGGCTCGTCCGTTCAAGGCTCGATGGGGGTCTTCAGGACGCGCCGGCAGCCGTGACGAGCGGCCGTGCCGGAGCGCGATTTGGCGCGTCCGGCCCGGCAAGAACTGCCGGCTCGGCAATTGTTCACCAGTTTTGACGCCGCTTTTTTTACGTTGTTGTTTTCCAACACGCTGATTTCACAGCATTTTCGCATCTGGCACAGCGATTGCGACAGCTCTCCACGAAACGCGGTGCGGGCCGACCCGCCACCGGCATCACAGTGGAGAGATTGGTATGGGTATCTTCGACGCGATGAACACTTCGGTGAGCGGTCTGTCCGCTCAATCATTCGCGCTGCAGAATATTTCCGGTAACATCGCGAACGCGTCGACCGTCGGCTACAAGGGAATCGGCACCAGCTTCGAAGACCTCATTCCCAACGCGACCAACCCGACGCGCCAGAATGCCGGCGGCGTCACGGCCTTCGCCAAGGCCACCATCACCACCCAGGGCACCGTCTCGACGTCCTCGGTCGCCACCAACATGGCGATCAACGGCGACGGCTTCTTCAACGTGCAGAAGGCCTCCTCGGTCGTCGATAACGTGCCGGTCTTCACCGGCGTCACCAACTACACCCGCCGCGGCGACTTCCAGCTCAACGCCAACGGCAACCTGATCAATGGCGCCGGCTATTACCTGATGGGTGTCGCGGTCGATCCGAAGACCGGCAACGCCACCGGCAACGTGCCGACCGTGCTGCAATTCGCCAACAATTTCGTGCCGGCGCAGGCGACCACCGCAATCCAGTACGCCGCCAACCTGCCGACGCAGCCGAAGACCGCCGCCAGCGGCAACGCTGCGACCGGCACGCTGGTCGCGGCCGGCGGCCTCAACTCGGCCGACCTCTCCAACGTGCCGCTGCCGGTCGGCACCAATTTCTACGCCGACTCCACCGTCACCGGCGCCACCGCCGTGAACAAGGTGCCGGCGCAGATCACGACCTCGACATTGTTGAGCGGCGCCAGCGGCGACTCGATCTCGAGCAATTTCACCACCGGCGACACCATCACCATGACCGGCAGCGCCGGCGACGTCGTCACCTTCACCTTCGTCGCCTCCGGCGCCTCGGGTACCCAGATCAATGTCGGCGACTCCGTCGGCACGCTGCTGGCGAAGATCGCGGCCGTCACCGGCGTGCAGCCGACCATCACCGCCGGCAAGATCACGCTGCATTCCGGCAGCGGCGAGGACTGGAACTTGAGCAGTGCCTCGCCGGGTTTCACCGCGCTCGGCCTCACGTCACCCGTGGCACTGACGCGCACGGCGAGTCCCGGCACCGGCATCGTGATCGGCAACGATCTCACCAACTTCAACAACGAGACGATCTCGGGCGGCGCGGTCACGGCCTACAATTCGTCGGGCACGCCGGTGAACGTGCAGCTGCGCTGGGGCAAGGTCGACAGCTCGACGCTCGGCACGGGCCACAAGGACACCTGGAACCTGTTCTACCAGACCAACTCCAGCGCCACTGGCTCGACCGTGGCCTGGCAGAACGTCGGCACCAATTTCACGTTCGCCTCCGACGGCTCGCTCGTGTCGCCGACGACCTCCAACATCTCCATTCCCAACGTCGTGGTCGACGGCACCACGCTCGGCACCGTCAGCCTCAACATCTCCTCGGGCGCGCTGACGCAATATGCGAGCACGATCGGCTCGGCGACGATCAACCAGATCAATCAGAACGGCTTCGCCGCCGGCCAGCTGCAGTCGGTCGCCGTCAACAACAGCGGCGTCGTCACCGGCACCTTCTCCAACGGCCAGACCATCAACCTGGCGCAGGTCACGCTGTCGCACTTCAACGGCACCAACTACCTGAAGGCGCTCGACGGCGGCGCCTACGAGGCGACCGACCAGTCCGGCCAGGCCATCATCGGCGCGACCGGCAAGATCTCGGGCGGCTCGCTGGAAGGCTCCAACACCGACATCGCCGACGAGTTCACCAAGCTGATCGTGACCCAGCAGGCCTATTCGGCCAACACCAAGGTGATCACGACGGCCAATTCGATGGTGCAGGATCTTCTGAACGTGCTGCGCTGATCGCGCTGAGACGTGGCAGTTGAATTGACATAAGGCTACCGAACATGGGTTTGAGTTCTGCCCTCGCCACCGCGATGTCCGGCCTGCGCTCGACGCAGGCCGCGCTCTCGATCATCTCATCGAACGTCGCCAACGCGAACACGCCCGGCTACGTCGCGCAGAACCCGAACCAGATCGAGGTCGCCAGCGGCGGCTTCGGCTCGACGGTGACGACGACGGGCGTCAACCGTCAGCTCGACTTGTTCGTCCAGAACCAGCTCCGCACCGAGACCTCGGGTGGGACCTATGCCAATCAGATGGCCAACATCCTGAGCCAGCTGCAGACCGTGTACGGTACGCCCGGCGGCAGCGGCACGCTCGAGACGGCGCTGAACAATTTCACCACGGCGCTGCAGTCGCTGTCGAACAATCCGAGCAACCAGTCGGCGCAGTCGGTGGCGCTGTCGGCGGCGCAGGGCGTGGCGCTGCAGCTCAACGCGACCACCAAGGGCATCCAGACCCTGCGCACCAATGTCGAGCAGGACATCGGCAATTCGGTCACGCAGGCCAACGCGGCGATCAAGCAGATCGCGACGCTCAACACGCAGCTGCAGGGCCTCGACAGCTCCGACCCGCTGGCGGCGACCCTGCAGGACCAGCGCGACAACGCGATCAACACGCTTGCCAAATATGTCGACATCCGCGTCGTGTCGGATCCGACCAACGGCACGAGCGTGTTCACCAATTCGGGCATCCAGCTGGTCGGCGCAGGCCTCAGCTCCGAGTTCACCTTCTCGTCGCCGGGGACGCTCGACGCCACCTCGCTCTACAACAGCGATCCGACCAAGACCGGCGTCGGGCAGCTCAACATCAAGCTGTCGAACGGCGTGTCGCTCGACGTCGTGTCGAACAATCTCCTGAACTCGGGTCAGATCGCGGCCGACCTCAAGCTGCGCGACCAGACCCTGGTGCAGGCGCAGACCCAGGTCGACCAGCTCGCGGCGACGATGGCCTCGGCGCTGTCCGACAAGACCACGGCGGGTACCGCGGTGGCGGGACCTCCGGCCGGCTTCGACGTCTCGACCAGCGGGCTGCTGGCGGGCAACACCATCAACCTGACCTACACGGATTCGAGCAACGTCCAGCGCCAGGTCAAGATCGTCAACGTCAACGATCCCGCGGCGCTGCCGCTGAAGAACGCCTCCGGCGCCAACCCGTCCTATGTCGGCGTCGACTTCTCGCTCGGCATGGCCTCGGTGGTGTCGCAGCTCAACAGCGCGCTCGGTGGCGCGCATCTGCAGTTTTCCAATCCCTCCGGCACCACGCTGCGGATCACCGATGACGGCACCAGCCAGGCGGCGGTCAAGGCGGCCTCGGCCACCACCACCGTGCAGACGCTCGCCAGCGGCAACGCGCAACTGCCGGTTTTCACTGACGGCGGTGCGCTCTACACCGGTGCGATCACCTCGACCGGCTCGCAGATGACGGGGCTCGCGGGGCGGCTCAACGTCAACCCGGCATTGCTGAACGATCCGACCAAGCTGTCGACCTATTCGACCTCGCCGCAGACCGCGGCCGGCGACGCGACGCGACCGGACTTCCTGTTCGCGCAGCTCACCTCGGCGACCTTCAGCTACTCGCCAACCACCGGCCTCGGCTCGGCGGCGCAGCCATTCCAGGGCACGGTGTCCGGCTATCTGCAGCAGTTCGTCAGCCAGCAGGGCAGTGCCTCGACGCTGGCGACCCAGCTCAGCCAGGGCCAGGCCGTCGTGGTCAGCACGCTGAAGGAGAAGTTCCAGGGCACGGCGGGGGTCAACATGGACAGCGAGATGTCCAACCTGATCCAGGTCCAGAACACCTATGCGGCCAACGCCCATATCATGTCGGTCGTGCAAAGCATGATGCAGAGCCTGCTCCAGGCATTTTAGTGAGGCGCGTGTAAGATGTCGATCAGCAGTGTCAACTACGGAAATTCTCTGCTCGGCCTGTCCGTGCGGAACATCTCGAACCAGCTCGCGGACCTTTCCACGCAGCTCTCGAGCGGCGTCAAGGCGAACAACTACGCCGGCATGGGCCCCGACGAAGGCTTCGCGATCGCGGCGCGGGCGCAGCTCTCGAACATCTCGGCCTTCACGCTGACGATGACCCACGTCAATACCGTGATCGGCGCGGTCAATACCTCGCTGCAGTCGCTGTCCAAGATTCATGACCAGGTCCAGAGTGGCGCCTCGGCGACGCCGCAGAACCTGACCAGCACCGGCCAGACCACGGGACAATTGACGGCGCTGTCCAACCTGTCGGCCATCACCGGCATCCTCAACACCCAGGTCGGCGATCGCTACATCTTCTCCGGCAGCGCCACCGACCGGCCGGCGATCGCATCGGCCGACGACATCCTGAACGGCACCACGACGCAGGCCGGCCTGAAGCAGGTCATCGCCGAGCGGCAGCAGGCCGATCTCGGGCTCAACGGTCTCGGGCGTCTGAACCTGTCGGCGTCGGCCACGATGCCGATCACGCTGGCGGAGGACGTCGCCGGCTCGCCGTTCGGCTTCAAGCTGAGCGGCGTCACCTCGTCGCTGACCAATGCCACGGTGACCGGACCGTCCGGCTCGCCCCCGGGCATCTCGGTCGATCTCACCGCCGGCAATCCGAATGCGGGCGACCAGATCAGCTTCACCTTCAAGCTGCCCGACGGCACCTCGGAATCGATCAAGCTGACGGCGTCCACCACGACGCCGGCGCCGACCAATACGTTCGCCATCGGCGCCACGCCGGCGGCCACCTCCGCCAATCTCAATGCGGCGCTCAACACGGCGCTGTCGACGCTGGCCAACACCTCGCTGACCGCCGCCTCGGCGGTCGTCGCCGGTGACAACTTCTTCAACACGGCGAGCGCCGTGTCGGGAACGGTGGTCAACAACAAGCTCGCAACGCCGGCGCCGATCACGGGAGCGACGCTGCTGTCGGGCGGGGCGGGCTCCGACTCGATCGCGACCAGCTTTGCGACCGGCGACACCATCACGGTCAATGGGCAGACGCTGACCTTCGTCGCCTCCGGCGCCAACGGCAACAACCAGATCAATGTCGGCGACAGCGTGCAGACGCTGCTGTCGAAGATCGATACGCTCAGCGGCACGTCGACGCCGTCGACGGTCAGCGGCGGCGTGATCACCTTGCGCACCAACGACGCCGCCGGCTTCTCGGTGTCGAGCTCGAACGCGGGTGCGTTCGGGGCGCTCGGCTTCTCCGGCACCGTGACGGCGCCGACGCCGCCGTTGCGCGTCTCCGGCTCGCCGCTGGGGTCGGCGACCAGCCTCGTCAACGGTTCGGCCAACACCGTCGCCTGGTACACCGGCAACAGCGGTCCCGGCTCGGCGCGGTCGAGCGCGAGCATCCGGATCGACACGGCGCAGAGCATTCAGTTCGGCGCCCAGGGCAACGAGTTCGCGATCCGCAACCTCGTGCAGCAGACCGCGGTCTATGCCGCCGTCAACACGCCGCCAGCGGGAGCAAATGCTCCGCAGCAGATCGGTGCGCTCAGCCAGCGCATCGCCGCCAACCTGACGCCGCAGCTCGGCCAGCAGGCGATCTCGGATATCCAGACCGAGTTCGCCAACGCCCAGACCACGATGAAGGACGCCACGGCGCGCCAGACCCAGGCCAAGGCGGCGATGCAGGCCATGGTCGACCAGACCGAGGGCATCTCGCAGCAGGAGGTGGCGAGCCAGATCCTGCAGCTGCAGACCAACCTCCAGGCGTCCTACCAGACGACGGCGATGCTGGCCCAGTTGACGCTGGTGAAATATCTGTAGCGCCCCGGGGGCGGCGGTTAGGTTTTCGTTAACCACGTCTCTTTAGCTTTTGTTCAGATCTGGGGCGAGAGCCTCTTTGTCTGGAGGCGGACGTGAGTGACGGAACCGACGAGCGCATTCATCTGGTGGTCGCGACACCATGCTTCGGCGGCCAGGTGTCGAGCATCTATGCGAGCTCGATCTTCGCCCTGCAGCGCGAGTTGCGCGCCGCGTCCAACGTCGACCTCACCGTCCACATGCGCGACGGCGATGCGCTGATCACCCGTGCCAGGGCCAATCTCGTTACCCTGTTCCTCAACGATCCCTCGGCCACGCATCTGCTCTTCGTCGATGCCGACATCGGCTTCACGCCGAAGCAGGTGTTCCGGCTGATCGCGTCCGGCGGCGACATGGTCGCCGGCGTCTATCCGGTCAAGAAGGTCAACTGGAACAAGGCGCGCCGCGCCATCAATTCCAACCGCATGGACGTGCCGGCGGCATCGCTCGACTACGTGCTGGAGATCGACAATCCGGACCACGTTGCGGTGGTCAACGGCTTCACCCGCGTGCGCTATGCCGGCGCCGGCTTCCTGATGGTCCGCCGCCGCGTCATCGAGACGATGATCGCGCATCCGGCCTACGCCCCGCTGCAGTTCTTCCGCGAGCATTCGCAGGATGCGCTGGCCGGCAGTCCGAACCGCTTCGCGCTGTTCGAATGCATGATCGACCCGGCGACCGGGACCTATCTCAGCGAGGATTTCGCGTTCTGCAGGCGATGGACCGATCTCGGCGGCGAGATCTGGGCCGATCTCGACAGCCGGCTCGATCACGTCGGTCCGTCCGTGTTTCACGGCAATGTCGCCTCGCAATTCGCGTCGGCGGTGGCGGTTCCCACCGCCGCCGCGGCCGACGCAGCCTGACGATCCGCGCGATGACCCCGGCGGTAACCCGGTCGCAGATATCCCAATCATCCCGGATCGACCGGCGCGAGCAGGGCGCCGCGACCGGACTGCGCGATCTCTTTGCCTTGCTCGGCGATCTCCTGATCGATGGCGGCGATACCCGCCTGGCGCTCGATCGCCCCTGGGGCCGCAACGTCTATGGCTGCGGGCCGTCGCCCGAACCCGATGTGCTGTGCTTCGCATCGAGCACGGCTTCGCCGATTTCAGAACGCGCCTATGCGCGCGTCGAGCTGGCGCGCGAGCAGCTGATGCATGCGGCGATCTCGCTCGGCCTCGACGCCGCGCTCGACCGGCGCACCGAGGAGATGCGCTGCGAATTGCGCGGATATCTCGGCCTTGCCGACGAGATCGACATCGTGTTCTCGCCGTCCGGCACCGACTCGCAACTGCATGCGCTGGCGCTGGTGCGGGCGGTGCTGGGCGAGGCCGTCACGAGCATCGTCGTCGGCAGCGACCAGACCGGAAGCGGCACCGCCGCGAGCGCCCGGGGACACCATTTCAGCACGCGGACGGCGAACGGTCTGGCGGTGCGGACGAACACGCCGATCGAGGGGCTCTCGGGCGACGCCGTGTCGCTGCCGCTGCTCGACGGCGCATCGATGCAGCCGCGCGTTGCTATCGATGCCGAGATGCTCGACAGCGTCGAGGCGCTGGTGCGAAGGGGCCGTGGCGTCCTGCTGCAGGTCATGGATTCCTCCAAGCTCGGCTGGCGCGCGCCGGACATGGCCTGCCTGGGCGAGGTGGCGCGGCGCTGGCCGGGGCGCGTGCAGGTTGTCGTCGATGCCTGCCAGATGCGGCTCGGCGCGGCGCGGCTGCGCGATCATCTCGAACGCGGCCATCTGGTGCTCGTCACGGGCTCGAAGTTCTTCGGCGGCCCCGCCTTCAGCGGCGCGCTGCTGGTGCCCGCGGCCGCATCGGCTGCGCTGCGCCGCGGACATCCGATCGCGCCCGGCCTGTTCGACTATGTCAATCGCAGCGATTGGCCGCTCGCCTGGACGGATCTGCGCGCGCGCACGGCGCCGCGCGCCAATATCGGCCAGTGGCTGCGCTGGGAGGCCGCGCTGGAGGAGATCGCCGCGTATCACGCCGTGCCCGAGACGTTCCGCCGGATGGCGATCCGGCAGCTCGGCGAGTCCATCGAAAGCCTGCTGATGCTGTCGCCGGTGCTGCGTCCGATCGCCGCCCGCGCGCCTGCGCCGGATGGGAGCGATGGCGAGTTCGGCTTTCCCACCATCTTCCCGTTCGCGCTCCAGCGTGACGGCGGCCCGCTCGGCCTCGGTGAGACGCAGGCGGTGTATCGCGCGCTGCAGCGCGATCTCGGCAGCCGCTTCACTGGACGCGCAGCCGAGATTGCCGCGCGCCAGTGCCTGATCGGCCAGCCGGTGCGGATCGAACGCGCGGGCGAGGCGCAGTCGGCCGCGCTGCGGCTGTGCATCGGCGCGCGCCAGGTGACGGACGCATGGTGCGACGACGTCACCGCGGCCCGGGTCAATCTCGAATCCGACATCGACCGCGTCGCCGACATCGTTGCCAAAACAGAGCTGCTCGTATCGGATCTGAGCAGCCAGGATCTCAGGGACATCTGCAATGCCGACTGATTTGCTCGCGCTGGCCGACGCCACCGACGCAGGATGTGCCGACCGGATCGGCATGGCCAAGCTCGCCAAGGCCGCCTTCGACGGCCAGGACCTGAAACCGATGTGGGCCGCCTTGCTCGCCAAGCTGCTCGACGGCCGCGCGGAGCCGGGCGAGGGGCTCGATCTCGCGCTGATCGCGCAGCTCATCGGCGAGAAATCGTCCGGGCTCGCGATCCAGCACGACGTTCTGCAGTCGCAGCAGCTCTACCGCGTTGCCTGCAACAGCGCGACGCCGCGGCTGCGCGTGCTCGCGCTCGCGGCGGCCACCGACATGGGCAGCAACACGCCGATCGAATTCCTGCTCGAGGACACCGACTTCGAGCTGCTGCTGCTCTATGTCGTTCCGGGCGCGGACCTGCTGGCGCCTTTGCCCGCTCATGACGTCGCCATCGTCATCGCGTCCGATTCCGAGGATTGTCAGCACGCGCTGCGCGAGATCGATGCCGTCGCGGCGCGCTGGCCGCGTCCGCTGCTGAATCCGCCGGAGCGGATCTGGCATCTCGATCGCGACAAGCTGCATGCGCGGCTCGCCGGCATCGACGGGCTCACCATTCCGGCGACCATTCCCGTCGACCGCGAGCGCCTGATCGGGATCGCCGACGAGCGCGAATGGATCACGGACGTCGACCACTCGCTCGTCTTCCCGGTCATCGTGCGGCCGCGCGGTTCGCATGCCGGCGTCGGCCTGGAGAAGGTCGACGAGCCGCTCGAGCTGTCGCTCTATCTCGACGAGCGCAGCGAGCAGGAGTTCTTCGTCTCGCGCTTCGTCGACTATGCCAGCGAGGACGGTCAGTTCCGCAAGTACCGCATCGTGTTCGTCGACGGCACGGCCTACGCCTGCCACATGGCGATCGCGCGACGCTGGGACATCTGGTACCTCAACGCCAACATGGCCGGCAGCGAGAGCAAGCGCCTCGAAGAGGCGACCTTCATGCAGACCTTCGACATCGGCTTCGGCCGCCGTCATCGCAGCGTGCTCGATGCGATCGCCGCGCGCGTCGGTCTCGACTATTTCATCATCGACTGCGCCGAGACCAGGGACGGCACGCTGCTGGTGTTCGAGGCCGACAATACGGCCGTCGTCCACAACATGGATTCGCCGGAGGTCTTCCCCTACAAGCCGCCGCAGATGCAGAAGATCTTCGCGGCCTTCGCGGCCATGATCGAGAAGCGCGCCACGTCGCGGGCGGAGCAGGCGGCGTGACCGTCGGGCTGCGCATCGATCCTGCGTCGCGGACGGCGGAGACGCTCGATCCGCAACATTGGGACGAGATGCGCGCGCTCGGTCATCGCATGCTCGATGACATGATCGACTATGTCGCCGATATCCGCGACCGGCCGGTGTGGCAGCCGATGTCGCCGGCGACACGGCAGAGCTTCCGCAGCGCGCTGCCGCATGCGCCGACCGATCTCGCCGAGGTCTATCGCGATTTCAGCGAGCTCGTCGTTCCCTACGCGACCGGCAACGTGCATCCTGGATTCATGGGCTGGGTGCATGGCGGCGGCACCGTGGTCGGCATGCTCGCCGAGATGCTGGCTGCCGGATTGAACGCCAATCTCGGCGGCCGCGACCACGCGCCGATCGAGGTCGAGCGGCAGGTCGTCGACTGGACGCGTCAGTTGTTCGGCTTTCCGGCAAGCGCCAGCGGCATCTTCGTCACCGGCACCTCGATGGCCAATCTGATGGCGGTGCTGGTCGCTCGCCGCAACGCGCTCGGCGCGGCGGTTCGCTCGGCGGGTCTCGGTGAGGAGGGGCGGCGCTTGCGCGCCTACACGTCGAAGGCGGCGCATGGCTGCATCGCCAAGGCGATGGACATCTGCGGACTGGGCAGCGACGCGCTCGGCTGCATCGCGGTGGATGCCGCACATCGCATCGACGTCGGCGAGCTGCGGACCGCGATCGCGCGCGATCGCGCCGCGGGACTGCATCCGTTTCTCGTCGTCGCCTCGGCGGGCACCGTCGATATCGGCGCCATCGACGACCTCGCTGATATTTCCGAGCTCTGCCGTGCCGAGGGGCTCTGGTTTCACGTCGACGGCGCCTTCGGTGCGCTTGCGATGCTGTCAGCGGAGCTCGCACCGAAGCTCGCCGGCATCGAACAGGCGGATTCGATTGCGCTGGATTTTCACAAATGGGGGCAGGTGCCCTACGATGCGGGCTTCCTGCTGGTGCGCGATGGCACCAAGCATCGCGACGCCTTCGCCTCGCCGGCCGCCTATCTGCGCCGGGAAACCCGTGGTCTCGCGGCGGGCGCCGAGTGGCCCTGCGATCTCGGTCCTGATCTGTCGCGCGGCTTCCGGGCGTTGAAGACATGGTTCACGCTGAGGACGTTCGGCACGGATGCGCTCGGCGCCGTGATCGCGCGAAGCTGCGAGCTCGCGCGCCATCTGGAGGCGCGGGTGCGCGCCGAGCCCGAGCTCGAGCTGCTGGCGCCGGTCAATCTCAACATCGTCTGCTTCCGCTATCGTGCCGACGATGCCGATGCACTCAACGGCGAGATCGTCGCCGACATCCACGAATCCGGCCTCGCCGCGCCGTCGACCACGATGCTCGACGGACGGCTGGCGATCCGTGCCGCGATCGTCAATCATCGCACCGGGACGAGCGACATCGACCGGCTGATTGCGGCGGTCCTCATGTTCGGCCGCCAGCGCGCGGCCGGTCTCACGCCGTTGATCGAGGTCGATGCGCCGCCGCTGGCGCTCTGAGCGCAAACCGTATCTCGGCGTCGTCCGCTGGTTGATGACGACCGCCGGCAGAATGTCGCCGCGCGTCGAAACCTTTCCAAAGGTGGTTGACGCGTTGTGAACGACGGGCGCGTTTGTTGAATCAACGAGCCTTTTCAAAGGGCGTTCTTGCGCGATGACGCGGCAATGAGCCGCGCCGATGCGCCTGTTCCGCTGATTGAGGCGGCTGCGCACCACAACCCTTCAGCGTTTGTTAGCCACTGCCATTCACCGTGACGCCCGTCGTCCGGGGTCGTTCAAATCGACCTGGGCTGCACCCCGATCTCGAAGGGATCGGGGTTTATTTCACACCAGAAGGGTATGAAAATGTCAGGTATCGTCCTCTCGGCGTCGGTGCGCCAGAATTTGCTGTCGCTTCAGTCGACGGCTCAGCTCCTCGCCACCACCCAGAACAATCTCTCCACGGGCAAGAAGGTCAACTCGGCGCTCGACAATCCGACCAACTTCTTCACCGCCCAGGGTCTCGACAACCGCGCTTCCGACATCTCCAATCTGCTCGACGGCATCGGCAACGGCGTGCAGGTGCTGCAGGCCGCCAACACCGGCATCACCTCGCTGCAGAAGCTCGTCGACAGCGCCAAGTCGATCGCCAACCAGGTTCTGCAGAGCGCGGTGGGCTACTCCACCAAGTCGAGCGTGACCTCGGCGGCTCTGACCGGGGCGACCGCCACCGACCTGCTCGGCTCCAGCTCGACGGCTGTGACCGGCTCGGTCGTGAACAACGACAATACCTCGAGCGCGGTGGCGATCACCGGCTCGACCAAGCTGTCGGGCACGGCGGGCACCGCGTCGAACAACCTCGCCTCCGGCATCACCTCCGGTGAGACGCTGGTCGTCAACGGCACCACCTTCACCTTCATCACCGGCACGTCCTCGACGGGCACCAACATCGGCATCGGCGACAGCGTCAGCAACCTGCTGTCGGCGATCCAGACCCAGACCGGCGTGACCGCGTCGATCACCGCGGGTGCGATCACCCTGACGCCGCCGGCGGCGGGATTGACGCTCTCGGGCAGCACCGGCACCTTGGGCAAGCTCGGGCTGACTGCTGTCGGCGACGGCTTGTCAGGTCAGACCTTGACGGTCGGCGCCACAGGAGGTGGCACGGCGACAAGCATCACGTTCGGTCTAGGGACAGGACAGGTCAAGTCGCTGAACGATCTCAACGCGAAGCTCGCAGCCAACAACCTGCAGGCCTCGATCGATTCGTCGACCGGCAAGATCACCCTCAGCACGACCAACGACGCGGCGTCGGCCACGATCGGCGCGATCGGCGGTACGTCGGCTGCATCCAGCCAGGCCTTCAACGGTCTGACGGCGGCGGCTCCGGTGGCGGATGTGACCGCGCAGACGCAGCGCGCGAGCCTGGTCTCGCAGTACAACAACGTGCTGGCGCAGATCAATACGACTGCGAGCGATGCGTCGTTCAACGGTGTCAACCTGCTGAACGGCGATACGCTGAAGCTGACCTTCAACGAAAACGGCAAGTCGACGCTGTCGATCACCGGCGTGACCTTCAACTCCGCGGGGCTCGGGCTGACGACCCTGACCTCGGGCACCGACTTCCTCGACAACAACTCGGCGAACAAGGTCATCGGCGTGCTCACCACCGCCAGCTCCACGCTGCGCAACGAGGCCTCGACGCTGGGTTCGAACCTGTCGGTGGTGCAGGTTCGTCAGGACTTCAACAAGAACCTGATCAACGTGCTGCAGACCGGCTCGTCGAACCTGACGCTGGCCGACACCAACGAGGAAGCGGCCAACAGCCAGGCGCTGTCGACCCGCCAGTCGATCGCGGTGTCCGCGCTGTCGCTCGCCAACCAGTCGCAGGCGAGCGTGCTGCAGCTGCTGCGCTGATCCGCAAGCATCGCATCTCGACGACCAGGGCGGCGGGGGAAACCCCGCCGCCTTTTTATCGGAGGAAAGGTCCGACATTGCTGCGGCGTAGCTTGGCGAGCGCGCAAAAATCGGAAAGCCCGGTCTCGCGACTGGCGAGCCGGGCCTTTCGATGTCGGGTGAGGAGACGAAAGCTCAGGCCGCCGAGCTCACCGGCTTGTCCTGCTGTTCGGCTTCAGCCTGCTCGATCAGCTTCTTCTCGTAGGCGACGAGCTTCTTGGCTTCCTTCAGCGCCTGGTAGAGATCGCCGTTGAGGATATGACCGTTGATCGCCTCGATAATCGGCCAGGCGCTCGGCACCGTGGTGATGATGTCGCGCAGCAGGTTGAAATAGGTGCCGTGATCCGCGTCTGCCCCCGGCGAGATGTACATCAGCTGGACCGCAAGATAGACGAGCTTGGCCGGCGTGTCGGCCGTCTCCGGCGTCAGGATGTCCTTCTCGCGCAGGATCGGAATGTTCTCGCCGTCGATCAGGAGGCGCGCGCGCTGATCGGTGTTGGTGATCACGCAGGAGCCGATGATGATGCGCTCATGCGGCTTCAGTTCGACTTTCAGGGCCATTCTCATTCTCCGTTGCCGCAATCGGCGTGGCGCCGAACCTGCTGCGTCGAGGCCGATGACGGGTCCAGCTGCCAGTCTAGATCGCGCGGGGAGTCTGCGCGCTCGATCGGTCGGTGCGCAGCAATCCTTTCCGATCATGGTTAACGGACGGTAAACGGCCGCGCCCGCCTGGCGAATATACGGTGTTTTCAAGGTGATCCGCGGCGAATCGCCGATGCGCGGCCGTGCCGATGCCACGCATCGGGGACCGCGAGCGGTCGTGACTTCACTGTTTGTTAGCCGCTCGCATTTACCTTAACGCCCGTCGCCCGGTGGTGCAGTCACCGACGGGCTTCGCCTTGATCCTGAATGGATCGGGCCGTTTGTTTCACACCAGAAGGGTATGAAAATGTCAGGTATTGTTCTCTCGGCGTCGGTGCGTCAGAATCTGCTCTCGCTTCAGTCGACGGCTCAGCTCCTCGCCACCACCCAGAACAATCTCTCCACGGGCAAGAAGGTCAACTCGGCGCTCGACAATCCGACCAACTTCTTCACCGCCCAGGGTCTCGACAACCGCGCTTCCGACATCTCCAATCTGCTCGACGGTATCGGCAACGGCGTGCAGGTGCTGCAGGCCGCCAACACCGGCATCACCTCGTTGCAGAAGCTCGTCGACAGCGCCAAGTCGATCGCCAACCAGGTGCTGCAGAGCTCCGTGGGCTACTCGACCAAGTCCAGCGTGACCTCGGCGGCTCTGACCGGGGCGACCGCCACCGACCTGCTCGGCTCCAGCTCGACAGCTGTGACCGGCTCGGTCGTGAACAACGACAATACCTCGAGCGCGGTGGCGATCACCGGCTCGACCAAGCTGTCGGGCACGGCGGGCACCGCGTCGAACAACCTCGCCTCCGGCATCACCTCCGGTGAGACGCTGGTCGTCAACGGCACCACCTTCACCTTCATCACCGGCACGTCCTCGACGGGCACCAACATCGGCATCGGCGACAGCGTCAGCAACCTGCTGTCGGCGATCCAGACCCAGACCGGCGTGACCGCGTCGATCACCGCGGGTGCGATCACCCTGACGCCGCCGGCGGCGGGATTGACGCTCTCGGGCAGCACCGGCACCTTGGGCAAGCTCGGGCTGACTGCTGTCGGCGACGGCTTGTCAGGTCAGACCTTGACGGTCGGCGCCACAGGAGGTGGCACGGCGACAAGCATCACGTTCGGTCTAGGGACAGGACAGGTCAAGTCGCTGAACGATCTCAACGCGAAGCTCGCAGCCAACAACCTGCAGGCCACGGTCGACTCGTCCACCGGCAAGATCTCGATCACCACGACCAACGACGCGGCTTCGGCCACGATCGGTGCGATCGGCGGTACGTCGGCTGCATCCAGCCAGGCCTTCAACGGTCTGACGGCGGCGGCGCCGGTGGCGGATGCGACCGCGCAGACGCAGCGCGCGAGCCTGGTCTCGCAGTACAACAACGTGCTGGCGCAGATCAACACGACCGCGGCCGACGCCTCGTTCAACGGTGTCAACCTGCTGAACGGCGATACGCTGAAGCTGACCTTCAACGAGAACGGCAAGTCGACGCTCTCGATCACCGGTGTGACCTTCAACACTGGCGGTCTTGGCCTGTCGAACCTCACCTCGGGCACCGACTTCCTCGACAACAACTCGGCGAACAAGGTGATCACCCTGTTGAACTCGGCGAGCTCGACGCTGCGGTCGGAAGCCTCCACGCTGGGTTCGAACCTGTCGGTGGTGCAGATCCGTCAGGACTTCAACAAGAACCTGATCAACGTGCTGCAGACCGGCTCGTCGAACCTGACGCTGGCCGACACCAACGAGGAAGCGGCCAACAGCCAGGCGCTGTCGACCCGTCAGTCGATCGCGGTGTCCGCGCTGTCGCTCGCCAACCAGTCGCAGGCGAGCGTGCTGCAGCTGCTGCGCTGATCCACAAGCATCGCATCTCGACGACCAAGGCGGCGGGGGAAACCCCGCCGCTTTTTTTTCGCCTGGTTTGGCCGTCCGGCCCGTATCAATACTGGTCTGGAACCGGACGCGAGTGGAGCCAAGGATCGCAACCAGTCGTTAAGCAAGAAATTTAAAGTGCCATTAACCATGTTTTAAAAGTGGGTGGACTAGAACCCCCTGGTGAATAACTAGGAAGGTTTCACACACATGTCCGGTATCGTTCTCTCGGCTTCGGTTCGCCAAAACCTGCTGGCGCTGCAAAACACCGCATCGCTGCTGGCCACGACTCAAAACAACCTGGCCACCGGCAACAAGGTCAACACGGCGCTCGATAACCCCACCGAATTCTTCACCTCGCAATCGCTCAACAACCGCGCGAGCGACATTGCGAATCTGCTCGACAGCATCGGCAACGGTGTCCAGGTTCTCCAGGCTGCGAATACCGGTCTCACCTCACTTCAGAAGCTTGTCGACAGCGCCAAATCGATCGCAAGCCAGGTGCTTCAGGCGCCGACGGGATACACCACCAAGTCGAGCGTGACCTCCGCGGTCATCTCAGGGGCGACGGCGAACAACCTGCTCGGCAGCTCCTCAAACAATTTCGTGACCGGCAGCACGGTCAACAACGACAACCTCAGCTCGGCCGTTGCGATCACCGGATCCACCAGGCTGTCGGGTACGGCGAGCTCGACCTCGAACGACCTGGCGAGCAGCGTCACCACCGGCGATACGCTCGTGGTCAACGGTGTCGTGTTCACCTTCGTGGCCGGCTCGGTCTCGGCCGGTACCAATATCGGCGTCGGCGACACCGTCAGCAACCTCCTGGCTGCCATCGATTCGGTGACCGGAGCCACCGCAACGCCGTCCACGGTGGCAGCGGGCAAGATCCAGCTGGCGACAGGCACGGCGCAGGATCTGACAGTATCGGGCACGGCCCTGGCCAAGCTCGGATTGACCGCCGGCACGACCACACGAAATCCGCCAGCCTTGACAGGACAGACGCTGACAATTGCCTCGACAGGGGGCGGCATCGCAACGAACATAACGTTCGGCACAGGTGCTTCGCAGATCTCGACGCTGGCACAGCTCAATACGGCGCTCGCGGCCAACAACCTGCAGGCCAGCCTGAGCACGACGGGCCAGCTTACGATCCTCACCACCAACGAAGCGGCATCGTCGACGATCGGCGCGGTCGCCGGCTCTTCGACCGCGGCCAGCATGGCCTTCAACGGCGTGACGGCCTCGACCCCGGTGGCCGACACCAACTCTCAGACGACGCGTGCCGGCCTGATCGCGCAGTACAACAACGTCCTGGCGCAGATCAACACCACGGCGCAAGACGCCTCGTTCAACGGCATCAACCTGCTCAACGGCGACACGCTCAAGTTGGTGTTCAACGAGACCGGACGGTCCACGCTGAACATCACCGGCGTGACCTTCAACAGCACCGGTCTCGGCCTGTCGGCGCTGGTGGTCGGAAGCGACTTCCTCGACAGCAACTCGGCCAACAAGGTGCTCACGACCTTGAACAGTGCATCGACCGCGATCCGCTCTGAAGCGTCGTCGCTCGGTTCGAACCTCTCGATCGTGCAGATCCGTCAGGACTTCAACAAGAACCTGATCAACGTGCTGCAGACCGGCTCGTCGAACTTGACCTTGGCCGACACCAACGAAGAGGCTGCCAACAGCCAGGCGCTGTCGACCCGTCAGTCGATCGCGGTCTCCGCGCTCGCGCTGGCCAATCAGTCGCAGGCGAGCGTGCTGCAGCTCCTGCGCTGACGCGCGAACGTACCGGAATAACATCTCATCGAAGCGGCGGGCCATGCCCGCCGCTTCTGCGTTAGGCTATGCCGAGCGTGCCGGCACTGGTCTTCGTTCGATGTCGGGGCAGTGAGTCAGCTCTGTGAGAACGCCGTTGTTCGTGTAGTTCGCGCCGCCCGGGCGGGATGAACAACGTACGAGCTTCGTCCGGACATTTTGAATCACCGCGTTCGCAAGAAATTAAGAGGTGCACCAAACAAAGCGATTTGTGGTGCTCCGTGACGCTACGAAACAAATTCCGCTAACGGCCGCTAACCATATTTTAAAGGCACACAAAGTACAAAACCTGAGCAGTTTGGTCGTGTCCCTGCGTCAGTCCGGAGTAGTTGATGTCATATGCCGCTCAAGCCTATGCCCGCACGTCGCAGACGACGGCATCACCACGGGAGATCGAAGCTCAGGCTCTGTTGAAAGCGGCACGGCAGCTGCAGGAAGTCCAGGCCAATTGGAACGGCCCTGATCGCAACATGTACAAGGCTCTTCTCTTCAATCGTCGCTTGTGGACGATCTTCATGAGCGCGATGGAGGCGGACGACAATCCGAATCCGCTCGACATCCGCCAGAACATAGCAAATATCGGCGTGTTCGTGATGAAGCAGACGATCGAGATGCAGATGGACCCGGATCCGGCGAAGCTCAAGTCGCTGATCGACATCAACTGCCACATCGCCGCGGGGTTGTCCGGGCGGAGCTGACCGTCGGGGGCAGGGCGGGAGGCGCGTCGTCGTGACCGATATCGCCAGCATCCTGTCTGCGTCCTACAAGTCGAACCTGCGCAGTACGGCGCGAAGCAACAGCAGATACGTGGCCGTCTATCCGACGCTCTATATCGGGGCGGCTGGAGCGGAAGACATGCCAACGGGAAGTCGTTCCCGGTCTCATGCGTTCAGGATCGGCGATACGAAGTTCACGCCGGCCGGCAACGCCAAGGCCCAGATCAAGAACGTGGTCACCGACGCCGCCTCGGGCCAGACCTATCTCGACACCGCCTACGCGATACGGAGCCGTTGATCCGCCAAAGCTGCGGGGCTCGATACGGCAACGCCGCCCGGTGGGGCGGCGTGCGGGCGGCGGAATGAAGCGGCCCGGTTCCGCGGGGGCTCAGGCAGTGCGATCGGTCGCCACGACGCGCGGCACGTCCGCCCTCTGCATATCCTTCTGCAGGTCGAGCGTGTTGAAGTAGGCCCGGCGGCGCAGCACGGCCTCATCTGGATATTGGGTCACGACCTGGTCGGTCTTGCGGTTGACCACCTGGAACACCAGAGCGGCAGCGGCGCGATCGTAATAGGCTTGGCGTGACACGGACAGATCGTTTGCGATGTTGACCGGGATGTCGTTGCGCACGGGGACGCCGGGCTCGGCCGCGGTCACGGTCTGGCTGGGAGGAAGGTCCGTCGGAACAGCGCTCACCACCGCCTGGCTCGACGGCGGAATTATCGGAACGGACGCAGGCGTCCCTACCGGTCTTACGCTGAAATCGGAACTCATGGCAGCCTCCTCATGGCCATCGAGTCAATTCCCAACCCATCCCGCTTGCAACTATGCCGATGACCAATCAACGTTATGTTAGGAAATAGGATGAACACCGCGTTGTGATTCGCGCCGGCCTTTTAAGCTTATCCGAGCGTTAAACGGCGGCGGCCGCGCGGCCCTCGAGGCGGCGCGGCGCTGCGATGCAGATGGGGGCTGGCGGTGAGGCTCAGAGCGTTCGGCTGACGGCGAGCGGGGTGAGGTGCCGTGCGCCCGGGGCGGCGCGGCGGCCGCCGGCGGTATAGGTGCTGGGGATGTTCTTGCGCTGAACCTCGGCATTGACGCCGCGCACGATCTTTTCCGAGATCGCGTGCGCCGTCGCCAGCACGGTCAGGTTCACCTGCAGCATGGCGCGAAAGGTGTCGTGGTGGCGATGCAGGGTGGCGAGCAGCTCCGGCGCGGTCTGCTTCATGAAATTCTGGCTCGCCTTGAGGCGGCCCACGGTCGTGACGTAGTGGCGGGACAGCTCGGTCTTCTTGGGGCCGAACGCCATGCCTTCGCGCAGCTTGCCGGCGCGGACCAGTTCGGTCTCCTGCTCGATGACCGCGATCAGCTCGCTCATGACGCTCACCATCTCGTCGGCGAGCGCGCGTGCCTCTGCGGCGCTGGTGGCGGCCGTGTAGGTCGTCTTCTTCGCTTGTCCCTGTGCGGTCATTTCATAACTCCCTTCGGCGTGAGCGTTTGCCGCCCACGCGCTCGTCACGCGAACATCTACGCTTTGCCGTTGGCGCCGGAGCTGCTGCCGGCCTGTTGCAGGATGAGAGTGCGGAAGACGTCGTTTGAGATGCCGACGCCGCCGGCCTTGGCGAAGTTCTTGGAATATTGCTCCGTCAGCATCGAGCGCCAGACGCCGGTGCCCGGCGTGTCGCCGAACGGACCTTCGCCCTTCACGCCGCTGGTCATCTGCGAGAACATGCTGTTGAGGAACATGGCTTCGAAGTCGGTTGCCGTCGCCTTGGCCCTGGCCTGTGCCTTGGGCGAGACCTTGGTCAGAGCCGCCGCGAGATCGAGATCGGTGCGCGGCGCGGTGACGGCCGCGGCCGTCGGCATGCTGAGAGCGACGCGGCCATGATAGGAGTCGATGAAGGACGTCGCCATCACATCACCTCGATGTCGGCTTCGATCGCGCCGGCCGCCTTGATGGCCTGCAGGATGCTGATCAGGTCGCGGGGGCCGATGCCGAGGCCGTTGAGGCCGTCGACCAGTTGCTGCAATGACACGCCGTCCCTGACGACCGCGAACTTCTTGCCTTCCTCGGTGACGCCGACGCTGGTGCGCGGCGTGACCACGGTGCGGCCGCGCGACAGCGGATTGGGCTGGCTGACCTGCGGACTTTCGGAGATCGTGACGGTGAGGTTGCCCTGGGCCACGGCGACGGTCGCCACACGCACGTCGCGACCCATCACGATGATGCCGGAGCGCTCGTCGATGACGATCTTGGCGGCGAGATCCGGGTCGACCTGCAACTGCTCGATCTCGGTCAGCAAGGCGACGACGTTGCCCTTGAACTCCGGCGGGATGCTCAGCTGCACCGTCGACGGATCGATCGGCTCGGCAGTCTTGACGCCGAGGAAATCATTGACCGCGGCCGCGATGCGCTTGGCGGTGGTGAAGTCGGCGTTGCGCAGCGCAAGCCGCACGTTCGGCAGCCGGTTCAGCGCGAACTCGATCTCGCGCTCGATGATGGCGCCGTTGGCGATGCGGCCGACCGTCGGCACGCCGCGCACGATCTTGGCGGCCTCGCCCTCGGCCTGGAAACCGGAGATCGCGAGCGAGCCCTGCGCCACCGCATAGACGTTGCCGTCGGCGCCGAGCAGCGGGGTGACGAGCAGGGTGCCGCCCTGCAGGTTCTTGGCGTCGCCGAGCGCGGAGACCGTCACGTCCATGCGCGTGCCTTGCGTGGCGAATGGCGGCAGGTTTCCGGTGACCATGACAGCGGCGACGTTGCCGGTGCGGATGGTGGCGCCGCGGATGTTGACGCCCATGCGCTCGAGCATCGCCTGCAGCGACTGCTTGGTGAACGGGATGTTGTTCAGCGTATCGCCGGTGCCGTTGAGGCCGACCACGAGGCCGTAGCCGATCAGCTGGTTCTGGCGCACGCCCTCGATATTGGCGAGATCCTTGATCCGCGAGGTCGCATTCGCAGACATAATGGTAGATGCCAGCGCCAGCACCGCGGCGCAGGCGACCTGAAACAGGCGCGTAGTTCGGACGCGTCGCATCCTATGCTCCCCTCGAACTCTTCAAGTGATCACTCGGCCACTCCCATGACCGCATGATCGGCATTAACTATGCGAGGGCCGTGCCACAGCGATGCTCCGGGCTAACTCATTGAAAGAGTGTGAAATCGACTCGAAGCTTTGTCGCGGTCCAGGGTTACTCCGGGGGAACGAAGCTGCCGCCCCGGCAGAATTTGCCGGGCCGTTTACGCACCGTTAACCACGGCGGAGCCAATCTCCCGCTCGACACGCGAAGCTTGCGGGAGCCATCGATGCGCATCTACGGACCGAACGGCACGACCCTGGGCTCGTCGACCAGCTCCACGCGGAAGACCTCGTCCAGCGGCTTCAAGCTGCCTGACGTCGGCACCACGCAGGACACGCGCGCGACCCTCGCGCCGAAGCAGACGGCGAACATCGATGCGCTGCTGGCGCTGCAGGGCATCGAGGAGGAGCCGGCGGAGCGCCGCAAGCGCTCGGTCCAGCGCGGCAAGCGCGCGCTCGACGTGCTCGATGATCTCAAGCTGACGCTGCTGTCCGGCAAGCTCGACACTGCGATGGCGCTGCGGCTTCGCGATGCCGCGGCCGACCTGAAGCAGACCTCCGGCGACCCGGGACTGGATGCGATCCTCTCCGAGATCGAGCTGCGCGTCGAGGTCGAGCTCGCCAAGGCCGGGCGGAGCTGAGACGCCTCGCGCGCGTTCAGGCCGCCTTCGACGGCTGCTGCGCGTCGTAGCGGCGCTGCGCGGCGGTGACCTCCTTGAGATGACGCTCGGCCCAGTCGCGCAGCGGATCGACCGCGGCGGCGAGCGTCAGCCCGAGCGGCGTGATCGAATATTCAACGGTGACCGGGACGGTCGCGATCGCGCGCCGCCGCACCAGGCCGTCGCGCTCCAGGCTCTTCAGCACCTGGGACAGCATCTTCTGCGAAATCCCTTCGATCGACCGCCGCAACTGATTGAAGCGCAAGGGTTCGTTGCGCAGCAGGATCAGGATCAGCACGGCCCATTTGTCGCCGACGCGGTCCAGGATCTGTCGCGTTGGGCAGTCGGCCGAATAGACGTTCGCGGCTCTCATCGGTTACTCCGGCGTGACCAGGTGATCTTAAAGTGCGCTCTTAACACCAGCATTCGTTCCGCTATCTAGTCACTATCGGATACCGAGGCGGCTTCGTCCAGACCTCGGATCCGACCTCGTGATCTCGAACATAGGAGTTTCCCCATGAAGATCGCCGTCGCCGGCGCCTCCGGCCGTGCCGGGTCCCGCATCACCGCCGAGCTGGCCAGCCGCGGCCACCAGGTCACCGGCATCGCCCGCAACCCGGACAAGATCGAGAAGCACGCCAACGTCACGGCGGTGCGGGGTGACGCCAACGACCGCGCCGCGCTGGCGAAACTCTGGGCCGGCCATGACGTCGCGATCAGCGCGATCCATTTCTCGGCCAGCGATGTCGAGACCCTGATCGGGGCGGCCAAGGACTCAGGCGTATCGCGTTACCTCGTGGTCGGCGGCGCCGGCTCGCTCGAGGTCGCGCCGGGTGTGCGGCTGGTGACGACGCCCGGCTTTCCGGCCGCCTACAAGGCCGAAGCGGAGAAGGGCGCCGCGTTCCTCGACCGCCTGCGCCAGGAGAAGGAGCTCGATTGGACCTTCCTGTCGCCCTCTGCAATGATCGATTTCGGCCCCCGGACGGGCAAGTTCCGGCTCGGAACGGATCAGCTGCTGGTCGATGCCGACGGCAAGAGCTTCATCACCTTCGAGGACTTCGCGGTCGCGATGGCCGACGAAATCGAGCGTCCAGCCCACCGGCGGGCCCGTTTCACGGTCGGTTACTGAGGCCGTCCACGGCGTCCCGCCGGCTGGGGCCGAATTTGCCTGTGCAACGGCCCGAACGGCGGGGCGCCCGTGCCGATGGAAATATTGTCTGTCACATGAGGCCGCTATATAACGCGGCCGCGAACGGGCGTATTCCGTCCGCCGGTGCCGAAACCGGCGCCAGCACGTACAGATGGGCTGACCTTGGAAAAGTTGAAGAACTACAAACCTTCCGAAAAAGAGCCTTTCATGAACGAACGCCAGCGCGACTATTTCCGCGCCAAGCTGCTGGCATGGAAGGAGGAGATCCTGCGCGAATCGAAGCTCACCCTGCAGGCTCTGCAGGAGGAGAACGTGAACCATCCGGACCTCGCCGACCGCGCGTCGTCGGAGACCGATCGGGCGATCGAGCTTCGCGCCCGTGACCGCCAGCGCAAGCTGATCTCCAAGATCGACGCGGCGCTCCAGCGCATCGAGGACAACACCTACGGTTATTGCGAGGAGACCGGCGAGCCGATTTCGCTGAAGCGGCTCGAGGCCCGTCCCATTGCGACACTGTCGGTGGAGGCGCAGGAACGCCACGAGAAGCGTGAAAAGGTCTATCGCGACGAGTAAGTCGCGACATTGACCTGAACGAGCGGGGATTGCGGCCGCTTGCCGGGTGCGGCCGCAGCGTCTGTTGCTGAGACGGCGCCGGTGTGCGCGAGGTCGAGTGTCTCGTCACCTGAGCGGTCTGCGGGCCGGCGATGCCGGCACGACCGCGAGCGCTGTTGGTTTTCCAAGCGTCCGGAACTTTTTCGCGTCTGCTGAATTGTCGGCCGTTCCATCTCGGAACGCCGCGGGGAATCATGGGCGAGCCGGACATAGCCAGGGGCGCGCTGGCAACGATGCAGCGTTCCTATGGCGCCTTGAGCATCAAGGGGCGCCTCCTTCTCCTGGCCGGCATTCTGTTCCTGCCCTGCGTCGGGCTGATCGCCTATGTCATCGTATCGATGGCGCAATCCGCCGACGCCTCGATCCGGCGCGGCCTGTCCTATGCCGCGCAGACGATCTCCGGTGCCGTCGACGCCGAATTGCGGCGCTACATCGCGCTCGCCGAGGTGCTGGGCAAGTCTCCGGATCTCAGTGCCGCCGATCTCAGCAACTTCGAGGCGGAGGCGCGCCGCGTCGGTGCGGTCAGCGGCGAAGGCTGGATCATCGTGTCGGACGCGAGCGGCCGCATCCTGCTCAACACCGGGGCGACGCCGGGCAAGCCGCTCGGCGAGGGCGCGCCCGAAGGCTGGGGCTCGCAGGAGCGCGCCTTTCAGTCCGGAAGGCCGTCGATCTCCGACATTTTCACCGGTCCGAATTCCGGCGCGTGGGTGGCGACCGTCGATGTTCCCGTCTTCAAGGACGGCAAGCCGTTCCGCTGCCTTTCGATTGCCATGCCAGCCGCGAACTACACCCGGCTGCTGGCCCAGCAGCAGCTGCCGGCCGACTGGCTGGTCGGCATCATGGACGGCCAGGGCCGCTACATTTCGCGCATCCCGAAGAACGCGACCTCGACCGGGCAGCCGGCGTCGGCCGGATGGCGGGCGACTGCCAAGGCTGAGGGGATCGCGGAGTTTCCGTCGATCGAGGGCGATCGGATCATCAACGCCAATGCGCGTCCCCAACTGAGCGACTGGACTGTCGGGGTCGGCATCAAGCAGGCGGCTTTCGCCCAGGCGATCTCCTCGACGGTGCAGACCGCAACCATCGTGGCGACGACGATCTGTGCCCTGGCGCTGCTGCTGGCGGCCGGCATCGGACGAAGCATCGCCCGGCCGCTCGAAAGCATCGCCGTCAAGCGCGCCATCCCCGGCGAGGCCGCGCCCTCCGATCCCCCGGAGGTCCGGGCGCTCAACGCCCGACTAGCTGCGGCCGAAAAGGCGCAGGCGGAGAGTGCACGCGTCATCCAGGAGAATTTCGGGATGCTCGCCCAAGCCAGGGACGATGCGTCGCGCACGGCCGGGCAGCTCAAACTCGCCGCGAAATACGGACGGCTTGGCACCTTTACCTGGGACGGCAGATCCGGCGCCAGCCACTGGTCCGATGAGATCGAAGAGCTCTATGGGCTTGCGCCGGGCACGTTCCCCGGGACCTATGACGCCTGGCTGGCGCTGGTGCATCCCGAGGACCAGGCGCGTGCCGACCGGGACAACAAGCAGGCGCTGACAACCGGGGAGCTCGATTCGGAATGGCGGGTGCCGCTGCCCGACGGCTCGATCCGCTGGATCGAGGCGCGCGCCCGCATGTTGGGCGGCGAGGGCGGCGGCGATCCGTACATGATCGGCGTCAACATCGACGTCACGGCCGCGAAGGAAGCCGACCGCAAGCGCGAGCTGCTCGTGCATGAGCTGGCCCATCGCGTCAAGAACAGCCTCGCCGTGGTGCAATCGCTGGCGCATCAGCTGCTGCCGCGGCACGACGCCAAGGTCCGCGATTTCACGTCACGCCTGCATGCGCTGGCGACGGCGCACACGAGCCTTGCCGAGAACGACTGGCAGGGCGCCGATCTCGCCGCCCTCATCAGGAGTCAGGTCGCGCCGTTCGCCAGCACACCGGATCAACTCGCCACCCACGGCCCCGCCATCCTGGTTCCGGTCGAGCTGACGACGCAGCTGGCGCTCGTCATCCACGAGATGGCCTGCAACGCCAGCAAATATGGCGCGCTCACCACGCCCGACGGCCACGTCGATGTCAGCTGGTCGTTGGCGCAGGACGCGCTGCATGTTCGCTGGCAGGAAAGCGGCGGCCCGCCGGCAACGGAGCCGCCAGTGGTCGGCTTCGGCAGCCGGCTGCTGACCCGCACGGTCAGGCATCTGCAGCGGACGTTTGCCGAGAGTGGGCTGACCTGCCAGTTCGAGCTGCCCTGGCTCAAGACGCCTGGCGAGAGTTCGGTGGCCGCAACGGAGGCGGGCTGAGCGCCGGCGCGCGAAACGCTGCGCGGCTGGTCCCGGCATGGCCTTGCCCGAAGTCCAAGCGAGGCGCGGCGTCTGCGCGGCTGGAGTCCGCGCTCCAACGAGGACGCGATCGTCGCCACTGCGGAAAGTCTGCTCGAACTCGGCATCGTGAAACGTGAAATCGGTTGAACGAGCCGCTTGCGCTGCGGCCGCGCCGTCTCAAATTGTTGATGAAGCTGAGATGGGAGCCCAAAACTCGTTTATAAACAATCCGTTCACCATAGATCCTGCGATGCCGGTTCGGACCGCGGGCCAAGGGAGTTGAAGGGCCATGGGAGCAGACGAGATACTATCCGCTGCGCGACTGATCGTAGATGCCCGCAAGCAGCGGGCGCCCTTGGGGGCTCTGCCGCCTCAGCTTCAGCCGAAGGATGAAGCAGCCGGCTATGAGATCCAGCGCGAAGTCCATTGGCTGCTCGCCGAACAGGCCGGTGACTTCGCCGGCTACAAGATCGGCTGCACCAGCAAGGTGATGCAGGACTATCTTGGCATTCCGCATCCCTGTTCCGGCGGAGTGTTCGCGTCCGGTATTCACCAGACAGGTGTCGAACTGCGCACGGCCGACTTCGTCCGCGTGGGCGTCGAATGCGAGATCGCCGTGCGGCTCAAGCACGACCTGCTGCCGTTGGACGCGCCGTTCACCATGGATCGTGTCGTCGAGGCGATCGGCGACTGTCACGCGGCGATCGAGATCGTCGACGACCGTTATGTGCAATGGCAGACGCTGGGCGCGCCGATGCTCGTCGCCGACGATTTCTTTGCTGCCGGCTGTGTCCTCGGCCCGGCGCTCCCACGCGCTGCCGTAGCGGACTTGGCCGCGGTGCAGGGCCGTGCCATCGTCAACGGCACCTTGGTCGGCGAGGGCACTGGCGCGGATGTGCTGGGACATCCGGTCCATGCGCTGGCCTGGCTTGCCAATCATCTCGCCGCCAGTGGTGACGGGCTCGAGGCCGGGCAGCTCGTCCTGACCGGCAGCCTGGTCAAGACGATCTGGCTCAAGGCCGGCGACCGGGTACGGATGGAGCTGGACGGCCTCGGTGTGGTCGAGGCGACGTTCGGGTGAGCCGAGGTAGGGCCGGAACGTCTTGAGCTGGGGTCCGTCAGCTCGGGTGTGACAGCTAAAACGAACGCGGCCTCCGGCAGGGGAGCTACCGGAGGCCGCGTATACATCACCCGCCGCGCCTAGGTTCGCATTGGGCAATGTGGGAGCTCGTTTTCAGAGAAGGGCGGCGGCTGCGGGGGTCATGCGCCGTGACCCATATCGCGCTCGGCCATCCCTTGTCCGACCCTCCCGCGCGGGGAGGGATTTCGGTCGTGTCCTGGTCCTCGTTTCGATTTGCGCCTTGCGAGGTCATCGCATGGGCGGCTTCCCGAGCGACCGGGCGGCGCTCCGCCCGGTCATTGATGCTGAGGTTTGCCTCAGAACGGCAGCAGGATATCCATCACCTGCTGGCCGTAGCGCGGCTGCTGGACGTCGGAGATCTGGCCGCGGCCGCCGTAGGAGATGCGGGCCTGGGCGATCTTGGTGGAGTCGATGGTGTTGTCGCTCTGGATGTCCTCGGGCCGCACGATGCCGGCCACGATCAGCTCGCGGATCTCGTAGTTGACCCGGATCTCCTGCTTGCCTTCGACGACGAGGTTGCCGTTCGGCAGCACCTGCGTCACGACCGCGGCGACGCTGGTGGTCAAGGACTCCGACCGCTGGATCGTGCCCTTGCCGTCCGAGGACGAGGTGCCGTCGGCAGTCAGGATGCGGCCGGGCAGCACCTTCTGCGCCTGCACGCCGAGCGTCTTCGCGCCGATGAAGTCGGTGATGCCCGAATCCTCCTTGTTGGTGCGGCTGCGCTGGGTCTCGTTGGCGAAATTGGCCTTGTCGGAGATGCTGACCGTGACGGTCAGGAGGTCGCCGACCTGACGGGCGCGCTGGTCCTTGAAGAAGGCGCGCGAGCCGTTGCGCCACAGCGAGTTCGGCGCGTAGGACACGGTTTCGGGCTTCGGCATCGGCATCTGCACCGGCTTGTAGCCCGGCTGCGTGGTCGGATTGTCGATCTCCGTCAGCTTCGGCCGCTCGCCAATCTGGCTGAGACGGTCGATCGAGGAGCATCCGCCGGCGATCGACAGCACCGCGAAGGAAACCGAGATCAGCGCGACCCGGCGCAGGCTCGAGACGCCCCGATCATCAAACTTGAACTTCGACATGAAACTTACTCGGCTTTCGGGGTGGCGGAGGTGGGAAGGCGGCTGGCGACGGCGACGGGTGCGGCGATGTCGGCTTCGGAGGTCTGCGCCGGCTTGGCGACGGCGATGTCGACGGAGACCTGGCCGCGACCCGAGACGCGACCGGTCACGGTGCGCTTGGACTGCAGATTGAGCACGCTGACGACGTCGCCTTCGGTGCCCGACTCCAGCGCCTTGCCGCGCGTGGTGAGATAGATGCCGGCGGTCTGGAAGATCAGCGTGACCGCCTGGTCGCGCTGCACGAGGTCGGGCTTGGCGAGGTCGGTGGTCTTCAGCGCCTGGCCCGCGCGCGCCGGGCGGCGCATCTGCATGCCCACTGCGAGCTCGCGCGTGGCGGGGTCGCCGCCGCCGAGCTCGGCGCGCGGCCGCCGCTCGGTCTGCAGGTCGCCTGAGCGGATCATCTCGTTGCGGTCGATGTTGCGGGTCAACACCACGGCCTCGACGGTTTCGATCGCCGTGCCGGTGTAGCGCAGCTTGGTCGGGCTCGCGCCATTGGCATGGCCGAGCTCCAAGGTGATGTCGAAGCGGCCGCTGCGCGGGTCGAACCGGACGCTGGTCGGCGCCAGCGTGCCCGACGTCGAGGCCTCGAATTTGAGGTCCTGCACCGGCTGGTCGAAGCTGATGCTGAGGTTGGCGGCATCGCCAAGTCCGTTGCGGTGATCGAGCGCCTGGGCCACCGTCGTGCTGATCTCCTTGGCGTCGACGGCGCGCGCCAGCCGCGTGACCGCGACCTCCTTGATGTCGCGGACCTCGACGCCGATCACCTGGTGGGTGCGCAGGGTTGCGATCACCTGCGCGGCCGGCAGCACGCCGGTCGTGCCGAGGTCGGGCGCGCGGTAGACGGCGATGTTGGCCGCGACGCCCGCATTGTCGATCAGGTCGCCGACGCGAACGATGTCGCCGGTGACGTTCACGGTGGAGCGCAGTACGGGCGCCTTGATCTGGTCGTCGGCCTCGCCGGCCAGCGCCGATAGCGCAGTCGAGGCGAGCAGGGCGGCCGCAAGCAGGAAGGGACGGACGGTGCGGGTCATGATGGCGATCTCCCTTCGAACCTCAGCGGAACAGCGCAGTGGTCGACTGCAGCATCTGGTCCGCGGCCGAGATGACCTTGGCGTTCATCTCGTAGGCGCGCTGCGCGGCGATCAGCTCGCTCATCTCGCTGACGACGTCGACATTGGCCTGCTCCAGGCTGCCCTGGGTGATGCTGCCGAGACCATCCTGGTTGGCGACGCCGTCCTGCGGCGGCCCGGAGGAGGGGGTGTCGGTGAACTGGTTGTTGCCGACCGGCTGCAGGCCGGCCTTGTTGATGAAGCGGGTGACCTGGAGCTGGCCGATGATGTTCGAGGTGGTCGAGCCCGGCAGCGTCACCGAGACCTGGCCCTGCGCGTTGACGGTGATGCCCGAGGCGTTCTGCGGGATCGTGATGGTCGGCTGCACCGGGTTGCCCTGGGCGGTAACGATCCGGCCCTGATTGTCCATCTGGAAGGTGCCGTCGCGGGTGTACTGGAAGGTGCCGTCGGGCATCAGCACCTTGAAGAAGCCCTCCCCCGAGATCGCGAGGTCGAGATCGTTGCCGGTCTGCGACAGCGTGCCCTGCGTCATCGAGCGCGGCGTGCCGACGGTCTTGACGCCGCCGCCGATGTCGATGCCGACGGGCAGGATCGTGCCCTGGTCCGACGACTGCGCGCCGACGCGGCGCATGTGCTCGTAGATCAGGTCCTGGAACGCCACCGTCTGCTTCTTGAAGCCGGTGGTGCGCAGGTTGGCAATGTTGTTGGAGATCACCTGAACGTTGAGTTCCTGTGCCGCCATTCCGGTCGCAGCGGTGTGAAGCGCCTGCATGTCACGTCTCCTTCAAGATCTGTCAGGCCGGAACGTCGGCGAGTTTCTCGATCGCGTTCTTGCGCAGGTCGCTCTGGACCTGGAGCATGTTGGCGACCTGGGTGTAGGCGCGCATCACTTCGACCATCTTGCTCATCTCGCCGACCGCGCTGACGTTCGACTTCTCGATGTAGCCCTGCTGGATGGTCGACTTGGTGTCCTGCTGCGGGATGGCGCCGCCGGCGGCGGCGTAGAGGTTGTTGCCCTGCTTCTGCGCGGCCTGCGGATCGGCGAAGTTCACGATGCGCAGCTTGCCGCGGATCGAGTCGGTGCGGTTGACGCCCTCGACCACCGTCACGGTGCCGTCGGGCGAGATGTTGATGTCGTGGTCGGTCGGCTGAAACACGATCGGACCGCCGGTGCCGAGCACGAGGTCACCGGCGGCGGTGACAAGCTGGCCGAGATTGTTCATGTGCAGATTGCCGTCGCGGGTGTAGCGCTCGCCGGCCGCGGTCTGCACCGTCAGGAAGCCGTTGCCCGTGACGGCGACGTCGAGCGCGTTGCCGGTGCGCTGCATCGAGCCCTGCGAGAAGTCGCGATAGGTGCCGCGGTCCTGGACATAGGACACCCTGCGGGCGGCGCCCGGAAAATTGTCTTCATGCGCGCCGGAGGAGAGATACTCCTCGAACAGCTGCTGATCGGCCTTGAAGCCGTTGGTGTTGACGTTGGCGACGTTGTTGGCAACGACGTCGAGTTGCCGCTCCAGCACCATCTGCCGCGACAATCCGATGAGAAGCGCGTTCTCCACCGGTCGATCTCCCCTTTTGACGAATCCCGTTCGCGGCACCTCTCCCAAGGCGGTCTCGACCGGGTCTTCAACGAACCGTTCAGCTCTCCCAAGCCGGCGGGTTCGCAAGGGGTACAGCGAAAGCCGTGCCACTATGAAAATCGTATTCCTATCAATGAATTAGAGTTTCGATGGCTTCCGAAACGCCCGGCAATAACGTCTCGCTAACCATAATTGCCCGGCAAGATTTTCCCACCGCCTCGGCAAAAGAAAGCTTCCGTTAACCATTGTTACCGTAGCGTTCACTCAACAAAGCGCAGATGCGCTGGGAGCGTTGGTTTCGCGTCATTAAGCTTTCTGGCGGCATCGGCTCGATTTTCCGGAAGGATCCGAAAGCCATGGCCGAGAACGACGCCGGAGCAGGCGAAGGCGAGGAGCAAGCAGGCTCGCCGAAGAGCAAGCTCAAGCTGATCATCATGGTCGTCGGCGCGCTGGCGCTGCTCGGCGTCGGTGGTGCGGCCTATTTCTTCTTCTTCAGCCACAAGAACGACGAGCATCACGCCGAGGCGGCGCCGCCACCGAAGCCGCCGGCCTTCGTCGAGGTGCCGGACCTTCTCGTCAACCTGGTCGGCAATCCCGGTGACCGCGTCCAATATCTGAAAGTGAAGATCGTGCTGGAGGTGAAGGAGGAGAAGCAGGTCGAGTCGATCAAGCCGACGCTGCCGCGCGTCACCGACATCTTCCAGACGTACTTGCGCGAGCTCCGGCCGAGCGACCTCAACGGCTCGGCGGGCCTGTTCCGGCTCAAGGAGGAGCTCACCAAGCGGGTCAACGTCGCGCTGGCGCCCAACCAGGTCAACGCGGTGTTGTTCAAGGAAATCGTGGTCCAGTAAGGCAAAGAAGCTCAACGATCATGGCGGGCAACGATCAAGTCGACCAGGATGCGATAGCCGCGCAATGGGAAGCCTCGCTCGACTCGGAGGATCCCACGGAGGCCGCGGAAGCCGCAGCAGCCAATGAACTCACCGAATCGATGGCCCTGCAATGGGCCGCGATGGTCGAGGACGGCAGCCGCGATTTCGGCGCCACCAAGAACGGCGGCGAGCGGGTGCTGTCGCAGGAGGAGATCGACAATCTCCTCGGCTTCACCGCCGGCGAGGTCAGTCTCGACGACCATTCCGGCATTCGCGCGATCATCGATTCGGCGATGGTCTCCTACGAGCGTCTGCCGATGCTCGAAATCGTCTTCGACCGCCTGGTGCGGCTGATGACGACGTCCTTGCGCAACTTCACCTCCGACAACGTCGAGGTCTCGCTCGACCGCATCACCTCGGTGCGCTTCGGCGACTACATGAACTCGATCCCGCTGCCCGCCGTGCTCAGCGTGTTCAAGGCGGAGGAGTGGGAGAATTTCGGGCTCGCCACCGTCGACTCGACCCTGATCTATTCGATCATCGACGTGCTGCTCGGCGGCCGCCGCGGCAACACCCAGCTCCGCGTCGAGGGTCGCCCCTACACGACGATCGAGACCAACCTGGTCAAGCGCCTGATCGAGGTGGTGCTGAGCGATGCCGAGCAGGCGTTCCGGCCGCTGTCGCCGGTGCGCTTTACCATCGACCGGCTCGAGACCAATCCGCGTTTCGCCGCGATCAGCCGGCCCGCCAATGCCGCGATCCTGGTGAAGCTGCGGATCGACATGGAAGACCGCGGCGGCAACATCGAGCTGCTGCTGCCCTACGCGACGATCGAGCCGATCCGGCCCGTGCTGTTGCAGATGTTCATGGGTGAGAAGTTCGGCCGCGATCCCGTCTGGGAAGGCCACTTCGCCACCGAGATCGCCAAGGCCGAGATCGCCGTCGACGCCGTGCTCTACGAGGCCGACGTGCCGCTGAAGCAGCTCATGAAGCTGAAGGTCGGCGACACCCTGCCGCTCGACATCCGTCCCGATGCGCTGGTCGCGGTCCGCTGCGGCAGCACCATGCTGACGGAGGGGCGGATGGGGCGGGTCGGCGACCGCGTCGCGATCCGTGTCACCAAGAATTTGCGCAAGCCGAATACGACGCTTGCGATGTTCGAAGGCGCCGAAGGCCAGAACAAGTTGATGGAGGCCCAATGAACCACTCCCTCGGATTGATCATCGAAAGTCTGGTGGCGGTCTTGTTGGTGCTGACCATCGGCTATTGCATGCTGCTGAATTCCAGGCTCAAGCGGCTGAAGGCGGACGAGCATTCGCTCAAGGCCGTGATCGCGGAGCTGATCACCGCGACCGAGATCGCCGAGCGGGCGATCGGCGGCCTCAAGCTCGCGGTGCGCGACGTCAACGACAATCTCGGCAATCAGCTCGCCGCCGCGACGCAGATGTCCGACCAGTTGCGCAAGCAGCTCGCCGAGAGCGACGGCGTGGTGCGCCGGCTGTCGCGCATCGCCAGCGCCGCGCGACCCATCACCTCGCCTGAAGCCGCGCCGGAGCCGGCCCCTGCGCCTGCGCCGGTGCCGGCGATCACGACCGAGCCGGTGCGCGTCTCCAGTGCCAAGGCGGTTGCCGCCGCGGCCCAGGCATTCTCCGAACGTCGAAGGACTGGTGGCCTTGCCGCATGAATGCGTTTCGTAACATCCGCGTCATTCCCGTCGTCCTGATCGCGGTGGCCTGCCTTGCGGTCCTGAAGGTGGCCGGCCTCGTGATCGATGGCGGCTACGTTTTCGACTATGACCCTCACCCGACCAAGCGGTCCTGGGCCCAGGAGAACCTGGGCTATCCCGGCCGCGAGGACAACGACATCGTCACCGGCTCCACGCACGGCGCGCCGAAGGAGAAGAAGGAGGAGGCGCCCAAGCCCGCCGCTCCCGACACCAAGCCCGAGGGCGTGGTGATCAAGCCCGAGGAGAACCAGCAGCAGGTGTCGCCGGCGGAGAAGGCGATCCTCGAGCGGCTGCAGTCGCGTCGCCAGGAGCTCGACGCGCGCGCTCGCGAGATCGACATCCGCGAGAGCCTGTTGCGCGCCGCCGAGCAGCGCATCCAGTCCAAGACCGAGGAGATGAAGGCGATCGAGGGCCGCATTTCCGGCGCGCAGGCCGCCAAGACCGAGGCCGACAACGCCCGCTTCAAGAGCATCGTCACGATGTACGAGGGCATGAAGCCGAAGGATGCCGCCAAGGTGTTCGACCGGCTCGAGATGTCGGTGCTGATCGAGATCGCCTCGCAGATCGCCCCGCGCAAGATGTCGGACATTCTCGGTCTGATGACGCCGGAGGCCGCCGAGCGGCTCACCGTCGAGCTCGCGCGCCGGGCCGGCGCCGACAGGCCCGAGACCAGCGCCGAGCTGCCGAAGATCGAGGGCAAGATCGTGCCTGTGAAGAGCAATTGAGCCGCATGTTTAATGCGCCCTTAAACGCCGGCACCTAGATTTCCGGCGTGGCGGGGCAGGCGTATCCGTCAAGTTGCGGATGTCGAACCGGAAGCTTGTGACCATGGCGCGCACGACTCCCATTGGATTGCGGTCGAAGGCCCGCGCACGGGCGCGCGCCGGCCTTGCCCTGCTGTCGGCCATCGTCATCGGTCTGGTGCTGTCCACGGTCGCGGCAGGCGCTGCGCCGGTGCCGGGCGAGGCGAGCCTGTCGGCTCAGGACGGCTATGCGCGGCTGGTGCTGAAATTCGCCGAGGACGTCAGCGCCGACGTCACCACCGCCGGCTCGATTCTGCTGATCAGGTTCGATCGCGCCGCCACCGTTCCGATCGACCGCTGGGTGGATGCTGCGCCCGACTATATCTCATCGGCCCGCGGCGACCCCGACGGCTCGGCGCTGCGGTTGTCGCTGTCGCGCAAGGTCCGCGTCAACACCATGACCGCGGGCGAACGCGTCTTCATCGACCTGTTGCCCGACAGTTGGACCGGCCCGCCGCCGCCGCTGCCGGCCGAGGTCGTGCGCGAGCTCGCCGAGCGCGCGCGCGCCGCCGAGAAGGCGCTGCGGCTGCAGCGCGCCGAGGCGGAATCGAAGAAGCGGCCGCCGATCCGCGTCCGCGCGCTGGTGCAGCCGACCTTCGTGCGCTTCGTGTTCGAGATCCCCGACGGTGTCGGCATCTCCTCGGTGCTCAACGACCAGAAGCTGTCGCTGTTCTTCACCGCGCCGCTGTCCTTCGATCTCGCCGACGCCAAGCTCGTCGCGCCGCCGAACGTCGCCGCGATCAACCAGCGCATCGACGGCAGCAGGACCGTCGTCGAGCTCGGCCTGGTCGGCGAGGTCGACGTTCGCGCCTTCCGCGAGGAGAAGAACTACAACATCGACGTCGCCTATCAGCAGCCGGACAAGAAGGTTTCCGCAGTCTCCTCGGACACGCTGCCGGGCGCCAAGGCGGCCGCGGCCGACAAACCCAACGGCAGCAAACCCAATGGCGACAAGCCGAAGCAGGCTGCGCAGCCCGAGATCGTGCCGCCGACCTCCGACACCATCGCCAAGGAGATGAAGACGGAGGCCAAGCCGGCGCCTGCGGTCGCGGCGCCGGCCACCGAGCCCGCAGCCCAGCCGGCGCCGTCGGCAGCGGCTGTTGCCGCGCCCGCCGCCGCGAAGGCCGAAGCCGCGCCCGAGGCCGCCAAGCCTGAAGCTGCTGCGCCTGAAGCCGCCAGATCCGAACCAGCGAAGCCCGAGGCGATGAAGCCGGAGGCCGGCAAAGCCGAAGCCGCCAAGCCCGTCGAGACCAAGTCTGCCGAGACCAAGTCGGCCGAAACCAAGCCTGCCGAGAAGGCAGCCAATGGAGCCGCCACCCTGGAGGCCCTGCGCGACAGTGAGGGCCTGCGGCTCACCTTCGGCTTCGGCCAGGTCACGCCAGCGGCGCTGTTCCGCCGCGGCGATACGGTATGGATGGTGTTCGATTCGACCAAGCCCGTCGACGTCGAACCCATCCGCGCCAAGGGCGGCGCCATCATCGGCGAGGTCAACAGGATGTCGCTCGAGAACGGGCAGGCCATCCGGATCCGGCTCAACCGCCCGCAGATGCATTCGCTCGGCAGCGATGATGGCGGGCGCAGCTGGATGCTGTCGTTCGCCGACAAGGGCCAGGCCAATCAGCAGCCGCTGATGGTGATGCGCAACGTCACCGATCCCGCGCTTGCCAATGTGATGGTGCCGCTCGCCAATCCCGGAGCCGGCATGCTGCACCGGGTGATCGACCCGGATGCCGGCGACACGCTGCTGGTCGTGACGGCGCCGCCGCCGATCCGCGGCTTCATCAAGCGCCAGGATTTCGTCGATCTGTCGCTGCTCGATTCCATTCACGGCATCGCGGTTCGTCCGAATTCGGATGACGTCGCCGTCGAGATCGCGCCCGACAAGGTGATCCTGGGCCGGCCGGGCGGGCTGACGCTGTCGTCGATCGGCTTCTCGCCGGAGCGGGCGCCGACCGCTGTCAGGCCGATGTTCGACATCGACGAATGGCAGCAGAACCAGACCCAGCCGTTCGTGCCGCGCGAGGATCTCCTGATCAAGGCCGCGGCCAACGCCGAGCCGGAGCGGCGGGCGCAGGCGCGGCTGGCGCTGGCGCGCTTCTACATGGCGCGAGCGATGTATCCGGAAGCGCGCGGTGTCACCAATCTGATGATCTCCGACGCCGACCCGCGCACCGAAGAGACCGCCATGCTGATGATCCACGCGGTGGCGAGCATCCTGATGGGCCGGCCGGATCAGGGGCTCAAGGATCTCGCCACGCCGTCGATCGGGAACAATTTCGACTCCCAGATGTGGAAGGGCCTCGCCTTCGCCCGGCAGGGCAAGTTCGCGGACGCGCGCGAGAAGCTGAAGAACGTCGAGTTCGCCATCGCCTCGCTGCCGCTCGACCTGCAGCGCGTCGTGATCGCTGACGCGATGAAGTCGGCGCTCGAGATCAAGGATTTCGCCGGCGCCGCGAAGCGGCGCGCCGAGCTCGACGTGATCGGCGTGCCCGCGGACATGAAGCCCGACATCGCCGTGCTGCGCGGCCGACTCGCCGAGGCGATGGCGCAGGAGAAGGATGCGCTCGACGACTATCGCTTCGCCGTCAATTCCGACGACCGCATGGCGGCCGCGGAGGCCAAGCTGCTCGAGATCAAGCTTCTGCAGAAGCGCGGCGAGATCAAGCCGCCCGACGCGTTGAAGGAGCTGGAGACCTTGCAGGTGATCTGGCGCGGCGACGCCATCGAGGTGCAGACGTTGCAGATGATGGCGCAGCTCTACGAGGAGGCCGGGCGCTACGCGGACTCGCTCGAGGCCGCTCGCCAGGCCACCCGCCTGATGCCCAACTCCGACTTGGCGCGGCAGGCCCAGGATGCAGCCTCCCGCCTGTTCTCGCAGTTGTTCCTGAGCGGCAAGGCCGACGAGCTTCCGCCGGTCGATGCGCTCAGCATCTTCTACGGGTTTCGCGAGCTGACTCCGATCGGCCGCCGCGGCGACGAGATGATCCGCAAGCTCGCCGACCGCCTGGTCGGCATCGATCTGCTCGATCAGGCCGCCGAGCTTCTGCAATACCAGGTCGACCACCGCCTCGAAGGTGCGGCGCGCGCCCAGGTCGCCGCGCGTCTCGCCATGGTCTACCTCACCAACCGCAAGCCGGACCGCGCCATCGAGGCGCTGCGCACCACCCGCATCGCCGATCTCGCGGGCGAGCTGCGCCAGCAGCGGCTGCTCTTGGAGGCGCGCGCCAACAGTGACATCGGTCGTTACGACCTCGGGCTGGACATCATCAGTAACATCGGCGGCCGCGAGGCGATCCGGCTGCGCTCCGACATCTACTGGGCGTCGCGGCGCTGGCGCGAGGCGTCCGAGCAGATCGAGCTCTACTACGGCGATCGCTGGCGCGATTTCCGCCCGCTCAATCCGGCGGAGCGCGGCGACATCCTGCGCGCCGTGGTCGGCTATGCGCTCGCCGACGACGCCATCGGCCTCGCCCGCTTCCGCGAGAAATATGCGCCGCTGATGACCGGCGAGGCGGACAAGATCGCGTTCGACGTCGCCAGCAAGCCGGCGAGCGGCTCCAGCGCCGAATTCGCGCAGATCGCGAAGATGGCCGCGAGCGTCGACACGCTCGACGGCTTCCTCCGCGACATGCGGGCGCGCTTCCCGGATGCCACCGGCAAAGGACCGGACGGCGGCAAGGATGCCGCGAAGGCCCCGTCGGAAGCGACCGGCGCCTTGCCGCGCATCCAGGGCGTCAAGCAGGCGATCGCCGGCCGTTGATCTCAACGCCGCACGCGGAGCCGGAGAGCCACCAGATGAGCCGACCAGGCCGAAGCCGAGCTCATCGCGATACTGTCCGCAATCCGCCCGACGCGCGTCCAGACGAAAGGTCGAGACTGCCGTGCGACGCCGGTGGAACGGCCATTGTCTCGTTCGTTCAGTCAGAGCGATGTGGCGCAAGTGCTTCGATGATGCGGCAGTCGGCAACGGTGCCGTGCTTGCAGCGCCCGATAACATCGGCAAGCTCGTCGCGCAGCGCCACGAGGTCCGCGATCTTGCGTTCGATCTCTGCCAGGTGTTGGCCGGCGATGACGTCGACCGCGTCGCACGAGCGGTCTCGCTGATCGGCGAGGTCCAGCAGGTCACGGACCTGGTCGATGGAGAAGCCCAAGTCGCGGGCACGCCGGATGAAGCTCAGTCGCCCCAGTTGGTCGTTGTCATAGGCTCGGTAATTGCCCTCGGTTCTCGCCGGAAGAGGTAGCAGGCCGATCCGCTCATAATAGCGGATCGTTTCGACTTTGGTGCCGGTCCGCTTCGCGAGGTCTCCGATGGTCAGTCGTGACATGGCTTGACCCTGTAGTGGCTACAGGGTCCATATAGGACGTCGCATCATCTTGTAAGAGGCGACGATATGCCTGGTTGTCATGACGACTGCTGTTCCTCTTCCCCTCCGAGGGAACTGGACAGCCCCCGCTGGCGTCGTGCGCTCTGGATTGCGTTGGCTATCAACGGAGCCATGTTTCTGACGGAGATCGCAGCAGGCGTGGCGGCCGGGTCGGCCTCGCTGCAGGCGGACGCGATCGACTTCCTCGGTGATACGGCCAACTATGCGATCAGCCTCGGAGTGGCGGGACTGGCGCTGAGCTGGCGAGCGCGCGCCGCCCTTCTGAAGGGCTGGTCGCTCGTCCTGCTTGGCGTCCTTGTCCTTGCCTCCACTGTCTGGCACGCAATGACCGGCACCCTCCCGGAGGCGAAGGCGATGGGGATCGTCGGCATGCTCGCCCTTGTCGCCAATGCGGGCGTGGCCCTCATGCTTTACCGCTTCCGGATCGGCGACGCGAATATGAGGTCGGTCTGGATCCGCTCCCGGAACGATGCGATCGGCAACGTCGCCGTACTCGCGGCCGCAGCCGGTGTGTTCGGCACCGGCACGGCATGGCCGGATCTCATTGTGGCGGCGATCATGGCCGCGCTTGGTTCGAGCGGTGGCTGGCACATCATACAGCGAGCTCGCATCGAGTTGCGCGGCTCCCCCACATCGCGCCCCATCGCAAGCCCAATCCGGGCGAACTGATCGAGGGCACGTGTCAATGGAAAGTCACGACCGACTGCCTTTCGCTCACACCGAGAGGTGAAACCTACCCGCCGTAGCTCTGCACCAGGCTGCCGGCCACCAGCGACCAGCCGTCGACCAGCACGAAGAAGATCAGCTTGAACGGCAGCGACACCACGACCGGCGGCAGCATCATCATGCCCATCGACATCAGGACCGAGGCGACCACGAGATCGATGATCAGGAAGGGCAGGAACAGCAGGAAACCGATCTCGAAGGCGCGCTTGAGCTCGGAGATCATGAAAGCCGGCACCAGGATGCGCAGCGACAGGTCGTCGGGCGTCGCCGGCGGCGGCTCGCCGGAGAGGTCCATGAACAGCTTCAGGTCCTTCTCGCGCACGTTCTTCTGCATGAAGCCGCGCAGCGGCACCGAGGCGCGCTGCAGCGCGTCCTCGACGCCGATCTGGTTCTCCACCAGGGGCCGGATGCCGTCATCATAGGATTTCTGCAACACCGGGCCCATCACGAACGCCGTGAGGAACATCGCGAGCGCGATGATGACCGAGTTGGGCGGCGCGGTCGCTGTGCCCATCGCCGTGCGCAGCAGCGACAGCACGACCACGATGCGCGTGAACGACGTCATCATGATCAGGATCGACGGCGCGATCGACAACACCGTGAGCAGCGCGATCAGTTGGACCGCGCGTTCGGTGACGCCGCCACCGCCGGCGCCGAGATTGATGCTGATGTCCTGCGCAGCAGCACGTCCCGCCAGTAAACCGGCGGCAGTCAGAACAGCGGTGAAGACAACTCTACGCGGGGGAAGCAGCGATCTCACTGAGACGACTTCGGACGTCCGAGCAGCGAAGCCATCTCGTCCTCCAGATTCTCGAAGCTGGTCTTGACCGGCGCGGCCTGCGCCGCAGGCGGCTCGCTGCGCGCGGCCGCCCGGAGCGCCGGGGGACCCGAGGCCGGAGCAGCCGACGGATCGGCTGATGGACGCCGCAGCGCGGCCTCGAGCCGTTGCGCCATCTCGGCCAGATTGGCTTCGGCGCTCGAATCGGCCGCTGCGGGCGGCGGGGCAGCCGGGGGCGGGGGCGGCGGCATCTGGGCCACCGGCGGCAGCGGCGGCGCCGCCGCGCGCTCGACGCGCTCGGCTGCGCGCTCAGCGCTCCGCACCGGCGGCAGCCGGGGCCCCTCGGAAGGGCGCTGCGCCTCGGCCTGACGCTGCGGCTCGGCGGGGCGCAACGGGCGCGGCATCACTGGTTCACCGCGGGCCACCCGCTCGGGGCGCGGCTCCAGGCGGGCTTCGTCTCCGCCGCGCGGTTCTCCACGGACGTCCGCCCGGAGGTCCTGGCGGGGATCGGGACGGCGCGGAGGGAGCGGTGGTTCCGGCGGAAATGCCGGTGCTGGCTCACGCCGCTCTGCGGCAGTCGGCGCCGTGCGGCGAACCTCATCGATGAACGACGGCCGCATCGGGCGCTGCGGCGACTCCGGCATCTGCAACTCGGCATGCTCGGCGGCCTCGGTCTTCGGCTCGTTGTCGGCCCAGGATGGCGCATCCGGCAGCGGCGCGATGCGCGCCGCCGGCGGCTCGGCACTGATGCCCGGCCGCTGTGGCAATTGCTCGCGCGCCGGCATGGCCCGCACGATATTGGATTCGACCACGATGTCGGTCGGCCCGCCGATCATCAGAAGATGCTCTATGTTATCGCGGCGCACGAGCACGAGACGGCGGCGGCCATCGACGGCGGCGGCATCGATCACGGCAAGCCGGGGCATGCGGCCGCGATTCGGGTTCGTGCCGAGACGATTGCCCGCGAATCGACGGACCAGCCAAGCGGCGAGGCCGATCAGCGCCAGCACCGCCACGAATGCAAAAAAGAACGTCAGTGCCTGCATCTCTGTCCCCGGCAAATACCGCGTCCTTTCGAAGTCTTTCGTCTGTCCAACGCATCGCCGGCAGCGAACGGAGCTTCAGAACCGGAACCAACCTGTTAACGCATGACGGCAGGAACTGCCGCTCCGCCTCTTAATAACCCATGAATCGGCCGGGCCAAAACGACTTCTTGGCGAGCCGCGCCGTCCCGGAATGATGCATCGGTCGGCTGGGACCCCGGCACTTTCCTAAGAATTCGTCAAGACACCGGGATAGTCCCGGTGGGCATCGCACCCTTTCTTAACTCCCTGTTAACCATATGCACGGCAATTTCTACCTACCCAAACCGTCCGGTAGTCGGACACAACCGAGCAGCGCCATGTCCATCAACGATCTCCCCGTGTTGTCGGCGTTGCGGACCAAGATGCAATGGCACCAGGAGCGCCAGCGCGTGCTGTCCGAGAACGTGTCCAATTCGGATACGCCAAACTTCAAGCCGAAGGATCTGGTTGAGCCGAAGTTCGATTCAACCGGCCAAGCGGTCGGCGGCTTTGCGCCGCTGTCGCTGACCCGGACCAGCACCGCGCACATCGCCCCGTCGTCGGGCGAGAGCGCGAGCTTCGACCAGAACCGCAAGGTCGGATTTCAGACGAGGCCCGCCGGCAACGCGGTGAGCCTCGAAGAGGAGATGCTGAAGGTCTCCGCCAACCAGATGGACTACGCCGCGGCGACCTCGTTGTACGGCAAGAGCCTGCATCTGTTGAAGACGGCGATCGGCAAGGGCTGAGCTCGGGTTAAGGACAGAGACCGACAAGCATGGCAAACGACTCCAGCGATTTCCTCCGCTCGATGAGCATCGCGACCTCCGGCCTGCGTGCGCAGGCGGGACGTATGCGCGTCATTTCCGAGAACATCGCCAATGCCGATTCGACCGCTGCCAAGGCGGGCGGCGATCCGTATCGCCGCAAGGTCCCGACATTCACCTCGGCACTCGATCGTGCGCTCGACGCCAAGGTGGTGGCACTCGGCAAGGTGGTGCCCGATCAATCGTCGTTCCGCGTCAAATACGACCCCAGTAACCCGGCCGCGGACGCGTCCGGCAATGTCAAGTACCCCAACGTCAATCCGCTCATCGAGATGACCGACATGCGTGATGCGCAGCGGTCCTACGAGGCGAATTTGAACATCATCGGCGCCACGCGCCGCATGATCCAGCGCACGCTCGACATTCTGAAGACCTAGGACAGGAACGAAAGTCATGGCCTCCCCAATCTCCGCAGCGAATGCCTACGCGAATTCCGCGCGCGTGCTCGACACCGGCGGCTCGAGCGGTGCCTTCGGCAGCCTTGGGCGCGTGCGCGACGT
The DNA here is from genome assembly GCF_032484785.1 of Bradyrhizobium sp. SZCCHNS1050. Taxonomy (NCBI): domain Bacteria; kingdom Pseudomonadati; phylum Pseudomonadota; class Alphaproteobacteria; order Hyphomicrobiales; family Nitrobacteraceae; genus Bradyrhizobium; species Bradyrhizobium sp. SZCCHNS1050. The sequence continues at coordinate 256,648 of NZ_JAUETR010000001.1, read as the reverse complement.
GCTCGGTAGCGGCAACGGCGCCGACAAGGGTGGTCCGTCATTCAGCGCGGTGCTGAAGGACGCGATCGGCAGCGTGATGGAGGCCGGGCGCAAGTCCGACAGTCAGGCAGTCGCGATGGCCGCGGGCAAGGCAAACGTCATGGATGTCGTCACGGCGGTCGCCGAAACCGACGTCGCGGTGTCGACGCTGGTGTCGGTGCGCGACCGCGTGATCCAGGCCTATGAAGACGTGATGAAGATGACGATCTAGGCGCAGCTCGTAATGCTTCAGGCCGCCACGTGCCTGATGCGCCCAGGGGATTTGCCGTCTGCCGCGACCGCGCGCGATGAGGCGGGTGCCGGACCGGAGCCGATCGACAGTGAGGAACGACAGGACATGACGGGAGCTGAAACGCTCGATGTGGCGCGCGATGCGATCTGGACCATCGTGCTGGTGTCGTCGCCGCTGATGGTGGTCGGCCTCGTGGTTGGCGTGGTCGTCTCGCTGTTCCAGGCGCTGACGCAGATCCAGGAGCAGACGCTGGTGTTCGTGCCGAAGATCATCGCGATCTTCGTGACGCTGCTGCTGGCGCTGCCGTTCATGGCGGACGCGCTGCATTCGCACATGATGCGGATCTCGTCGCGAATCATCGGCGGATGAGGCAATGTCCGGGGCGGCAGGGCAGGCCTGCGTGAGGGCGCTGCGAGCGGTCGTAAGGAGCAGTGCGGGGGGCGCTGCTGCTTTCGGGCGCGCGCGGGCAGCCTTTCGGGCAAGCTCTTCGCTGGTTGCCTCGTCGGAGGCTGTCTTTTCAGAGGCTGTCTCTTCAAAGACCGTCGTGCCGCACCAGCATGCGGTCGAAAGGGCCGTGACGGCGGACGATGCGCATCGATATATCGTTCCTTCCGGCGCTGGCCGCCGTGTTCATGCTGGCCTTCGCGCGCGTCGGCGCCATGGTGATGCTGTTGCCGGGCCTCGGCGAGGTCAACATCCCCGTCCGCATCAAGCTCGCGACCGCGCTGCTGCTCACGATGATCGTGCTGCCGCTGCACCGTCAGGCCTATCAGGTCGACCTGCAGGCGTTGTCGCCGCTCTTGGTGATGATGGTGCACGAGATTGTGATCGGCATCGTGCTCGGCGCGACAGCGCGGGTGACGCTGTCGGCGCTGCAGGTCGCGGGCTCCGTGATCGCGCAGCAGATGGGACTCGGCTTCGTCACCGCGGTGGATCCGACGCAGGGACAGCAGGGCGTCCTGATCGGCAACTTCCTCACCATGCTCGGCGTGACCCTGCTGTTCTCGACCGACAGCCATCACCTGGTGATCGCCGCACTCAGCGACAGCTACAAGATCTTCGCGCCGGGCGAATTGATCCCGAGCGGCGACGTCGCCTCGCTGGCGACCAAGGCGTTTGCCGCGGCGTTCAAGATCGGTCTGCAATTATCGGCGCCGTTCCTGGTGTTCGGCTTGGTCTTCAACATCGGGCTCGGCGTCTTGGCGCGGCTGATGCCGCAGATGCAGGTCTATTTCGTCGGCGCGCCGCTCTCGATCCTGATCGGCTTCCTGATCTTCGCGCTGGTCCTGACCGCGATGATGGGAACGTTTCTCGGCTATTTCGAAGGCGTCATGCACGAGATGATGCCGCGGTGAGGGGGCCGATCGATGTCCGATGAGGCCGATTCCGAAGACAAAACAGAAGACCCGACGCAAAAACGGCTGGACCAGGCGCTCGAACGCGGCGACGTCGTCAAGAGCCAGGAGCTCAACACCTGGTTCGTGATCGCCTCCGCGACCTTGGTGATGTCGACCTTCTCGGGCTCGATCGGCACCGCGGTGCTGGTGCCGATGCGCAACCTGATCGCCAATTCCTGGATGATCCACGCCGACGGCGCCGGCCTGCTGGCGCTGGCGCGCAGCCTGTCGTTCGCCGTGATCGCGGCGATCGGCGTGCCGATTCTGATGGTGATGCTGGCGGCGATCGCCGGCAACATGATGCAGCATCGCCTGGTCTGGTCGGGCGAGCCGATGAAGCCGAGCCTGAGCAAGATCTCGCCCCTGGCCGGCGCCAAGCGCCTGTTCGGCAAGCAGGCCGCGGCCAATTTCGCCAAGGGCCTCTTCAAGCTCGTGCTGCTTGGCACGGTCATGGTCATGATCCTGTGGCCGGAGCGGCTGCGCCTCGAATCGCTGCTGCATATGGACGTCAGCGAGCTGCTCGGCGTCACGATCTCGCTGACGACGCATCTGATGGGCTCGGTGGTCGCGCTGCTCGCCCTGGTCGCGATCGGCGACTACCTGTTCCAGTATCGGCAATGGTACGAGCGCCAGAAGATGTCGGTGCAGGAGATGAAGGAGGAGTTCAAGCAGTCGGAAGGCGACCCGCACGTCAAGGGACGCATCCGGCAGATCCGCCAGCAGCGCATGAAGAAGCGCATGATGGCCGCGGTTCCCAAGGCCTCCGTGATCATCACCAACCCGACCCACTACTCGGTCGCGCTGTCCTACGAGCGCGGCATGTCGGCGCCGGTCTGCGTCGCCAAGGGCGTCGACAACATCGCCTTCAAGATCCGGGAGGTGGCCAAGGCGCACGACATCCCGATCGTCGAGAACGTGCCGCTGGCGCGCGCGCTCTATGCCACCGTCGAGATCGACGAGGAGATCCCGGTGGAACATTATCATGCCGTCGCTGAGATCATCGGCTACGTGATGGGGCTGCGGCGCAACCTCTCGGGGCGCCCGCGATGACAACCGATTCGGTCCATGGACGGACCGCAAAATACGGATAAATCATGGAATATCGGCTTGACGGGCTTGCGCTTGACCCGTCGATTCAGGCAGGTGGAAGGGGGAGCCGCGCGAACGGGCTGGGGCTCCCAGCCGACAGGTCGCGTCCCCGAGCCATGAGCGCCGATTCCGACAACGATGGGTTACAGGATCAGGTGGGCCTGCCGGAGCGGCCGCGCCGCAGCGGCAGCATTCTGCTGATCCTGCTGGTGGCGTTCGGTCTCGTCGCGGTCGCGATCGCGCTGATGACGATCGGCCGCGCCCAGGCGCAGCCCTATATTCTCGGCCTGCTGTCGCTGCTCGCCACCGTCGGCCTGTTCAATCTGTTCGCGTTCGCCGCCGGCATCGTCCGCTTCGCCGACAAGGCGACCGACGATCCGGTGTTGGGCGCGATCGCCGATCACGCCTTCGATGGCCTCGCGGTGACCGATCCGCGCGGCCATGTCGTCTACGCCAACGCCGCCTATCTCAACATGACGGGAGCGGCGACCGCGCAGGAGGCGCGTCCCGTCGAGCGTGTCTTCATCGGCAATCCCGATGTCTCCGAAGCGGTGTTCCGCCTGCTCAAGGCGGCGCGCGAGGGCAAGCGGCAGCAAGAAGAGGTACGCATCACCGCGGCCGAAGGCGCGCAGGGGCGCTGGCTTCGCATGCGCGTTCGCCCGCTCGGCCAGACCAAGCGCCACGCCCGCTACGCGGTGTGGTCGATCGCCGACATCACGCGGGATCGCGAGCGCCAGGAGGACGTGTTCCAGGAGCTGCAGCACGCGATCGAATATCTCGACCATGCGCCGTGCGGCTTCTTCTCGGTCAATCCGGAAGGCAGCCTCGTCTACGTCAATGCCACGCTCGCCAACTGGCTCGACTACGATCTCGCCGAGATCGGCTCGGGCGGCCTGAAGCTCGCCGACGTCGTCTCCGGCGACGGCGCGTCGCTGCTGACCTCGATCGTGGCGGTGCCCGGCGAGGTCCGCACCGAGGTGTTCGACATCGACCTGAAGATGCGCGGCGGCAAGACCATGCCGGCGCGGCTCTACCACAAGCTCGCCTTCGGCGCCGACGGCAAGCCGGGCGCCTCGCGCACCCTGGTCATCAGCCGCGCCCGCGACGAGCGCTCCGATCCGGAGCGCGCCGCCGAGGTGCGCTTCATGCGCTTCTTCGACCATACGCCGATGGCAATCGCCACCGTCGACCGCGGCGGCGCCGTGGTCAGGGCCAATGCGCGTTACGCCAAGCTGGCGCAGAGCGTCAGCGGCGACGTGGCCGCGGCGAAATCGATCTTCCGCACCGTCAGCCAGCGCGACCGGCACCTGCTGATCGCCGCGATCAACCAGGCCTCGGAAGGGCAGGCGGACATTCCGCCGGTCGAGGTGATGCTGGAGGGCGCAAAGGAGCGCTTCGGCCAGTTCTTCGTCACCGCCGTCGACGAGGACGAGCGCGAGACCGAGGCCGCGATCGTCTATCTGCTCGAGACCACCGAGCGCCGCGCGCTGGAGAACCAGATCAACCAGTCGCAGAAGATGGAGATGGTCGGCCAGCTCGCCGGCGGCATCGCCCACGACTTCAACAACGTGCTCTCGGCCATCATGATGGCCAACGACTTCCTGCTGAACGCGCACAAGCCGACCGACCCGTCGTTCCAGGACATCATGCAGATCAAGCAGAACGCGACCCGCGCCGCGACGCTGGTGCGGCAGCTGCTCGCGTTCTCGCGCCGCCAGACCCTGCGGCCCCAGGTGCTTGATCTCGGCGACGCACTGTCCGACCTGACGATGCTGTTGCGCCGGCTGATCGGCGAGAAGGTCAAGCTCGACCTGGTTCACGGCCGCGACCTGTGGCCGGTCAAGGTCGACGTCTCGCAGTTCGAGCAGGTGGTCGTGAATCTCGCGGTCAACGCCCGCGATGCGATGCCCGATGGCGGCAAGCTGTCGGTGCGCACCGCCAACGTCTCGGCCGACGAGGTCGCGCAGGCCGCCTACAAGGGCATGCCGGTGGCCGACTACGTCCGCATCGAGATCAGTGACACCGGAACCGGCATTCCGGCCGAGATCCGCGAGAAGATCTTCGAGCCGTTCTTCTCGACCAAGGAGGTCGGCAAGGGCACCGGTCTCGGACTGTCGACCGTCTACGGCATCATCAAGCAGACCGGCGGCTTCATCTACGTCGACAGCGAGGTCGGCAAGGGGACTTCGTTCCAGATCTTCTTGCCGCGGCACATCGTCGTGCCGGAGGTCCAGGCCGAACCGCACGCGGCCAACGGCGCCGCCAAGGAGCCGGCCGTCGCGGAAGCGTCGAAGCCGCGCGCGGACCTGACCGGGCAGGGCACCATCCTGCTGGTCGAGGACGAGGAGGGCCTGCGGGCGCTGAACGCGCGCGGCCTGCGCTCGCGCGGCTACAGCGTGATCGAGGCGTCGAACGGCGTCGAGGCGATGGAGGCGCTGGACGAGTGCGACGGCGTGCTCGATCTCGTGGTGTCCGACGTCGTGATGCCGGAGATGGACGGGCCGACGCTGCTCAAAGCGATGCGCGAGCGCAATCCGGAGATCAAGATCATCTTCGTCTCGGGCTATGCCGAGGATGCGTTCGAGAAGAGCCTGCCGGAGAACCAGCAGTTCGCGTTCCTGCCAAAGCCCTTCACGCTCAGCCAGCTCGTGGCGGCGGTCAAGGAAACCATGGCGCCGCAATAGGTTACCGGAGTTCCTTGGCAAATTCCTTGGCAAGCCGGCCGGGCGCGTTCATCCCGCGACCCCGCGCCGCAGCCGCGCGGCCTCGTGCCGCCTTCCCTTTTCGCGGGTTGTGCCCATCTTACAGGCATCCCCATTCCGGGGAGTTATGGGAAACACAGATGAGCTTCATGCAGCGCAAAAGCGGCCTCCTCAAGGCGATGGCCGTGGCCCTTTCACTGGCGCTGCCGACGGTGCTCGCCGTCTCGGCGGCCGACGCCCGGATCGGCGGCGGCTCCAGCTCGGGCTCCCGCGGCACGCGTACCTTCTCCGCGCCGCCTCCGACCGCCACCGCGCCGGGATCGGCGTCGCAGTTCAACCGCACCATCACCCAGCCGGGCCAGCCCGGCGGCTTCAACACGGCTGCGCCCTCCCGCGGCGGGCTGTTCGGCGGTCGCGCCGGTGGCCTGCTGGGCGGCCTCGCTGCCGGCTTCCTCGGCGCCGGCCTGTTCGGCATGCTGTTCGGCGGCGGGTTGTTCTCCGGGCTGGGCGGCTTCGCTTCGATCATCGGCCTGATCCTCCAGGTCCTGCTGGTGGTGTTCCTGGTGCGCATGGGGATGGCCTGGTGGCAGCGCCGCAACCAGCCGGCCTATGCCGCCGGCCCGGCGCCGACGCCCACCGACGGCCAGCCGAGCTTGCGGTCGGGCCTCAGCGGCCTTGGTGGTTTCGGCGGCTTCGGCGGTGGCAGCAACACGCCGCCGCTGCAGATCCTGCCGGCCGACTACGAGGCGTTCGAGCGGCTGCTCGGCGAGATCCAGTCCGCCTGGTCGAACGAGGATGTCGGCCGCCTGCGGCTGCTGTCGACGCCCGAGATGGCCTCGTATTTCGAGCGCGATCTCGAGCAGAACCAGGCCCGCGGTGTGGTCAACAAGGTCAGTGCCGTGAAGCTGCTGCAGGGTGACCTCGCCGAAGCCTGGCGCGAGAATGGCGCCGACTATGCCACGGTCGCGATGCGCTTCACCTTGGCCGACAAGACCATCGAGCGCGCCTCGGGCCGCGTGGTCGACGGCTCCGACCAGCCGCAGGAGGTCACGGAGATCTGGACCTTCCTGCGCCACGCCGGCGCCGATTGGCAGCTGTCGGGAATCCAGCAGGTCAGCTGAGCCTGACTTGAGATCCTCATCGGGCGCCGCGGAGCAATCCGCGGCGCTTTTGCTTTGCGCGTGGTTATAGTGGCGTGCCGCGATGAACAGGCAACGAGGATGGGCCCATGCGTTATGAGCTGTATTACTGGCCGATGATCCAGGGCAGGGGCGAATATGTGCGGCTCGCGCTGGAGGAGGCGGGCGCCGCCTATCGCGACGTCGTGCGCGAGGACGGCATCGGTACGATGACGGCGATGATGGAGGCGGTCAGCGACACGCCGCCCTTCGCGCCGCCGTTCTTGAGAGCGGGCCGCCGCGTCATCGGCCAGACCGCCAACATCCTGCTGTTCCTCGGCCCCCGCCATGGCCTCGCCCCGAAGGCCGAGGCGGGGCAATCCTGGCTGCATCAGCTGCAACTGACGATCTCCGACTTCGTCGTCGAGATCCACGACACCCACCATCCGCTCGGGCCGACGCTGTACTACGAGGACCAGCGCGCGCCGGCCAGGAAGCGCGCCGCCGAGTTCTGGAACGAGCGGGTACCGAAATTCCTCGGCTATTTCGAACGGCTCCTGGCGAACAGCGGCGGCACCTATGTCACGGGGCGCCGGCTCACTTACGTCGACCTGTCGCTGTTCCAGATCGTCGCCGGACTGCGCTACGCGTTTCCCCACCGCATGACGGCATTCGAGCGCAACATTCCCGGCCTCGTCGCGCTGCACGACCGCGTCGCCGCCAGGCCGAACATCTCGGCCTATCTGGCCAGCGACCGCCGCATCCCCTTCAATGAAGACGGCATCTTCCGCCACTACAAGGCGCTGGATGCGTGAGGGCTGAGGGCGTGCAGTCGTGCTGGAGTGAGCGTGCTCATCTGAGAGCCTCGCCGGCGCCTCGTCGGCGCTGCGCTCCCTCTCCCCGTTCTTCACGGGGGGAGGGGCGGCCGCACGGGAAGTGGGTGTCGAGAGACCTGTAACGCCTCGCCCGAACGAGCCGCGCGTGAGCTGAAACCACGTGGATCGCCGCGCCGCCACGGCCCAGCTCACACGTATAGCGGCAGGCGCCTGAGGCGCCGCCGCTATACGAAGTTGGCCTGAGGGTGTGGGATCGTCAGGCGAGAATGTCGACGCGGGTGCCCTGGCCGGGCGGCAGCGGCGGACGCGAGGCCTGCTTCTCCGCGGCCGCCTCGTCGCCGGTCTTGGCGGGATTCACGGCCTGGCTCTGCTGCGTCTGGTTGCGCGCCTGCGTGTCTTGGGTCTGCGGCTTGGTCGTCTCGGTCGAGATCGGCGGCGGTGAGGGCGGCGGCGATGACGACGAAACGCTCGAAACGGACATGGTCCAGCTCCTCGCTTGGTGTTGCGACAAGCGTGGCCATCGCTCACGAAAACTTCGTCAAGCAGATCGTTCGAATTGTCTGCAACTGTCGGTGGCGCGGCGAATAGTGAACGGGTCGCTGCCGCCGGCGCAGAAACCGCAAGGCTGTCGCGTCACCCCCGGCCTATTGGTCCTTGCTGCGGCTGATCGTGATCGAGGACTCGGTCTTGGTTCGGGCGCAGCGCATGTCGAGCCGGCGGTAGCGGCTGGCGACGTCGTCGCCGCGGAAGATTCCGAGCCGGCGGTAACAGCGTGTGACGCCGCGCTGCATGTCGTCCTTCGGCAACGTGAAAACGATCGCCGCTGCGCTCGCCATCAGCTCGATGAAGGCCGGCGTCGGCTTGCGCTCGGATTTTCCGAACAATTGATTGCTGACATTCTTCGATGAGCAGCCGAGCGTGATCTCGCGCGCCTTGGGATGAGCGAGATAGACCGTGCCCGCCGCGGTCTGTCCGATCTTGATGCCGTCGATGCCGTTCTTCAGTTCCTTGGCAACGTCGTCGCAACGATCCGCCCGGGCCGCGTGCGGCAGCAGCGTGCTGCTCGACGCAACGAGAAAAACAAAACCGGCCAAGCGGCCAAATGAGCAAAGCGATGACTGCATTCCAAATACCCCCGCGCCATTGAAGCCTGCGCGCGGAGGTCATGCAAGCGCGATGCGCCGCGGCCGCACAAGATCGTCGGCCGACGTGACCGCGTGTTGACGGGCCGCGGTCATATGCCGGCGGCAGCGGCGCGATCGCTTCGTCAGAACCAGCAGCGGCCCGGATGCGACAGCGATACGCCCGCGGCGCGACGCTCGCAGTCGTTGCTGTAGGTCTGGAAGTTGCAGCCGCACACCGGCATGTAGATCCGCGGGCAGAGCGTCGGCTTTCGGCGGCAGACACCCATCATGTCGAACCGGCCGCACTGGCCGGCCGGGAACTCGCAATAAAGACCGGCATTGCAGGGGATGCCGGCAAATCCGCCGCACGCACGGCCGGGACCGACTGCGCCGGCGCTGCCGGGGAGCATGGTGATCAGGGCAAGAGCAAATGTGATGGCAACGAAGAGACCTCGTGTCATGACGCCTCCAGGAGGAAAATGAATATGTCAACAATCTAAGGTTACATAATTCGGCGACCGATCGCAATCGATCTCGCCGTACGACATTGCGCTGGTCGCGGCGTCATGTTGCGGCGACCTCGCGGGCCGTCTCGATCAGCAGGTCGAACGTCTCGTCGGGTGCGTGCTGCACGACATCGTGCCCGCACGCAAATGCGTGCACGCGCCACGCGGGATCGCTGCGCAGCCGCTCATATTGCGCGGTGAATGGCGTCGCGCTCCATCCGCTGGCGTAGACGAAGGTGCGCTGCAGAGCCGCCGGCGCCGGACCGTGGAGGTTCAGGGCCTGGATGAAGGTCCCGAGCGGATGCGGCCGGCGGCGCGGATCGGAGCCTTCGCGCGGCAGCGCCGTCAGCCCGTCATGCCCGGCGCGTTCGATCACGAACCGGCGATACGCGTCACCGGCGAGATCCCACCATGACTGACCGTTCTCGGGTGCGAAGGCATCGAGATAGACCAGTGCGGCGAGCCTTTCCGGCACGCGGTCGGCGACGCCGGTCGCGACCATGCCGCCATAGCTGTGCGCGCACAGGATGACCTCGGACAGGTCCTCTATCGCCAGGAGCTCGACGACGTCGGTGATATGGGTGTCGAGATTGATGGCATGGGCGCGGGCGGGCGTCTCCTCCAATCCGCTCAGGGTGGGGGCATAGGCCGCATGGCCGGCTTGCCGGAGCCTGGCGCAGAGCGAGTCGTACATCCAGCCACCGTGCCAACCTCCTGGAATCAGAACGAAAGTCGCCATGGTCCTCCTCCTCGACGGATGCACCGAGACATGTCTTGCAAGGCTTCAGACGGGTAGCGTATCAGACCTGTCAAGACCGCTTTGGGCGGCCATTTCTAGAACCCCACGAGCTCGCCATGAACGCGCCCACCGCCTTTCCCGACCAGTCCAAGCCCGTCCCGCCCTACAAGCACACGCCGCTGTTTCCGCTCGGGCCGGACACCACGCCCTACAGGAAGATCACCACCGACGGCGTGCGGGTCGAGAAGGTCTTGGGCCGCGACATGCTGGTGGTGTCGCGGGAGGCGCTGCGGACCTTGTCGGAAGCCGCGTTCGGCGAGATCAACCACTTTCTGCGTCCCGGCCATCTGAAGCAGCTGCGCAGCATCCTGGAGGATCCGGAGGCCAGCCCGAACGACAAGTTCGTCGCGCTCGACTTCCTGAAGAACGCCAACATCTCCGCCGGCGGCGTGCTGCCGATGTGCCAGGATACCGGCACCGCGATCATCATGGGCAAGAAGGGCTGCAACGTCATCACCGATGGCGACGACGAGGCGGCGCTGTCGCAAGGCGCGCGCGACGCCTACTTGCGCCGGAACCTGCGCTACTCACAAGTCGCTCCGCTGTCGATGTACGAGGAGAAGAACACCGCCAACAACATGCCGGCGCAGACCGAGATCTATGCCGAGGGCGAGGACGCCTACAAGTTCATGTTCATGGCCAAGGGCGGCGGCTCGGCCAACAAGAGTTTTCTGTTCCAGGCGACGCCCTCGGTGCTCACCAAGGACCGGCTGCTGGCGTTCCTGAAGGAGAAGATCCTGACGCTGGGCACCGCGGCGTGCCCGCCTTATCACCTCGCCATCGTGATCGGCGGCACCTCGGCCGAGCTGTGCATGAAGACGGTGAAGCTGGCGTCTGCGCGTTATCTCGACGCGCTGCCGACCCAGGGCTCCCCGGATGGCAATGCCTTCCGCGACGTGGAGATGGAGCAGGAAATCCACAAGATGACGCAGTCGCTCGGCGTCGGCGCGCAGTTCGGCGGCAAGTATTTCTGCCATGACGTCCGCGTCATCCGCATGCCGCGCCACGGCGCGTCGTTGCCGATCGGCCTCGGCGTGTCGTGCTCGGCCGACCGCCAGGTGCTCGGCAAGATCACCAGGGACGGCGTCTATCTCGAGGAGCTCGAGCATCATCCGGCGCAGTATCTGCCGGAGGTCGAGCAGGCGCTTGGCGGCGAGGTCGTGAAGATCGACTTGAACCAGCCGATGAAGGACATCCTCGCCACTCTGTCGAAGAATCCGATCAAGACCAGGCTATCGCTGACCGGCACCATGATCGTCGCGCGCGACGCGGCGCATGCCAAGCTGCGCGAGCGCCTCGATCGCGGCGAGCCCCTGCCGGACTACTTCAAGAACCATCCGGTGTACTACGCCGGCCCCGCCAAGACCCCCGAAGGCTACGCCTCCGGCGCGTTCGGCCCGACCACCGCGGGCCGCATGGATTCCTTCGTCGACCAGTTCCAGGCGGCCGGCGGCTCGATGGTGATGGTCGCCAAGGGCAACCGCGCGCCGGCGGTGCGCGAGGCTTGCAAGAAGCACGGCGGCTTCTATCTCGGCTCGATCGGCGGCGCCGCGGCCAACCTCGCCGAGCACTGCATCAAGAAGGTCGAGGTCGTCGAATATCCCGAGCTCGGCATGGAAGCCATCTGGCGCATCGAGGTAGTGGACTTCCCGGCCTTCATCATCATCGACGACAAGGGCAACGACTTCTTCAAGGAGCTGAACCTCGGCTGAGGTGAGCCGGGCGTGATGTTTGTTGCGGCGGCCGGGAGCGATCCCGGCCGTTGGCGTATGGGGGAGGCCCATCTCGCCTGAGCGCGTAGCGTGGCAACCGAATTCGCACGCCGACGGTGCGCTCCCCTCCCCCTTGCGGGGAGGGGAGCTCACTGCTGTTGTGGGGCCAGCTCGGCTCCGACTACCGTGGGGCTCAGCGTGCGTTCGTGGCAAGAGGAGCACGATGCTGAACGAAGCAACTGGTAGTCGGATGTAATGCCCGCCAACCGCATCATCGGTCTCGACGGCTTCTCCCGCGGCTGGGTCGCGGTGTCGATTGCAGGCGACCGGCGCGACATCGCCTTTCCCGCCGACGTTTCGACGGCACTATCGGCTCCTTTTACCCGCGCCGCGATCGACATCCCGATCGGCATGACCGACGACGGCGAGCGCACCTGTGACCGGCTCGCGCGCGACAAGCTCGCGCCGCATCGCTCCCGCGTCTTCACCGGCGCGCGACGCTGGCTGTGGCAGGACTACACCGATCCAGACGAGGCGAACATCGAGGCGTCGCGGCGCGGGCAGACGCGCGCCTCGCGTCAGCTCTGGCATCTCGGCCGCAAGATCATGGAGGTCGACGCCTTCGTCCGTGCGCATCGCGACCGCGACATCCGCGAGGCCCATCCCGAACTGGTGTTCCTGCGCCTCCACGGCGCGCCGTTGCCGTCGAAGAAGACGGAACATGGCGCCAGGCTGCGGCGCGACTTGTTAGTTTCTGCAGGCTTCGCCGCCATCGACGACTGGATGACCCGCGCCCGCATCGGTACCGGTGCCAAGCCCGACGACGTCCTCGACGCCTGCGCGGTCGCGCTGGCCGCTCGCGACTGCGCGGGCTGCGTACCGGAAGAAGCTGCGCCGCGCGACGCGCATGGCGTGCCGATGCAGGTCTGGTTTTGAGGGGCGGCCCGGCCAAGTTTTTCCCACATCTGCTTCAGCGCGGAGGGCTGGCGTACATGGGGTAAGCGATCAACGGACGGGTTTCCGCTTATCCCTGCATAGGGCTAGGCCGTCGAGTTTCGAGATGCTGCTAGCGGAAATCGCGTGCGTTGAGCGGGTGCTTGTGGTTGGGCACCGGGCCGAATTCGCTGCGTGGTGCAAGAGGGAGCGTCTTTGTTGAGCACTGAACCATGTTCGTGCTGAGATTCAGGTCGCAGTCGTCATAATCCAACGTCACCCGCCGCTTGCAGCTGTTCTTCAGGCTGTACCAGTTGACCCCAGGAGCTTTCGGCCACGCCTTCTCTACCACGCACTGGCTTGGATCTGATTGTGGGGCCGAACTGACGGTCCGCGGCGGTCGAACTACGCTTGATGGTGGCTCGGCAACGGGCTTGGTAATGGGAGTTGCTGCCGGATTCGGCTGCGTTCTATCCACGCCGAGAATGTCAGCGGTCACATTCTTCGCTGCAGAGCCAATATCCCGGGAACGAGCGTTTGCCGGTACCGCTCCGATGCGGACAGCGGTAGCGGCCCCGCCATTCGTGGACATGGACTTTCCGTCCGGCTCGAGCGTGTAGTTCCATGTCCCCGCGCTATTCGTATAGGTCAATACGTTTCCCGAGCAGGTCCACGTACCCTGGACACAAGCCGGGTGTTCGCTGCACAATGCTCTGCCGTCAGGGAGTAGCGTACCTCTGTTGCCACTGCCTGAGTGTCGCCAGTCACCGATAAACTTGGCTGCGCAACTCGATTGCGGAGCGGCCTCTGCCGCGGCGGTACCGGAAAGTAGTACCGAAAGAAGTAAGAGATATCTCATTGTAGTTCCAATTAAGCAGGTTGGACTATGATTACCCAATTCCTAGCTCGAATGTGAGTTAGGTGATCCAATCAGATTCCGATCGCGCCCGCAACGATGACCGCTTGAGCCATTGCGGCAGCCGTAGCGATGGATATAGGAAGTCCCCGCCTCACGGTTGATGGCTTCGATGCCTGCCAGGGGTCGAAATACAAACAAGTGCGCACCGTTCCGCTGGTCGGACCTCAATGAGGGGGGCGCGGCTTCCCTGACGGGCCATAGGCCAATGTTCGATCCGATTTCCAGGGGGAAGGTTCTAAAAAAAATAAATCACTTGTGATTTTTCCGAAATCGTGATTTTATCTCGCCATCCCGCCTCACTGCGGAGGGGCGTTGCGCGCGATCGTCACGACACGCGAGGCGGGGAGGCGATGGCCGCGATGGAGCCGCAGCGTGTCTTCGGATACGCGGACGAACGGCTTGGCGCGGACGCGAAGTCGCAGCGTCCTGACACCCCGAAGCTGGTGTCACGTTCGTGCGGTGCTGAGCGCATCGCGCGGATCATGGTGGCCAACAAGCCGGCGCACCAGGGAGACTGCGTATAAGCGTGAAGCCATTGCGCAGGGAAGGCCGGGCGTTTCCGGCTGCACCTGTGGTACCTGCCGCCTGCATTTCTTTCGCAGGCGGGCCGCAGGCGTCAGCCGACGCCTGGCCTTCCCTGCGCCCTCTGCATTTGGAGAGGGACATGCCGATGCCATCCCTCGGGCGTTATCAGCCGCGGGGCTGCGTCCGCTTGTCCGGGCTGTTTGAGATGTGAAGCGGGACTGCTGCGATTGAAAATCGGTGTCGTCCCGGGCAAGCCATGAGCGCGCAACAGCGCGATCGTGGCGCCGACCCGGGACCCATGCGCCGCGACTGTCGTGACGGGCGAAAAGCCAATTGCCAGCGTGCCTCGAACCACTCCCTACGGGTATGGGTCCCCGCTTTCGCGGGGACGACAGCGGAGAGTGTCGATGCGACGCGCCCACGCAAAAGAATAGCGCTCAGCCCCGCGCGCCGGTGAACGGGAAGCTGCCCATGAAGCCGATGCCCATCTCGCCGGAGATGGTGTCGCCGGCGACCTTGCCCTTGAAATCCAGCGTCAGCGGCATCGGGCTGGTGATCGAGACCTTCCAGGCGACGTCGTCGCCGTTGACGGTGCCGTCGAAGATCTCGGCGGAATCGCCTTCCGCGGCCTGGGTCCCCGTCAGCGTCGCGCCCGAGCTCTTCAGGCTCAGGGTCGCGCTGCGCTCGCCCATGGGCGTGTTCAAGGTCAGATTCCAGTTGCCGTCCACAGCCATCGATCGTTCTCCTGGCATTGCGATTTTGCGGACCTCGAGGCAACGACCTCGAGGATGCGTTCGGCCGCCCCTATAGCGCATCTTTGCGCGTAAGCCCATTGCGGCGATCGGATGCAGCGATCAGGCTCGCGCTGCCCTGAGGCGGTTGGCGACCACGAAGCGGAAGGCCATGAACTGCAGCGCGAAGGCCGCGACCTTGGCGCCGCCCGCGACCACGGTGATGTAGAGCACCCACAGCTTGATGTCGCCGGTCATGGCGACCGCGATCGTGCCGAGACCGAGCGCGAACATCAGCGCCGCCCAGGCATAGCCGGCGATGGTGACGTATTCCGGGATGGTCTCCGACACGATCGGCGGCACGTAGCGCAGCATCCAGCCGCGCTTGAGCATGATCAGCCCGATGGCGAAATGGCCGATCGCGGGCTTGGCGAACATGAAGCGCGGGTCATTGGTCAGCAGCGTCACGCCGCCGAGCACGATGACGAGGCCGACGCTGGCATAGGCCATGAAGCTGAGGTTCACGCCCCTGATGCGCGCCCAGACCACCTGCACCACGGCGACGGCGACCGCGGCGGCGGTGGCCAGCACGACATCATCGGTTGCGATGTACAGGATGAAGAACACCGCGGCCGACAGGAAGTCGGCAATCAGCTTGGCAAACACGATTTTCACGCACGTCTCCTGCAGCAGACCCCGGTCACGAATCTTGGCCGGACATTGCGGCGGCAGTCTGCGCTGCCACGTCCTTTGTTCGGCGGTAGTCAGGATACCAGCGCGTGAAATAAAGTGCACTATTGCGGGCGGCAAAGGCGATGGCGAGGCCGGTCCAATAGGGCAGGCCCGGCACGTAGAGCGTCATCAGGTTGCCGACGATCATCAGCAGCGCCGACACGGTCCAGGCGCCGGTGATGACGTAATTGGCGCGCAGGAAGCCCGGAATCGCCGCGGTTTCCGGCGGTACGGCCTCGAGCGCATATTGCAGCGTGAACGGCGCGCGCAGCAGCATCGAGCCGAGCGACAGCGCGAAAATGCCGCAGTCGACCGCAAGACGCACCGCGGATGCGCTGAGGGTCGGATCGATGAGGCCGAGGTAGGCGGCTACGCTTGCGAACACGATCGCCGAGCCCAGGCCGAGAATCTTGATCGAGCGTCCCTTGACGACGTCGACCGCGACAACGACCAGGCACATCGCCGTGGCCACGGCCAGGCTGAGCGTGGCCGAGACCACCGTCATCAGCGCAGCGTAGACGCCGTAGGGCGCGAGGATAAGGAAGATCGTCATGGGGTTTGCAGGCCAATCTTTACACTGCCAAGATTACTAGGGCCTGGACGTTGCCAGGTCAAGCAAATCTTGACAGTGTCAAAATTTCGTGAGACCGCAGGTTAGCTCAGCTTTATCAATGGTTTGTATTTTCGGCGCCGACCCAATTGCCATGGAAGCCATCGGGCACGCGGTGGCCGAGATGCACCAGGGCCACCGGACCGTCGCCGATGTCAGTGGCGTTGAAGACGGCGAGGTCGCTGGTGTTGGAGCCGGCGCGCCAGACCACGGTCAGCAGCCAGCCGTCGCCCTCGGCGGCATCAGGGCTGCGCGGCACGAATACCGGCTCGGACAGGGTGTCGCCGGCGGGCAGCAGATGCGTCGCCTGGCGCGTTCCGGCGCCGTCGACATGGGCAAGGCCGGACAGCGCCCCGAACAGCGGGCCGTCCGGATTGGCGCAGGCGTACCAGCCATGGCCGCTCTTGAGCCCGGCGCGGCGGTCGTCGATGCGGGGGAATTCACCGGTGAGGTCGTCGAGATAGCTCTGCGTGAAACGGTCGGTGTTGCCGGCGAGATCGAAGCTCCAGCGGCACAGCCGCGCGACCGACTTGGCCGGATCGGTCGGACGTCCGTCGGGATGCGGAAACAGCGGCGCTTCCTCGAACTGCATGACGTCGGCAATGATCCGGCTGCCGTCCTCCCAGGCATTCATGATGTGGAAGACGTAGCAGGCGTCACCGCGAAACCAGACGATGTCCTTGATGTCGCCGCTGCGCTTCATCACACCGACATAGGCGCCCTTGTCGGGCTCCCAGGCATAAGGCGGCTTGCCGGACATTGCGCGCTCGATGCTGCCGGTGAGCGGCAGGATTGGAAACAGCACGTGGTTGGCCGTGACGATGAAGTCGTGCACCATGCTGGCATAGGGCGCCTCGAAACGATCGAGACGCGTCAGTTTGCCGGCCGCATCGACCGTGCCGTAGGACAGCGCCGGCGTCAGCGGACCGGCGGCGTTGTAGCCGAAGAACAGCAATTCGCCGGTGACCGGATCGGTCTTCGGATGCGCGGTGAAGGCGCCGCGCAGGCGGCCGCCGAAATCGTGATAGCCGCGGGTGGCGAGCGTGCCGGGCTCGATCTCGGTCGGCAGATGCGCCTCTTCGAGCGCGAGCAGGCGGCCGGCATGGGCGATGATGTTGGTGTTGGCAACGCCGCCATCGGTGACCTCGGCTGGCGCGTCCGGCAGCCTGCGGCCGAAGCCGCCGAACAGCGCGCGCCCCGCGCGGCGCTCGGCCTCGAATTTCGGGGTGCGGATCCAGCGGTTGCGATAGGACGCGCGGCCGTTCTCCAGATGGAACGCGTGCAGCATGCCGTCGCCGACGAACCAGTGCGAACCCGGCGAGTCGAATTGCGGATTGGGGCCGTTGCGATAGAGCGTGCCGTTCAGCTCACGTGGCAGTTCGCCGGTGACTTTCAGGAACGGTGCGTCGCATTCGAACGGGATCGGCGCGATGTTGTCGCGCGGTGTGGGGCGCTGGCGGGCTGTGTCGTGCAACGGTCCGTTCATCGACTGTCCATTCATGGCGCTTCCTTCCCCTTGGATCCGGCTTTATCTTTACGATGTAAAGATAAGGCTACCGGCCGAGCGCCTGCAGGTCAAGGCTAATCTTTACGCTGTCAAAATTGCTTGTATAAGGAGAGGCATGACGAAGATCGAACAGGCAAGACTGAGCAGGCACCGGACGGCTATGGCGGTGGCCCGGACGCGGTCGCGCCGCGCGGTGAGCGCGGGCGAGCCGGCGGCGCCCTATCATCACGGCGCGCTGCGCGATGCGCTGCTCGAAGCGGCCGAGCGCGTGCTGGAGCGCGACGGGCTGGCCGGACTCACTTTGCGCGCGGTGGCGCGTGAGGCCGGCGTGTCGCATGCGGCGCCGACGCATCATTTCGGCGATCTCACCGGGCTGGTCAGCGAGCTCGCGGCAATCGGCTTCACGCGGTTCAATGCGGCGATGAAAGCGGCCGGCGAGCAGCCCGGCACGCCGATCGAGCGGGCGATGGCGCGGGCCCGCGCGTATGTCGCCTACGCGCAGGCCAATCCCGGCATGTACGGACTGATGTTCCGCACCGAGCGTCTGGATTATTCGCGCCCTTCGCTGCACGAGGCCGCGGAAGCCTCGTTTGCCGGACTCGCGGGATCGGTCGCCGCGCGCAGCGAAGGCCCGGTCGGCGACGAGGAGTTGTCGCTCGATCAGTCGGCGGCAATCGCCCGCGCCTGGTCGCTGGTGCATGGCTACACGATGCTGCTGCTCGACGGCCGCCTTGCCGACATTCTGCGCCGTTCGCCACCGGGCACCACGGCCGAATCGCTGCTGGAGGCGATGCTCCGGGCCACCGTGCCGAAGCTGCCGCCGGGCGCGTAGTTCGACGCACCGGAAACCGGGTGGGGGATCATGCGTTGGCAACGCATGGCACGAACCCCACGCGCTCCCTGGAGCAAGGCCAATCCGCGCAAGCGCGCCAGCAAGGTCTCACCCCGGCCGAAAAGGCGGCGGCCAAGGCGCGCGCCCGTCGGGCCGGGCGGCGCTATCCCAACCTGGTCGACAATATGCGCGTCGCGGCCAGGAAGGCGGCAAAGACCAAGACCAGCGGCCGCAAGCGGGCGGCGAAATCGAAGGCCGGGAAGGGCGCATCGAAGACGGCGAGCAGGCGCACATCCGCCGTGCGCAAGACCGCAAAGTCCGGACGGAAGTCGGCGCGCTAATTGGGCGGCAACGCCAGATCGACGGCCCGGCCGCGCATGCCGACGATCTTCGCCCTGTCCTTGCCGCAGGCAAAGCCTCGCGCCGTCTGGTCAGCCGCCTGCCGCGCCAGCTCGTTGGCATTGGAGTTGGCGGCAGCGTCGACATAGGCGACATGACACACTGGTCCGGGCGGCAGCCGGGTCACCACCAGCATCGGCTTGTCCTTCGGCCCCTTGCTGCCTTGATCGTCGTTGTCGGCGATCTGCCAGCGCTGGATGATCGCGAACGGCTTGCCGTCAGCCAGCCTCCATTCGACAGCGTTGCCGGCGGAGTTGAACGGTCCGAACCAGGTCTGAGCAGCCGGCTCCTTGGCGGCCGCGCGGACATTGCGCCCCACAGACACGGTCTGGCGAAGATCGCCTTCGCTGACGAGCAGAATCAGGCCGTCCTTGCCAGGGCAGGTCTCAGTCGAGCTGTCATCCTCCTGCTTGCCGCCGATGGTGCGGCAGTCCTTGGCGGCGGCCGATGTATAGGCGCTGGCGATGGTCTCTGCAGCCGCCTGTCCGATCCACGCCGTGCAGAGCATCAATGCGACACCGATTCGTCGCGCCACGACGCGATGTGGGAGGAATTCGGACATGCGAGGGCCCCTGATGACCGGAATTCGTCCCTGCGCAGGACGCTTCAAACTGGGGACGGCGCGAAACGGCGGCGGGAAACACCTGACATCGTCGCGAATTTATCCTAGAACGGCGGCCTCGCGAGGTCCATGTCTTCTCATCACTCATGCCTGTCATTCCGCAATCCAAACCCTATCGCATCGGCCGCTCCAAGACGGGGCTTGGTCTGTTCGCCACCCAGCCGATCAAGAAGGGCACCAAGATCATCCGCTATTTCGGTCCGCTTTTGGATTCGAAGAAGGCGGACGAGGACGCGATCGAGAACAAATATCTGTTCGAGCTCGACAAGCGCTGGACCATCGACGGCTCGATCCGAGAGAACGTCGCCCGCTACATCAATCATTCCTGCAAGCCGAACGCCGAGTCCGACGTCAAGCCGCGCAAGAAGAAGATCTTCATCCGGGCGATCAAGAACATCGAGCCCGGCGAGGAGATCAACTACGACTACGGCACGGACTACTTCAAAGCCTATCTGAAGCCGATCGGCTGCAAATGCGACGCCTGCGAGAAGAAGCGGGCCAAGAAGAAGGCCGAGGCGCGCGCCGAGCGGGCGCAGGTGAAGGCGAAGGACGTGCGCAAGGCCGAGAAGAAGGCGAAGAAAAAGGCCGAGAAGCTCGTCAAGGACAAGGCCAAGCAGCGGCCCAAGGCCAGAGCCCAATCGGGCGAGGCGGCTCGCGGCAAAGCCAAAACCCGGCGGCCGGCTGCCGGCAATCGTGGCAGGACCAAATCCACCCCGGCGAAGACGCAGACCAGCCGCGCCAAGGCGGCCTGATCCGATCGGCTCGTGTCCGGATCTCTCAGGACGGCTTCCCGAAGGCCAGCGTCGTCCAGGTGACGCCGGCCGCCCGGTTCTCCGCGCCGAGCGACTCGCCATGCCGGTTGAGCTTGAGCGTCAGCCCGAGCTGCCGCGCGGGCTCAACGATCGTCTCGGCCGCGATCTCGAACATCCGGCGGCCCGGCGGCACCGGACCATGCCGCAACGTCATGATCAGCAGTCCGCCGGGAGCAATCCGCGCCGCGACGTTGGGAAGCGCGCGTCGCCGCTGTGCCTCATCGAGATGCATCAGGACGGCGGTCAACATCACCAGGTCGAACTGCTCGCCACGAGCGGCCAGTGCGGCGAGCTCCGGAAGGCTGTCGTCGATCCAGGTGATCGCCGGCGAGGCATGCAGTTGCATGGCGCCGACGCGCAGTGCTTCGGTCGGCTCGACGGCCACCACCTGATGTCCAAGGCCCGCGAACCAGGCGGCGTCGCGGCCCGTGCCCGCGCCGATGTCGAGCACACGCGCGGGCGCGTTGGGCAGCAGATGGAGCACGGCGGCATGAACCTGTTCCGACGGGATGCTCTCGTAGCGCACGAAGAGATCTTCGGCCTCGGTGGCGTAGCCCTCCGTTCCGATCACCTGAGGCTGCATCGCTACGATCTCCCGTCGATCTCCGATTATGCAGAAGATGCGCTCGCCGCGCATGTCCAAATATCGGTTTGGCCGTGAGCGCCGGGCCGCTCGATCATGAAGCCCGGCGCTCACCACCGGTCAGGCCGTGACCGCGGCGGTGCTCCGGCGCAAGCCCATATACTGCAATTCGGCGAATAGGCCGGTGCCCAGCGCCTGCACTGCGACGAAGATCTCGCCGAGCACGTTCGGTGCGACCAGGCCCGAAAACAGCAGCGCGATGCTGCCGACCGTCCACGCCGCATTGCCGCCGATGACCAGAACGATCAGCGGCCTTGGCGCCACCGGCCGCCAGCCCAGCCAGCCGACGAAGCTCGCGTAGACGACCAGGAACAGGCCGGTCTCGCGCAGCAGCGCGTCGGGCAGTTGCAGCAGCGCCGCCAGCGGCGAGGCGCCGAAGGTGAGCGCGAGCCCGGCAACGCCGCTGAAGGCGGCATCGGCGAGCAGAGCGCGGCGGAGCAGGGCGGACGAGGTGATCATGTCGGGTCTCCTTCGGTTGGGGGCGGTTCAACGGAACCAGGCCAGGAGCTGATGGCGCAGGCGCGCCGGGCGCAGCGAGCGCGCTGCTCTCGTCTCGATCGCGTACACCTGTGCAAAGACGAGGCTGCCCGTGACGTACAGCAGTGGCTCCGGCATGTTGAGCGAGCGCGCCAGCAGCGATGTCGCGAGACCCGCCAGCCATTGGCTGGCGGCGGCGAACGGAAGGGTCTCGAGATTGCGCTGCCTGCTCATCGTCATCTCCTGTGGTGAGGACGATGACCTGCGCCGGGAGGCATTTCGATTACCTGGCAGGTCATGGAGGTGCTGACGTCAGCGTGATAGGTCTTGGCTCATGAATGCACAGCTTGCTTCGGCGCGCGCCGACCGCGCCAGACCCGTTCATGTCGGCGAGCACCTGCGGCAATGGCGGCAGCGCCGGCATCTGTCCCAGCTCGATCTCGCGCTCGATGCCGAGATATCGGCGCGCCATCTGAGCTTCGTGGAAACCGGCCGCGCCGCGCCGTCGCGCGACATGGTCCTCAAACTGGCGGAGCGACTGGACGTGCCCCTGCGCGAACGCAACGTTCTGCTGGTGGCGGCCGGCTACGCGCCCGCCTTTCAGCAGCGCCCGCTGGATGATCCGGCGCTCAAGCAAGCGCGCGAGGCGATGAACCTCGTGCTCAAGGCCCACGAGCCCAACCCTGCGCTCGCGATCGACCGGCACTGGAACCTGGTCGCGGCGAACCGGATGATCGCGCCGCTGCTGTCCGGTGTCTCCGAGCGGCTGCTTGCGCCGCCCCTGAATGTGCTGCGCGTGGCGCTGCATCCGGAGGGGTTGGCGGCGCGGACGGTGAACCTTGCCGAATGGGCCGGCCATCTGCTGGAGAGACTGCACCGGCAATGCGAGGCAACCGCCGATGCCGGCTTGCTCAAGCTTTATGAGGAGCTGAAGTCCTATCCGATCCCCGCGCGATCGGCGCCGCTCGCGGCCGACAGCGTCGCGATCCCGTTGCGGCTTCGGGTCGGCGATGATGTGCTGAGCTTCTTCTCGACGACGATGGTGTTCGGCACGCCGGTCGATATCACGCTGTCGGAGCTGGCGTTGGAGACCTTCTTTCCGGCCGATGAGCTCACCGCGCTCAGACTGAAGGAGATGGTTACCTCGCCGTGACCCCGCTTGTGTTGGCCGTGCGCGGGTTTATCTTGGGCGCAGCCATGGGAACCTGGAGGCACGCGCATGAGCACCTTGAAGCCGCTGATCATCGATGTCGTCTCCGATGTCGTCTGTCCCTGGTGCTACATCGGCAAGAAGCGCATCGAGGAGGCGCTGAAGCTCGTGCCTGACGTGCCGGTCGAGGTGAACTTTCGGCCGTTCTTCCTCAATCCCTGGGTGCCGCGCGAGGGCATCAGCCGCGAGCAGTACCTCACGACCAAGTTCGGATCGGTTGAAGCCTACAAGGGCATCGCAGGCCGCGTGGTCGCGGCCGCGGAGCAGGAGGGGCTGAGCTATCATCCCGATCGTGTCGCCCGTCAGCCCAACACGATCGATTGTCATCGCCTGATCCGCTGGGCCGGCGAGATCGGCAAGGCGCCCGAGATGAAGCAGCGGCTGATGGAGTTGTATTTCCGCGACGGCGGCGATCTGACCGATGTCGAGGTGCTGGTACAGGCCGCAGCGGAGTGCGGGCTCGATGCCGAGGTGGTCCGCAAGATGCTGGCGACCGACGAGGATGTGGCGCTGGTCTCGGCCCAGGCGCAGGAGGCCGCAGAGAAGGGCATCTCCGGAGTGCCGACCTACGTCTTCGCGCAGAAATACGCCGTCTCCGGCGCGCAGGATCCGCAGATGCTGGCGCGCGCCATCCGGCAGGTGTCGGCGGAGGTCAACGCCGAGGCGGCTGAGTAGTCGGCCGGCGCTTTCGGATGGCGCGGACCGCGTGCACGGCGCGGCGTGCCACGGCGAGGCCTTCGCGTCGCGCAGTCAATGCGCCGTAAATAAGCTCGACGACCGGATCGCGCGTATAGAGCGGGATAATCACGTCGCCGATGGCAAGGCGTTCGCGCCAGATCGGGTTGATCATGGGATGGTCGGGACCGGCGGTGGAGTCGGCGGCGTTGATCTTCGGATCCGCGCAAAGGTGCCGCGTCAGGTCGAGCGTCAGCTGGACACCGGGCGAGTATTTCGCGAAGCGCTCGTCGACGCCGAGCTTGAAGAAAAAGGCGCGATCCTGATGCCGCAATACGACGCCTGCGGCGACGGTGGTGTCGCCCGCGATGAGGCTGATGATCTCGCAGGCCTCGTGCTGTGCCAGCGCTGGTGCAGCGCGTCGGATGAACGCCGCGTCGCCGTCGTGCTGGATCAGCGCAGTGCCGCGACGCCCCTTCCAACCGCTCGCCTCCAACACCAGAAAAGTCTCCAGCGCAGTGGAAACGTCGCCGGGAGAGCGCGCGACCTCGAAGCGGACGTCGCCATGCTCGGCCAGCCGATGACGCAGGCGGCGCAACTCCTTCAGCTTTTTGGCGCCGAGCGCATCATGCAGCACCGTGTCGGCGTCCCCGCTCGCATCGAGCAGGGCCCGGTCATAGGATTGCAGCACGCGCGGGCGCAGATCCACGCGACGAAGCGCCGCCTCGAACGCCTGCATCACGGAGCCTGCCAGCGACATGTCTCGCAGCAGCAGGGCGCGCGCGCCTGTTCGTCGCGCAGCGTCGAGCAGTTGCGCCGCAGCCCGCTCAGCGCTCCTTCCGTCGAGCAGCGGCGTGCACAGCGTGCCGTAGGGATGGCCGCTGGCGAGCGCGGGCAGGGGAAGCCTGCAGGCATGCCATAGAGAGGTCGTGGGCATCAGGCCGATGAGACGCGAGGGCTGATCGTCATCCCATGCGCAGAGCGCCGATGTTCCGGTGCGGCCGCGTGCCGTGGCGTTCACCGCGCGTTCCCAGCCGGGCAGGTAATAGCCGTTCGGCTCCCGCGCATGCTCCGCCAGATCCTGCCACGCCTGCGGTGAAACGGTATCGAGCGGCACCAGGTCAGCGGCGCGCGCGCGTTCGAGCGGACCGGCCTGCTGGTTCCTTGCCGTCGATGAAGCAGTCGCAATCGCGCGATCGATGATCTCGGCCACGTCCCGATGGTCCCCTCGCGGCGCGGACAACCCACACCGCGGGCGACACTAGCGCAAAGCTGACAAGAGACACTTGCCGTTGGCAGACAATTCGAATCGATGCGTTAACGGCCGGTTCAGCACGTCGCCTGATGCGATCAGCGGATCAGCGCCACTTCGCGGAAGGCGCCGATCAGCGGCTTCTCGAGCTTGCCCTCCATCCCCCGGAGGATCTCGTAGGCCTTCTCGCGCGTCATCATCGGCTTGTAGCTGCGGTATTCGATCAGCGCCGAGAAGATGTCGGAGATGGTGAGGATGCGCGTCAGGTCCGGGATGCTGTCGGCCATCAGCCCATCGGGATAGCCGCTGCCGTCGAGAAATTCGTGATGGTTGCGCACCGCCTTCAGCACTTCGTCGGTGATCGCTGCGTTGTCCTTCAGTGCATCGTAACCGGCCACCGGATGGGTTTCCACCAGCGTACGTTCCTTGACGTCGAGCCGGCCCGGCTTGTCGAGAATGGTGAGCGGGATCTTGGCCTTGCCGATGTCGTGGAACATCGCGGCCATGTAGAGACGCTCCAGATCCGAACTGTGGACGCCGAGGCTCAAGCCGAAATCGACGGTGATGCCGGTCACGAGCAGGCAGTGTTGATAGGTGCCTTCGTGATGGCGGCGAACGGTGGCGAGCCAATCGGACAGACCGTTTTCCGCTATACAGTCGGCGATCCGCTTGCCCGCCCGCCGGGTCTCCTCGACATCGATCGCTGCACCGCCCAGCACGGCTGCAAACATCGAGGCGATGCAGGACGCGCCGGCAAATGCGGCCTGTCGGTCGTCGACCGCGATGCTCTTGGCCGCAGAACCGGGGCGCACATCGAGCAGCTTTCCGAGCAACTGATTGCGGCTCGGCGTGCTCGACAATACGCTTGTCGCACCGAGCGCATAGGCCTGGACCGTCGACAGACGGGATTTGTTGTTGGTCAGGAAGATCCGCCGCGGAATACGCGAGAGCCGCTCCGAGATCTCCTTCAATGCGGTGATGTTGTCGACGTGGCGCAGATCGGCGGCCACGACGATCGCGTCGATGTCGCCGCCTTTGAAGTCGGCATCACCGATCAGTTCAGATGTGAGCGAGCAGCGTTCGGCCAGCATGCCGCGAAGCATAGCGAGCTTGGCCGTGTCATCGCCGACGAGGTGAACGTTCATGGAAAACCAGGTCCAGGGTCATTCCGCGTTTAGGCCCCGATGTTCCGCAGGAATTGTTAAATTTGAGCCATTCGTTCGCTGTGCGGTTGCGGATTTGCGTTAGCTAAGAACTAACAATCGGCGACCGGTGCGGTAGCCCGTTCCTGCACGCCCACCGACAGGACGAGTTCCAGTCGACGAGGCGGATCCAGCTCGCCTTCGGAGGGAATTACTTCGTCGGCAGGACGGCTTTGTAATCTTCAGAAACACAGTCGTCGCCGGCCGCCGCGCGCCGCCGGTCGATGATCTCGTTGTGCCTGATCAAGAGCCGATAGGTCTGGCGCCGGAGCGCGGTTCCACTGGCGGATATGATCTGAGCCCGCACGCAGGCGGTCCATGTATCGCCGGCATCGGCATGTCGGACGGATGTGGCCTCGACATCACGTGGCAGCGTCGTTGCGACGAAGATCATGTCGAGATTCTTGCGCACGAGAAGCGCGACATCTGGCGCGGCTTCGGGCTGCGGCGGCTCGGGCGCCTTGGCCCGCATGAAGGCCGGTAGGCGCGCATTGCTGTCGGCGGCGCAGCCGATCAGGAGCAGGGCCGAGAGCAGCCCCACGCGTGACGCAATCCGCCGCATGCCGCATCGTCCCCCATTGCGGCGCGCACGCTAGCGAGAGATCGCGGCATTGCTGCGGGAAACTCGTGCAGCAACGATGTCCGGTCGCGGCCGGCGGCAGTCATGCGCGCGCGAACGGCGCCGGCCGTCCGGCATCGTGCTCACCGGATTGTGCTCGTCGGGATGAACCGGGCCGCGAACCGGCTCGACCAACAGGCACGCCATGAGCAGATTGGAGATCCCATGTTTCGGCACGCTCTCAGGGCTGCATTGCTCGCCGGCGGCCTGTTTGCCGGCCTTGCTCCCGCATTGGCTGAAAGCAGCAGGCTGGCGCTGGTGATCGGGCAGTCGGCCTATCGTTCGGTGACGCCGCTGCCGAATCCCGCCAACGATGCCAAGGCAATGGCGAAGATGCTGGGTGAAGCGGGGTTCGACGTGACGACCGCCGCCGATCTGTCGCAGCGGGACCTCAACAGGGAGGTCGGCGACTTCGCCGCCAAGATCGCGGCCAAGGGACCCGACACGGTGGCGCTGGTGTTCTATGCCGGCCACGGACTGCAGATCGACGGCGAGAACTATCTCGTACCCGTGGACGTCGATCCGCGACGTGAAGCCGACATTCCGCTGCAGGCCGTGCGTCTCAACGATCTCTTGAACACGCTCAATTCGGTGCCGAGCCGGATGCGAATCCTGCTGCTCGATGCCTGCCGCAACAATCCGTTTCCCGCCATCAGCCAGAACGCGGGCCGTGGCCTTGCGCTGGTCGACACAAAGACGGGAGCGCCGGGCACCTTCCTGTCCTACTCGACCTCGCCCGGCGCGGAAGCCGAGGATGGCACCGGCGCCAACAGCCCCTATACCACGGCACTGCTGCAGGCGGCGCGGGAGCCGGGCCTTCCCATCGAGCAGGCGTTCAAGCGCGTGCGCGTTGCGGTGAACAAGGTCACCGAGGGCCGGCAGACGCCGTGGGATTCGTCGTCCTTGACGGAGGATTTTCGCTTCGTCGGGTCGGCGGATGGAGGCGCTGCCAATGCCGGCCCGCGGCCGGCCGTCGCCAAGCGCAGCGTCGACGAATGGAAGCGCAGCCTGGAGGGCAAGCCGATCGAGGCCGCCAACGAAATCATCGTCGGCGACGGCAGCGTCGAGGCGTATGAGGCCTTCGTGACGCTCTACACCGCGCCGCCCTATGGCCCGCAGGCGCGCGAATGGCTCGACCTCCACAACAGGATGGCAGCCTGGAACGAGGCGGTGCTGATCAATACGGTGGCGTCCTATCAGGGCTTTCTCGACCGCTATCCGAACAGCGACCTGACCCCGACCGCGCGCAAGCTGATCGAGCGCCTGCGCAACCGGCCCGTGGTGACGCCGGTGGTGGCGGCCGCCAATGCGGCGATCCCGGCCGCCGCTTCGGCAACCCTGCCGGTCGTGCCGGCCGTTGCCGCGGCAGGCCCGACCTGCCCATGTTCGCAGACGCCTCCGCCGGCTCGGAAGTCTGAGACGCCGAAGCGGGTCGAAGAGAAGCCGGCGAGGAAGCGCGACGAGGACCCTCCCAAGCGCGCCGGCCGCACGCCCCGACGCGACCCTGACGACGATGTCGTCGTCTACGCGCCACCGCCTCCGCCGCGCGCGTATTATGGACCGCCGGTGCGCGTGGTGCCGCCGGTCAGTATCGGGATCGGCATCGGCGGCGGCTATGGCGGTGGCTATGGGCGGGCACCTCAGAACTATCCGACACGGCGCGGCTATGGCTACTGAAGCTGGCTGACGTCTGCGCATCGATGTGGCCGCCCGCAAGGGCGGCCACTGATGTTTGGCGGGGGACGTCCGTTCGGGTCATCCTCTCGGTTCTGCCATTCGTCATCGCTCCTCACCACTCGTCCCGCGGATGCCGCCGCCCGTCCCATCCTGCTCGATCCGCCCGCGAAGGCTGCTTTCATCGTCCCGGTGCGTCGCTTCGGATGCAGTCTGCGGGAGGGAAGGGTCATGTCGTTGCGTCGAGCAGGTGTTTGCGCGGTCCTCGTCGGGAGCCAGTTGACGGTCGTGCCGGCCCTTGGCTGGCAGCACTGGGGCGGCGATGCCGGTGGAACGCGGTTCTCGCCGCTGGCGCAGATCACGCCTTCCAATGTCGATCGGCTGGTGCCTGCCTGGGACTATCACACCGCGGATCTGCAGCGCCGGCCGCCCGCGGCAGCCTTGCGGACCAAGTTCGAGGCGACGCCGATCCTGGTCGAGGACAGCCTGGTGTTCTGCACGCCGTTCAATGAGGTGGTCGCGCTCGATCCCGGCACCGGCGTGCAGCGCTGGCGTTTCGATCCCAAGGTCGGTGACGGGCGGCGCCCGGCCAATCGCTATGCCTGCCGCGGCGTTGCCCATTGGGTGGACGAGCGGGCGCCGGCCGGCGCGGCATGCCGCAGCAGGCTGTTCATGGGCACGGTCGATGCTCGCCTGATCGCCCTCGACGCGCAAACGGGACAGCCCTGCGCCGGCTTTGGATCGGACGGCGAAGCGCGGATCGACATTTCCAAGGATCTGCTATGGCCGGGCGAGTTCCAGATCACCTCGGCGCCGGTGGTGGGCGGGGGTGTCGTGGTGGTCGGCTCATCGATCGGCGACAATGTGCGGGTCGATGCGCCCAAAGGCACGGTCCGCGGTTTCGATGCGCGCACCGGCGCGCTGCGTTGGAGTTTCGATCCGTTGATCCATGACGGCATCGCGGCGGGACATGCGAACGTCTGGGC
This sequence comes from Bradyrhizobium sp. SZCCHNS1050, assembly GCF_032484785.1. Classification (NCBI taxonomy): domain Bacteria; kingdom Pseudomonadati; phylum Pseudomonadota; class Alphaproteobacteria; order Hyphomicrobiales; family Nitrobacteraceae; genus Bradyrhizobium; species Bradyrhizobium sp. SZCCHNS1050. The sequence goes on along the minus strand of NZ_JAUETR010000001.1, from coordinate 227,734 downwards.
GCCGATGTCGGTCGACGAGACGCGCGGCCTCGTCTTCCTTCCGACCTCGTCGCCCAGTCCGGATTTCTTCGGCGGTGCGCGTCCGGGTGACAACCGGCATGCCGATTCCGTGGTCGCTTTGCGGATTGAAAGCGGCGAACTGGCCTGGTCGTTTCAGACCACGCACCACGACGTCTGGGATTACGATCTGCCGGCGCAGCCGACGTTGGCCCTAATCGATGCCGGGCAGGGGGCGCGTGACGTCGTCATACAGCCGACCAAGCAGGGCTTCGTGTTCGTGCTCGACCGCGACACCGGCGCGCCGGTCTGGCCGGTGGAGGAGCGCGCAGTGCCGCAAGGCGCCGCCGAGGGTGAGGTTCTATCACCGACGCAGCCATTCCCGACCCATGTGCCGCCGCTGCTCGATCAGCGCTTCGCAGCGGATGATATTTTCAGGGCCGTGCCGCGCGTCCTGGATTCCTCCTGCGACGATCAGCTCGCGCCATTGCGCAATGAGGGTTTGTACACGCCGCCCACGATCCAGGGCACGTTGCTGTTTCCGATGACCGGCGGCGGCGTGAACTGGGGCGGGGCGGCGTTCGATCCCGTCCATCAGATCCTCTACGCCAATGTCAGCCGTGCCATCCACATCGTCCGGCTGATCCCGCGTGCGGAAGCTGACGGGATGACGCCGCCGCGTGGTGTCGATGTCGGGCTGCAGCGCGGGTCGCCGTTCGCGGTGACGCGGGTGGTCGCCATGTCCAAGCTCGGCCTGTTGTGCAACCGGCCGCCATGGGGCGAAATGGTCGCGGTCGATCTCAAGGCCGGCAAGATCCTGTGGCGCTCGACCGTCGGTACCACCGAGGATCGCGCACCGCTCGGGCTGGCGTTCAAATGGGGCACGCCGCTCGTCAACGGCGTCGTGGTCACAGCCGGCGGCCTCGTCTTCACCGGCGCAATGGACGCCTATCTGCGCGCCTTTGATGCTGTCTCAGGTCAGGAGCTCTGGCAGGGCCGGTTGCCCGCGCCGGGCGTCGCCAATCCGATGACCTATGAATGGAAGGGCGAGCAATTCGTGGTGACCGCAGCCGGCGGCCATTCGGAGGCGGGAACGTCGCTCGGCGACAGCGTCGTGGCGTTTCGGCTGGCGCGCGATGGCGAAGGGCCCTCGCTGTGGTCACGGACGATTGATCGTCCGGGCGGACGGTTCGCCGCCGGCTCCCTGCTCGCGGCCGGGGTGCTGGCCGGCCTGTTGGTGGCGTTGTGGCGATGGCGCCTGCGGTGGGTCTAGCCCGCCGCGCCGCTATCAGTCGAATGCCACGCCGATCCGCTTGTCGTGGCTCCAGACTGCGTGGCAGCGCCGCGTGAATTTGTCGGCCGGGATCACCAGCGTGAAGGCTTCGGGCAGACCGACCGGACTGACCACCTCGACCCTGGCGCCGGTGTCGGACATGTTGCGGACCATGCAATCGACCGCGCCGCCGCCGTCGAATGCCAGCCTGCCCTGCTTCAGCACCCGATGCCTCGGTGCAATGCGCTTGTCACTCGTCTCGCTCATGGCCTGTATTCCGGTGCCGGACGGCGTCACCTTTCGCGTCAAAAGCACCTAAAATAAATCAGGCTCGCGTTTCGATCAGATGAATCCGGCGTGCGAAGCCCGGGCCCTCGCCTTCACGTTTCGTTAACCCGGCCAGGCCGCGGATCAGAGCATCGCGAAGGCGCTCGACACCATGGCCACTGGCTTGCCATCGCCGGCGCTGGTCAGTGTGACCCGGCCGAAGCTCATGGTGCGGCCCATCCGCACCACGCGCGCATCGGCCATCACGTCGGCGGAGGCAATGGCGCGCATGAAATGCGTGGTCTGGTCGACAGTGGTCATCGGCCGGTAGCCGCCGCTGGCGGTGACCATCCCGATCACCATCGCGGTATCGGCAAAAGCCATCAGCGCCTGGCCGCAGACGACGCCATTGTCGCGGCAGAGCCGCGGCGAAAACGGCATGCGCAGGATGGCGCCGGCTTCGCCCTGCGGAGACGGCGCGATGTCCTCGACGATCAAGCCAAGATCCTTGATCCAGGGCGCGAACACGTCATCGAGGATGCGCCTCGCGTCGTCGGTGGTGAAGTTCAGGGTCTCGTTCGGCACGCGCGGAGGTCCTTCCATGATCGTGTCATCGACGTGTCTTGGCATCGACTTGCCTCGCCGCGATCGGCGGAGCTGCCGGAATGTTGCCGCAGAGCGGCGGCTTGAAAAGGCCGGAGTTGGAAAACTATGATGATGGCCTGCCGTGGAACAGACGGGAGGTGCGCGCAGACGATGCGGCCGTGAACATCCCGACCTGCGCTCCACCGTTCCGGCACAGTGCCGCGGGCTTGGCGCATGGCGAAGCGATGGTATAAGGCGCCTATACCGGGGAGTAACCAATGAAGAAGCTGATCGTGACGATGGCGGTCGCCGTGCTGGCCGGCTGGGCGGTGCCCGCAATGGCGCAGATGCCCAACATCAACCTTCTCGCCGACGGTCCCTCCAAGTCGCCCGAGGAGAAAGAGGCCGAAGCGGCGCGGGAGCAGGCCTACAGGGACACCATGCGCAAGATTCCGGACGCCAAGACGAGCACCGATCCCTGGGGCAACGTCCGGGCGGCGGAGCAGCCCAAGGCGGCGCCTGCCATGAAGACCACCGCGGCCAAGAAGCCGAAGGCTGTCGGCAGCACCAACTGAGATTTATCGCGCTCGGGTCGGGCGGGCTCTGACCCTTCGGGGCCCGTTTGCCGATTGCGGACTCGGATTCCTCGCGGCCCCGTCTATATTGACGGTGTGGCAGCGCGTTGGAGTTCGTCGATGGGGATGCGCCCCCGGGACATTGCCAGCCGGATGGCGGCCCGGCGCCAGAAGGGCGCCGTGGGGGCTCGCGACGGCTACGTTCGCGACACGTTCACGCTGCCGCGCGAGCAAGCGCGCGCCAAGGCCCGTGACTATCTGACCCGCTATCCCAAGGCCGGCTACATGAGCGCGGTCGAAAGCTGGCGCGAGCTTCCCGATGGGGCCATCGAGTTCACGATGCGGCGGCTTCCCAGCGCCGATTGAACGATTGCCGCGAGCGCCTCATTCCTTTTCGCCAAGAAGCTTGCGTGTATCGCGATTGATGAAATGAAGCCGCGTGCAGGCCTTGCAGACCACGGTTTCATAGGAGCACGTGGGATCGCCCGGCTTCGGCTCTTCCAGCCAATGCTGCACGTTCATCCCCGTTCGCGGACATTTGAAGATCAGATTACCCATACAAATTTAAATGTCTGCCAAGATGCAGACAGGCATTTTGATCTCGATCAAGTTCGGCTGCCGAAATGACGCGCAGTCAACCTCGTTGACTGCAATCTTAGGTTGCGTCTTTCGCCTGCGACGATCCACAAGAGGTGTGGCGAGCCGTCAGGCCTGATCCAGCGACTCGGCGACGATCCGGATGCGGAAGACCGGCTGCCTTGCCTCGTCGAGCAGCTCCATCTGCCATTCGGAGTTTTCGGCGAGCTTGCGCGAGATGCTGCTGGCCATGTCGGCACAGACGGTGGTCATCTCTTTCCAGGCTGCATTGCGGTCGGCGCACTCGGTCCCATACTCGGACGCGCCTGAGAAGTGGCCGTTGCGGATACGAAAGAAATAGAGCGGCATTGCCAAAACCGGTGAGCCCTGACCGCCCCAGGCCGCTGGGTTTGATGTACGCACCACAAATGGAAGCGCAAAACCCACTCGGATCAATTCCGGTAAAATACGGTCGGTCGCGCTGATCGCTTCGGTTAGGCTGATTGCCGTTGGTGATGTGCGGCGCAACCGGACGAATCGCGGGCCAACGAATGAGCCTCGGACCGCTGCGGTCCGAGGCTCGGCGTCAACGTCGTAGCTTCCCAGCGAGGGCAGTTCGGCAGTGACACGATTAAATTAGTGCGAAATCTGTAGGCGTGCCTTGCGTCAGATCAAGGTTGCAATCTCGATCGGCCGCCGTGGGACGCGCACCTGGCTGTGGTCGAAGATCCGTTCCGGCACGACTGTCAGTCGGTAGGCGATCTGCGTCGCGCCGTCGACCATTTCCAAGAGTTCATCGCAGGCCGGACAACGCCTCTCTCCCGCGGCGTCTTGCTGCGAGTGAAGCTCGATCCTTTGAAGGCCGGCCCTGCAGGACGGGCACGTCACGTCATTTGTTGTCATCGCCAATATGAAGCGCAACGCACGCGATCCGTTCCCCGACATCACGACAATGACGGAGGGAGATGCATCCCGAGCGGAGCTATCAACGTCGAAAGCCCCGGACGTCGTCCGGGGCTTTCTTTCGGCGCGGATGGTTTCAGGGCCGTGCGCCTACGTGTGACGGAGCCTGCAAGTGTCGGAGCTGGCAGGCTGCAAGGGATCGGTCGACGGCACACCAAAGGCGATACACTAGAGGATGTGCGGCGACCATCATCGCAACGAACAAACAAATCCGGGGCTGATCAAAAATCTGCTCAGACGTACGACAACCACGATTCTATAACGCAACCCAAAGTTTATGACAATGGTTTGTGGCTTGAAGATGTCGTGAGCGCCGGCGCGCGTGATGCGGATCACGCGGGTTTTTTCCGGGCCATTCCTCGGGCCGGCATGAGGAGCCGCGCCAATGGCGCGCTAACGCATCCTTGGGCAGGGTCCGACACGGGGGCGTCCGAGGTTCGTCGCTTCATCTGTCGTCCGTCATATGGTGGCCGTCGAGTGCTTGCACGCCACGTGATGCGGAACCTGATGGCCGGCCGCCGCTTGCGCGCGGCTGCGCGTCTGCATCGAAATCGTGCGCCTGCACGCACGACGAGCCGAACAAAAGCAGAAGAGGCGATGGAACTTCGTTCCTCTCAGGAGAACCACGGAATGTGCGATCTACGCACGCGTGTAGGAGTTGGTAGTTTCAAGGAAAAGACCTGACAAGCACGATCGGTCCAACGATTGCGGCGTTGAAGTCGGCGAGGTCTTCGCTGGGAATCCAGTACTCGCGATGCTTGCGGCCGCCGGCCTCGCGCACCTCGTAGGTGTCGATGAAGCCTCGCAGGATCGCAAAGCGCAGCACGTGGCCGGCGCCGCTCGCCGGCACGTTCCAGTCCCGTGCGATCTTCACGGCATAGTCCTCGGTCAGCACCGGGTAGAAGATCGGCTGCTCCGGAAGGCGCGGCGGAAACGCACGCATGCCCGACGCCTCGATCAAGGCAAGCTCCTTTGGGCCGACAGGGCGCCACAGCGTGAGGGTCTGTTCGTTGTTGGATCCGGTCATGCTGGTTCCGAAAATTGGAAGCAGTCTGCGAGGCTCACAGAGAAGGACCAGCAGGATGATGGGACACGGCCGAGACGACAATAACAATTTATAGTTGGGTCGGCGTCTGCCGCTGGTGCGGGAGATGAGGTTGGAGCGCTCGGACAGTTTGGTTTTAATCCGCGTGATCGCCGGTCGGCGGCTGCGCCGCTCGCGCGCATGGCTTCCGCCTCCAGCTGGAATCGGGATCCCTTCGCAGTCGCCGTCATCCAGCATCCAGCATGCCGTACTTCGCTTCTGGGCGCGCTGATCGGGCAGCGCTCCCTCGCTGGTGCTCGGTGCACTGCGCGCCGGCCCTCGGCCTTCGAGCGGCAGGCGTGTCTCCCGCGGGTTGTCAGGGGTTTGTGAAAGAGAGGTGTGAATGTCGAGAAGAACATATTGCGAACAAAGAACGGATGGAGTACATTCGCCTCAAGATTGCTGGCCGACCTCGTTAACCGTTTGTCCATCCCGCGAATCCCCGCCATAAGGAGCGCCAATGTCCGCCACCGCCCTGCGTATCGTCGAAGGTTCCTCCATGGATAAGAGTAAGGCGCTCTCCGCTGCGCTGTCCCAGATCGAGCGTCAGTTCGGCAAGGGCTCGGTGATGAAGCTGGGCAAGAACGACCGTTCGATGGATGTCGATACGGTGTCCAGCGGCTCGCTCGGGCTCGACATCGCGCTCGGCATCGGCGGTCTGCCGAAGGGCCGCATCGTCGAGATCTACGGGCCGGAATCCTCGGGCAAGACCACGCTGGCGCTGCACACGGTGGCGGAAGCGCAGAAGAAGGGCGGCATCTGCGCCTTCATCGATGCCGAGCATGCGCTCGATCCGGTGTATGCGCGCAAGCTCGGCGTGAACATCGACGAGCTTCTGATCTCGCAGCCGGATACGGGTGAGCAGGCGCTGGAGATCTGCGACACCCTGGTGCGTTCCGGTGCGGTCGACGTGCTGGTGGTCGACTCCGTGGCGGCGCTGGTGCCGAAGGCCGAACTCGAAGGCGAGATGGGCGAGTCGCTGCCGGGCCTGCAGGCCCGCCTGATGAGCCAGGCTCTGCGCAAGCTGACGGCCTCGATCAACAAGTCCAACACGATGGTGATCTTCATCAACCAGATCCGCATGAAGATCGGTGTGATGTACGGCTCGCCGGAGACCACCACCGGCGGCAATGCGCTGAAGTTCTATGCCTCGGTCCGCCTCGACATCCGCCGCATCGGCGCGATCAAGGAGCGCGACGAGGTGATCGGCAATTCCACCCGTGTGAAGGTGGTGAAGAACAAGCTGGCGCCGCCGTTCAAGCAGGTCGAGTTCGACATCATGTATGGCGAGGGCGTCTCCAAGATGGGCGAGATCCTCGATCTCGGCGTCAAGGCCGGCATCGTCGAGAAGTCCGGCGCCTGGTTCTCCTACGATAGCCAGCGTCTCGGGCAGGGACGTGAGAATTCGAAATCGTTCCTCAAGGCCAATCCGGACATGACCGCCAAGATCGAAGCCGCGATCCGCCAGAACTCCGGCCTGATCGCCGAGCAGATCCTGGCCGGCAACGCCGAGCGCGACGCCGACGCCGACGGCGAGGAGCCGGCGGAGGAGTAGAGGTAAGACGGCAGCGGGTGCCGTGGACGTTGCGTTGCCGACGTTCCGGCGCCCGTTTGCAGATGTGTGGTGTTCTGCCGAAATCTGCGGTTGCTGCATGATCGAATGCAGTGAGCCTGAGGTTCCGAACGCCGGATACGATCTTCAGCGCGAATAGTCGAAAGCGCGTGCGCGGGCGAGCGGACCGGATCCGCGCGGCGGCACCGACATTTCCGACGCCAGCCCTGGGCGCCGGGAGCCGATCGCGAGCGTGTTGATAGCGTCTTGAGCCAATCAGGTCGTGCCGGAGCCAACAGCATGACGCGTTTGATTCTAGCGGCCGATGATCCCAGCGCCGGAGCGCTTCGGAGAGGCGGCTTTGCCGACCTGGTGGTGCCAATTCTCCATCGTTTCGTATGGGGACCGTTGCCATCAGATGCCGAGTTATCGGCTTATCTCGTCCAGCGCACCGCGCGACCGAAGCGCGGGCATTGGTTGGATTTCGCCTCGCGTGGCGACTTCATGGCGGTCGGCGGGCGGAGTCAGAGTTTTCTCGAACTTGTCGACCGTTGCGATAGCGTCGAGCTGTGGATGGGGACCCGTCCGAACGACCAGTTGGTGCTGATCTGGCTCTTGGACTATCTGCGCCATCACGCGGAGATCGCGACGAAGATCGTATTGCGGCATGTCGATGTCCCGCTATCCGATGCCCCGGCCGGGCGACTCGCCGGTCGGGCCATTGCCGGCGTAGAGCTTGCGCGTGAGCATCTCGATTTGGGCCATCTGGCATGGCAGGCGTTTCGGGCGCTCACGCCGCAAGCCTGGTTCGATCTGTTGAAGCAGGATCTCAGTGCACTGCCGCAGCTTCGCCGCTGCGTGCAGGAGATGCTCGATGAGCTTCCCGGTGTTGCGACGGGCCTGGGAGCATCGGAGCTGAGAATCCTCGAATTGCTGTCAGCCGGCTATCAGCACCCATTCGACCTGTTGCCGCCTCATCGGGATCGCTTTCAACGCCGCGTCTATGACTATTGGGAGGGAGGCGCGTTGCTCGACGGTCTGGCACTGGCGCCGGTGCCGGCAATTTCGGGCCTCGCCGAATGGCCATTCTCGGTCGAGATGCACGACAGCCGTGAACGCCTCGAGCGCTACAAGGCGAGCACGCTGTCGCTGACGCCGCTCGGCAAGGCGATCCTGGCCGGCGAGGAGGATTTCAGCAGCCATAATCCGATCCGGCGCTGGTGGGGCGGCACCGAATTGATCAACGCCAATCTCTGGCGTTGGCATGCGGTGCTCATCGCTCCGGATCCCGGCACGCCTCACGTCATTGATTGTCGCGAGCCGTGGCGCCCGATCCACTGGAACATGCGTGAGGAGGCTTACTCCGCCGCCTGGGCGTAGTCCGCCACCGGCGGGCATGAGCACACCAGATTGCGGTCGCCGTAGACGTTGTCGACGCGGCCGACCGGACACCAGTACTTGTCGGTGCGCGAGGTGCCCGCGGGGAAGCAGCCCTCGCTGCGCCGGTAGGCCCTGTTCCAATCGTCGTCGGCGATGTCGTGCACCGTGTGCGGCGCGTGGCGCAGCGGCGAGGCCTCGATTCCGAAGCGGCCCTGTTCGACCTCGGCGATCTCCTTCCGGATCGCGATCATGGCGTCGCAGAAGCGGTCGAGCTCCGCCTTGGACTCCGATTCCGTCGGCTCGATCATCAAGGTGCCCGCCACCGGGAAGCTCATGGTCGGCGCGTGGAAGCCGTAGTCGATCAGCCGCTTGGCGATGTCGTCGACGGTGACGCCGCTGCTCTGCTTGAGCGGCCGCGGGTCGATGATGCATTCATGCGCGACGCGGCCGCGCTCGTTGCGGTAGAGCACCGGAAAATGCGCATCGAGCCGCGCCGCGACGTAGTTGGCGTTGAGGATCGCAATCTCGGTGGCGCGGGTCAGGCCGTCGCCGCCCATCAGCAGCATGTAGATGTAGGAGATGGTCAGGATCGAGGCCGAGCCGTAGGGGGCGGCCGAGACCGGCCCGATCGGATGCGCGCTCGCGCCGTCGGTCGCGGGGTGACCGGGCAGGAAGGGCGCCAGATGCGCCTTCACGCCGATCGGGCCCATGCCCGGGCCGCCGCCGCCATGCGGAATGCAGAAGGTCTTGTGCAGGTTGAAATGGCTGACATCGGCGCCGTAATCGCCGGGTCTGGCGAGGCCGACCTGCGCATTGAGGTTGGCGCCGTCGAGATAGACCTGTCCGCCGTGGGCATGGACGACGTCGCAGATGTCGCGGATGTGCTCCTCGAACACGCCATGCGTCGAGGGATAGGTGATCATGATGGCGGCGAGCTTGGCGCTATGCGCTTCCGCCTTGGCCTTGAGATCGGCGAGATCGACATTGCCGCCTGCATCGCAGCCGACCACGACCACCTCCATGCCGGCCATGTGCGCCGAGGCCGGGTTGGTGCCGTGGGCGGAGGAAGGAATCAGGCAGATGGTGCGATGGCCCTCGCCGCGGGCGGCGTAGTAGCCGCGGATCGCCAGGAGGCCGGCATATTCGCCCTGCGCGCCCGAGTTCGGCTGCAGCGACACCGCGTCATAGCCGGAGATCCGGCACAACCAGTCGGTCAGATCGGCGAACATCGTATGATAGCCGGCGGCCTGCGCGCGCGGCACGAACGGGTGCAGGCTGGCGAATTCCGGCCACGTCAGTGGAATCATCTCGGTCGTCGCGTTCAGCTTCATCGTGCAGGAGCCGAGCGGAATCATCGCGCGATCGAGCGCGAGGTCGCGGTCCGCGAGCTTGCGCAGATAGCGCAGCATCTCGGTCTCGGAGCGATGCGCGTGGAACACCGGATGGGTCAGGAACGGCCGCTGCCGCTTGAGCTCGGCCGGCAGAGCCTCGCGCGCTTCCGCCTCGATCGTCGTGTAGGAGAGCTCGCCGCCGAAAGCGCGCCAGACGGCTTCGACGACATCGGCCGTCGTGGTCTCATCGAGCGCGATCCGCAGCCTGCTGCCGTCGCGCCCGAGATTGATCCGCTCGCCTTCCGCGCGGGCGATGATCGACTCGGACTTGGCGCCGGCCTCGACGGTGACCGTGTCGAAGAAGGCCTCGCTTTCCGGCGCAAAGCCGAGCTTGCGCAGCCCTGCAGCCAGCACCGCGGTCCGCCGATGCGCGGTGCGGGCGATCGCCTTCAGCCCGTCGGGGCCATGATAGACCGCGTACATCGCGGCAATCACCGCCAGCAGCACCTGCGCCGTGCAGATGTTCGAGGTCGCCTTCTCGCGGCGGATGTGCTGCTCGCGGGTCTGCAGCGCCAGCCGATAGGCGGGAGCCCCGCGTGAATCGACGGAGAGGCCGACGATGCGGCCGGGCAGCGACCGCTTCAGCGCATCGCGCACCGCCATGTAGGCCGCATGCGGTCCGCCATAGCCCATCGGCACGCCGAAGCGCTGCGCCGAGCCGATCGCGATGTCGGCGCCGAGTTCCCCCGGCGAGGCAATCACGGTCACCGCCAGCAGGTCGGCGGCGAGGATCGCGAGCGCGCCCTTGTCATGCAGCTTGGCAATCGCGGCGCGCGGATCGCGCAGCGCGCCCGTCGTGTCCGGATATTGCAGCAGGCCGCCGAACACCTCGGTGCCGTCCAGATCCTCGGCGGGGTCGCCGACGATCAGCTGCCAGCCGAGCGGCTCCGCGCGGGTGCGCAGCACCGCCAGCGTCTGCGGATGCACGTTCCGATCGACGAAGAACGCCTTGGTCTTCGCCCGCGCCGAACGCTCGGCCAGAGCCATCGCTTCCGCCGCCGCCGTGGCCTCGTCGAGCAGCGAGGCGTTGGCGACGTCGAGCCCGGTGAGATCGCAGATCATGGTCTGGAAGTTGAATAGCGCCTCCAGCCGGCCCTGGCTGATCTCCGGCTGATAGGGAGTGTAGGCCGTGTACCAAGCCGGGTTCTCCAGGATGTTGCGCTGGATCACCGCCGGCATGAGCGTGCCGGAATATCCCTGGCCGATCAGCGAGGTGAAGACCTGATTCCGTGCGGCGAGTGCGCGCATGTGTGACAATGCTTCGGGCTCGCTCAGCGCCGGCTCGAGGGTGAGCGGCGCCGTCTGCCGGATCGTGCCGGGTAGCGTCTGCGCCATCAGCTCCGCCACGCTCTTGGCGCCGACGGTCTCCAGCATCGCCGCGACGTCGCGCGGCGAGGGACCGATATGGCGGCGGGCGAAGCTGGTGGCGGCATCATCGAGCGGCTTGAGCGGCGTGGTCATGAGCAAATCCTCTATGCCTCGTCATGCCCCGCGACGGCGGGGCATCCAGTAAACAGCGACGGCGAGATCGGCAGACCGTAGCCCGGGCGAGCGCAGCGACCCGGGACCGCCGGTCCCGCATCGCTCCGCTCATGCGGGCTACGCACCGCGCGTCTCACGCCGTATGCGCCTTGTAGGCGGCCTCATCCATCAGGCCGCCGAGTTCGCCCCGGTCGGCGATCTTGAGCTTGAAGAACCAGGCCTTGCCGCCGGCGTCGGTGTTGACGAGCGCCGGCTCGTCGACGATCGCCTGGTTGACCTCGACCACCTCGCCGGTGATCGGCGCGTAGACGTCGGAGGCGGCCTTGACCGATTCGACCACGGCGGCGGCTTCCGACTTCTTCAGCGCGCGGCCGACCTGCGGCAGCTCCACGAACACGACGTCGCCGAGTTGGGCCTGCGCATAGTCGGTGATGCCAATGGTGGCTGTGTCGCCATCGATGCTGAGCCATTCATGGTCGGAGGTGTAGAGCGTGGTCATGGACGTCCTTCAGCGCTTGTAGGTGTTGGGAACGAAGGGCATGGCGGCGACGCGCAGCGGCAGGCGTTGGCCGCGCACATCGGCGAACAATGGGGTGTCGAGCGCAGAGAGAGTGGTCGGCACGTAACCCATCGCGACCGGAGCATTCAGCGTCGGGCCGAAGCCACCAGAGGTGACCTGGCCGACCGGCTCGGCTGAATCGGCCGACGCGAACAGCGCAGCTCCCTCGCGCACCGGCGCGCGGCCCTCGGGCCTCAAGCCGACGCGGCGGCGTGTCGCACCGCCATCGAACTGGGCAAGGATCTTGTCAGCGCCGGGGAAGCCGCCAGCGCGCGCGCCACCGCTGCGGCGGACCTTCTGCACCGACCACTCCAGCGCGGCCTCGACCGGGGTCGTCGCCGTGTCGATGTCGTGGCCATAGAGACAGAGCCCGGCCTCGAGCCGCAGGCTGTCGCGGGCGCCCAGTCCGATCGGCAGCACGTCCTTGTCCGACAGCAGCGCTTCGGCGAGCTGCTCGGCCTTGTCGGCGGGAACGGAGATCTCGTAGCCGTCCTCGCCGGTGTAGCCGGAGCGCGAGACGTAGCAGGCGAGCCCGTCGACCGTGCGCGGGCCGGAATCCATGAAACGCATGCCCTCGGCATCAGCGCAGAATTTCGCCAGCACGCTCGCGGCCTTCGGCCCCTGCAACGCCAGGAGTGCCCGGTCGGTCAGCGGCTGCACCTCGCAGACGTCGGACAGCCCGTCGCGCAGCAGCTCGATGTCGGCGTCCTTGCAGGCGGCGTTGACCACCAGCACCAGGTGCTCGCCGAAATTCGCCACCATCAGGTCATCGAGAATGCCGCCCTCGGCATTGGTGAACTGGGCATAGCGCTGCCGGCCTGCCGGGATGCCGATGACGTCCTGCGGCACCAGCCGCTCGAGCGCGGCTGCGGCGTCGGCGACCTTGCCGGATTTCGGCACCAGCGCGACCTGCCCCATGTGGGACACGTCGAACAGCCCGGCCGCGCTGCGGGTATGGAGGTGTTCCTTGAGCACGCCGGGCGCGTACTGCACCGGCATCTCATAGCCCGCGAAGGGCACCATCTTGCCGCCAAGGCTGACATGCAGCGCATGGAGCGGCGTTCGCTTCAAAAAAGGGGGGGCAGCCGGTTCAGCCATCGATCAGGGATCCTCGCGCGGTTCCTCGGGACCAGTCCCGAAAAACGCCACCGAAGCCCCATCTGTCGCTGTGCCTGAGAGTATTATCCCGTCGGCGGACGCGTCCCGGTCAAAACCGGACAAGCGTCTCTTTCCAGATGCAGTTGCAGTCGCGAGGGTCCTTTTGCCTGAGAGTTTCCGGGGCGGTTGCTCCTTCGGCGCCGACCCTTGACGTTCAACCAGAACCTCAAAGGCCAGTCTCTCCCGACGCGACTGTCGTCTATGTCCGGGACCAAACACCAGCCCGCGCAAGCTGTCAACGCGTCACGGCGGCTTTCAACCAGCTTTAGGAGCCGTGCAGCAAGCCCATGATGTTTCTGCACAGTTTCTGGACACGCGAAGTCGCCTTGTCTAAAAGCATTGCCGCCGAATTCCCGGACTTCTTCGATTGGATTGCTATGAGCGGCGTCAACGAGATCAGGTCGACCTTCCTCAATTTCTTCGCTGCGAACGGCCACGAGATCGTGCCGTCCTCGCCGCTCGTGCCGCGCAACGACCCGACCCTGATGTTCACGAACGCCGGCATGGTGCAGTTCAAGAACGTCTTCACCGGCGTCGAGAAGCGGCCGTACCACCGCGCCACGACGTCGCAGAAATGCGTGCGCGCCGGCGGCAAGCACAACGATCTGGACAATGTCGGCTACACCGCCCGGCATCACACCTTCTTCGAGATGCTCGGCAACTTCTCCTTCGGCGACTATTTCAAGGAGAACGCCATCGAGCTCGCCTGGAAGCTGGTCACCAAGGAGTTCGGCCTCCCGAAGGACAAGCTGACCGCGACCGTCTACATCGATGACGACGAAGCGTTCGGCCTCTGGAAGAAGATCGCCGGCCTGCCGGAATCGCGCATCATCCGGATCGCCGGCTCGGACAATTTCTGGCAGATGGGCGACACCGGCCCGTGCGGCCCGTGCTCGGAGATCTTCTACGACCACGGCGACAAGATCTGGGGCGGCCCGCCCGGCTCGCCGGAGGCCGATGGCGATCGCTTCATCGAGATCTGGAACCTCGTGTTCATGCAATACGAGCAGCTCGAGGGCGGGGTCCGCAATCCGCTGCCGAAGCCGTCGATCGACACCGGCGCCGGCCTGGAGCGCGTCGCCGCGGTGCTGCAGGGCAAGCACGACAATTACGACATCGACCTGTTCGTCGCCCTGATCCGCGCCATCGCCGACCTCACCAATGCCGACCCGCAGGGCCCGCAGAAGGCGTCGCTCCGCGTCATCGCCGACCATTTGCGCGCCTCGTCGTTCCTGATCTCGGACGGCGTGCTGCCCTCGAACGAGGGCCGCGGCTATGTGCTGCGCCGGATCATGCGCCGCGCGATGCGCCACGCCCAACTGCTCGGCGCCCGCGAGCCGCTGATGCACAAGCTCGTCGGCACGCTTTCGCGTGAGATGGGCCAGGCCTATCCGGAGCTGATCCGCGCCGAGGCGCTGATCAAGGAGACGCTGCGGCTCGAAGAGACCCGCTTCCGCAAGACGCTGGAGCGCGGGCTGGCCATCCTCGACGAGAAGTCGGCCTCGCTCTCGAAGGGCGACATGTTCGACGGCGACGTCGCCTTCACCCTGTACGACACCTACGGCTTCCCGCTCGATCTCACCCAGGACGCGCTGAAGTCGCGCGGCATCAGCGTCGACCAGGCTTCCTTCACCGACGCCATGGACCGCCAGCGTGCCAAGGCGCGCGCCGCCTGGGCCGGCTCCGGCGAGGCTGCGACCGAGACCGTCTGGTTCCCGCTGCGCGAGAAGCTCGGCGCCACCGAGTTCCTCGGCTATGAGACCGAGACCGCCGAAGGCGCGGTCACCGCGCTGGTCAAGAACGGCGCCGAGGTCGACAGCCTCAAGGCCGGCGAGAGCGGCGTCATCGTCCTGAACCAGACCCCGTTCTACGGCGAGTCCGGCGGCCAGGTCGGCGACACCGGCCTCATGACCGGCGACGGCGTCCGCGTGCGCATCACCGACACCCAGAAGAAGGCCGGCGACTTGTTCGCGCACATCGGCACCGTGGAGCAGGGCACGCTCAAGCTCGGCGCGGCGCTGCAGCTCGACGTCGACCACACCAGGCGCTCGGCGATCCGCGCCAACCACTCGGCGACCCACATCCTGCACGAGGCGCTGCGCCAGGTGCTCGGCGACCACATCGCCCAGCGCGGCTCGCTGGTCTCTCCGGACCGCCTGCGCTTCGACTTCGTCCATCCGAAGCCGATCACCCCGGATGAGCTCGCCCGCGTCGAGGACATCGCCAACGACGTCGTGCTCGAGAATGCCGAGGTCACGACCCGCCTGATGGGGCTCGACGATGCCCGCGAGGCCGGCGCCCGCGCGCTGTTCGGCGAGAAATATGGCGACGAGGTCCGCGTCGTCTCGATGGGCAACGCCGCGCGTGATCACGGCAATAACGCCATGGGCTGGTCGGTCGAGCTGTGCGGCGGCACCCATGTCAGGCGCACCGGCGACATCGGCCTGATCGCGGTCACCTCGGAGAGTGCGGTGGCGTCCGGTGTCCGCCGCATCGAGGCGCTGACGGCGCGCGGCGCCCGTGCGCATGCCAACCACAACCTCTCGCTCGCCAAGGCGGCGGCGGCCGAGCTGCGCACCACGGTCGAGGACGTGCCGGCGCGCATCACCGCGCTGATGGAGGAGCGCAAGAAGCTCGAGCGCGAGCTGTCGGACGCGCGCAAGAAGCTCGCGATGGGTGGCGGGGTCAGCGGTGTCATGTCAGCAGGGGAAGCTGCCGATAGCATGGAGGGGCGAGGCCGCACAGGTCCGACTCTGATCGGAGACATCAAGTTTTTCCGGCGCGTGGTCACCGGCATCGAGATGAAGGATCTGAAATCGCTGGCCGACGACGCCAAGAAGCAGCTCGGCTCCGGCGTGGTCGCGCTTGTCGCGACCTCGGAGGACGGCAAGGCCGGGGTCGTGGTCGGCGTCACCGCCGATCTCACTTCGCGTTTCAATGCGGTCGACCTCGTGCGGGCTGCGTCCGAGGCGCTCGGCGGCAAGGGCGGCGGCGGCCGTCCCGACATGGCCCAGGCCGGCGGTCCCGACGGCTCCAAGGCGGAGGCTGCGCTGGCCGCGATCGAGAGCGCGATCAGCAAGGCAGGCTGACCGTGCCGACGCTCGGGCCGGGCGAGAGCGTTCGCGATCCCGATCTGCGCGACCGGCTGTACGAGCTGCTCGAGCACGACCATCTGCCGAGCACGCACGGCTCGCGCGTCGTCCAGTTCATCGTGCTCGTCATCACGCTCGACGTGCTGGCGGTGGTGCTGGCCTCCGACCCGGACATCGCGGCCGCCATTGGCGGATTGCTGCGAGCGATCAAGGTCTGTTCGCTGATCGTGTTTGCCGCGGAGTATGTCGCTCGGCTCTGGAGCGTGGCGGGGCACATGCCGCGGCGCCAGTCGCCGCACCGGGAGCGGCTCGCCTACGCCTTGTCAGCGCTCGGCCTGATCGATCTCCTGTCCTTCGTGCCGGCCGCGATTGCGCTCGTGCTCGGCGACCGCAGCCTGGAAGCGGTGTGCATCGTGCTGCCGTTCCTCAAGCTGGTGCGCTATTCGCCGGCGCTGCGCTCGCTGCTGTCGGCGGTGCAGGCCGAGCGGCGCATCCTGATCGGCTGCCTCGTCATCCTGGCCGGCGCGGTGCTGCTGTTCGCCTCGCTGCTCTATGCGGTCGAGCGCGACGTCCAGCCCGACAAGTTCGGCACCATCCCGCACGCGATGTGGTGGGCGATCGTGACGCTCGGCACCGTCGGCTATGGCGATGTCGTGCCGGTGACGCCGCTCGGCCGCATCATCACGGTGTTCGCGATCATCTGGGGCTTCGCCATGATCGCGCTGCCGGTCGCGATCATCTCCACCGCGTTCGCCGAGGAGATCAAGCGGCGCGACTTCGTCGTCACTTGGGGCATGCTGGCGCGGGTGCCGCTGTTCTCGCATCTTTCGGCGTCCGAAATCGCCGACATCATGCGGCTGCTGCGCGCGCGCACGATCGAATCCGGCGAGGTGCTGGTGCGGCGCGGCGATGCCGCCTCCTCGATGTATTTCATCACTGCCGGCGAGGTCGAGATCGAGCTGCCGACGCAATGCGTCAAGCTCGCCGACGGCACGTTCTTCGGCGAGATCGCGCTGCTGCACCGGACCAAGCGCTCGGGCACCGTGACGGCGACGCGCAAGACCCGGCTGCTGGTGCTCGACGCGCAGGATTTCCATGCGCTGATCGCGCGGATGCCGGCGCTCGCCGCGCATGTCCGGACCATCGCCAAGGCGCGCATGGCCGATTCCGGCGACCTCGCCCTTGCCGAGCTGTCGCAGGCCGAGCACGACGACCAGACGGACGAGTAGGGGCTGCGCGCGGATTCCGTACGTCGTTGGCGACGGCAGGCGCGCGTCTCATTCCATCTTCCAACGAGTCAAACAGCCGGGCGCGCGCGCACCATCCCGCGGCGCGATTGCACCCAGGAGATGCGGAAGACGTCCGCCCTCGAGAGTGATGAGGGCGCAGGGAATGCCGGGTGAGGGCCTCACCCATGGCCCGCCTGCGGAAAAAAATGCAGGCGGCAGGTACCACAGGCAAAGCCGGTTCATCCGGCATTCCCTGCGCGGCGGTTTTAACGCTTATACGCGATCTCCTCGGTGCACCGGGCTTGTTGGCCACCGTGCGCGACGACGCGCTTCTCGCTCGCCGCCGCGGGGACACCAGCTTCGGGGTGTCAGGACCACGCGACTTCACGTCCGCGAGCGCATCAATCGTCCGCGCATGAAGCGCGCTGATGCCCTCACGTCCACCGCATTGCCGGCCCAACGTTTCGTGACGACGCGTACGCCCCTCATCCGGACCGGAACGTGGAGAGAATAGACATGATTTGCTGATTTTCGGAAGTGATTTATTTTTGCGCGAAGCCCTTGAAACGGGCGATGGCGTTGAAGCTGCTGATGAAATGCGCCGTTCCGGCGAAGGCCGATTTGGGGTGGCCGAGACCAATTTCGTTGCATGAACGGCCGGGACGCTGCTCGTCGGGCAAATCAACGACGACAGGTCACGACCGAATTTGGCCCGATCGCTCCGACTCGCCCGGCGCAGCACGTCACCCGGAGACCAAGGGCGCTTCTGGCCCGTCTCGGGCCTTTCGGTCCGCGGCGGAAGTTTACGCTATCAGGGTGCAACTGGAAGTAAGCTGGCAGTGACGCCACAAGGCAGTTTTTTTCTCCGAAGCTGGCTGACCCTCGGCTGACGCGTAACTGGTGTTTACACACTTAAACTGCACAACTGCCGATGCAATTCTGATGGGCTGGATGTCATGGGGATCGATGCCTTGAGAACGGCAATTGCATTGCTGCTTGTTGCCGCTGCGCTGTTAGTATCAGCACGGGCTGCGAACGACAGATTGCGTCAAGTGGTCTCTAACCTCAAAGCCTGCGTCCGCACGTATGCACCGACGGCCAAAGCCGCTGGGGTTGAGACAGCAGACGATGCCGTCAATTTCCTGATCGAGACATGCAGCCCACAGCCTAGTCATCTTGCGCCAGAGAACGTGGGCGCGATCCCTCCTGGTCTGCTTCGGGACGCCGTTCGCGATGAGTGGAATGCCCTCGTTCAAGATGCGCAGCCTCGCTAGGAAGTTGCCTCGGCCCGAGAGCTCTCGAACTCGCAGCTCCTCTCCAATGACGCGCGGAGACATCGTGCTTCCAGGCGAGCCGCTCGTGAGCGTAGCGACATACGGACGGCTTCACGTGGTCGGACCTGAACAGCAGATATTCCGCAGTGCGGCATGTGACGCTCATGTCACAGTTACGGTTATACCGACTCCCAAATATAATATGACTATTCAAAGGCGCCTCGGCGCTTGCTAGGATTGCCATCCAATCTTAGGTTGACGAAATCGCCCCTCGAATGGGCGGCGGCCGGGGATTGAGCCGTGGGGAAGCGCGTGCCGGGACGGAGGCTCTGGGCCGGGCGCGACAGAACAACATCCAGAGCCTGGGGACGCTGCGAGGAGCAGGAAAAATGAGTGGGTTTGCGACGACCGCGCGCATGTGCGGCGTAGGGGTTGCTTTGTCTTGTTTGTTGGGTGGCGGTGGTGCGGTCGCGGCCGATCTGCCGATGAAGGCGCCGCCGATTCCCTATGCGGGTGTCGATGATTTCTGGACGCGGCCGTATCTGTTCGGCGATCTCGGCCGGACCAGGCTGAAGGAGCAGGGCATCTCGCTCGCGCTCACGCTCGGCGACGAAGCCGTCACCAATCTGTCGGGTGGCTCGCGCAACACCGCGGCCAATGCCGGGCAATTGTGGTTCGAGGCCAAGTTCGACATGGCCAAGCTCGCCGGCATCCAGGGCGGCATGATCGGCGTGACGCTGGTCGATCGCTTCGGCAAGAATCTCAACAGCGAGGCCGGCATTCCGGCGCTGCAGCTGACCAACGAGGTGTTCGGCCGCGGCAACATCCTGCGCCTCACCGAGTTCTACTATCAGCAGAAGCTGTTCGACGACCGCCTCGTGCTCAAGGGCGGCCGGCTGCCGGTCGGCTCCGACTTCTTCTTCGGCCAGTGCGAGTTCATCAACCTGACCTTCTGCGGCGGCCAGCCGGGCAACATCCAGGGCGGCTACATCTACAACTGGCCGGTGAGCCAGTGGGCCGGCGTCGTGCACTACAACTTCACCAAGGAATGGAAGCTGTCGGTCGGCGTCTACGACGCCAATCCGAACTATCTGACGACGTCGGACGCGGGCGTCTATCTCGCGCCGGGCATTCCGCGCTCGAATCCGGCCGCAGGCGTCTTGGTGCCGGTCGAGGTGGTGTATGAACCGAGCGGTCCGCTCAACGGCACCTGGCGCGTCGGCGGCTGGTATGACAGCGCCTCGACCATCGACGGCGGTCTGCCCGGCATCACCGGCGTGTATGCCGGCGGCCCCGGCGTCGGCGATCAGAACCTCAGCAGCCAGCGCGGCCGCTACGGCTTCTACGAATCGATCCTGCAGCGGTTGACGGTCGAGGGTCCCAAGGCGCAGGGCTGGTACACCTTCCTCAACACCAGCGTCGCCGATCACCGCACCGCGTATCAGGACTACCAGATCTCCTGGGGCGTCAAGCACACCGGCACCTTCTCGTTCCGTCCCGACGACGAGGTCGGCTTCGCGGTCGGCACCACGCATGTCAACTCGGCGGCGCTGACGCCGAATGCGGGCGGCAACGAGGTGCCGATCGAGGCCTGGTATGGCTGGCAGGCGACCGGCTGGATGAACCTGAAGTTCGACGCCCAGTATGTCATCAATCCGGGCGGGCGGGGCTTCAATGGCGCCGGTGTCAAAACCGGCAATGCGGTGGTTCTCGGCCTGCGGACGGTGGTGCACTTCTGATCCTGTGATGTGAGCCGATGGGGCGGGTGTGCAGCATCCGCCCCATCGCGCGAGGCGCGCCCGGCTCACCGATCCGATGAGGAGCTGGCGTATCCTGCCCATCCGGGTGGGCCGCGATGCGATGACGTCGATTGACTCTTTCGCATTGCGGCACGACATCTCCTGGACCGCGACGCCGAGCCGCCAGGAGATCGCCATGACCGCAACAGACGTCCATCTCGCCCCTGGCCAGCGCCTGGGCGACGAGGTCGTGGACTGGCTTACCAACGGCACCCGCGACGAGCGCTTCATCGACAACATCTTCGCGCAGATGTGCATCCGGCTGCAGCGCGCCGGCATTCCGCTCAAGCGCGCCTCGCTGCACGTTCAGATCAACCATCCGCAATGGCTCGGCGCCCGGATGCTGTGGAGCGACGGCATGCAAGGGGCCGAGATCGCCCGCATCGACTACGACGTCCGCGAGCGGTCCGAATTCATCGGCAGCCCCGGCGCCGAAATCTACGGCGGTGCCGAGGAGATTCGCGAAGATCTGGCGCGCGATCCCAGGCTCGGCCGTCAGCATGCGATCTATGACGAGATGCGGGCGCAGGGCCTGACCGACTACGTCGCCTGGCCGATGTATCACACGCTCGGCAAGCGGCATTTCGTGACGTTCGCGACCGATCGCCACGGTGGCTTCGACCAGGCCGACATCGACGCGCTGCAGCGGCTGCTGCCGGTGCTGGCGCTGGTGAGCGAGATTCGCATCAAGAACCGCCTGGCGCGGACGTTGCTGGAGACCTATGTCGGGCCGCATGCGGCCGAGATGGTCCTGGCGGGAGCGACGCGGCGCGGCAGCGGCACGACGGTGCGCGCGGCGATCATGATCTGCGACCTCAGAGACTTCACCAGGATCTCCGACAACTGGCCGCGCGACGATGTCATCGATCTGCTCAACGGCTATTTCGACGCGATGGTGGAACCGATCACGCAGCACGGCGGCGAGATCCTGAAGTTCATCGGCGACGGCCTGCTCGCGATCTTTCCGCTCACCGAGCCCGCAGCCTGTGCCAACTTGCTGCATGCCGTGACTGGCGCCAGGCAGGCGATGGCGGAGCTGAACGCACGCAACGCCGAGAGCGGCCGGGCGCCGCTCCGCTACGGCATCGGCATCCATGTCGGTGACGTGATGTACGGCAACATCGGCTCGCAGACACGTCTGGATTTCACGGTGATCGGACCCGCGGTCAACATGGCCTCGCGCATGGAGGCGCTGACCAAGCAGGTCGGCCGTCCCGTGCTGATGTCGCGTGCGTTTGCCGAGCTCGTCGAGGGCCCGTTCGCGCTGGAGCGCGTCGGCGAATTTCCGGTACGCGGCTTCAGCGACCCGATCGAGCTGTTTTCGTTCGAGGGGTAGCGAATTCGGGCAGGGCCGTGTCGATCGACTGAGCCTAGCCCAGCCGGGGCGGGTGCCAGAAAACAACATCCGGCGCGAACAAGACGATTGCGATGGCGATGGGCCCTCCGGCAACCAAGATCATGATGATCGCCCGCGACGACAGTCTTTGGGCATGCGGAAGGAAGGTCAGTGCGCGGATCGCTGCTCCGGTCAAGAAGCCTGCTCTCGCAATCGGCAGCAGCGGAATGGCGAGCAGATCGTTGAGTGTACAGGTGCTGTGACAACGATCCGACGCTGGCGACCACCAATGCCGTATCCCGTCGAACGCAGTCAGCAGCACGACGATCAGCGTCGCCACGAGCAACGCCCGCCACGACGGCATTAGAACAGCGATCGCGTAGGAGACGATGCATGCGGCGAGCACCTGCGTCAGGATGTCGAGCATCGTCCGCCCGCGAGTGGATTCTCATCCAAAAAGGGCGCCACCACCTCGCGCGTCTCCGCGCTTGTCACCACCGGCACGATCTCGAAGGTCATGCCGGTGTCGCGGGCGTTGGCGAGAACCCAATGCTGCAGCAGGCGGGCGTCGTCGCATTCCATCAGCTGGAAGCAGCGGTCGAAGTTCGGCTCGATCCAGCTGCCGAGATATTTGAGCCCTTCGGGAAACGTGATGCCGGGATCGCGCACGCGGCGGTAGACCGGAATCGGATCGCGGTCCTTGAAACGTTCGATCACCATGAACAGCATGCGCGCCTCCGGTTGCCGCCCATTGTGGGCGAGTTCGCGCGCCTGTTCCAGATCGCCCCGGTTGTCTCGTCTCCGGACGCGGCCGTCCGCTCAGCGCCGCCCGGCCATCATCCGGCCGATGCAATTGTTGAACGACATCGTGTTGCCGCCGGCGCCGTTGCGGCCGTATTCCCAATGGCCGGTGGCGGGATTGCAGCGGCCGCCGATCTCGATCGCGCAGCGCTGGCTGATGCTGGTGCAGCGGCCGCCGCCGCTGACGCGCTTCGGCTCCGGCTCGGAGCGCGCCGCCACCGCCGGCTCCTTCTTGCGCGCCGGCTCGTCGCGCCTGAGCGCCTCGTCCGGCTTCTTCGCGACCGGCTCGTCCTTGCGCCTCACGCAATCGCCATCCCCGTCGCGCGCCTGACCGGCGGGGCAGGCGATAGCGACGCAAGCATCGCCGTCGGCGCGCCGGCCTTTGGGGCAGAGCACCGGGCAGACACGGGCCGTCTTCGCCTTGACGGCGTCGAGCGCGTCGAGGCTGGCGAGCTTGGTATCGAACCGGGTGCCAGCCTGCTTGTTGAAGCGCTCCAGCGCCCGGCGCGCGTTGAGATCCCAGGTGCCGTCGCTGTCGGAGGTGCTGCAGCCGACGCGCCGCAGTTCGCTGGCAAGCTCGCGTGCCGGGTCCGGCGGCGCGACCTTGTCCGCGGGCGGCGGCAACGCCGCGACCATCGCGGGCTTGGCTGGCTCGGACGCCGCGGGCGGCTTGTCCGCACGTTGCCCTGACGCTTCGGGCGGGCTGCGCGTGACGTCGGTCGTGGCGGGCGCGGCGACGTTGGCTGCCGCCGGCGCGAGCTTGGCGCGCTGCGCCCTGGCGAGCGCGGCGTAGAATCCGCTTGGATACTTCTCGATGAAGGCATCGAACGCCGCCTCGCTGCCGATGCGCTCGGCGAGCTCGTAGTCGCGCCGCATCGCCGCGTCGGAATCGGCCGCCGCGCTCGGAGCTTGCACGACCGGCACCAGCGCCACGTCGTTGCCGCCGAGCGATCCGTAGACATAGGGCTCCTGGCGATAGCCGGTCGCCTTCAGCACGTCGTCGCGGACGAAGCCGAACGCGCGGCGCAGATCGAGGCCGGGCTTTGGCAGATGCGCCACCAGCGCCGTTGCGAACGGGCTGTTGCTGGCGTCGCCGTCGGCGGCGGTCGACCCGGCCTTGGCCGAGAATGCGATCATCGTGTTCGGGCTCGACGGCTCGACCTTGGCGAGGCCGCGTCCGATGCTGCGCGAGGCGACGCTGCGCTTCATCGTCTTGGCGAACGGATTGTCGCGGCAGGCGTCGAGCACGACGAGGCGCAACTGCTTGGCCGGCTCGATCGCGAACAGCACGCGCTCGAGCGCGATCGCCTCGTCGAGAACGTCGCTGTCCGCCTCCAGCGCGGCATCGGTCGGGATCAGATAGTTGGTGCCGTCGAGCTCGATGCCGTGGCCGGCGTAGTAGATCACCGCGACCTCGGCCTCGCGCGCCCGCGCCCCGAACTCGCGCAAGGCCCGGCGCATCTCCTGCACGCCGAGATCGAGCCTGACGTCGACGCGCTCGAAGCCGGCGTTGCGGAACATGTCGCCGACGAGCTTCGCATCGTTGGCCGGGTTCGATAGCCTGGCGACAGTCTTGTAGGCGGAGTTGCCGATGATCAGCGCGACGCGCTTGTCCGCCAGCGCGGCGGTGCTGCCTGAACTGATGAGAACGAGAACAAGCAACAGGTAACGCAATGCCGTCATGACAGCCCCGGAGTCGGTCGTGCGTCAGACTATCCGGCAATATCGGCAAAGCAAGGTCGTCGGCCTTGAGCGATGACCGCTCGCACTACTGTCCGGAGGGCGTGCGCAGGCCGTGCCAGGCGTCGCGCACCTGGTGGTAGTGCACCTCGGGCAGATAGTCCGGCGTATTCAGATTGAGGTTCTTGACGTCGAGCCGGCCGATCGCGCTGAGCAGCGTATAGGAGGCGATGACGCGGTCGCGCTGCGCGCCGATCAGCCGTGCCTTGGCCTGGATCAGATCGGCCTGCGAGTTGAGCACGTCGACCGTGGTGCGCTGGCCGCCCTGGGCCTCGCGCGACACGCCTTGCAGCGCGATGGTGGCGGCCTTCACCTCGGCCTCGGAGGCGCTGACGGCGACCTTGGCACCCTCGTTGGCAACCCAGGCGCTGACCACCGCAGTTCGCGCCTGGTTGCGGACCTGGTCGAGCACGAGGCGGCTCTGCGCCGCGAGCTCCTTGCTCTGGCGGGTCTGCGACGCCGCCGTGCCGCCGTCATAGATCGGCGCGGTGATGCTGCCGACGATCGATGCCTGGTCGGTGCCGAAGGTACCCAGCGTCTGATCCGAATCGCGGCTGCGGCTGACACCGCCCTGCAGGGTCACGCTCGGCAGCAGCGCGCCCTCGGCGACCTTGATCGAGGTCGAGGCCACGTCGACGTCGAAGCTCGCCGCAGCCACGGCCGGATTTTCCTTGTTGCCGAGCGCAATCGCGTCCTCGCGGCTGCGCGGCAGCAGGCGATCGATCGGGTCGGCCGCGCGCAGCTGGCCCGGCGCCATGCCGATGACCTGGGCATAGGTCGCCTGGCTGATGGCGAGGTTGACCTCGGCGGCGTTGAGATCGGACAGCCCGCGCGACAGCCGCGCCTCGGCCTGCGAGGCGTCGGTCGGCGTGACGTCGCCGGCATTGAGACGGCGCTGCGTGACCGAGAGCGTCTCGCGCAGGAAGGCGACGTTGGAGCGCTGTGCCTCGACCAGCGACTGGTTGGCGAGCACATTGGTGTAGGCGGTGACGGCGTCGAGCAGTACGCCCTGGCCGACATTGCGCAGCGCCTCGCGGCCCGACTGCACCTGCAGCTCGGCCATGCGGACGCTGTTGGCGGTCCGGAAGCCGTTGAACAGCGTCTGCGTAACGGTGACGCCGATGGTCCAGGGCTTCAATGTCGCGGTCTGGATCGTGTTGTTGGGCAGCAGATTGCGCACCGCCTGCAGGCCGGCGCCGAGGCTCGCGATCAGTTGCGGACGATAGCCGGCCAGCGCCTGCGGCACGTTCTCGTCGGTGGCGCGCTGGCGCGCGCGCTCCGCATTCAGCGCCGGATTGGTCTGATAGGCTTTCGCGAGCGCGGCGGCGAGATCCTCGGCGCGCGCGGGCGAGCACACGACGACAAGGCTGCCCGCGAGGGTCAGGCCGAGGCCGATCCTTCGCACACGCATCTTGCCGACGCCAAATTCTTTGGCTCGACCCACCATCCGACTCCGCCGCGTCTCACTGTCTTAACCAGTTGTTTACCTGTTTAGGGCGGATGGCGGCCACACACAAACCGCCGATGTGGAATCTGGCGGGCTTTTCCATGGTTTGTTGTGGCGTGCTCGCCACAGGCCGTTTGTCGCAGTGCTGCGGCCCGGCGCGCGGATACGCGCTTGGTAAGCGGGTGAGGTGCACCCGGCGACATGAGAGGCAGATCGATTCGTTCAGCTGCGAGTGACCCGCAGCAATCTCAGCGGTTCTTGTTCACCGGCTTGCGCTTCTCGATGAACGCGGCCATGCCCTCGGCGCGGTCTTCGAGCGCGAAGGTGGCGTGGAACAGGTTGCGCTCGACATTCATGCCTTCGGACAGCGGGGTCTCGAAGGCGCGGTTGACGGCCTCCTTGGCCATCGCCGCTGCCGGGCGCGACATCGATGCGATCTTCTCGGCCGCAGCCATCACCTCATCCATCAGCCTGTCGGCCGGCACGATGCGGCTGACGAGGCCGGAGCGTTCGGCCTCGGCCGCATCCATCATGCGGCCGGTGAGGCAGAGGTCCATCGCCTTGGCCTTGCCGATCGCGCGCGTCAGGCGCTGGGTGCCGCCGATGCCCGGAATGGTGCCGAGCGTGATCTCGGGCTGGCCGAATTTCGCGGTGTCGGCAGCGATGATGAAGTCGCACATCATCGCGAGCTCGCAGCCGCCGCCGAGCGCGTAGCCGGCGACCGCCGCAATCGTCGGCTTGCGGCAGCGCGCGACGCGGTCGCCGCCGATCGCGGTGAAGTCGCTCGAGAACATGTCGATGAAGCTCTTGGGCTGCATCTCCTTGATGTCGGCGCCCGCGGCGAACGCCTTCTCGCTGCCGGTGATCACGATGCAGCCGATGGCGTCGTCGGCCTCGAGGTCATCCACGGCGGCGGCGATCTCGCGGAAGACGCCGAACGACAGCGCGTTGAGCATCTTCGGCCGGTTCAGGGTGATGATTCCGACCGCGCCTTTGCCTTCGACGATGATGTGCTCGTAAACGCTCATGATCCCACCCCGAGAAATCAAAACAGCGGGCAATGTGCCCGCTGGATCGATGCGCATCAAGTAGGTGCGGCGCCGCGCGGCGCCTCAGATCATGAACATCCGTGCCGCCGAGCCCAGGGTGAGCAGGGTGCCGCAGGCGATGAAGATCTTGCCGATGATCGAGGCCTTGTCCCAGCCGGAGCTGTCGTCATTGCTGACCGTGACCATGTTCACGGTGACGTCCGAGGCCGCCGGCGCGTCGCTCGGCGCGGCGTCGGCCGATTCCGCCGCGGGTGCGGCCTGAGCCTGGGCTTCGACCGGCATCGGCGCCGGGAATCCGTCCTGCTTCGCCGCCGGAGCGCTCTCGGACCCCACCGGCAAGAACGGACTGTAGCTCTGCTGTTCGGCCGCGCGGGCGAATCCAGTGCCAACGAGGCCCAGAACGAACGCGGCGGCAATGATCAATGCTGAACGTCCACTGGCTTGGATCGTCATCGTCGGCTCTCTCCCCATCCCGCCAGCCCAGGCCGGAGTGAGACCCCGACAGATGTCGAGAACGGGGCAGAAAATGGGTATCTTCCTGCCGCTCACGGCAAAAGCTGGGCGGCGCCGCACTTTGCGGCGCGGCCCATTAAACCTGATCATGCACCTTTCGATTCGGTGCTATGGAGCGGTTCCAAGACTTGCCCGGTGGCGTGCTCTCGTTGTGGCGTAACTCGGATGGTTCCGAGGCCAATGCCCGCATCACGAATTAGTGATCAGGATGTCGCGAGAGTAACAAGCTGACGATTCGGGCGAATTGCTGGGGGTGGAGCGGAGTTGCGCGAGCGTGACGACGAGTGGACGGGCTGGATGCGCCAGGCCGTCGCCGGTGACGACGAGGCCTATCATCGCCTGCTGAGGGCGATCACGCCGGTGTTGCGCGCAGCATCACGGCGCGGGCTGGCGCGCGCCGGTCAGCCCCCCGACCAGGCCGAGGACATCGTGCAGGAAATTCTGTTGGCGGTTCATCTCAAGCGGCACACCTGGGACGTCGACGCGCCGTTCGCGCCCTGGCTGTTCGCGATCGCGCGCAACAAGCTGATCGACATGCTGCGCCGGCGCGGCCGGCGGGTGTTCGTCGACATCGACGATTTCTCGGAGACGCTGGCCGACGAGCCGCCGGCGCCCACCGTCTCGGCCGGCGAGGTCGAGGCGCAGCTGAAGACCCTGCCGCAGCGTCAGCGCGACGTGCTGCAGTCGATCGCAGTCGAGGCTGCCTCGATCAAGCAGACCGCGGAGAAGTTTTCCATGAGCGAGGGCGCGGTGCGGGTGGCGCTGCACCGCGCGCTCGCAAGCCTCACGGCCAAGCTACGGGATACCTGACCATGGACACCGATCAGCTCATCCGCACCCTCGCCGCCGACAATGCGCAGCGCGCGCAGCCGGTCGGCATCGTGCTGGCGCTGGCCCTGATGGCGGCAACGCCGGTCTCGACCGCAATGCTGCTCATCGGCCTCGGCGTCCGGCCGGACATCTGGCTCGCGGTGCGCAATCCGTTCTTCGACCTGAAGTTCGTCGTCACCACGGCGCTGGCGATCCCGGCGCTGATCATCAGCCTGCATCTGTCGCGCCCTGAAGCTTCGCTGCAGGGCTGGAGCTGGCTCCTGATCGCGCCGATCATCGTCCTCGTCGGCGGCATGGCGGCGGAGATGATGCTGCCGCAGCGCACACCGATGATGGCGCGGCTGGTCGGCCACAATTCGATGGTGTGCATGAGCGCCATTCCCGTGCTGTCGCTGCCGCTGCTGGCCGCCGCGCTGTTCGGCCTGCGCCATGGCGCGCCGTCGCGTCCGGCGATGACGGGCGCGATCGCCGGGCTGGTCTCGGCGGGCATGGCGGCGACGCTCTATGCCGCGCATTGCACCGACGATTCGCCGCTGTTCGTGGCCACCTGGTACACGGTGGCCGCGCTGATCGTGGCCGGGCTCGGCGCGCTCATCGGCGCGAGGGTGCTGCGCTATTGACCGGGGGCGGCTACGCCTGCACCGGCGTCGCGGCGTCCTGGACGCGATGGAAGCGCAGCACCTGCTGCGCGGTGGACCGCCGGAGCCGCTCATAGGTGGCCTTGCAGGCGTCGAGATCGGTCGTCGCGGTGGTGGCGAGCCCATCGCGCATCAGGATGATCGACTTCACCGTTGGCCATGACAGGCCTGCGACCTTGGCGAGGATCATGACGCCCTCGGCGCGGCTTTCGATCATGATGCTCTCGGCGACCGCGACCGGCACGTTGGCCATGGCCGCCACGGCGGCATTGGCCTCGTCGAACCTGCGCTGCTCGGTGAACTGCACGACGAGACGATCGTCGAGCCGGCCCTCGGCATGCAGCGAGCGCACCAGCGCGTGCGCGATCTCGGTCTGGCTGGTCAGCGCCGCCGCGCTCGATCGCGCCCGCCGCCCTGCCGTCCGCACCGCCGAGAAGACCTCCTGCGCGAGCTTCGGGTTTGCCGCCTCGAGCCGCGCGCGGACCGTGGCCGACGCCTTGGCGACCAGCTTCAGATAGAGATGGCGCGGCAGATTGGGCCGCATGGCGAGGCACGCGGCGAGGTTTTCGTCCAGCGCGGCGCGATCGGCCAGCGTGTCGAGGCTGGCCTCCGAGACGTCGGCGCCGGGATTGCTGACGGTGCTGTGAACGACCTCGTCGTTGCCGCGCCTGAGCAGGATGTCGGTGACGGCGCGGCTGAGCACGCGCCGGAGCGAGATCGCGAGCAGATGCGCCTGGCTCTTGGTCTCGGCTGTGCGGATCAGCGCGGCCTCGTCGAGCCGTTCGGACTTCGACAGCACCGGGCCTGCGACATCGATGGCGTCGTCATCGGCCAGCCGGTAGAGCGTCCGCGGCGGCGCCGACGCCAGCGGCGCCAGCCGCCGCGCGAGCAGCGCGCGGGCCGAGATCTCGATGTGCTCGATCAGGCATTCGAACACGTCGTCGAACAGCGCGACCTGATCATCGGCGAAGTCCGTCGCGCCGTCGACGAACAGGTCCGTCACCTTGCGCAGGGTCTCGACCCGCCGGGCGACGGTGCCGTGCGCGAGCGTGTCCTCGAGTTCGTCGAGCAGGCTTTCGTTCGGGGCGGGTTTCGGGGTCATGCCGGGACGGCGCAGGCGCTGGTGACGCGATTGCGGCCCTGCGCCTTCGAGTCGTAGAGCGCACGATCGGCCCGGGCGAGCAGCGAATCGGCGGTCTCGTCGCCGCGCGGGGTGGCCACGCCGGCCGAGAACGTGACCTGCAGGCCGGTCGAAAACGCACTCCAGTCGAGGCCGGCGATGATCTGGCGCAATCGTTCGGCGAGCCGCGCCGCGGCGTCGGCCGGTGCGCCCGGCAGCACCAGCAGGAATTCCTCGCCGCCGTAGCGGCCGAAGCGGTCGCTGCCGCGAATGTTGGCGAAGATGGTGATGGCGAAGGTGCGCAGCACGTCGTCGCCGGTCGGATGACCATGCGTGTCGTTGATGCGCTTGAACCAGTCGAGATCGATCAGCACGACCGAGCAGGGCTGGCCGCCCTGCCGCGCCTGCGCCATCTCCTCGTCCAGCACATCCATGATCGAGCGCCGGTTCAGCGCGCCGGTGAGCTCGTCGATCTCGGCCAGCTCCTCGATGCGGCGATAGGCTTCCTTGAGCTTCTGTCCGCGCTGGTACAGCGTCTCGCGCAGCGCGCTGGAGAAGATGCCGAGGAACATGCAGCCGGCGATGGTGAGGAGGAAGACCAGGAGCGTCGCGAGCCGCTCGAGGCCGCTGTCGTGCGGCATGCCGAGCGGCTTGTCGGTGAGCAGGAACAATCCCGCCAGCCCGATCGCGAGGAACGTCCAGCAGATCGCGCTCTGGCGCGGCGTCGCCCGCAGCGAGGCAAAGGCGACGACGATGTACAGCGTGCACAGGAAGAGGATGCTGACTTCGGGCGCGATGTAGCAGAACGCGACCGTGATCATCATGCTGGCGAGCGATTGCGGCACCACGAGGTAGTGGTCGCGGAAACGGTCGTTGAAGCCGCTTTCCGACAGGGCGGTCCACAGCGCGACGGTCAGAATGCCGGTCGCTGCGTAGGCTGGCGCGATCGTGACCGGGACGGTTCCCGCCTCTGCGTAGATCAGCAGGATGACGGCGTCGATCAGGTAGCATCCGGCGACCAGCGCCAGCATCTGCCGGCGCCGCCCGGCACGACGCGCGCGCAGGTCGCTGGCCGGAGACGGTTGCGCGTCCCCGGCCTCGGTGACATTCGGACTGGGAATAGGCGGTGCCGTCGTGCCCATGTGCTCGCGATTCTTCGTCGTTGGCTTAAAATCTACGTGGGAAAGCATTTAACTTTGGTATCTATGGGCATGGACGAAGAGGCCGCCGGCGTCGTGCTGCGACGGGGAATCTACGGCTTTCAGGGCGTGCAGTTGGCGGGAACGGGCGGAACATGGTAGGCGGGAACCCGCTGGTCGCGATCGATCTGGGCGCTGCAGCGAAATCTGCAAGTCTGTGCGCCAGCTCACATTTCGGGACGTATCTTTCCGGTATTTTGAAGATTTTTGCGGTTGTGTTCGAACCGCGACGTCAATCCTCCAGACCAATCTTGCGAGACGGCCATTGAGCGTGACAGCAGCGGCGTCAGATGAAACCCTGATTGCCCGGATCGCTCAAGGCGACCGGCTCGCCATGCAGGTGCTGTACGGACGGCACCATGTCAGGGTGTACCGTTTCGGGCTCCGGCTCGTGCGGGACGAGCAGGTCGCGGAAGACCTCATCAGCGAGGTCTTTCTCGACGTGTGGCGTCAGGCCGGCAAGTTCGAAGGCCGTTCTGCCGTCTCCACCTGGCTCCTGGCGATCACGCGGTTCAAGGCCCTGTCGGCCCTTCGGCGCCGGAAGGACGTTGAGCTGGAAGACGAGGCCGCGAACGCGATCGAGGACACGTCCGACGATCCGGAGGTCGCGGTCCAGAAGAAGAATACCGGCGAAGCATTGCGCAAGTGCCTGACGGCGCTTTCGCCTGATCACCGGGAGATCGTCGATCTCGTCTACTACCACGAGAAGTCCGTGGAGGAGGTGGCCGAGATCGTCGGAATTCCGGAAAACACCGTCAAGACGCGCCTGTTCTATGCGCGCAAGAAATTGGCCGAACTCCTGAAAGCGGCCGGCATTGAGAGAGGCTGGCCATGATGGCTTTGAGCAAGATGCTGGAGCAAGAGCCCGGAGAGATCGAACTCCTGCTGCCGTGGTACGCCGCCGGCACGCTGAGCGCGCGCGACATGCGCCGGGTCGAGGAGGCTCTCGCCAACGATGCCGATCTCGCCAGGCAGTATGCGGAAATCCAGAAGGAGTATGCCGAGACCATCGCGCTGAACGAAAGCCTCGGCGCGCCGTCGATGCGTGCGATGCAGAAGCTGTTCGCGGCGATCGAGGCGGATCCGGTGCAGAAGCCTGCCGCGCCGCGCGGCTTCGGCGCGCGGCTGATGGATTTCTTCGACAGCCTGTCGCCGCGGACCCTGGCGTGGACCGTCAGCCTCGGCGCGCTGCTAGTGCTGGCGCAGGCCGGCGTGATCGGCGCCGTGCTGATGCGCTCGCAGACTGCGACCTATCAGACCGCCTCGGTCCAGGACAAGACCGCGGCGCCCGAGCCCGCGAGCAGGCCGATGGCCGCGCCGCCGCCGCCGAGCGCCGCTGCGCCGGCCCCGGCGGAGCGGGCGCCCGAGAGCATGACGCGTTCGCGGATGGCCGAAGCACCGGCCCCGGCCGCACCGCTGATCCGCGGCCTTGGACCGCAGGTCGCCGGATCGACCGCGCCCGCCTATGCGCTGGTGCGGTTCGCGCCGGATGCGCGCATGGCCGACATCTCGGCGCTGCTCGACAGCTACCAGGCCTCGATCGTCGAGGGCGCCAAGGGCGGCCTGTTCAAGCTGCAACTCGGCGACCGGCCGTTGTCGAAGGCCGAGGCCGACAGCCTGATCGGCCGTCTGGCGCGCGAGAAGATCGTCAGCCTGGCGGTGGCCGCGCAATAGGCCCGCGCCGTCCGAACGTCATTCGGAGGCTCCATGTCGACTACTTCGCCGCTCCAGTTCGCCAGATCGGTCGCGATGCTGATTGTCGTCGCAATGCCTGCTTTCGCGGGTGGCGACCTCAGTGCCCATGCCCAGGCGATGATGCGTTCGCCCAACATCAACATCCCGAGCCGGGTGCCGAGCATCAACCCGGGCACCGCGATGCGTGTGCCGCCGCCGGCGATGGCCGTGCGCCCGACCCTGCCCAATGTGCGATTTGCACCGAACCTGCAGGTGTCCTGTGACCCGGCGGATCGCAGCGCCTCGGGTGAATGTCTCGACCGCCGGCCGGTGACGGCGGACGGGCAGGGCCGGCGGTCCCAAGGAAGATTGGACAAAGGCAGGTCCGCCAAGGTGACGCAGCGCGGCGAGCCGAAAGCTGCGGGCGCGGTCGACCCGCGGACCATCGCCAACGAGATCGTCGCCGAAATCGATGATGGTCTCTCGGCCGACCAGGTCGACGCGTTGGCGCGTCGCCATGGCCTGCAGCGCATCAGCTCGCAGCGCTTTCCGCTGATCGGCGCCACCATCGGTCTGTTCCGGATCACCGATCGCCGCTCGGTGCAGGCGGTCAGCCGTGCGCTCGCGGCGGATGCCAGGGTGCGTTCGGTGCAGCCGAACTACCGCTACACGCTGCAGCAGCAGAGCGCCGTGCCAGTCGAGGGCGATCCGGCGCAATACGCGCTGGCGAAGCTGCGGCTGCCGGAAGCGCACAGGCTGGCCGAGGGCGCCAACGTCACCATCGCCGTGATCGATTCCGGGATCGATCTCAAGCACCCGGAATTCGCCGACGCGTCGTTCGACGCATTCGACGCGCTCGGCGGCGACGAGGGGCCGCATGCGCACGGCACGGGCATCGCCGGCGTGATCGTGTCGCACAAGCGGTTGATGGGCAGCGCGCCCTATGCACGCATCATCGCCATCCGCGCCTTCGGCATGGCCAAGAAGGGCGGCGGGCCGGAGAGCAACTCCTATGTGATCCTGAAGGCGCTGGACTACGCGGTTTTGCATGGTGCGCAGATCGTCAACATGAGCTTCGCCGGCCCGAAGGATGCGGTGATCGAGCGCGCGATCGCGGCCGTCGCTTCCAAGGGCGTCGTGATGGTCGCTGCGGCCGGCAATGCCGGGGCCAAGTCGCCGCCGCTGTATCCTGCGGGCAATCCCAACGTCATCGCCGTCAGTGCGACCGATGACCGGGACCAGTTGCTGCCGGCGTCGAACCGCGGCAATTACATTGCGCTGGCCGCGCCCGGCGCCGAGATTTTTCTGCCGGCGCCGGACGGAAAATATCAGATCATCTCGGGCACCTCGTTTTCCGCGGCCTATGTCAGCGGGCTTGCGGCGCTGGTGCTGGAGCGCAATCCGACGCTGAAGCCGGAGATGGTGCGGACCGTATTGACCGGGACCGCGCGGGATCTCGGGACCCCCGGACGCGACGATCTGTTCGGGGCAGGGGAGGCAGATGCGTTGGCGGCGGTCCAGGCCGTGGTCTCGCCGCAGGGGGCGCCTGCTGCTGCTGTGCCTTCTGCGGGGCTGCAAACGGAGCCCGCGGCGGCCCGCGAGTTGCGCCCGGCGCCGGCCGCGGTGACCGAGGCATCTCCGGCCGGCGACGCGCTTCGGCCGGCGCAGCAATGACGCCAACGTTTTCGTGAACGTTCCGAAATTCTCCCGCTCGCTTTGAACGTGCAGCGGGGCGGTCACGACAGAAAGCATGTGGGAGCGGTGATCCCCTCCCCAAGGCTATATACGGCGCGAGCGCCCATCCACCCCAAGCGCCCATATGGCTCGACCCGTCCGGTTGTCCCCCCGGACGGGTCTTTCATTTTGGGCGAGGTCGAAGCCCGGCAACGTCGATATCCGGCAGTGTTTCGCGCGCCCCGAGGCGAACATCCTTGGGTTGTCTCGGGATGCCGTTGGCCGCGCTCGCGCTCCGCGCCTGGCCAAAGCCCGAAAGAACACGGACAAAATTTCCGCACGACTACGGTTTGGCCGCCAAACAACATGGCATTAGCTAGACTTTGTTAACCTTTTCCACAAAATATTCCCGTCACGTTGCGTTGATTCGTGCCGAGTGCGTCCGTCCCCTTATCTCACGGGCTCCCCCATGACACATCGACCGGACGTGGCTTGCAGCCGCGAACTGGCTGCACGCTGGTGCGCGCTTGCCGAACGGCGGCTCGACCATCTGACCGAGCTGTTCCAGAGCGGCCGCTGGCGCCGCTACTACACCGAGCAGTCTCTCCTCGACGATATCCGCCAGGCCAAAGCCGCGGTGCAGACCTGGCAGGCGCTATCCCGCGCCGAGCCCGAGCAGGTGAGCATCGTGCCCAGCCAGAGGCCGGCTGCCGTTGTGGCTGCGCCACCGGCGCCCGCGCGCCCCGCCGAGCCTGAGCCGATCAAACTCCGTCTCCATGAGAATCATCCCATCGAGCGGCGCCCCATTGCGCTGCCGCCTTCGCTCGAAACCATCCTTGCGGAGTCCAAGATCATCGTCGAGCCCGAGATCGAGCTGGCCGCGGATGATCTGGAACCGGACGACGTCATCGAACCCGACTATGTGGCCGAAGACGACATCGCGCCGGAGCCGACCGTCGCGCCGTCCCGCATCGACATGTTCGCCCTGGAGCAGGCCTTGAGCATCGGCATTCAATCCGACGCCGAGTATGACGAGCCGGTGGTCGATCTCGATGCCATCGAGCGCCGCTATCCAGCGCTGGCGGTCGCTTATTAGTCTGTTACCGGCTGACGGCGTTGCCGTTGACAGTCAGATGGGCAAATCGCTGCGCACCGTCCTGCGTCAGGTCCGATGTCACCGGCTTGACGTGATCGAGCCCGATGACCGCGCCACGGGGCGTGCCGGAGATGACGTTGTTGCTGACGAGCGCCGTGCCCGCGCCCGGCACGACCGAGAGGCCGACGCCGGCCAGAGCGTTGCGGACGACGTTGCCGGAGATCACCACGTCGCGCAGATATCGGCCCCAGCCGGCGACGATGCCGTAGGACGGGGCATTCTCGACCACGTTCCCGGTCACCGCGGAGTCCGCCTCGACATAGATGCCGATTCCGGCGTCGTCGTCGGGTGCTGTGCCGATCGGCCGCTTCGGGATCAGATTGCGGATGATGTTACCCTGGACCACCGCGATGCGGCCGCCTTCGTTGAAGTTGCAGACGGAGACGCCGAAGGCGGCACCATCCACCGTATTGCCTGAGATGACGGCGCCCTCGAATGCGAACTCAGAGTAGAGCGCGACCTCGCGCACGTCGCTGACGCTGTTGCCGACGATCTGGATGTTCGAGGCCGAGTTGCCCCGCACTGCCGAGTAGTCGCAGTTCCTGATGCGGTTGCCGCGCACGATCACGTTGCCGGCGCGAAAGGCGTTGATGGCGTTGCCGTACTGGCCCGAGCCGCCGGGGCCGGCCTTGATGTCCGTGATGCTGTTGTCGAGCACCATCGTGCCGTCGTCGCCGATCGCGGTGCGCAGGATCTCGATGCCGTTGTCGCGCGTCCCCTTGATGGTATTGCGCGACACGATCAGCCCGAGGGCATCGAACGACACGATCGCGGTGACCGCGATGTCGGTGAGGACGTTGCCGCTGACGTCGCCGGAAACCTGCTCGAGCCAGATGCCGCTGCCGCCGGAGCGGGTGATCTCGCAATCCAGGATTCTGACATCGTTGCCGGCTGCAACGTGAAGCAGGCCGCGCCGCTGGGGCAGGGCAATGCCGCCGCCGTCGAGCGCGACGCCGCTGATGCCGAGGCCGTCAGCGCCTTCTGCTGACAGCATCGACGGGCCGCCACCGGTGAACACGAGCTTGGTGGCACCCCGGACGCCGACCATCTGGCTGCCCCTGGCAAGCCGCAGCATCGAGGTCCTGTAGGTGCCCGGCGGCAGCGCCAGCGGCACCTGGGCGCGCGCGGCCTCGTCGATCGCACGCTGCAGCGCGCGGGTCTGGTCGTCGGGACTGTTGGGCTTGACGCCATATTGCGTGGCGTCGCGGCCGAGTGTGGAGATCAGGAGGGTGGCCTGCGCGGCATCCGCCGGCAGGGCCAATGCCCCGGCGACGCCGGCAGCCGATCCAGCCAGAATGCGGCGGCGATTGACATCCATGGTCAGCGTCTCGCGCAAAAGATGATGTGCGGCCACGACTTAAGCTGAAAGTCTCAATGCTGATGCCGAGGATGAGCGCCTGCGCCCGGGATTGTTGGCGGTAGGGTTAAATCTTCACGTCAGATCGCCCGCCGGCGTGGGTTGCCCGTCGAACCGGTGAGCCTCTCCCGAGGGAACCAATGGGACTCGGGGACATTGTTCCCGCAATGGATCGGCGAGGAGAGGGTCATGCATCTGTCAAATGAGAGTCTACTGGTTATTCTGTTCGTGGGCATTGTCGCGGGCTGGCTCGCAGGCCGCGTCATGGAAGGCGGCGGCTTCGGCCTGATCGGCGACCTGATCGTCGGCCTCCTCGGTGCCTTCATCGGCAACTGGCTGTTGCCGCAGCTCGGCATTCATCTGGGTGTCGGACTGGTCGCCGCGATCATCAACGCCTTCATCGGCGCCGTGGTCCTGTTGCTCCTGCTGCGCTTGATCGGTGGGGGATTTGGCGGTCGGCGCCGCTGGAGCATCTGATATCCCGCGCTGACCGTCAGCGGTCATACCACCATCGGCGTCAGCTCGTGCGACAGGACGCCTGTCGCACGAGCTTGACCAGCTCCGTCAGCATCGCTTCGCCGGCATCGACGAGCCCCTCCAGCGTGATGCGCGAACTGCCGTGCGGCAACGCCGTGCCGGCACGCGGCAAGGGAGGAATGTGGATGAAGGCGGCGAGCCGCGGCCCTTCGGCGGCCTTGGTCGCCTCGATCGCGCGCCAGCTCAGATAGTTGCAGAGATAGCTGCCGGCATCGCGCGAGGCCCGGGCATCGATGCCGGTGGCGCGCGCCGCGCGCAGCAGCCGCGCCATGTGCGGGCCGAACGGCATCGGATGTGCACCCGGGACGATCACGCCCTTGCGCGCGACGTGGCGGTCGGCATCCGGGAAGGTCGTGGTGATCGCGTTGCGGGCGCGCGTCTCGATCCGCAGATAGGACGTTCGCCCGGCGAGGCCGAACATCATTAGCGCATGCGGGTGCCGCTCGGCGATCAGCGCGGGCAGCTCGCGATCCACGGTCGCATAGGTCACGTGAAAGATGTGGCTGCTGATGGCGACGTCGTCCAGCGCTGGCCGCCGCAGCTCGGACAACCGCTTCACCAGCGGCATGGTCGGATTGGACGGCGCGCCGGGAAACGGACCGAATCCGGTGATCAGGATGCGCGGCCGCTCGCTCATGTCAGCATCTCCGCGAGCTGCTCGGCGGCGAGCGCCGGCGCGACGCGGCCCTCGGCGACGTCGCTCTCCAGCTTCTTCACCTTCGCGCGGATGGATGGATCGGTGCGCAGCCGCGCCATCAGGCGCTGCTCCAGCATGGTCCACATCCATTTCACCTGCTGGTCGCGCCGCCGCGCGGCGAACTCCCCGGAGGCGATCATCGCCTTGCGATGATCCAGGACCTTCTGCCACAGCTCGGCGATGCCCGTGCCTGATATCGCCGAATAGGTCACGACCGGCGGATGCCAGTGCTCGGAGCGGGGGCTGAGCAGATGCAGCGCGCCGCGATAGTCGGCGGCGGTGATGTTGGCGCGCTTGACGTTGTCGCCATCGGCCTTGTTGATCGCGATCATGTCGGCGAGCTCGACCAGGCCCTTCTTGATGCCCTGCAGCTCGTCGCCGCCGCCCGGCAGCATCAGGGCGAGGAAGAAATCGGTCATGTCGCAGACCGCGGTTTCGGACTGGCCGATGCCGACCGTCTCGACCAGGATCACGTCGAAGCCTGCGGCCTCGCACAGCAGCATCGCCTCGCGCGTCTTGGCGGCGACGCCGCCGAGCGTGCCCGACGAGGGCGAGGGGCGGATGAAGGCGTGCTCGTGATGGGACAATCGCGCCATCCGCGTCTTGTCGCCGAGGATCGAACCGCCGGTGCGCGCCGAGGACGGATCGACCGCGAGCACCGCGACCTTGTGGCCCTGTCCGATCAGGAACATGCCGAGAGCATCGATCGTGGTGGACTTGCCGACGCCGGGCGAGCCGGTGATGCCGACGCGGATCGCGTGCCCCGTCCGTGGCAGCAGCGCCTGCACCAGTTCGCGCGCGGCGGCCTGATGGTCGGCGCGGCGGCTCTCGACCAGCGTGATCGCGCGCGCCAGCGCCGCGCGGCTGCCGGCGCTGATATCGTCGGCCAAGGTCGTGGTATTTGGCGAAGGAGAACGAGAGGACATGCGCCCGTTATAGCGGATGCGAGCGGCCCGGCCAGCTAGTTCTCCTCCGCATCCCCCTTCGGCCTCGCGCCGCCGAAGATCGCCTGCCCCTCCGCGCTGAGATAGGGCTTCAGCGTTTCCCAGGGCACGAAGGCGACATAGTCGCCTTCCGCGTAGGCGCCAACGGCGTAGGGCGGATAGTGGAAGGTGAGGCCCGAGCTCTTGCCGGCCAGCGTCGAGGGCGCGAGCGTGACGGCGCCAATGCCGAGCAGCTTCGGCTCGACGCTCTTCAACCACCACTCGTCAGTGTCGCCGGCGTCGCGCGCCTTCTTCTCTGCTCGCAGCGAGGCGATGATCGCCTTGCTGATCGCGGTCATGGTCGGACCGTTGTCGGCGGTCTCGTTGAAGAACGGGCGGATCGAGATGCGCTTGGCGGCGGCCTTGTCCCAGAGGATGGTGTCGACCGTCCGGTTGGGATGGGCGCCATGCGTGTCCATGTAGTCGTTGCGCAGCACGCTGACATAGCGATCGGCGACCATCGAACGCACCGAATAGTCGCGGCCATAGGTGTAAGGGCCGTCGCGGAACAGTTCCTTGTCCGCCTTGTAGTCCTTGGCGGCGTCCGCGGCCTGCTTGTCCATCCACTTGCGGCCTTCGGCGAGGCAATTCGCGGCGAGCGCCGGATCGGCCTTGATGTCGGCACTCAGCGTGACGCTGGCCTCGGCGGCCTTGGTCTTGATCGACGCATCGGGCTTGGCTTCGGCGGCGATCGCCGGCGAGAGGGTGAGCAGGCCGAACAGGGCGGCGACAAGCAGTTTGGTAGAATACATGAGGCTTGTGATCCGGGTTTGGTTGTCTGTGCGCGCACGTACCGCAAAGGTTCGATCGTGCCCAGATCGAACGCGCGGCGATTGATTACAGCGCGTTAATAGCTCGACGCTCTCGGGAATGGACGCAAGACAATGTCGAGATTCCGGGCTCAAGGCCTTTGGCCTTGCCCCGGAATGACGGTGGGGTGTGACGCAGTCGGACTATTCCGCCGCCTCGCTGTGCCCCAGCCGCGCATTGAGCTTTTGGATCAGCTCCTCGGCGGCGTCGGCGATGACGGTGCCCGGCGGGAAGATCGCCTCGGCGCCGGCCTTGTACAGCGCATCATAATCCTGCGGCGGCACGACACCGCCGACGATGATCATGATGTCCTCGCGGCCCTGCTTCTTGAGCGCGGCCTTCAGCTCAGGCACCGCGGTGAGATGCGCGGCCGCCAGCGATGAGACGCCGAGAATGTGCACGTCGTTCTCCACCGCCTGCCGCGCCGCCTCGTCGGCGGTGGCGAACAAAGGTCCGATGTCGACGTCGAAACCGATGTCGGCGAAGGCCGACGCGATCACCTTCTGGCCGCGGTCGTGGCCGTCCTGGCCGATCTTGGCGACCAGGATGCGTGGCCGGCGGCCCTCGGCCTCCTCGAACGCCTCGATCAGCGCCTGCAGCTTCTCGGCTTTGCCGGACATGGCGGCGATCTCCCGCTTGTAGACGCCGGTGATGGACTTGATCTCGGCGCGATGGCGGCCGAACACCTTCTCCAGCGCGTCGGAGATCTCGCCGACGGTGGCCTTGGCGCGCGCCGCGTCGATCGCGAGCGCCAGCAGGTTGCCGTTGCCGTCGCCGGCCGAGCGCGTGAGCGCCGACAGCGCCGCATCGACCTCGGCCTGCCTGCGCTCGGATTTGAGCCGCGACAGCTTGTCGATCTGCAGCCGGCGCACGGTGGAATTGTCGACCTTGAGCACGTCGAGCGGCGGCTCGTCGGTCGGCTTGTATTTGTTGACGCCGATCACCGACTGGCGGCCGGTGTCGATGCGGGCCTGGGTCTTGGCCGAGGCTTCCTCGATGCGCAGCTTCGGCACGCCGGCCTCGATCGCCTTGGCCATGCCGCCGAGCTCCTCGATCTCCTGGATGTGGCCCCAGGCCTTGGCGGCGAGGTCACGGGTGAGGCGCTCGACATAATACGAGCCGCCCCAGGGATCGATGATCCGGGTGGTGCCGCTCTCCTGCTGCAGGAACAGTTGGGTGTTGCGGGCAATGCGGGCGGAGAAGTCGGTCGGCAGCGCCAGCGCCTCGTCGAGCGCGTTGGTGTGCAGCGACTGGGTATGGCCTTGCGTGGCTGCCATCGCCTCGACGGCGGTTCGCACGACGTTGTTGTAGACGTCCTGCGCGGTCAGCGACCAGCCGGAGGTCTGGCTGTGCGTGCGCAAGGACAGCGAGCGCGGATCCTTCGGGTTGAACGGCTTCAAGAGCTTGGCCCACAACAGGCGCGCGGCGCGGAGCTTCGCGACCTCCATGAAGAAGTTCATGCCGATCGCCCAGAAGAACGACAGCCGCGGCGCGAAGCGGTCGACGTCGAGTCCGGCGGCGATGCCGGCGCGCAGATATTCGACGCCGTCGGCGAGCGTATAGGCGAGCTCGAGATCCTGCGTCGCGCCGGCTTCCTGCATGTGATAGCCGGAGATGGAAATGGAATTGAACTTCGGCATCTTCTGCGAGGTGAAGGCGAAAATGTCGGAGATGATCCGCATCGAGGGCGAGGGCGGATAGATGTAGGTGTTGCGCACCATGAACTCTTTCAGAATGTCGTTCTGAATGGTGCCCGACAGCTTCTCCGGCGGCACGCCCTGCTCTTCGGCGGCGACGACGAACAGCGCCAGGATCGGCAGCACGGCGCCGTTCATGGTCATCGACACGCTCATCTGGTCGAGCGGAATGCCGGCGAACAGGGTGCGCATGTCGTAGATCGAGTCGATTGCGACGCCGGCCATGCCGACGTCGCCGCCGACGCGCGGATGATCGGAATCATAGCCGCGATGGGTGGCGAGATCGAAGGCGACCGAGAGGCCCTTCTGGCCGGCGGCGAGGTTGCGCCGGTAGAAGGCGTTGGAATCCTCGGCCGTGGAGAAGCCGGCATATTGCCGGACCGTCCAGGGCTGGTTGACATACATGGTCGGGTAGGGGCCGCGCAGATAGGGCGCGATGCCGGGCCAGGTGTCGAGGAAGTCGATGCCGGCGAGATCGGCCTCGCCGTAGGCTGATTTTACCGGGATGCCTTCCGGCGTCAGCCACGGCTCGGCAGCGCCTGCGGGCGCGGGGGCTGCGATCGGCGCGAACGCGATGTCGGCGAAATTCGGAATCCGGGTCATTCCCTGGCGTCCTCAAACCTGCGGTTTCTCTCGATCAGCTCTTGGATGTTCTTCTTGTAGACCGGATCATTGCGTGGATCCGTTGTCATGCTGCGCGTCCAGAGGCCGTGGACCGCAGTTTCGATGAGCGCGGCCAGCCAGTTGATCATGAGGTGGTCCTCGGACGCTCGCATGTCGCGCGCTCAGTCATGATCCGGATGCTGATGACTGACGATGGACGCCATCTTCTCCGGTCCATAGTTCTGTTGTGTCGTCTGGCTCGGCAGATTGGCGATCGCGACCACCCAGCCAAGTCGCGACTCCGAGCCATATTGTCGCGTCGGCACCACCCGGTCCGGCCGGTCGAAGCTGCCGGTCATGATCTCGATCCGCGGCCCATCAATACGCCCGAAGCCGAGCGGCGTGCCGCAGGCGGGGCAGAAGAAGCGCTCGGCGATCGTGGATGAACGGAACGCGGCGGGCTGACCGCGCGTCCAGGCGAAGTGCTCGCGGTCGATCTCAGCGAACGAGGCGAACGGCGCGCCGGAGGCTTTCTGGCACATCCGGCAATGACAGATGCTGACCTTGTTCGGCGTGGTCTTGAACGCGAAGCGGACGGCACCGCATTGGCAGCCGCCGGTCAGGAGAGGCTTGGTGTCGTCGGTCATGCTCACTCCAGATGCGTATAGGCGTCCTCGAGCGTCTTCAGCGCGTCGCCGCCGGCGAATACGAAGCTGCCGATGCCTGCTTCGCGCAACGCAGCTTCCCGCTCGCCGCCCCGGCCTGCCAGATAGATATGTCGTGCGCCCGCGGCCTGAAGGGCCTTGGCCGCCGGAACCGCGGCCTCGGCATAGACCTTGTCCGACGAGCAGAGGCAGGCGATCGCGGCGCCGGAGGCGCGGTATGCATCTGCGAGCGCGGCCGGATCCGCGCCGCCCTGGCCGTCGATCGCGGCGATGCCGCCGGCCTCGAAGAAGCTGCGGACGAAGGTCGCGCGCGCGGTGAAGTCGGCGGCCGTGCCGAGATTGGCGAGGAAGACCGAGGGGCGCTGTCCCTGGCTCTTCAGCAGGCTGTCGGAGCGGTCACGCAGCCGCTCAAATCCTTCAGCGAGGCGGATCGGCGTGAGCGGTGCGAAGCTGAGCGCAGCCTTGGCCGCCAGCGGCGCGGCCAGAGGGGCGACCGCTTCCACGGCGACTTCGGCCTCGTTGAGATTCGGAAACTCGCTGGCGCCGGTCAGCACGTCGCGCCGCTTGGCGATGTTCGCATCGCGCGCCTGCTTCACCGCGGCGACCTTGGTCTGGATGAGGCCCGCCTGCAACGCCGCAACGACGCCGCCGGCCTTCTCGATCTCCTGGAACAGTGCCCAGGCGGCGCTGCACAACTCGCTGGTCAGCGCCTCGATGCCGCCGGCACCGGCGGCGGGATCGGCGACGCGGGCGAGATTGCTTTCCTCCAGCAGCACCAATTGCGTGTTGCGGGCGACACGGCGCGCGAACGCGTCGGGCAGGCCGAGTGCGGCCGTGTGCGGCAGCACCGTCACGGCATTGGCGCCGCCCAATCCGGCCGCGAACGTCGCGATGGTGGCGCGCAGCATGTTCACGTAAGGATCGCGCCGGGTGAGCATGCGCCACGCCGTCTCGCCCGAGATGAAGAGCGGCTTTGGCGCCAGGCCGCAGGCCTCCTCGATGCGCGCCCACAGCCGCCGCAGGCTGCGGAATTTCGCCAGCGTGAGAAACTGATCGGTGTCGGCGGCGAGCCGGCCATAGATCATGCCGCGCGCGGTCTCGAGCGCGATGCCTTCGGCTTCGAGCGCCCGCAGATAGGCGACGGCGGAGGCGAGAGCGAAAGCGAGCTCCTGCGCCTCCGATCCGCCGGCGTCGTGCACGACCCGGCCGTCCGCGGCGAAGAACGGGCCCT
The DNA here is from genome assembly GCF_032484785.1 of Bradyrhizobium sp. SZCCHNS1050. Lineage (NCBI taxonomy): Bacteria > Pseudomonadati > Pseudomonadota > Alphaproteobacteria > Hyphomicrobiales > Nitrobacteraceae > Bradyrhizobium > Bradyrhizobium sp. SZCCHNS1050. The sequence continues at coordinate 183,740 of NZ_JAUETR010000001.1, read as the reverse complement.
TGAAGCCGGCCGCGTGCAGTTGCTTGACCAGCGCGCCCGAGTTGCCGCCGAGCGTCGATGCCTCATGCGAGCTTGCGCCGCGAGCGGCCGCATGCCCGATCGGATCGAGGCCGAACCGGATGTCGCAGGCCGCGGCCTTGATGCCGCGCTGCTCGACGGTGTCGGCGAGAAGCGAGGCGGGTGAGAGGGAGTCGCCGAGGTGCAATTCGATTGCAATCGCAGCATCGAGATGCACGCCGTCGAGCGCGCGCGCCACTGCGTCGGGGCTGGCGGCGAGGCCGAAGCCATGCGCGGCGTTCGAGCCGGCAAACACCAGCGACAACCCGGTCGCGCCATTCTCGAGGTCGATCAGCGCCTGTGCGTTGGCCTTGGCCGGATCGGGATGATCGACGCGCTGCATGATCTGCCATGGTGCCGATGGTGCGCGGCCGGCGACCGGCGCGGCATGCTTGGCGCGCGGATAGATCGGCTGGATCTCGAGCCCGTCATAGGTCTTGCCGACCAGCTTCTCGAAGGCCGCGCCCTTCAGCACGCCATCGACCAGCTTGCGCCAGTCCGCCTCGCCGGCCGGCGCAAAATCGGCAGCCAGTCGCAGATCGTCGGTCTCGGTCGTCATGCGGATCGCGTCTCCCGGGCGTCTGTTTGTTGTGGCGCAAAATGCCACGTCAGGACGGCCAAGCCAAACGGTTGTTTGGCCGGAGATGTCAGCTATTCGGCTGACGGCAACGGCCGGATTCCGTCGCGCGAAACGGCGAGCACGGCCTCATCGACGCGGCGGCCGGCAATCCGTCGCGCCGGCACGATCTCGGCCAGCGGTACCAGCACGAAGCCGCGTTCGAACAGCCGAGGGTGCGGCAGCGTGAGATCGGGGGTGTCGATCGCGAAATCGTCATAGGCGATCAGATCGAGGTCGAGCGTCCGCGGACCCCACCGCGTCTCCTGCGCGCGATTGCGGCCGAACATGCGCTCGACCGCGTGCAGAACGCCGAGCAGCGGCCGTGGAGGCATCGCGGTCGCAATCTCGATGCAGGCATTGATGAAGGGCGGCTGCTGCTCCTCGCCCCATGGCGGCGTGATGTAGTCGGACGAGCGCGCGACAAGCGCCGCCGACGCGCGCGCACAGATCTCCGGAATGGCGCGCCGGAACGTCGCCCTGACGTCGCCGACATTGCCGCCGAGAGCAACCAGCGCGCTCGCCATCGCCGTCATGGATGCCGCGAGCGCATCAGCACCACGCCGACATCCTCGAAGATGGCGGCGATCGGCGCATGCGGCTTGTGCACCGTGACCTTGACGGCGCGAATGCGGGCGAAGGTCGACAGGATCGCATCGGCCACCGCGCCGGCCGCGCGTTCGAGCAGGCGGTAGTTGGAGTCCTTGAACGCCGCCGTCGCCGTCTCCACCACGTCGGAATAGGACACGGTGTCGGCGAGGCGGTCGCTGCGCGAGGAGTCCGAAAGGTCGGTGTAGAGCTCGAGGTCGATCACGAAGCGCTGGCCGACCTCGCTCTCATGCTCCATCACGCCATGACGCGCGTGGATGAGAACGCCCTTGATGAAGATCGTATCGGTCATCGCAGTGCCTCGATTGCCGCGGCCACGCGTACGGCCTGAACCGTTTCGGCGACGTCATGCGCCCGGATGATTGCAGCACCGCGCCGAGCCGCAATCAGATGCGCCGCGATCGAGCCGCCGAGCCGCTCCTGCGGCTCCGACGCCACCACGGTGCTGATGAAACGTTTTCGCGATGCGCCGACCAGCAGCGGCAGCCCGAAGCATGCGAATGCATCGAGCCGGGCCAGCGCAATCATGCTCTGCTCCGCCGTCTTGCCGAAGCCGATGCCTGGATCGAGCACGATGTTCCCACGGGGAATGCCGGCCTTGGCCGCGATGTCGAGCGAGCGCGTGAAGAAGCCGATCATGTCGGCGACGATGTCGATCTCCGGATCGACGGCAGCACGGTTGTGCATCACCACGATCGGCGCGCCATGCGCGGCGACGACATCGGCCATCGCGGGATCGCGCTGCAGACCCCATACATCATTGGCGATCGCAGCACCATGGTCCAGCGCGTAGCCTGCAACTTGAGATTTCATGCTGTCGATCGACACGGGCACGCCGAGTGCGACGACCGCGGGCAGGATCGGCTGCAGGCGCGCCAGTTCCTCCTCGGCCGTGACCGGCACCGCGCCCTTGTAGGGCCGGGTGGACTCGGCACCGATGTCGATGATGTCGGCGCCGGCCGCGATCAAGCGCTCGGCCTGCGCAATGGCGCGTTCCGGTGCATCGAAGCGGCCGCCGTCCGAGAACGAATCCGGTGTGACGTTGAGAATGCCCATCACCGCCGGGAATGGACGCGAAAGCCAGCTCCGCAGCAGCGGGTGGCTCGACGCGAGGTCCGGGGCGGAGTGCGGCGAAATGGCGCTCATAGGCGCCGCTTTGCGCGGTTGCCACCCTCAAGTCAAGGTGTCGCACCGCACAAGCACGGTCAATCTAGAGGCTGGTCAATAGCTGATCTTCGGCTCCAGCCGGCGCGCCCTTTCGATGAGCTGGCCGACCGACTTCTCCGACGGCAGGATCCGAACCAGTTTTCGCCGGGTGTTCACTTCCTTGATGTTCTGCGCCAGCCGGGCGGGATTGCGGTGCGCCAGCTCGCGCACGGTGGTCACCCCGGCTGCGCGGACGAGGCAGACCTTGGCCTTGCCCATGCCGGGAATGCGCATGTAATCGGCGGCGTTTGCCCAATCGAGCAGTTGCTGCTCGCTGATGCCGGTCTTGGCGGCCAGCGCCTTACGCCCTTTCACGGTCCGGGCGGCTTCGAGAAATGTGTCGGTGGTCCGGATGCCCAAAGCTTTCAGCTTGGCGGCATAGAAGGTCGTCATGCCTTCGAGTTCGGTGATCGGATATGTCATGATACTCGGCGCGCGCGAAGGTGCTTCAGGTGATATGGCCCGGGCGGTCGGGCTTGGGGCAACCGGGCTCAGGCCGGGTGTGCCTGTCGCGATCGTGCCAACTGATCGGCTTCGATTTGGTCGCGGCCGAACGCAAAAAGTTCACCGGCTGACGGCTGCGGCGCCTGCCATTGCCGTCCATTGCCGCTGAGGAAGTCAGGCCCGATGCCGATGATTTCAGCCACGACTTTACTGATGCCGGCCGTTCTGGCCAGCGGCTCAATCAACTCGTTCATGTGAACCCCGTCTCATCCGGTCCCCCACGACCGGATGTCCTCTCGCTGAATTCATCTTGATCGGACGATCCGTGAATTACAAGCGAGGAGCCGGCTCGGTGCGCGAATCGATTCGCGATCGACGATGAACTGTTGCAGCGATGCAAGACCGGATGTTGAATCCACGGATCAAACGTGCGCATCGCGCAGCACCAATGCTAAGAAGAGTGCGTGCCGTGCGAAGAGGTGAGGCACCCTGACGCTGGTTCCAATTCGCGAAACTCAACTATGTTATCGCGCGCGACGCTCCGCACCACGTGTGATGCGAAACATTCTCTCTCGAAAGATGGATCATCATGGCACCATCCGGAAAACCCGTGGCTGATACCGACGACAAGATCTTCGTGGGTGCCGGCGAGCAGCCGGCCTGGTTGACGCTTGAGCTTGCCAATCGCCATGGACTGGTCACCGGCGCGACCGGCACCGGCAAGACAGTCTCGCTACAGGTGATGGCCGAGGGTTTTGCCCGTGCCGGTGTTCCGGTCTTCGCCTCCGACATCAAGGGTGATCTCTCGGGCATCTCGCAGACCGGCGAAGCGAAGGACTTCATCCTCAAGCGCGCCACCGAGCTCGGCCTCACCTATCAGCCCGATCAGTTCTCGACGGTATTTTGGGATGTGTTCGGGGAGCAGGGCCATCCGGTGCGCGCCACCGTTACCGAGATGGGACCGCTGCTGCTGGCGCGGATGCTCGATCTCAATGATGTTCAGGAAGGCGTGCTCAACGTCGCGTTCCGCGTGGCCGACGAGAACGGCCTCGCCCTGATCGACATGAAGGATCTGCGCGCGCTGCTCGACGCGATCATTCCGGAGGCCGGCAAGAAGGGGGCGGATGCGGAGGCCGATCCGCTGGCGCCGATCCGGAAGGCGGCGCAGTCGTTCGGCAATGTCACGCGCGCGACCGTTGGCACGATCCAGCGGCAGTTGCTCGTGCTCGAGAACCAGGGCGGCACGAAGTTCTTCGGCGAGCCGGCGCTGGCGCTCACCGACTTCATGAAGACCGACCGCGACGGCCGCGGCATGATCAACATCCTCGTTGCCGACAGGTTGCTGGAGAGCCCGCGACTCTACGCGACGTTCCTGCTGTGGATGCTGTCCGAGCTGTTCGAGGAGCTGCCGGAGGTCGGCGATCTCGCCAAACCCAAGCTGGTGTTCTTCTTCGACGAGGCGCATCTGTTGTTCAACGATGCGCCGAAGGCGCTGATGGACAAGATCGAGCAGGTGGTGCGGCTGATCCGGTCGAAGGGTGTCGGCGTCTATTTCGTCACGCAGAATCCGCTCGATGTTCCGGACCGGGTGCTCGGGCAATTGGGCAATCGCGTGCAGCACGCGCTGCGCGCCTTCACGCCGCGCGATCAGAAGGCGGTGGCCGCGGCCGCCGACACCTTCCGCCCCAATCCCAAGCTGGACACCGCCAAGGTGATCACCGAACTCGGCAAGGGCGAGGCGCTGGTGTCGTTCCTGGAGGGCAACGGCACGCCGGCGATGGTGGAGCGCGTCCTGATCCGGCCGCCGTCGGCGCGCATCGGACCCGTCACGCCGGAGGAGCGCAAGGCGATCATCGCCGCGAGCCCGGTCAAGGGCAAATACGACACCGCGATCGACGCCGAGTCCGCCTACGAGCTGCTGCAGAAGCGGATCAGCGGAACCGCCGCGACGACGGAAGCCTCCTCCGGCAGCGTGCTCGGCAAGATCGGCGACATCGCCGCGACGATCTTCGGCACCAACGTCAAGCGCGGCCAGCTCTCGACCACGCAGGTGATCGCGCGCAACGTCGCCCGCTCGGTCTCCGACAAGGTGGTGGGCGGGATCGCGGCCGATCTCGGCAAGCAGGTCGGCGGCTCCTTGGGCAGTTCGATCGGCCGCTCCCTCGTGCGTGGCGCGCTAGGTGGACTGCTGCGGCGTTGATATGGTGTCGTGTTCCCGGTCGGCGTGATGGCCTTGTCACGTCATTTGCGCCGACTGGGGGCAGGCGGCATTTGCTGCCTTTGCATGAGGCTGGCCCGGACCGCGCAACGGAGCTACAAGCGGGCCGATAGCCGTTACATGCGAAGGATCCGGTGGCCATGGCCAATGCGCAGCTTCAATCCGTTCTCGACCACATCGACGCCGACTTCGACAACAGCCTGGAGCGGCTGTTTGCGCTGATCCGGATCAAGTCGATCTCGGCCGATCCGGCCTTCGCTGGGGATTGCAAGGCAGCAGCCGACCATCTTGCCAAGGATCTTGCGACGCTCGGTTTCGCCGCCGAAGTGCGGCCGACCGCCGGCCATCCGGCCGTGGTCGGCAAGAGCAACGGCCATGGCGCGGCCAAGCCACATGTCCTGTTCTACGGCCATTACGATGTGCAGCCGGTCGATCCGCTCGAGCTGTGGCACCGGCCGCCGTTCGAGCCTGTGGTCGCCGACCATGCCGACGGCCGCAAGATCATCGTCGCGCGCGGTGCCGAGGACGACAAGGGCCAGCTGATGACCTTCGTCGAGGCCTGCCGCGCCTGGAAGAAGGTGACGGGCGCGCTGCCGCTCGACATCACCATGCTGATCGAAGGCGAGGAGGAGGTCGGCTCCAAGAACTTCGTGCCGTTCCTCGAAGCCAACAAGGACGAGTTCAAGGCCGACTTCGCGCTGGTCTGTGACACCGGCATGTGGGACCCGAACACCCCGGCGATCACGACCTCGCTGCGCGGGCTGCTCTATGAAGAGGTGAAGATCAAGGCCGCCAATCGCGATCTGCATTCCGGCGTGTTCGGCGGCGGCGCGCGCAATCCGATCCGCGTGCTGACCGAGATCCTCGGCGGCCTGTTCGACGCCGACGGGCGCATCACCATCCCCGGCTTCTATGACGGCGTGAAGGATGTGCCGCCGGAGGTCCTGGAGCAGTGGAAGAAGCTCAACCTGACGCCCGAGAGCTTCCTCAAGCCGATCGGGCTGTCGATCCCCGCCGGCGAGAAGGATCGTCTGCTGATCGAGCAAATCTCGTCGCGGCCGACCTGCGACATCAACGGCATCTGGGGCGGCTATATCGGCGAGGGTTCAAAGACGGTGATTCCGTCGCTGGCGCATGCGAAGGTCTCGTTCCGTCTCGTCGAGGGCCAGGACCCGCTGAAGATCCGCAAGGCCTTCCGCGACTACGTGTCGGCGCGCATCCCCGGCGACTGCTCGGTCGAGTTCGGCGATCATTCGGCGGGCGCTGCGATCGCGCTCGACTGGACCATGAAGCCGTTGGCGGCTGCCAAGCAGGCGTTGACCGAGGAGTGGGGCAAGGAGACCATCCTGATGGGCTCGGGCGCCTCGATCCCGATCGTCACCGACTTCAAGAAGACGCTCGGTCTCGATTCACTGCTGGTCGGCTTCGGTCTCGACGACGACAACATCCATTCGCCGAATGAGAAATACGACCTCAAGAGCTACCACAAGGGCATCCGCTCCTGGGCCCGCATCCTCGCCGCGCTCGCGGAGATGCCACGGTAGTGCAGGCGCTCGTCCGGGCTACGACCGCGACGGCGCTGATTGTTTTGCACGAGGCCGAGCTCAAGCCGCGCTGGCGACCGACTTCGCCGCGAGATCGCCGCCGGCGATCTTGCGCAGCGCTGCGAGATTGGCCTCGGCTGAGGCCAATCGCCAGCAGGATTTCCCGCTCGACTTGGCTTCATACAATGCGGCGTCCGCCGCGAACAGCAGGGCTTCCGGATCGGTGCCGTGCTCGGGCGCGACGGCGATGCCGATGCTGATGCCGATCTGGACATGCGCGCCGCCCGGCAGGGCCATCGGCGAGGTCATCACCTCGATGATGCGCTCGCCGAGCGCCAGCGCGTGGTCGAGCGCAGGATCGCCGGCGAGCACCACGAACTCGTCGCCGCCGATCCGGGCGATGACGTCGCCCCGAGAGGCGGTCTGCCGCAGCGTCCGGCCGACGATCTTCAGCAGCTCGTCGCCTGCGGCGTGACCGAAGGTGTCGTTGACCGGCTTGAAGCCATCGAGATCGAGATACAGGACGGCGAAGCTGCGATCGCCGCCGGCGTCGAGCCTGCTCTGCAGTGCATCGATCAGGCCGGCGCGGTTGCGCAAGCCCGTGAGTGGATCGAGCCGCGCCCGCTCGTCGCTCTCGCGCTTGGCCTGCATGACCGCCACCAGCATCTTGTTGAGCCGGAACGCCGCGCCGGTCATGGCGAGGAAGTAGACCGGCATCTGCAGATACATCGCGAACAACAACGGCTCATGCGACGTCGCGACGCCGGGGATGACGGGGCCGATGCTGAACAGGATCATCGTGCCGACCAAGCGCGGCGCGCTGAAATTGCGAAAGCAGATGCCGCCCACCATGGCGGCCGAGGAGATGCAGGTCAGTGACGCGGCCACCCAGTCGCCCGACGCGAGGCTGATGCCGACACCGAAGCCGACACTGGCGCTCCAGGCCACCGACAGCAGGATGTGGATGTCGGTCGGCGTCGCCAGCCGCTCGCGGGCGCGGCGGTAGGCAATCATCATCACGATCAGCCGCGACAGGCAGATCGCGACTTCGAGCACGAACCAGGTGATGAAGAGCGGGCTCGGCGTACGCAGTGCGAGCGCTGCGGCGACAGCAACGGTGTTGATGGCGCCGCCGGCGAACACCGACCAGCAGCCGTAGAGCTCACGCGTCAACGCGCGGCGGATATCTGATGACACCGGATATCCCGGGTCGGCCAGCCAGCGCGTCACGCGCCAGCGTGGCAAACTGAACGCCAAACCATCACCCCGCATTTCAATACCTCCGCGGGGTTGCAATAAGCGCGATAGCACTTAACAGGCGTTTAGAGAGGTATCGGCGTCTCGCTGCATGCTTGATGCACGGTAAAAATTTACTCCACGTGGTATGCGCAGCTAACAACGAACTGAAGTTGAATTCTCAGCCCGAGGTTCTCGCGCGCGCACGTTCTTCGGTGACCGGCGCGACCTCCACCGTCGCATTGCCGAGCGCGCGGTCGCGCTCGAACACGAGACGGACGCGCTGCCCGACCGGTGTGAGGCCGATCAGGTTGCGCACCTGCGTGGCGCTGCGCACCGGCATGTCGTTCGCCTTCACGATGATGTCGCCCTTGCGCAGTCCCGCGCGTTCGGCCGGCGAGCCCACGGTGACGTCGGCGACGCGCGCGCCCTGAATCCGGCCATCGGCCGGCGCATCCAGGTCGAGCAGGGTCACGCCGATGCGGCCGCGATCGACGCGGCCGTTGGCGACGAGCTGCTCCATCACCCGCCGCGCCATGTTGATCGGGACGGCGAAGCCGATGCCGACATTGCCGCCGCCGGGCGAGATGATCGCGGTGTTGATGCCGACCAGCTCGCCGCGCAGATTGATCAGCGCGCCGCCGGAATTGCCGGGATTGATCGCGGCGTCGGTCTGGATGAAATCCTCGTAGCCCTGCTTGCCGAGGCCGGTTCGCCCGAGCGCGCTGACGAGACCCGAGGTGACGGTCTGGCCAAGACCGAACGGGTTGCCGACGGCGATCACGAAGTCGCCGACCTCGAGCGCATCACTGTCGCCAAGCGCGATGGCCTTGAGGTCGATAGGGTCCCTGATCTGCAGCAGCGCGATATCGGTGGCGGGATCGCGCCCGACCAGGCGGGCGGCGAATTTGCGGCCATCCTTGGTTCGGATCTGCGCTGTCGTGACGTGCTCGACGACGTGATTGGCGGTCATGACGTAGCCGCGCTGCGCATCGACGATGACGCCCGAGCCGGTGGCGCTGATCTGCTTCTCGACCTGCTTGGGGACGTCGAAAAACTCGCGAAACAGCGGGTCCTGGTAGAGCGGATTGTCCTGGCGGACCTTGCCTTCGACCGAGATGTTGACGACGGCGGGCGTCACTTCCTTGACCAGCGGGGCCAGCGTCGGCACCCGGCCGAGCTTGAGATCGGGAATTTGGGCCAAGGCAGGCCCGGTCATCAGGCAAAGCAGAATGGCAGGCGCCAGGACGGCCCGGAGAAAAGGCGGAAGCTGCATCGTGATCCCCAACAAGCGCGATCAGGATTTTTTGGCGACGACAGAACTGGGAAAGCGGCCGGCCCGGTTCAAGAGCCGCACTGGCAATCGTTCCCCGAGAGTGCCAAAAAATTTACGTGACCCTCTTGAACGAAAAGTTCGGCTTTCCTAGGTCGTTGCTCGCTCGGGGGCCTGATGGGACCCGAGGCTTATGACATCGCTGATCTGTAAAGGAGGATGTGCATGCATTTCCGTCCATTGCACGACCGCGTGCTCGTGCGCCGTATCGATGCCGAGGAGAAGACCAAGGGCGGCATCATCATTCCCGACACCGCCAAGGAGAAGCCGCAGGAGGGCGAGATCGTCGCCGCGGGTCCTGGCGCGCGGAATGAGCAGGGGCAATTGGTGCCGCTCGACGTCAAGCCCGGCGACCGGGTGCTGTTCGGGAAATGGTCGGGCACCGAGGTCAAGATCGACGGCAAGGATCTGCTGATCATGAAGGAGAGCGATCTGCTCGGCATCATCGACACGCCCGTCGCGGCCAAGAAGGCTGCGTGATTCCCTCAACTGACAGTCATCGAGAGAAAGGAGACGACGAACATGGCTGCCAAGGACGTGAAGTTTTCGACCGACGCGCGCGATCGCATGCTGCGCGGCGTCGACATCCTCGCCAATGCCGTGAAGGTCACGCTCGGTCCCAAGGGCCGCAACGTCGTGATCGAGAAATCGTTCGGCGCGCCGCGCATCACCAAGGACGGCGTGACGGTCGCCAAGGAGATCGAGCTGGAGGACAAGTTCGAGAACATGGGCGCGCAGATGGTGCGCGAGGTGGCCTCGAAGACCGCCGATCTCGCCGGCGACGGCACCACCACCGCCACCGTGCTCGCCCAGGCCATCGTCAAGGAAGGCGCGAAGTCGGTCGCCGCCGGCATGAACCCGATGGATCTGAAGCGCGGCATTGATCTCGCCGTCGACGCGATCGTCAAGGATCTCAAGTCGCACGCCAAGAAGATCACCAGCAATGACGAGATCGCGCAGGTCGGCACCATCTCGGCCAATGGCGACAACGAGATCGGCCGCTTCCTCGCCGAGGCCATGCAGAAGGTCGGCAATGAGGGCGTGATCACGGTCGAGGAGGCCAAGAGCCTCGACACCGAGCTCGAGGTGGTCGAAGGCATGCAGTTCGACCGCGGCTACGTTTCGCCGTACTTCGTCACCAATTCCGAGAAGATGCGGGTCGAGCTCGAGGATCCCTACATCCTGATCCACGAGAAGAAACTGTCGGGCCTGCAGACCATGCTGCCGCTGCTCGAAGCCGTGGTGCAGTCCGGCAAGCCGCTGCTGATCGTCGCCGAGGATGTCGAGGGCGAGGCGCTGGCGACGCTGGTGGTCAACAAGCTGCGCGGCGGCCTGAAGATCGCCGCGGTCAAGGCGCCGGGCTTCGGCGATCGCCGCAAGGCCATGCTGGAGGACATCGCGATCCTCACCGGCGGCACCACGATCTCCGAGGATCTCGGCATCAAGCTGGAGAACGTCACCTTGTCGATGCTCGGCCGCGCCAAGAAGGTCGTGGTCGACAAGGAGAACACCACGATCGTCGACGGCGCCGGCGCCAGGAAGGACATCGAGGCGCGCACCCAGCAGATCAGGCTGCAGATCGAGGAGACCACCTCCGACTACGACCGCGAGAAGCTGCAGGAGCGGCTGGCCAAGCTCGCCGGCGGCGTCGCGGTGATCCGGGTCGGCGGCGCCACCGAGGTCGAGGTCAAGGAGCGCAAGGATCGCGTCGATGATGCGCTGCATGCGACCCGCGCCGCGGTGGAGGAGGGCATCCTGCCCGGCGGCGGCGTCGCGCTGCTGCGCGCCACCAAGGTGCTCGACGGCGTCAAGACTGTTAACGCCGACCAGAAGGCCGGCGTCGACATCGTCCGGCGCGCCATCCAGGTGCCGGTGCGGCAGATCGTGCAGAACGCCGGCGAGGACGGCTCGCTGGTGGTCGGCAAGCTCCTGGAAAAGGATGCCTATGGCTGGGGCTTCAACGCCGCGACCGGCGAGTACCAGGATCTGGTGCAGGCCGGCGTGATCGACCCCGCCAAGGTGGTCCGTACCGCGCTGCAGGATGCGGCCTCGGTCGCCTCGCTGCTGATCACCACCGAGGCGCTGGTGGCCGACAAGCCGAAGAAGGCGGACGCCGCCGCGGCCGCGCCGTCGATGGACTTCTGATCTGATGAAGCCGGGGCTGGCCGCAGCCAGCCCCGGCTGCCTGAAGGAAATATCTACAAACAACTGATCGCTGCCCTGTGCGGTCGTGGATCGGCCACAACGGGCAGCTATCAATCAGGTTGGCGATCGCAGTTCGTCCAGAACCGGCCACAATTGCGTTCAGTGAGCCGGCTGTGATCGGACCGACGGTCGACGGGAGGTGTGGTTGAGCGCTGCCGCGCCGCCCGGTCTCATCAGCAGCGCGAGCTCGCAGGCCCGATCATGCCAGCCTGGCAATACGATCATCCGCCGCCCAACCCGACCTCCGTCATGAGCATGGGCGATCCCCGTCGCTTGACGCGGTTTTTGATCGAGAGCGAGCAACGCGTGGTGGCGCACTGCCAGGCCGTGTTGTCGCGTGGCGACATCGATCAGCGCGAGCGCGACCGGCTGGTCAGCGTGCTCCGGGAGGCGACGATGCGGCTGCAGCGGCTGTCCGCCGTGGCCGCCTGACGGGTATTGCGCTGCGAAAAGGCTGCGACAAAAAAATCGATCCGTTCCTCTTGAAATGGATGCCGGCTTTTCTAATTCGTCTGCTGCCGCTTCGGCGGCGCCGGGTGCCATCAGGGCCCGGTCGAAATCTGGGCGCTGACCGGTTGTCTGGTACTCAGAAGTCTCTTGGTACTCGGACATCTCCGGGACTTTGAAGTCCGCATCGGCTCGGCGCTCCTTCGTATCCATCTTGCTCCTAGGAGGACTTGGCTATGAGGACCTACGACTTCTCTCCGCTGTGGCGTTCGACCATCGGCTTCGACCGTCTGTTCGACCTGCTCGACGAGACCCAGCGCGCGGTCGAGGACCACTATCCCCCGTACAACATCGAGCGGATCGGCGACGACCGCTACCAGATTTCGCTGGCGCTGGCGGGCTTCGCTCCGGACGAACTGTCCATCACCGCCGAGCACAACGTGCTCACGGTGGAAGGACGCAAGGGCGACAAGGAGACCCGCGAATACCTCTATCAGGGCATCTCGTCGCGGCCGTTCAAGCGGCAGTTCAATCTCGCCGACTACGTGCAGGTGACCAACGCGGCGTTCGACAACGGCCTGCTGCGGATCGAGCTCGTGCGCGAGATTCCCGAGGCGATGAAGCCGCGCCGCATCGCCATCGGCACGGCGCCGGTCGAGAAGATCGCGCAGCAGAAGGCGGCCTGACGCCTTGTTCGAGCTAGGGCGCGGGCGACGTGTCGCCCGCGCCGTAGCAGCATCTGTCTCTGGTGAAAGGAGTGGAAGAGGAGAGACGCCATGAGCGAGCACCGTTTTTCGATCACCGCGGGCAGTGCCGGATTCCATCCGGTCTCGCACTACGAGTCGCCGGCGGACCTGCTGAATGACCGCAAGCTGTCACTGGCCGAGAAGCGGCTGATCCTGTCGTCCTGGGCGTCGGACATGTATGCTGTCGAGTCGCAGCCGGGCCTGCGCAAGATCCCGGGTATCGCCAGGCCGCTTTATTTGGCCGACGTGCTCGGCGCGCTGCGTCAGCTCGACCGCGAGGATCAGCCGCCGCGCCCACGCGGCGGGGCAGCCATGCGCATCGTTCCGCGCGTCGATGTCGAAGCCGATGGCGCCGCGATGGACAGCGCCGCGAGCGGCAGGATGCGGCCCGCCGCCCGCCTGCGGTTCTCGCGCGAGGCCAATGTGCGGCGCTATCGCAAGCTGCTCGCCACCCGCCTTGCCGAGCACGAGCGGCGCTTCGTCGAGCGGCGGCTGGCCGAGGAATTGCAGCAACTGCACGGCCCGTCCGAGCGGCAGGGCATGGCTCGGGCAGGATGCTGCTGACGGGGCACGTCATCGCACGAATAAAAACGCCGCCCGGAATTGGGCGGCGTTTCATTCCGAAAAGCGTAGAGGGTGATGGGTTCAGACTAACCGATCAGCGGGCGACAATCAATTCCGGTAGCCCGGATTGAGGCGATCGAGCCGGCGCAGCAGCGGCGGCCAGACCAGCTGGGTGGAGCGCAGCTCGACGCGATCCTCGTTGTCGAACAGCTTCGCATTCTTGTCGATGACCTCGTCGCGCACGGGATAGGCCGAGGGACCGAGCGTGCGCGTGCGGACCTGGATCGAGCAGGCACGCTCCAAGTGATACATGCGCTCGAAGGCGGAGGCGACCGAGCGGCCGACCGTCAGGGTGCCGTGATTGCGCAAAAGCATGTTGTTCTTGCTGCCGAGGTCGCGCTGCAGCCGCGGCCGCTCGTCATGGTCCAGCGCCACGCCCTCGTAGTCGTGATAGGCGAGGTCGTGGGTCACGTATTGCGCAATCTGGTTCAGTGGCAGCAGGCCGTCGGCGCAGCTCGACACCGCGACGCCGTCGAGCGTGTGCAGATGGATCACGCAGCCGGCATCCTCGCGGACCTCATGGATCGCGGAATGGATGGTGAAGCCGGCGGGATTGATGCTGTACTCGCTCTCGGACAACTGATTGCCGTAGAGGTCGACCTTGATCAGGCTGGAGGCGGTGATCTCCTCGAACAGCAGGCCGTAGGGGTTGATCAGGAAGTGATGCTCGGGGCCGGGCACGCGGGCCGAGATATGAGTGTCCACCAGGTCGTCCCAGCCGAACAGCGCCACCAGGCGGTAGGCGGCGGCGAGATTGACCCGCTGCGACCATTCGGCCTCGGTCATGTTCGACGGCACTTCCTTGAGGCGCGCTTCGGCGGGCGACATGGCATTCTCCGATTTCCAGGGCTGACCCGAGCCTAGGCGGCCCGCCGCCGCGCGACAAGGCGCGGGGCAGGGGGAGCAGTCATGTCGCGCGGCTGAGCAGGCCGCTCACGGCGCCGGGATCGACAGCAGGCTGGAGATGCTGCGGCCGCGGATGTCGTAGACCCGGGCGAACACGACGTCGTCGCGCTTGATCTCGACCATGACAGGGGCAGTCAGTCCCTTGCAGTAGAACTCGCCGAGCGTCATGGCGAAGTCGGCCGCGTGGCTGTCCCAGCCGATGGTGAAATCGGGGCCGAGCGCGACCTGGGCCGGCCGCTGCGGGCCGCAGACCGCGACCTTCCATTTGTGCCCGATCGGCGGCACCTCCTGGCGCTCGTCGAGCTGCTCCTTCAGCCCGTCGGAGGCCTGCTTCAGCGCCAGCCCCCAATAGTCGAGCATGAATCGGGTGTCGGCCTCGCGCACGGTGCCGGCGATGAAGTTGAAGTGGGTGTACTGATAGGGATGCAGCCGGATCATCTCCGCCAGCGGCAGCAGCAGGCCGAAGCAGAACGCGGCGATTGCCACCGGCTGCCAGCTGCGGCGTTCGTCGGCGTTGAGCCACGACAGCAGCCAGGAGAAGGCGATGCCGCCGAGCAGCGCCATCGGCGGGATCACGAACACGAAGTGGCGGATGCCGTTGTAGAGCGCCGGGCGTTTGACGATCGCGATCAGGATCGGCAGCGTCGCCGCCAGCGTCAGCATCAGCAGGATGCTCTTCCGGCGCGCCGGCACGTCGGGCCGCGACAGCGACATGATCGAGGCCACGACGCCGGCGACGAACAGCGCGATCATCAGTTCGGGCAGTTGCAGCGCGAACAGCGTCGGCAAATACGACCAGGGCATGTCCGGCACCGAGACCAGCGCCCCGTCGAACATCTCCTTCCACGGCTTCTCGAAGAAGTGCGAGAAATAGGTCAGGGCCCGGAACGGGTTGGCCGGTTCGATGATCGACCAGGGCCAGATCAGCCCCATGATCAGGTAGCCCAGGATCAGGCCGGGGATCAGCACATAGAGCACGTGGGCGAAGCGGCGGATCGTCTCGCGCGGCCCTTGCGTGCGGTACTCCTCCAAGAACAGCGGCATGAAGCCGACCATCGCATAGACGACAGCCATGCCGCCCAGGATGCGGGAGCCGATCGAAAAGCCGGAGCCGAGGCCGAGGATCAGGATGGTGCGCGGCGAGGGGTAGGGGTACTCCTCGGCAAGGCGCACGAGACCCATCAGCAGCACCACCATGGCGACCGCGAAGGGGGCGTCCTTCGGGTTCATGAACATGTGGCCGTAGAAGATCGGGCACAGCGCCAGCAGCAGCAGCGCGGCGAGGCCGGCCACCGGACCGCCGATGCGACGCGCCAGGCGCCAGGTCACGCCAAGGCCGATCAGCCCGACGACGGCCCCGACCAGCCGGCGCGTCTCGAACAATTCCAGCGGCAGGATCTTGTGCAGCAGGGCTGCAACCATGTCGAAGCCGCCACCGTACATATACAGGTTGGCGAACGACAGCGCCGCCTGGTCCCTGAAACCGGAGCCGTACATGCGCAGCAACAGATCGGCATATTCGGCATGGGTGTAATCGTCCCAGCCGAGGCCGTAATCCCGGAAGGTCAGTCCGGCCACCACCGCGACCGCGGCAAGCACGAACAGTGCAAGATCGTCATACGTCCGCTCGAGGGACCGCCGCGTCGGGGTCTCAAGAACCGAAGTGGTTATCGTTGTCATGGCTGAGTGTGACCCGGCGTCCCCTGGCGACCCCGCTTCCGCGTTTCAGGCCTGTGTTCCCCGCCTCCGTATAGCGCGTCCCGGCTTCCGAGGTGTCGGAATTATGGGAAGGTATGCTTCTCGCAGCGCAGCGGGGACCCGAATTTCGGCTGCTGAGCGCCATATTGGCACAGTCAAATGAACGCCCGCTGAACCACAGGGGCCGGAAGAGCCCGGGAGGAACCTCAATGAATGCCGAGGGTTGGCCGATGTATATTGTGGCGACATCATGACGATGGCTGCACGGCGGACGAGAACTTCAGCAGGATTGGCCGAACTTCCGCTGCAAATTGTCGCGGATTTGGACTAGAAACCGGATTCAAGGACGCGCGCAACCGCAGCTATCTAATGTGATTTCGGTCGGGACACCGTCCGGAACCGGCGCATTAGGGGATGAGTTCGATGATGAGTGCAATGTTGGCCGCCGGAGCCCTCGCCGTGTTGGCCGGGCTCGGGGCGATCGCCTGGGGAATTCCGGTCAAGGAGTTCAGCGTCGGCAATACGCTGATCCTGTCGGGGACCCTTGGCGTCTGCAGCGGGCTGATCCTGTTCGGACTGGCGGCCGTCCTCAGCGAGCTGAAGGTGATTTCGAGCCGGCTGAGGTCGGGTCCGGGCGCCGAGTCCGAGGCCAAGCCTCTGCAGCTCCCGCTCGGCGCCAGCAAGACCGACTTTGAGACCGCCCCGGTGCCGCCGACGGAGGACGTCTGGCGCGAGGGGGGCTCGCCACGTCCGCGTCCCCGCATGCCGGACCTGTCGTCTCCCCTGTCCTCGGGGTTGTCGTCGTCGCCTCTGTCCTCGTCTCCTTTGTCAGGCTCGCTGCGCGCCTCCGAGCCCTTGCCGGCGCCGGACGAGCCGCCAGCCGAACCCGCCGAGCGGCCCAAGCGCAACCTGCTGTTTGCGTCGTCGTCGCGGCGGGAACGGGAGCGCGCGGAGAAGCGCGGCGCCGAGCCGTTGCCGACGGATTTCCGGTCACCGCCCCTCGGCGCACCGCCGCCCATGCCGCTGGACGAGCCTGCCGCGACCGAGTCGGGCCCGTCGGACGGCTGGTCTCGACCGGAGCGGACGCCGGAGCCTCTGCGCCCGCCGTTCCCGCGGCGCTTGGCGCGGGCCGCGCCGGCCTTCGTCGAACCCGAGCCAACCCCGCCGCTGCCTGAGCCGAAGGACCTGGACGCGCCGGCCGTCAGCATCGTCAAGTCGGGTGTGGTGGATGGGATGGCCTATTCGCTCTATTCCGACGGCTCGATCGAGGCGCAGATGCCCGAAGGGATGATGCGCTTTGCGTCGATCGACGAGCTGCGCACCCATCTCGAAGGCCGGACCTGACGCGGCCGGATCACACGGTCAGGTTGAATTCGGCTGGCGTACGGTACGCAGTACTTGGCGGGTGACAGACTTCTCAAGAAGAAGTCCTCACTATCTTGTTATTTTGCCAGTCATTTGCCCATATTGCTTGCAGAATCGCGAGACAACGCTGCCACTCGGCGCGAGTGATACTTGCGATCGAGGGATACTTTGCGATCGACGGTCGCAGGGCGGAGCGGGATGAGGGTTCGATGACCGAAGCGGTCGGCAAGAGCTTTATCGATCTGACGGCCGACATCGTGTCGGCCTATCTCAGCAACAACCCGACACCGGCGGCGGAGATTCCCTCTCTGATCAGCCAGGTGCATGCGGCGCTGACGCGGGTCGCAGCGGGACGAAGCGAGCCCGCGCCGGAGCCGGCGCGGCCAGCGGTCCCGGTGAAGAAATCGATTCACCCGGACTATCTGGTCTGTCTCGAGGACGGCAAGCGCTTCAAGTCGCTGCGGCGACATCTGCGCACGCAGTACAACATGACGCCGGAACAATATCGCGACAAATGGAACCTGCCGCCGGACTATCCGATGGTGGCACCGAACTACGCGGTCACCCGCTCGCAGCTCGCCAAGAAGATGGGCCTGGGCCAGCAGCGGCCCGAGCGGGAGAAGTAGCCGAACCGATCAGGACGCCGTGGCGAGCGCCTCGCGAGCGTCGGCGCGGATGCGCTCGACCATCGAGCGCAGGCCGTTGGAGCGCTGCGGCGTCAGATGCTCGCGGAACCCGAGTTCGTCGAACACCGCGGGCGCATCGATGGTCATGATCTCCTGCGGAGTCCGCCCGGAATACAGCGTCAGCAGAATTGCGATCAGACCACGAACGATGTGGGCGTCGCTGTCGCCGAGATAGTTCAGCACGGGCACGGCGCCGCTGTGATCGACGTGCTTCGACAGCCAGACCTGGCTGGCGCAGCCCTGCACCTTGTTCGCGGCGGAGTGCTCGTCCTCTGGCATCGGCGCCAGGGTGCGGCCGAGCTCGATCACGTAGCGGTAGCGGTCGTCCCAGTCGTCCAGCAGGGCGAAATTGTCGCGGATGTCGTCGATCGTCATGATGCTCTTCGGTCCCGATGTCGGCCTTCATATAGGCGTTCGGGAGGACGAAAGCGACAGTCGGTTCCGTCGCTTCAGGGCGTCGGCGGCAGATGCCATTCGGCGGCGAGATCGTCGGCCGAGAGCGTATCGGCCGGCGCGTCACCCGGCGGAATCTCCTCGAGCACGGGGGCGTCGATCGAGCCGGTGTGATCGTTGCCGCGCTTGTCGAGACTGGCCGGCTTCACCGGGCCGATGAACTTGTCGGCGCCGGCCGGCTTCTCCGCGGCGTCGGACTTGTCGGTGATGATCTGGTAGATCTTGCGCGCGCCTTCCTGGGCGCGGTGGCCGATTACGGTCGCGGCCTGGCCGCCGACCTCGCAGGCCTGCGGCTGGCGCTTGCAGAACTGGCTCATGTCGGAGACGGCCGCGGTCGCGGCCTGCACGGCTTCGTGCGCATTGATCTGCGGCAGCTTGTCGGCGTCCGGGCTCTTCTCGCGCGGCAGCAGCACCAGCACGAGTCCGAGCCAGAATGCCATCCGAAGCAGAAAGAACATCACGCAACCCCGACCGTGCTGCTGATCTCGCGTGCTCAAGTCGCGCAACGGGATCGCAGCTGATTGTTCTATGTCGCGACTGCTTGCATTGGGCTTAATTGGTTGAGATTTCGCGAAGTCGGGCGCTGGATTTTTTTCGGAGTAAATTTTTCATTGGCGCCGGGCGCACGCGCCGTGCAACCGGCTGTAGATCGCGCCGCTTTCGCAACCGCAGGCCCGGCCGGAAACGATGCATTCACCATCCCGGCCGAATGGCGGGCTCACCGCAGTCTGGCCCTTAGCGTTCGCTTAATGCGAGTCTGACACGGTGACTTCCGACGACAGGGGGCGTCCCGGCGCGTTCTCTTTGTGAGAACCACCGACAGGCCGAGGCGCGAGAGCCGTGAGTGTGTTGAGTATCATCCGCGATTGTCTCGATGCGTTATTGCATCCATCGGCTCGAACTGATGCGATGACGCGCGCGCGCCATCGCGCCTTCATCGCGCCGCGCCTGCTGGGCAGCCTCGCCGCCTTCGCCGTGTTTCCTGCCTTTCTCGCGATGCGCGGTGCGCCGAGCGCGCTCGAGGTCGGCGCGCTGTCCTGGCTGATCGCGCCCATTCTGCTGTCCTGGTATCTGTCGCGCACCGGCCGCTACGAGAGCGCCTGCGCGCTGTCGTCGCTGGCACTGTCGGCGCTGATCATGGCGGTGTCGATCGAGACCGGCGGCATCGAATCCTTTGCCGCGGTGTGGCTGATCGTCGTCCCCCTGGAAGCCTCGTTCTCGGCCTCGCGCCGCGTCGTCGTGTTCTCCGCGGGGCTCGCACTGTGCTGCGCGCTGCTGCTGATCCTCATCGGTCATTTCGGCTGGCTGCCGAAGCCCGAGACCAACCCCGCCTTGCGCACCGGGCTGCTCGCGTTCGGCGTCGCCTCAGCCACGCTCTATGCGGCCGTGCTCGCGTTTGCCGCCGACACGCTCGCGCGCACCAGCGTGACGCTGCTGTCGATGGAGGAGGAGCGCTATCGCCTGCTCGCGCGCAATATGAGCGACGTGATCTCCCGTCACCGCCGCAACGGCGCGGTCATGTTCATCTCGCCGGCGGCCGAGACGCTGCTCGGCGCGCCGGTCGCGCAGCTGCACGGCCACGGCCTGTTCGAACGGGTCCATGTCGCCGACCGGCCGGCCTATCTCACGGCGCTGTCGGAAGCGGCGGGCGGCAGCGAAGCCTCGAGTGTCGAGTTCCGCCTGCGCCGCGATGCGCCGGGCGAGGGCCGCGCCTTTCATCATCCGGTCGATTTCATCTGGGTCGAAATGCGTTGCCGCCCGCTCGACCGCATCGGCGTGGCGCCGGGCGGGTCGGAGCAGGAGGTGGTCGCGGTCATGCGCGACGTCACCGATCGCAAGCTGCAGGAGCAGGCGCTCGAATTGGCGCGCAGCGCCGCCGAGCGCGCCGACGCCGCGAAGACGCGATTCCTCGCCACCATGAGCCACGAGCTGCGCACGCCCTTGAACGCCATCATCGGCTTCTCCGAGATGCTGATGCAGGAGCAGGTGCTGGTGCTGAACGCGGCGCGGCGCCGCGAATATGCGCAGCTCATCAATGATTCCGGCCAGCATCTGCTGTCGGTCGTGAACGGCATCCTCGACATGTCGAAGATGGAGTCCGGCAATTTCGAGCTGACGCCGGAGCCGTTTGCGCCGCGAGTGGCGCTTATCAATTGCTGCAACCTGCTGGCGCTGCGGGCGCGCGAGAACGGTGTCGATCTGTCGGCCGACGTGCCGCAGGACCTGCCGATGGTCACCGGTGATCCGCGCGCCTTCAAGCAGATCGTGCTCAACCTCGTCTCCAATGCCATCAAGTTCACCGAGCGCGGCGGCCATGTCACAGTCTCGGCGGGCGTCGACGGCGCGCGCCTGCTGCTGCGAATCACCGACACCGGCGTCGGCATCGCCGCCGATGATCTCAAGCGCATCGGCGATCCGTTCTTCCAGGCCGGCAAGACCTACCAGCGCCGTCACGAGGGAACCGGCCTCGGGCTCTCGATCGTCAAGAGCCTCGTGACCTTGCACGGCGGCGAAATGTCGATAGAAAGCAAGATCGACGAGGGGACCACGGTCACGATCGCGCTGCCGATCAACTTCGTGGCCGAGGCCGCTGCGGGCGCCACCGTCACGCCGCTGTCACCCTCGCGCTCCGCCCAGCCAGGGCAGGTCATGCAGGTGAAGAAGAGTGCCTAGACGAGCTGCAGAGGATGATCCGGCGCCGCCGCGCCGTCGCAAGCGCGCCGCTGCGGCCGTCGTCGACGTGGCGGAGGGGCGCGGCTGGCTGCTGCGGGCCATGCTGTACAGTCCGAAGGATCTGTTTGCGGGCCTGCTGGCCTGCGCGGCTGGCAGCGCCATCATCGTCAATGCCTTGTTCCTGCAATCGGGACCGCATCCGGCGCCGATGTTCGGGTCGATTGTGACCATTCCGCCCCATCTGACGAGCTCCAATCCGCTGCCGCGGCCCCGGCCGATGGACATCTCGCCGTTGGATCCGAAGGTGATCGAGACGCGGCCCGCCGAAACCAGGGCGGCGGAGCAGAGGGCGGTCGAGCAGCGCGCCACCGAGCCGCGTCCGGATCAGAAATATGCCGATCCTCTGGCCGATCTCGTCCGCTCGGTCAGCGGCGGTCAGGGCAACGTGCCGCGTCCGCAACCGACGCAGCAGGGCGGCAATGTCCGTCGTGTCGCCGCGGTCCAGCGTGCGCTGACCGAATACGGCTATGGCCAGTTGAAGCCGACGGGGATGGTCGGCTCCGACACCCTGGCCGCGATCCAGAAGTTCGAGCGCGAGCGCAAGCTGCCGGTAACGGGCCAGGTGTCGGACCGCCTGGTGCGCGAGCTTGCGATTGTCATCGGTCACCCGATCGAATAGAGCAGGGGCGGCTGCGACTTGCAGCGCGCTTGCACCTGCATCGAACCATCATGCGATTGAAGAGCAGCATCTGGGTGAGCGCCTATCTGCGGCGTTGCCAGTCGGCCGGCGCGTTCAGCGCGATCCGCCACCGTGGCGCGGAGGAAGCCGGCGCGGTCTTCGTCAAGGTCGCAATGATGGATGGCACGGCCCAGCTCTATGTCCCCGCCCCGCAGACCGTCTATGACGACAGCCAGCCGATCGACCGCTTCTTCGTACCGATATCGCCGCAACCGATCGCGGAAGCGCAGATCGAGGAGCGGCTCGTCAAGGAGCTGCGCTTCGATCCCGACGCCTGGATCATCGAGACCGAGGACAGGCAGGGCCGTCATTTTCTCGATCTCGTGCGCGAGCGTCCCTGATCATCGCTAAGAGTCGGGACAGCGATCGCGCGTCAGCGCTTGAAGCCATCGGTCCCCGTGCGCACGATCGGCCTCGTCGCGGTGCCGGCCCGCGCCGTGCTGCCACGGACGTGCTGACGTTCGTCGTCATAGAGCGCCGTGCGATGCTTGGCCCTGATCGCGGCCATCCCGGAGCCGCGCCAGGCCGCCAGCATGATCAGCGCCGCGCGCTCGCTGAGCCGCTCGTAGAAGCGTGACAGCCGAAACACGGTCTGGACGGACTGGCCCATCTCGGGCTTGAGGAACAGCAGTACGCGCTCGAACACCGGCGCCGGCATGCCGAGCGCCTTTGCGGCGCAGGCCAGCGGCTCGCCATGGGGATCGTTGACAACCTCGTGGGTCATGCGTGAGGGCAGGATCAGGCTCTCGCCGAGCTCGATCGTGAACGTCTCGACGTCGGCGTTGAACGCGGCCATCTCCAGCGCCTCGATCGCATGCACCGCGCGGTGCAACGGCGTCGGCGCGGCGGGCCTCAGCGGCGTGGTGGCGAGGTTCTGCAGGATGGCGATGCGTTCGTGCGAGGCGGCGCGCATGAACATCTCGCTGAGCTCGGCGGCATCCTTCGGCTGCATCGACAATCCGGAAGCCGCGTCGTCGCGCGGCGGGATCGGAGGCGACGAGCGAAGCGATGCGGGAATGGGGCCGGCGAGCGGCGGCGCCGGCTCGCTCTGCGCCGGGCGCAAGCCCAGCTTGTTCAGGATCTCGATCGGCGTCGCCGGATAGATCGCCAGCCGCGCACGCACCGCCGCACGGGTCGCATCGTCGACGTCGTCGACCAGACGGGAGGCCAATTCGACGAACTGCCGCTCCTCGTCGGCGGAATGCGCGCTCGCCTGGACATAGAGGTCGGTCAGCACGCGCAGCAGAGTGGGCTTGATGTCGACGCCCTCGCGGCGCGAGAGCGTGAGCAACCCGTCGAAGCCGGGGAACAGCGATGATCTTGTCATGTCGGGGTACGCAACTTCGGCAATCGTTGCGCCGATTAGAGCGGAGTTGTTTTAATACGGCGTTAAGGAAAACAATCGGTGAAGATGGGCCGAAATGACCCGGTGAGACAAAGGCGCAACGCTGGCTTGCCTTCTCTCCCGCCGGTGCACGCGATCCGTGTCGGGCGGCACGCGCATTAATATCCTCTTAACCACGTCCTGATCTTAATCGATCCGTTCGATGATCTCGCCTTGGCCGCGTCACGCGGCCAGCCTGATCTTCGCCGCGCCGAATGCCAACGTGCAGCTTCATGCGCCGGCATTCGTGATCGTCAGTTCTGCGTGCCCTCTTGCCTGCGAAGTTCGGGCGACGGGGAGTTTTCAGGGGGTAAGAACTTCGGGCACGAAAGAGAGTGGACATGGCGACCATCATTGAATTCCCGGCGGACGTTGCGCGTCGCGCGCGGCCTGCCGTGACCGGCGCGCCGCAGGAGGGCATGGGAACGATCCTGATTCTTCCCGTCGTTCGGATCGAGCGCGAGACCACGACCGACGATAGCGGACCCCGCGAGGGCACAGCGCCAAGCCGCCGTCGCCGTCGCCGCTGACAGGTCGGGGGAAACGGGAATGCCGGCCATCGTGAATCCGGTCCGGCGCGCGCTGCCGGTGTTCGTACTCGTTCTCGTCGGCGGACTGCTCGGCGCCTGCAGCGGCGGCGATTTCGGCCGCACCCGCGCCGACATGCGCAATGACGACATGCACAAATGGATCGGGGCGGAAGCCACCGCCAGCGTCGGCGTCAGGCCGTCGCAGTTCCAACTGACCGACAATGAGCGCCAGCTGCGCGATCTCGCTTATCCGCTGATCGAGCCACCGCATTCGCGCCCTGCCTGGAAGAGCGTGTTCGGCGACTATCAGCCGTCGGCCTCGCCGTGGCGCCAGAAGGTCGTGTTCGACCGCACAGCCTATGGGCGGGCCTTGATCGACGAGCCGCACCGCTCGCACGCCTCGCGCTACACCCAGCTGATCGACGACGTGCGCGACGACATCACCCGCTTCGAGCCGTTCTTCGCGTCGGCCATCCGCGTCATCGATCTCGATCGCAAGCGCGATGCCAGCATGAAATACATGACCGAGCTCTCGCCGCGCGAGCAAGCCGATGCCGTCGCGCGCATGCAGGAGAACTCGCTGATCGTGCAATGGGTGCAGATCAGCCTGGAGCAGCGCGTCTCGTCCTACCGCTGGGCCTTGGAGCGCCTGGTGCTGCAGGCGCCCGACGGCATGGCCGCCGAGGCCGATCGCCTGATCCACGAACTGGCGGCTCAGACCGCCAATCCGCCGGTCGCCGCGCGGCCCCTGATCGAACGGCCGCTGACGACGCGGGGCTAGCCCGGCGCGACCTTGCTCCGGCGCCGGCCTGGCTTGGCCGGTGCTCCCTTTTGCCGCCCTGCTGTCGCACGGAGCTTCTGCGGCGCTGCCGCGCGCAGCGTCGCGATCAAGATCTTCAGCGCCTCGGATGGAGCACGCGCGGCGGAGTAGGCGAGTCCGACCTGGCGCTTCAACGTCATCTCGATCTCGCGGACCGCAACGTCGCTTCGGCCGTGCACGACGCCTTCGGGAACGATCGCGACGCCGACGCCGGCTGCGACCAGCGCCAGGGCCCAATCCTCGGTTTCGGCGATGGCGGCGATCTCGCGCGGCCCGCCGCTGCGTCGCGCCAGCGCGCTGTGCTCGCAATGGCAGCGGTCGATCATGGCGACGTCGGCGAGGTCGGCCGCGCGCAGGCGCGGCTTCAGCGTGAGCGGATGCGCAAGCGGCAAAGCCGCGACATAGCGCTCGCTCCACAGCGGCAGGAAATGCTCGCCGTCGCCGACCAGGCTTTTTGAGACGATGCGTCCGTCGGCCCGCTCGGTCGGACCGACGATGTGAAGCCTGAGATCCTCGCGCGCCGTGAGCGGCTTGAGCAGCGCGGTCACGCGCCGGCCGTCGAGGGTGCGCATGAGCCCGAGCTTGAGCGCCTGCTTCGGCGCGACGTGCCGGAACAGGTTGCGGGCGGCATCGGCTTCGCCGACGATCCGGCGCGCGATCGGCTGCAGGCGCTCGGCCGCCTCCAGCGGCACGACACCCTTGCGGTGGCGGAGGAACAGCTCGGTGCCGAGCTCGGCCTCGAGGTTGGCGATCGCCAGCGAAATCGATGGCTGCGAGACGAAGCAGCGCGCCGCTGCCCTGGTCAGGCTGCGTTCCTCGAACACGGCGGAGAAATAGCGGAGCTCGCGGATATCCATAGGAGCAGCCTATGATGCGTATCACTGATCAATATTTTACTTATCTCTGCCCGGCCCGCAAGGATGCGCCCGATATCGGCAATGAAGGAAAAGATCGATGCGCGTCCACCACCTCAACACCGGCACGATGTGTCCACGCGGCGGTCGGCTGGTGAGCGGCAGCGGCGGCCTGTTCGCGCGCGCCCGCCTCGTCTGCCACTGCCTGCTGATCGAAAGCGATGACGGCCTGGTCCTGGTCGACACCGGCATCGGCACCGGTGACATCGCCGCGCCCGCACGATTGGGGGCACGCTGGGTGAGGCAGGCTGCGCCGCTTCTCGATGCGTCGGAGACGGCGCTGCAGCAGGTAAAGGCATTGGGCTTCTCGCCCGACGACGTCAGGCACATCCTGCTCACGCATCTCGACCGGGACCACGCCGGCGGCATCGGCGATTTCCCGAAGGCCAAGGTGCACGTTCATCGCGGGGAGCATGCGATGGCCGTCGAGGGGTCTCCGGCGCCGCCCCGCGGTCGCTATGTCGCCGGCCAATGGCGGCATCGTCCCGACTGGCAGTTCTACGGCGACGACGGCGAGGACTGGTTCGGCTTTCGCGGTGTCCGCGCTGCCGTGGATCGCAGCGGCGACATCCTGATCGTTCCGCTGCCGGGCCATACCCGCGGCCATTGCGGCGTCGCCGTGCGACGCGGCGACAAATGGCTGCTGCACGCCGGCGATGCCTATTTCTTCCACGGCCAGCTGGACGCCCGCCCACGCATGCCGCTGCTGCTCGGGCTGTTCCAGCGCAAGGGCGATCAGGATCGCACGATGCGTGTCGCCAACCAGGAGCGGCTGCGGCGCTTGAAATGCGACCATGGCGACCGGGTCACGATCGTGAACAGCCACGATCCCGTCGCCTACGAGGCGTGCCGCTGCGGTGATCGGGCCGCAGCGCTCATTCCGGCCTGAGCAGGCGGAACGCCTCCTCGAGCAGATGCGGCGTGTGCTTGCCGGTCGAATCGCGGCAGGCGCGTTCGAAATAATCCGCCAGCGCCGGCCGGAATTTTGGATGCGCCGCCTGATCGATGATGGTGCGGGCGCGCTGTTTGGGCGACAGGCCGCGCAGATCGGCGAGGCCGCGCTCGGTCACCAGAACCTGCACGTCGTGCTCGGTGTGGTCGACATGGGTGACCATCGGCACGATGCAGGAGATCGTCCCATTCTTCGCCGTCGAGGGCGTCATGAAGATCGACAGATAGGCGTTGCGAGCGAAGTCCCCGGAGCCGCCGATGCCGTTCATGATGCTGCTGCCGCGCACGTGGGTCGAGTTGACGTTGCCGTAGATGTCGGCCTCGATCATGCCGTTCATGGCAATGACGCCGAGCCGGCGGATCACCTCGGGGTGGTTGGAGATCTCCTGCGGCCGCAGCACGATGCGGTCGCGCAGGAACTCGATCTCGCGGTTGAATTCGATCGCCGCTTCCGAGCTCAGCGACAATGCCGTCGCGGAGGCGAGATCCATCCGCCCCGAGCGGATCAGGTTCAGCATGCCGTCCTGCAGCACCTCGGTGTAGGCGGTGAGATGCGGGAACGGCCCGTCGTCGAGCCCGGCCATCACGGCGTTCGCGACGTTGCCGACGCCCGATTGCAGCGGCAGCAGATTGCGCGGCAGGCGGCCCTGCTTCACCTCGTGCGCGAAGAACTCCAGGATGTGCCCGGCGATCGCGCCGGAGACGTCGTCGGGGGCGGCGAAGCTCGTGTTGCGGTCGGGCGCGTGGGTCTCGACGACCGCGATGACCTTGTCCGGATTGCAGCGATAGGTGGTCTCGCCGATGCGGTCGCCGGGCGCCACGATCGGGATCGGCTTGCGATGCGGTGGCAGGCGGGTGCCGTAATAGACGTCGTGCATGCCGAGCAGCGCCGGGTTCATCCACGAATTGACTTCGATGATGACGCGGTCCGCCAGATCGAGCCAGGTCTTGTTGTTGCCGATCGAGGTCGAGGGGATCAGCCGCCCGTCCGGCAGGATGCCGGCGCATTCGATCACGGCGACGTCGAGATGGCCGAGAAAACCGAACCACACGAACTGTGCGACATGGCTGAGATGCAGATCGATATAGTCGATGCTGCCGGCGTTGATGCGCTGTCGTGTCGCTGGATCGGACTGATAGGGCAGGCGCAGGTCGATGCCATCAGCCCGGGCGAGCGCGCCGTCGAGCTCGGGCGCGGTGCTCGCCCCGGTCCACACGCCGACGCGGAACGGCTCGCCGCGCGCATGCGCGGCTTCGATCCGGCGCGCCAGCGCGAGCGGCACCGCCTTCGGGTAGCCCGACCCGGTGAAGCCGCTCATGCCGACATGGTTGCCGGGCTCGACCAGCGCGGCCGCCGCGTCGGCCGACATGATCTTGGCGCGCAGCGCCTGTGACATCACCTGCGATGAACTCATCGTGCAAACTCCATGCGCGATCGTTCAGACCGCCAAGTCCGCGCTGTTTAAGGTGTGCCCTCGACGGGTGATTTGACAGGGGTCAAGCCGCAACGGCCCGTGCGTGCATCACAGCCCTGCAAGGCGCGCGCGCCGCAGCTCCCGGACTTTCGCCGCCCGCGAGCGCTCCGTCAGCATGTTGGCCTTGCTGTAGCGCGGGTCGCCGGTGACCTCGTCGCCGACCCAGTCGGGAAGGGTCACGATGGTCGTTTCGGTCGGCAGCTCGATCTCGGCGATGACGACGCCTTCGAGCGCGTCGTGGTAGACGTCGACTTCCCAGACGCCGCTTTCGGCCGGCACATAGTGACGCGTCTTCTGGAGGATGCGTCCGTCGCAATGCGCGAACAGCATCGCGGCGTGGTCCGCGGGAATATCGTACTCGAATTCATCTCGGGTCAGGCCGCGGCGGCCGCTCTTCACGCACAGCGTCGTCCGGTTGCCATAGCAGCGAACGCGGACCTTGAGGCCGTCCTGACGTGCGACGAGGCCGTCGCGAAGGCGTTCACTGTGCGTCGCCTGATCCCGCCAAGCATCGGACTTGACGAGAAACTTCCGTTCGATTTCGAGAGGCATGACCTGATGTTGAGCGAAGCGCCGCCGTCCTGATCCATCATAGCAGCGGCGCGCGACAACGACTATGCCACCAAGGATGAAGAGAGTGTTGTCGAATTCGTCCAGGACGTCGTATTGACTTATCGTTTGCCGCGCGGCTTCTCGGCCTTGGCCGGTGCCTCGGTCTGTACGCCGCAGCTTGCCGCTGCAAGGGAGGCCTGCGCCTGCGGCATGAGACCGGGCTCGGCGGCCAGGGCCTTCAGCACGATCAACCCGGTCGTCGTCGGCGAATCGATGATCAGCCGGTCGGCGGCCGTGATCTCCTCGTCCTCGGGCAGGTCTTCGTGCTGCGCCTCGGTCATCAGGTTGAGCTCGATCACGCGCTTGCCGGCGGAGCGGTCGTTGATGGCGTAGTAGGCGATCTCGTTGCGCGTGTAGAACGACACCGATGTATAGGCCTGGCTCACCGGAACCGTGAGCTTGAGCGGTCCGTCGGACAGATCATAGCGGCAGATCGCCATGGCGAACGCCGGATCCATGAACGGCATCGGTGAATTGCCGGGATCGGCCAATGGCAACTGCGTCACGGCGTTCAGCTTGGTCATCGGCGTCAGCCGGGAGTAGGCGTCCTGGGTCGAGATCCGCGGCAGCGCCAGCACGCTGACGAGATGGACCACGCCGCCGAGCAGCACGCCGACCACGACCGTGAACAGCAGCCGGGTCATGATGGGCAACCTACTGTCGTGATCGACGGCATCGGTGCGTCGCGCTGCGTGCGGGTCGCGACGCCGACCGGCGTGTCGTAGAGCCGCAGCATCAGCGCGTAGCGCTCGATGCCGCCGGTCGGCAGCCAGTTGCCGGAGCGCGAGCGCGCGGCGACACGAATCTCGAAGGAGCCATCGGCACCTCGTACCAGCTCCTGGCTGGTGAAGCCGTAGCGCTGCAGCGTGTTGGCGACGAGGTGGCCCTTGCGGTCGTAGAGCGTGAGCGTCCAGAACCGGGCGGGTGGCGTGACGCCGCTGACCAGGATGTCGCAGCGCCCGTCGAGCGGCTTCCTCTTGTCGTCCGTGGTGGCGGTGAAGGCCACGCCGTCGCCGGTGCCGATCGGCAATTCGCCATTGCGGGTGATGGTCGCGCGCGCATAGGGGTCGACATCGGCCGTGCCGGTTTTCGGACGCGCCGTCCAGGCGCCGATCGTCAGCGTACCGAACTCGGTGCCGCGGGTCGTCGTCATCCACGTCGCGCCGATGCCGACGCCGGTGGCGATCAGGAGCGTAACCAAGGTGATGAAGAGCAGCCGCACGGGGATCGCTGACGTCAGTTCTTGCGCAGGGCAGGGGTGGTGACGCCGTCGGCCGTTGCCGCGGCGTAATTCTCAGGGAAGGCCAGCGCGCTCGACGAGACCGGCTTGCCGGGCTTGCGCGGATCGGCAGGCGCGGCCTTCTCGGCGAGGCGCGCCGCATCGTCCAGCATCTTCTCGACCTGAACCAGCACCTCGGCGCCGCGGCGGGTCAGGATCGGCGGCGGACCGGGCTTGATCTCCAGCGTCTTCGGCTGGCCGGCCTGTGCCATCGCGGCGGACGCCGACTGCGGCAGCTTTTCGCCCATGCCGACGCCGGGCAGCTCCTTGACCTCGACGCCCTGATGCGCGGCGACCATGATGTCGTGCCACGTCTGCGCCGGCAGCGAGCCGCCGGTCATACGGTTGGTCGGCGAATAGTCGTCATTGCCGTACCAGACCGCGCAGGTGAAGTTGCCGGTGTAGCCGACGAACCAGGCGTCCCGATAGGCGTTGGTGGTGCCGGTCTTGCCGGCGGTCGGAATGCCGTCGAGTGCGGCGCGGCGTGCGGTGCCTTCGCTGACCACGTGGCTCATCATGCCCGCCATGTCGGCAGCAACCGAGGCCGGGATCGCCTGCTTCGGCTTCGGCCCGTCACGGTCCCAGCGCCAGACCAGATCGCCGGCGCCGGTGCGGACCTCCAGTACGGAATGCGGCGTCACCGCCTTGCCCTTGTTCGGGAAGGTCGCATAGGCGACCGCGTGCTCCAGCACCGTGACCTCGTCGGAGCCGATCGGCATCGACGGGGTGTCGGGCAGCGGCGCCTTGAGGCCGAAGCGCCGCGCGACCTCGATGATCTTGGCGCGGCCGGCCTTCGGACCCTCCTTGCCGCCGAGCGCGATCGACAGTTTGACCGGGACAACGTTGATCGAGCGGGTGATCGCCTGCGTCAGCGTCACCGAGCCGGAATAGGAATGGCCATAATTCTGCGGGCACCAGTTGCCGATGCAGACCGGGCCGTCGACCACGATCGAGGTCGGCTTGAAGCCGTTCAGCAGTGCGGTGGTGTAGACGTAAGGCTTGAACGACGATCCTGGTTGCCGGTAGGCGTCGACTGCGCGGTTGAACTGGCTGGCACCATAGTCGCGGCCGCCGACCATGGCGCGGATGCCGCCGTCGAGGTCGGAGACGACGGTTGCCGCCTGGGTCGCGTGATAGTCGCGGCCGAACTGGCGCAACTGGTTCTCGATCGCCTCATCGGCCGCATGCTGCACGGTCATGTCGATCGAGGTCCGCACCACGAAGACGCGCTCGGTGTAGGATTTCGGGAACGTGTCGACCAGCTTGCGCATCTCGTCGAAGGCGTAGTCGAGGAAGTAGTTCGGCGAGCTTTCGTCGCGGCGGTCGACCGCGAAGGCCGGGTTGCGGCGGGCACCGAACACCTGGCCCTCGGTCATGAACCCGGCATCGACCAGATTGTCGAGCACGACGTTGGCGCGGGCGCGGGCGGCGGGCAGGTTGATGTGGGGGGCGAACTTGGTCGGCGCCTTGAACAGCCCGGCAAGCATCGCGGCTTCGGCGAGGTTGATGTCGCGCACCGACTTGTTGAAATAGAAGTGTGCCGCGCCGTCGACGCCGAAGGTGCCGCCGCCCATATAGGCGCGGTCGAGATAGAGCTTGAGGATCTCGTTCTTGGTCAGCCGGGTTTCCAGCCAGATCGCCAGGAACGCCTCGTTGACCTTGCGCTCAATGGTGCGCTCGTTGGACAGGAACAGGTTCTTGGCGAGCTGCTGGCTGATCGAGGAGCCGCCCTGGCGGACGCCGCCGGCCTGGGCGTTGGTGACGAGGGCGCGCGCCGTGCCGGCAATGTCGATGCCGAAATGGTCGTAGAAGCGGCGGTCCTCGGTGGCGAGCGTCGCCTTGATCAGATTGTCCGGGAAGTCCTCCAGCGGAATCGAATCATTGTGCTTGATGCCGCGGCTGCCGATCGGGTTGCCGTAGCGGTCGAGGAAGGTGACGGCGAGGTCGGACTTCTTCAGCCAGTCCTCATCGGCAGTTTCCCGGAAGGCGGGGATCGCGAGCGCCAGCATCAGCACCAGGCCGCCGAGCCCGATCGTGGCCGCCTCCGAGAACGGCTCGACGAACACCCAGCGCTTCCAGCCGCCGACATAGAAGCGGTCCATGAACGCCGAATAGCGCTCATACAGCTCGCGGGTGCCGCGCAGGGAGGAGAACAGCGCCGAATCGAAGCGGGCGTCGAGATCCAGGCGGAAATTGTTGATCCGCTTCTTCCAATCGTCTGGAATGATCTGCCGCACGGGAACCCTGGTCGTTTCGAAAGCGTGTCAGCTGGCTTCGAAAGCACTCAGCAAGTGGGGCTGGGGGCCATCGAAGGGTCTTGCGCGATTGTTGCGGCAAACCCATGGCACTGCACAGTCAGCCGCCCGAACCCGAGCACCTGACCCCAAGCCGCATTGCCGGCGCCGCCGCCGGAGTGACTCAATCATCTATCTAGCCGAGCGGGGGTCACAAACCAATGGTTCCGCTCACAATTTGATGCACAAAGCTAACGTGCCGCCGTAATCGGCAAAGCCCCTTGCGCGGCTTGGGGCCGGGCACCTAGATGGCGACCACCTCACGCCCTCTTTGAGAATCGCCCGATGACCGCACCGCTCAAACGTCCCTCGGGCCAGGAGGGAATGTTCTGGAAAACCAAGATCTTGGAAGAGATGTCCGAGGTGGAATGGGAGAGCCTCTGCGATGGCTGCGGGCGCTGCTGCCTGGAGAAGCTGGAAGACGAGGATACCGGCGACATCTACTTCACCCACATTTCCTGCAAGCTCTTGGATGCCGGGCTATGTGCCTGCAAGGACTACCCGAATCGTTCCGAACAGGTGTCGGATTGCGTTCGCCTGACACCTGAGAACGTCCGCACGCTGACCTGGCTGCCACCGAGCTGCGGCTACCGCCTCGTGGCTGAGGGGCGCGATCTCTACTGGTGGCATCCCCTGATCTCGGGCGATCCTCAGACGGTCCATGAAGCCGGCGTCTCGGTGCGCGGCCGGGTCGAGGGCACCGAGGACGACGTTCCGGACGACCAGCTCGAGGACCACATCGTGCAGTGGCCGGTGCTGCTGCCGAAGCGGGCCAAGTTGAAGCGACGGCCGAAATAGCGCGATCACCTCGCACCCGCAGCAAGTCACGATGATGCGACCGTTCCCGTGCTGTCGGAATGCACCCATGCACCCGACCCGCTGCCGCACGGGAAAATTATGCCTTAAGTAGTTCGCCAGACAGCGAATCCGCGCGGCGTCGTCGCGCCCGGGCACGGCATTCATCCCATGAACAAGTTTGATCGGCAGACGCATTACCCTGCCGCGTCCCAATCCCTGCCCGAAGAGATCGCCGCCGAGCTGCCGGCCATTCCGCCGCAGGTTCAGGCGATCGAGGATGCGCCGTCGCTTGCGCCGCCGGTGCCGCTGACCCAGGCCGAGGTGCGCACCATCCTGATGAGCCTGCTGCTGACGATGTTCCTGGCCGCGCTCGACCAGACCATCGTGGCGACCGCGCTGCCGACCATCGGCCGCGAGTTTCAGGACGTCACCAATCTCTCCTGGGTGATCACCGCCTACCTGCTGGCGTCGACCGCGGTGGCGCCGGTGTTCGGCACGCTCTGCGACATCTATGGCCGCCGCTCGATGATCATCACCGCGCTCAGCCTGTTCGTGGTCGGCTCGGTGGTCTGCGCGCTGGCGCCGAACATGCCGGTGCTGATCCTCGCCCGCGGCCTGCAGGGGCTCGGCGGCGGCGGCATCATGCCGGTGGTCCAGACCGTGATCTCCGACGTCGTCAGCCCGCGCGAGCGCGGCCAGTACCAGGCCTATTTCAGCGGGGTCTGGCTGCTCGCCGGCCTGCTCGGGCCGGTGATCGGCGGCTTCTTCGCCGACCATCTGCACTGGTCGATGATCTTCTGGATCAATGTCCCGCTCGCGATCGCGGCGCTCGCATTGCTGCTGCCCAAGATGGGCCGGCTGCCGGTCTATCACCGGCTGCGCAAGGTCGACTGGGCCGGCGGCCTGCTGCTGATGGCCTCGGCCGTCGTGTTCATGCTGGTGCTGACCTGGGGTGGCCACAAGCTGGCCTGGCTGTCGCCGACCCTGCTGGCGATGATCGGCAGCGCGGTGGCGCTCGGCTTGGCTTTCGTCTGGCACGCCAAGCGGGCCGATGAGCCGTTCCTGCCGCTGGCGCTGATGGGCGGCACGGTGGTGCCCTACGGCATGCTGGCGAGCGGCTGCGCACTCGGCGCCCTGATCGGGCTCACGGTCCATCTGCCGCTCTATTACGAACTGGTCTATCATTTGACCCCGAGCCAGGCCGGCCTCGGCCTGATTCCGATCGCGGCGATCTCGACCCTCGGCGCCGCGGTTGCCGGCCGCACCATGGCCCGGGTCAAGCACTACAAGCGCGTCGCCATCGTGGGCACGATCATCGGCACCATCGCCGCCGCGGTCATGACGGTGACGACGCCCTCGCTCTGGGTGCTGATGGCGCTGCTGTCGATCTACGGCATCGGGCTCGGCACGGCGTTCCCGATCTCGGTGGTGTCGCTGCAGAACGCGGTGGACCGCTCCCAGATCGGCACCATCACCGGCGCCATGAACTTCTTCCGCTCGATGATGTCCTCGTTCACGGTCGCGGCCTTCAGCGCCATCCTGCTGATGGCGCTGGGCGCCGACATTTCGCTGGCGGAGGGCGCCCATGGCGCGGTCAGCGGCATCGCGGAAGCCGACATGATCCATGCCTTCCGCTTCGTCTATGCCGCGGCCACCGCGATGCTGGCCTGCGCCTCCGTCTGCATGATGCTGATGGAGGAGCGGCCGCTGGCCGGCCCGTCGCGCAGCGAGGCGGTCGAGCTCGCCGAGTAAGGAAAGCAGGGTGGGCACGGCGCCATCACCATCGCGCGTGACGAGAGGGCAAGTCAGCGCCTTTGCACACCCGACGATTCGTTGAGATCATGATGCGATTCCACGGAATCGCATCGTGATCTCATCTCTTTGTTTGAGCATGATCTTTTCGGAAAACCGGTTTCCATTTTTCCGGATCATGCTCCAGTTGGCGCCGCTACTCGCGTGGTTGCACGATCTCGACGTTGTCCTGCCCGCGGGAGCCGTCGTCGGCGGATGACTTGACCAGACCAGCCTCGACGCGGCGGGCGAATTCCGTGGTCGCGCCGCCTGCGAGCTCCTTGGCCTGACTGATCCATTGCTCGCGCTCGATTCGTCCTGCGAACGCCAGATACGAGCCGACCCATTTGGCGTGCTCGGCGGTCCAGGCCGCGATCTGCGCGAAATGCCAGATGCCGAGGCCGTGCAGCCGCGCCTCGTTCTGCTTGCCGATGCCCTTGATCAGCTTGAGATCGTCGGCCTGGCCGCCGCGCGGCGCGACGAGCCCGAGCGGGCGGGCGCCGCCGTGGACGTCCTCGTTCTCGACGGGCGGCATCAGCGCCGGCAGGTGGGCCAGGAGGTAGCTCGCCTCGTCCTCGCTCAGCGGCGCGTCGGCGTGTTCGTCGATGGTGATCGCGCCGGACTTCACCGCGCTGGAATGCGCGGTGTCGAGGCCGGCCGCGAGCAGCTTGGCCTGCGCGATCCAGTGCTCGCGCTCGATCCGGCCGGGAAAGGCCATGTGATGGCCGACCCAGCGCGCATGGTCAGGCGTCCACGCCGCGATCTGGCTGAAATGATGCACGCCGATGTCATTGAGGACGCGCTCGTTCTTGGGTCCGATGCCCTTGATCAGCTTGAGATCGTCGGCGGCGCCCTCGGGGGCGGGCAGGGCCGGCGGTCTGTCGTCGGCCGAGG
Source organism: Bradyrhizobium sp. SZCCHNS1050 (assembly GCF_032484785.1). Taxonomy (NCBI): domain Bacteria; kingdom Pseudomonadati; phylum Pseudomonadota; class Alphaproteobacteria; order Hyphomicrobiales; family Nitrobacteraceae; genus Bradyrhizobium; species Bradyrhizobium sp. SZCCHNS1050. Next base: position 148,193 of record NZ_JAUETR010000001.1, on the reverse strand, counting down.
CCGGGCTCTCCGGGGCCGATGATGCGGCGACCTCGGCGGCAAGCCGTTCCGCCTCGGCGTCGGCGGCCAGGCGATCGGCTTCCGCGCGTGCGGCCGCTTCGGCGGCGAGGCGATCGGCCTCGGCCTCGGCGGTCGCTTCGGCCGCGAGACGCCGGGCTTCCGCCTCGGCTTTCGCAACGGCCTCTGCCGCAAGACGGTCTGCTTCGGCTTTCGCCGCTGCTTCGGCGGCCAAGCGTTCGGCTTCGGCCTTTTCAGCCGCTTCTGCCGCAACACGATCGGCCTCTGCTTTCGCGGCTGCTTCCGCAGCGAGGCGGTCGGCTTCGGCTTTCGCGGCGGCCTCCGCAGCACGGCGCTCGGACTCGGCGTTCGCCGCCGCCTCGGCAGCGAGACGTTCGGCTTCGGCCTTCGCTGCGGCTTCAGCCGCCAGGCGATCAGCCTCGGCCCTTGCCGCGGCTTCCGCGGCGAGCCGCTCAGCCTCGGCCTTTGCGGCCGTTTCGGCGGCTAGACGCTCGGCCTCCGCCCTTGCAGCGGCTTCGGCCGCAACACGTTCGGCTTCAGCGTTTGCGGCAGCTTCAGTGGCAAGGCGATCGGCCTCGACGCTGGCTGCGGCCTGCGAAGCCGGGGACGGGCTGTCCGCCCAAGGACGAGCCGCCGCGGTTGCGCCGGCGAACGCGACGCTGTTTCCAGGACCGCCCGGCGACATCGCACTGGTGTCACCCAGCCCGACATATTCCTTGAGCTGTCCGCCGATCAGGCAGCCGAGAACATAGGCGCCGACCATCAGCAGGCCGACCTCGAGCCACAGGCCGGCACGTCCGGGCAGCACTGTCAGCAGCGCCATCAGGATCCCGATGACGAGGGCGAGCGTCGCCGGCAGCAGCCAGCTTCTCAGCCAGTCCGGCCGCGGCTCGTCCGACCAGGTGCGCCAGCCGACAAAGCCGCCGATGCCGACGGCGAGGATGATCCAGAACGGAAATGTCGCAAGGTCGTACATCATGATGTCAGCGCCTCACTTGACGACGAATTCGATGCGGCGGTTCTGCGCGCGGCCTTCGGCCGTGTCGTTGGAGACGACCGGCTTGGTCTGGCCGTAGCCCTCCGAGGTCATGCGCGTGGTGTCGATGCCGGCGTCGCCGATGTAGCCGACCACCGCCGCCGCCCGGCGCTTGGAGAGGTCCATGTTGTCAGCTTCGTCGCCGACATTGTCGGTGTGGCCTTCGATCGCGATCTCGGCATCCTTGCAGCGCTGCGCAACCTCGACCAGGTGATCGAGCAGCGCCAGCGAGGCGCGGCTCAGCTCGGCGCTGCCGGTGCTGAAGCGGATGCGGCCCTTGGCGAGCAGCCCGTTGAACGCCGGCTGGCACTCCGCGACCGCGAGTGGCGGGCTTTCCGGCTTGACGCCGATCTTGACGTCGTCGAGCTTGAAGCCGCTGCCGACCGCCTCGGCGAGCTCCTTGCGGACCTGCTCGGCCGACTTGTCGTAGATGGCAAGCCCGTCGACCGTGATCGCCGCGTCCTTCGCCGTCAGCGCGCCGGACCACAGCCGCGCCAGCGCCGGGAACGTCGCCTTCAGCGACTGCACGTAATCCTTTGGCGCACCGTCGCCGATCTTCAGACCGTCCTCGACCGTCTCGGTGATGAAGGTCGTTGTGGCGGCCTCGACGAGATCGCGGCGGGCGGCGTCATCAGGCACGTAGCCGCTCAGCATGACACGGCCGTCCTGCTTCTGCAGTCCGAACGCGTAAGGCGAGACCGGGCCGTCGCGGACGTCGATGGACGCGAGCGCGAACGGCGCGGGCAGGGCGCCGGCCAGTTGCTCGCGCACGGCTGCGCCGGTGACGTTGGCGAGTCCGACGCCCCTGAGCGACACCTGGGTGTCGTTGATCTCGGCGCGCCCCTGCGACAGCCTGGCGAGCTGCTGCAGCAGGCTCGCGCTCGCTTTGGCAAGGTCGCCATCCGGGGCGCCGCGGGCGATGCCGATCTGGCTCTTGATCGGCTTGCCGTCGAACTGTCCACTGGCGGAGCCCAGCATCGCATCGCGGGCCGCTCCGTTCGGCGCGAGACCTGTGAGGCTCAAGCCGGTGCCGTCGAACTCCGCCGACCAGCGATAGGGCTTGATCTCCGGCGGCAGAATCTCGGCTTTCGCCAAGCTCAGCCCGGTCGGCAGCTTGCCGATCCCGGCCATCGTTTCATCGTAGGCGGCGGTGGAGGGGGCCTCGCCCGAAATCGTGTAGGTGGCGTCGGAGATGACGACGCGGCCCGTGCTCAGCCTGGTAAGCTCCGCCAGCGCATAGGACGTGTAGGCGCCAAAATCGCCAGCAGGCGCGCCACGCGCGATCTGCATGTGATGCATCACCGACGCGCCGGGCCAGGCCTTGATCGCGGCGGCCTCGAGCGCGCGCCTGATATCGTCATTCGGAACGACGCCGGACATCACCAGCGTGTTGCCCTCGCGAACCGCGCTCCAGATGAACGGCTTTGCCTCCGGCGGCAGGATCGCCACCTTGTCGAGCACGGCGCCGCCCGGCAGCTGCCGCGTCGCCGCGACGGCAGCCTCATAGACGTCCGATGCGGCGGCGGCACCCGCGATCGAATAGGCCTTGTCCGCGAGCGCGAACGTGCCGCCATTGAGCTTGGCGGCCTGGACCGATCCATGGCTCGCGATGGCCGCGAAGTCGGCCGGAGCTCCCAGCGCATAGGAGAGGCGATCGACCACTTCACCACCGGACGAACGGACGGCATTGAGCACGGCATTCCGAACGGCGGGCGTCGGCACCGCGCCTTCGAGCACGAGCTGGCCGCCGTTTCGCGTGGCGCGGAAGGCATAGGGCTTCGGTGTCGGCAGCTTGTCGTAGGTGCCTTCGACGAGCCGGACGCCGCTGACCGATGCGGCGTCCTCCAGTTTCGTCGCCTGATCGGGACTGAACTCCGGCCCTGCGATGCGAACGTCGCGGCCCGCGACCGTGACCTTGAGGGCCGCGGCTGTGTCGGGGACGGCGGCCGCGACGGCGGCGCGTGCCCGCGGCCCAATGTCGTCCTCGACATCAGCCGTCTTGAAGCTCACGGCCGCGAGCCAGAGCACGGCAACAGCGATCAGTCCCGCCCACCATTTCGATGGTTGATGCATGTGAGAGCCCCTCGTTTCCCCACCTGCGCCCGGTTCACCCGGATCGTTCCGTTGTCATGAACCACGTGTCGAGCCTATCAGAACAGCTCTCGGAGACCAGCCGTCGGCACGTTGTGTGTTTCAATATGCACAAGCTGCGAGAGCGTCGCCGTCTGCGAGCTTCGCACCGCACCTGATGGTCCCTCAAGGTGCGATCAAAGTGTGACCGTTCGACGACGAACATCGCAGGCGCGGCCTTCGCGGCTACGCCGCTCGCATCACTCTTCCAGCGCCCGGCGCAGGCGGCGGATGATGACGCCGCGGGCACGATCGTCGGCGGCTTGCTCGATCCGCTCGTGGATGTCGAGCAGCAGGCCCGACATGTCGTTGTGCCAGTCCAGCCGGGTGACCGCCTCCGGTGCCAGCCGCCGCCGGCGCGCGACGTCGAGCGGCGTCGGCACCGCGCTCGTCAGCTCGTAGACGTCGTCGAGCAGGGGGGAGAACACTTTCGCGGTCGGCACGATCCGCTCGGCGACGCGCGCTGCCAGCGCCGCGATCGCGGCATCCTCGCCGTGGGACAGAAAAAGGCCGCGCGCGATCGGGCGGCGGGCCGCGATCCAGCGGGCGATCTCGGCGCCGTCGGCGTGGCCGGAATAGTCGTCGATCATGCGGATGCGTGCCGCGACCTTGATCTCCTCGCCCTGGATGCGCACCGCCTTGACGCCGTCCTGCAGGAAGCGCCCCAGCGTGCCGGTGGCCTGATAGCCGACCAGCAGCACGGTGGCGCGGTTGTTCCACAGCCAGCGCTTGAGATGATGGCGGATGCGACCGGCATCGCACATGCCGCTGGCGGCGATGACGATGTGAAATCCGGTCAGCTTGGCGATCGCCTTGCTTTCATCGACCGTCTCGGTGAAGCGCAGATGCGGCGACGACAACAGACGGCCGACATCGCTGCCGCCGTCGAGGCTCTCGGTGTGCGCGCGAAACACCTCGGTGGCGTGGATCGCCAGCGGCGAATCCAGGAACACCGGCGCGGCCGGAATCTCGCCGCGCTCCATCAGGCCGACCAGATCGACGATCAGCTCCTGCGTCCGCTCGACCGCGAAGGCCGGGATCAATAGCGCGCCCTTGGCGGCCGCCGCGTCGCGCACCTCGCCGGCCAGACGGCCGCGGCGCAACTCCGGCGTGGTCGGCTCGCGAATGCGGTCGCCATAGGTCGCCTCCGAGATCACGTAGTCGAAGCCCTCCGGCGCTTTCGGGTCCGGCTGCAGCAGCTTGGCGTCGGGCCCGACATCGCCGGAGGCAAGCAGCCGCAGCGGTCCGCCATCGGCGCCTTGTCCTGCGAATTCGATCTCGATCGAGGCGGAGCCCAGCAGATGGCCGGCATTCCAGTAGCGGGCGCGAACGCCTGGAATGATCTCGGTCCAGGTCTCGTAGGGGACGGCTTGGAAGTATTGCAGCGCCGCGATGGCGTCGGCCTGGGTGTAGATCGGGCTGACCTCGCCGCGGCCGCGCGCGATGCTGCGGCGGTTCAGCGCCAGCACCTCCTGCTCCTGGATGTTGCCGGCATCGGGCAGCATCCATGAGCAGAGATCGATGGTGCCGCGCGTGGCGAAGATCTTGCCGTCGAAGCCCATGCGCACCAGCTTCGGCAGCAGGCCGCTATGGTCGATATGCGCATGCGTCAGCAGCACGGCGTCGATGTCGGCGGGACGGAATGGGAAGTCGCCGTAGTTGAGCTCCTTCAGCGTCTTCGGACCCTGGAACAGCCCGCAGTCGATCAGCATCTGGCCGTTGTCGGTCTGGACCAGATAGCAGGACCCGGTGACGGTATGCGCGGCACCGCAGAAGCGAACGGTCACACTCATGCGGCGGTCTCCCGAGGACGATGGATCGATGCTCGATACCGGTTCATCACGAACGACCATTCGCGCCGTCGGCGAAGCCATAGCCGTGGTTGGTGGCGGCTGCGGCTGCGGCCAGATCATGCTCCGACGGATCGCAGGTGAACACGCGATAGAGTGGCTCACCCTGGTCGACACGATCGCCGATCTTCTTGAACAGCATGATCCCGGAGCCCTTGTTCACGGGCGCGCCGGCCGTGCGCGCCAGGCGATTGAGCCGCAGGCAATCGATCGCGGACACGACACCGTCGCGCTCCGCCTTGACGTCGAAGGCGAGATCGCCGAGCTCGCTGCGGCATTCCGGCGGGCCCTGCGCATCGATGATCTTCAGCATCTGCTTGAGCGCCGCGCCGCTGTCGAGCAGCTCGCGCGCCCTGTTATAGCCGGCGCCGCCGCGCAGCTTCGGATCATATTCGAGCAGATGCGCGGCGAGTCGCAGCGACTTCTCGCGCAGGTCAGCAGGCGCCGACGGCTCGTTGCCCAGCACCGCCATCACGTCGCGGGCCTCCAGCACCGGACCGATGCCGTTGCCGATCGGCTGGCGGCCGTCGGTCGTGATCACCTCGACCTTGAGCCCGAAACGGTCGCCGACGAATTCGAACAGCTTGCGCAGCCGCATCGCCTCCGCGCCGCTGGTGAGCTTGGCGGTCGGCCCGACCGGCAGGTCGAGCAGCAGATGCGTCGAGCCGGCGGCCAGCTTCTTCGACAGGATCGAGGCGACCATCTGTTCGCGGGTGTCGAGGCTGAGCGGGCGCTCGACCGAGATCAGGACGTCGTCGGCCGGCGACAGATTGACGTGGCCGCCCCAGATCACGCAGCCATTGCAGGCCGCAACGATCGATTTCATCTCGTCGGCGCCGACATTCACCCGCGCCAGCACCTCCATCGTGTCGGCGGTGCCGGCTGGCGAGGTGATCGCGCGCGAGGAGGTTTTTGGAATGGTCAGGCCGTGGGCGGCGACGATCGGCACCACCACCATCGAGGTGCGGTTGCCGGGAATGCCGCCGATGCAGTGCTTGTCGACCACCACCGGCTCGGGCCATTTCAATTGCGTGCCGGCATTGGCCATCGCGCGCGTCAGCGCCAGCAGCTCGCCGGAGCTCATGAAGCTGGCTGAGCCGATCAGGAAAGCGGCGATCTCCATGTCGGAGTAGCGGTAGTGGGTGAGGTCCTCGATCACGGCAGCGATCGCCTGGTCGCTCAAGGTCTCGCCGCGGATCTTGGCGCGCACCGCTTCCATGCTCTCGGGCGGGGTCGCCGGCGACACCGTCGCCCGCGTGCCGGCCGGCTCGGCGAAGCGCCGCATCGCCGGCTCCGACAGGCCGATCTCGTCGGGGCCGACCAGTGCGTCGTCGTCGGTGATCAGAAGGGTCGCCAGCAGCGTCCGCGAGTTGCAGCGCAGCTCGACGCGGCTGAAGCCGCGGAACACCTCGGGCCGCAACGCCTTCGAGCGGCGGGAGATCACGACCACGTTCTCGCGGCCGGTGTCGAGCGCGACGCTGCGGATCTTGAGCTGCGGACGGGCGGAATCTATTGTGCTCATGGTGGCCAGGATACCCCTTAAGCCCGTCCACGCCATGGCCGTTGACGCAGATCATGCGGTCGGCCGGCTCGGGGGCCGGCCGAATTTTTTCTCAATATGTCCGGGCAAGGGCCGAGCTCTGCGATCGCCGGGCCTGCCTGCCGAAGGTGCGGGCAGAAAATAAAGCTCAATCAATCCAGATGTTTGCGGATCAGCCGGCGGCGCGGCTGCGCGCCGGATCAGAGAGCAAGGCCCGGGCCCGGGCCGGAGTGGCGGGCCCGCCAGGTACCTGATCGGGTTAACTGATTGTTCAAGCGGATGACCGAGGGTTTTCGCTGGGGCGTCCGTCCCGGCCTGCGCGCGCCGTTCCGGCGCGATCCCATGATCGAGCCCGACCGGAGAGGTAGATGCGGCAGTTGATTGCGAGCTTCCTGAAGAATCAGGCTGGCGCGACCTCGATCGAATACGCCATCATTGCCGGTGGATTGAGCATCGTGATCCTGGCGGCCGTCAACGGCCTGGGCTCGGGGCTGAGCAGCAAGTTCACCGCGATCAACACCTCGATCAAGTAGCCGGCTGGGTCACGCCGCCGCGCGATCTAGCCAGCGCACGATCATCGCCGTCCGACACGTCACAGGCGTCGTGATCCGCACGACGCCTGCCGCATTTCGCCCCATCCCTCGCAACGCGCCGCCCGTCTCCACGAACGAAGCTTCCGGCGGGGGCATCGCCGGAAGCTCGTCGAGCAGTCAGAGGTTCAACAGCCCAGCTTCAAAAGTTGCGCTGGGCGCGCAGCAGCATGCTCACCGTGTCCTGGTCCTTGAGCTGGTAGATCGCGGCCGGCTTCGCCGTGCTCGTCACGGCCGGAGCAATCGCCGTGCCCGAGTATTTCTGGTCGAGGTGGCTGTAGGTCACGTCGGCCGAGAAGGTGAGGCCCTTGACCGGCGTCCATCGGGTGATGAGGCCGATCTGTCCGAGATTGAAGTCGGGATTGCAGGTCGAGCCCGCGGTCAGCATCCCGGTGGCGGCGATGCCGGCACAGATGAGGCTCGATCCCGTCTGGCCATAGCGCACCTGGGCATAGGCGCCGTACAGCGCCGTATTCCAGCGCGGATCCCAATTGTGGGTGAAGGCGCCGCGCATGCCCCAGGTCTGCACGGTCGACAGGCCCGTGCCGGTGCCGAACACCGCGTCGCCGACGCCGGCGAAGCCGATGCTCTGATAGGCGCCGGCTACGCCCGTGCTGCCATACATCGAATAGGTCGTGTTGGCGAGGCTCTGGAAGTTGTAGCGGCTCGCGCCGTCGGTGTAGACCGCCTGCAGGTTGACGACGTCGCCCGGACCGGTCGGGATGTTCTTGATCGACAGCGCCAGTTGCGCGGCCCAGCCCCACTTGTCGGAGGGATGACCCGAGGTCTCGGACGCGCCGTAATAGGCGGCATGATTGTCATGCGCGGCGAACGACGCCTGGAAGATGCCCCACGCCTGGTCGACGCGAACCATGCCGATGATGTCGGGAGACACCGTCCCGCCGAAGCTGCTCGAGCCATAATTGCCGCCGAGCACGCCGGCCGCGGTGATGCCCGAGGTGTTCCAGATGTTGGTGGTGAAGAACTGCGTCTGGTCTTCCAGCGAGACCGCGGCGGTGATGCCCTGGCCGAAATCGGCGGTGTAGGTGAACTGGTTGACGCCGTTGTTGGAGCCGCTGCCGCCGACCAGGCCGTCGAAATTGTTGCCAGGATAGTTGGTCCAGGGCGCGTCGAAGGTCGACACGGCCTTGCCCATCGTGAATCCGGCGAACTGGATGAAGGCGTAGTAGACGCCGACGATGCCGCCCGAGATGGCGTCGCCGGTGTAGGACGTCGCGCCGGCGCCCGCACCGCCATAGGAGCCCGAGGTCCAGTTCAGCACGGTCTCGAAATAGGTACGCACCACGCCATATTCGGTCGCGGTGCGCGTATCGATGTTCAGATCCTGGCGCGAACGGGTCTGATAGCGGTTGCTCAGGCGGTTATCGGCGCCGGCCTGGCCTGAATAGGCGCCACCATAGTTGCTGTTGGTCCACAGCGCGGTCTCGGCGCGCAGATAGCCGCCGAGCTTGATGCAGGTGTCGGTACCGGGAATGTAGTAGAAGCCCGTGCCGTACAGCGAGCACACCTTCACATATTCGACGGCTTTGGCCTTCAGTGGAAGATCCGCAGCCTGCGCCGCCGCGGCGGACAATATCACTGCTCCCGTTCCGAGTAGCAGGCCCCTCAACGTCTTCATTTCCCGTTTCTCCGGTTGACGGCGATGCACACGGCCCCCCGCGTGTCGCCTCTGGCTTCGCCAGATTGCCGCTCCCACACCTCTGATTCCGACGACGGCTCGATCAGCGCGGCCGGCGGAATGGTTGAAAGAAGTGTGCATGAGCCAATTTCAATTTGATGAATGCGCTCTGCTTTGTTCGAAGCCCACTCGATCGTCGTTAACACGCTGCTCGCACGCACCAGCATCGACGCAGTCACGCCGCGGTTTTGGCCTCGCGGTGTCGATTTGTTAATGGTGATAATCGTGAATAGGTTAGATGGGAATCCCGAACAATCCCGGTGCACATCGCAAGCTGCGCACATCATGGCGCGTTCGCAGCGCCGCTGCCGACGCGCGATTGACCTCTCCAGCCTCGCAACGCGATCTCAGCGACGGTTGGGCTCGACGTGAATCGACGTTCGATGTGACGTCGCTGCTACCAACCCGCGTGCGTCGTAATCCGCCGCGCGCGACATTGCCTCGAGCGTGACGCCGCTGCGCCAGCGCTTGACGAAGTCGAGAAAGACCTGCAGCGGCATCGGCGGTTGCCGGCGGCTCGGATGGTACAGGAACAGTCCGGGCGTCGCGTAGCGCCAGCCGGGCAGCAGCCGCATTAGCCGTCCCTCGGCCAGATGCGACTCGATCATCGGCTCGACGAGATACGCGACGCCGATGCCGTCGAGCGCGGCATTCAGCGCCAGATCGAAGTCGTTGACGATAAGGGAGCCGTCCACGGCAATCTCGGTGCGCTCGCCGCCCTTTTCGAAGATCCAGGGCTGCAGCGTATCGTCGGCAGGGACCCGATGTCGGATGCAATTATGGGCCTGGAGATCCTCGGGCACGGCCGGCGCGGGATGCGCCGCGAGATAGCCGGGGGCGGCAACCGCAACGAAGCTGCACTCGTCGAAGACGCGGATGACCTTCATGTCGCGCTCCACCCGGTGGCCGGATCTGATGCCGGCATCAAAGCGATTGCGCACGATGTCACTGTTGGTGTCGTCGACAGCCAGTTCGATATGGATGTCCGGGTATTCGGCCAGGAATGACCTGATCAGGGGCCCGAGCCCTCTCACGGCGAACACACGGGATACGGTCAGGCGCAGGGTACCCATCGGCTTGTCGCGGAACGCGTTGATGCTCTCGATGGCCTGGTCGACCCGTTCGAGAATCGGCTGGATCTCCGCCAGCAGGCGCTCGCCGGCCTCGGTGAGGGCCACGCTGCGCGTCGTCCGGTTGAACAGCCTGACGTCCAGCCGCTCCTCGAGGCTCTTGATGGTCTGGCTGATGGTCGGCAAGGAGCAGCCGAGATGAGCGGCCGCCTTGGTGAAGCTCAACGAATCCGCGACGGCTGCGAAAGCGGAGAGCTCGGACAGCTGAACCCGTGCCATCGCTAGGCGTACTGCGCCCGGCGTTGGTCCGCATCGTGCTGAAACATCCACATCCCCCTGATACGCCGCGTCGTGCGGCTGGGACGACTTCGCCAGCGTCGTCCCGACCGATCAGGCACATCAATCTTCCATCAGGAAGCTTACGCCCGGATCACCATCCCGCGCCGCAGAGCTAGGTGCGACGTGATCATTCCGCAAGCATCGAAGTGATGTCGAAACGATCACAAATCCGCGCCTGATCGCCGGACCACCATCGCAGGATCGACTTACCTGACCTAGGCAGATATTTTTTCCACCAATTGGGGGGGCGATCGATGCGGTGTCCTTGGTGGATGACCCGCAACACCACGCGCGATGGCGTGCCCACGGCAACAGCTGGAACTCGCGGGAGTCGCGGTCGAGCGACCATTATGCACAGGACCCGTGCGCCGCGCGAAGGTTCGGAGGTCGTTCGCCGTATCGACGCCTCAACTGGCCTTGCGTGAGCGTGCGGTGGTTCGTGCCGGCTTCTCCGACTTCTTCGGCTCCTCGGCCTTCTTCGGCTCGTCCTTGGCCTTCTTGCCGCTGATCGGCAGCAGCATCTCGCGCTGGCCTTCGACGCGCTTCTTCGGCTTCTTGGCCTTGGCCTTCGGCGCGGGGGCGCCAGCGGTGGGCGCCTTGTCACCCTCGCTGGCAAGGCTGCGCTTCAGGGCGTCCATCAGGTTGATGACGTTGCCGCTCGACTTCGGTGCAGCCTTGGCGGCGATGGTCACGCCGCTGCGCTTCTTGTTGATGAGCTCGATCAGCGCGGCCTCGTAATGATCCTCGAAGTTCTCCGGCTGGAAGTCGGCCGATTTCTTCTCGACGATGTGCTTGGCGAGATCCAGCATGTCGCTGGTGATCTTCACATCCTGGATGTCGTCGAAATATTCCTCCTCGTTGCGCACCTCGTAAGGGTAGCGCAGCAGCGTTCCCATCAGGCCCTTGCCGAGCGGCTCCAGCGCGATGATGTGCTCGCGATTGGTGAGCACGACCCGGCCGATCGCGACCTTGTCCATGCTGCGGATGGTCTCGCGAATGACCGCGAAGGCGTCGTGGCCGACCTTGCCGTCGGGGACGAGATAATAGGGACGGATCAGATAGCGGCTGTCGATATCGGTGCGCGGCACGAACTCGTCGATCTCGATCGTGTGCGTCGATTCCAGCGCGATGTCCTCGAGCTCGTCCTTGGTGACCTCGATGTAGGTGTCGGTGTCGACCTTGTAGCCCTTGACGATGTCGTCATTGGCGACTTCCTCGCCGGTCTCGGCATCGACCCTGCTGTATTTGATGCGGTGGCCGGTCTTGCGGTTGATCTGGTTGAAGGAGACCTTCTCGGACTCCGATGTCGCCGGATAGAGCGCGACCGGACAGGTCACGAGCGACAGGCGCAGAAAACCCTTCCAATTGGCGCGCGGGGCCATGACCTACTCCACTTAACTCCGAACTAACGGCTTGCTCCGAACCGGACTGCTGCGGGCGTCGTTCTCGCGGCAGCCGCGAGGATAACACCCGAGGCTGCGGATTCAACAAGCTGGCCGGCAGATTCTCGGATCGGCGTTAACCCGTCGCAGGGGGCGCCGCCCGGAACATCATCTGGCTGCCGACGTTGCCAACGGGAGTGCGTGACAGAGCGCTTCTTCACCGCTCGGAATGCGAATAACAGCGAGCTGAGGGCACCATGGCAGCCAGGCGACCGACGCAGATCGTCGAGACCCCCACCGAAGCGCGGCAGGGTGAGCCTGGACCGTCCGTCCTGGCGATCCTGGCCATCTCCACCGGACTGGCGCTGCTCGTGCTCGGCCTGGTCTGGTTCGTGTTCTTCCGCACCTGACGCGACCGTTCGATCCGCTCCGTTACGTGGCCGGGGAGGGGAACGGGGGGAGCAACGTCCGTCCGCGTCCCCCAGGTCCGCGTTCGAGCCCCGCCATCCGTGCGGCGGGTCTTCTCATGCCCGTCCTTCAGAGCTTATATCCGCCCCAATTCTGTCGGCCCCTGCCGGCGGTCCCGATCGAGATGACCAAAAAGTAACCTGGTCGCTCGGGTTCCGTTCATGCACGGTTCACGGCCTTCCGGTTCATCTTGAGGGCGGAAATCGTGCAGTTCAGCTTTGGAGGCAAGCGTGCGTCTGCTCGTTGTCGAGGACGATCCGGATCTCAACCGTCAGCTCACCACGGCCCTGAGCGACGCCGGCTACGTCGTGGACCGTGCGTTCGACGGTGAGGAAGGGCACTATCTGGGCGACAGCGAGCCCTACGACGCTGTCGTGCTGGACATCGGCCTGCCCAAGATGGACGGCATCTCGGTGCTGGAGGCGTGGCGGCGCAATGGCCGGGCGATGCCGGTCTTGATTCTCACCGCCCGCGACCGCTGGAGCGACAAGGTCCAGGGCTTCGACGCCGGCGCCGACGACTACGTGGCCAAGCCCTTCCACCTGGAAGAGGTGCTGGCGCGCATCCGCGCGCTGCTGCGCCGCTCGGCCGGCCACGCCCAGAGCGAGCTGACCTGCGGGCCGGTCACCCTCGACACCCGCACCGGCAAGGTCAGCGTGTCGGGCAACCCCGTCAAGATGACCTCACACGAATACCGCCTGCTGTCCTATCTGATGCATCATTCCGGCCGCGTCGTCTCGCGCAGCGAGCTGGTCGAGCATCTCTACGACCAGGACTTCGACCGCGACTCGAACACGATCGAGGTGTTCGTCGGCCGCATCAGGAAAAAGCTCGACTGCGACGTCATCCAGACCGTGCGCGGTCTCGGCTACCTGCTGACCCCGCCGCCGGCCGCTGGCGCCTGATCCGTTTCCGGAGCCAGCCATTCGAGGTGGCCGGGCGCCGGCCGTTTCGCTAGTTTGCGGTCATGCGCCAGAGTTCACTTGCCACCCGGTTGTTCCTGTCCGCGACCGCGTGGCTCGTGGTCATCCTCGCCATCACCGGCATCGTGCTGTCCTCGGTGTATCGCAATGCGACCGAGCGCGCCTTCGATCGCCGGCTCAACCTCTATCTCCGCACCCTGATCGCCGAGGTCGCCACCCCCGACGATCCGCCGGACCGCCAATTCCAGTCCTTGGGCGAGCCGCTGTTCGAGCTGCCGCTGTCCGGCTGGTACTGGCAGATCACCCGTACCGACGCCGAGAAGCCGGAGGTACGGGCCTCGCGCTCGCTGTGGGACAAGAAGCTGCCCAAGCTGGAGGAGCAGGGGATCGAGCTGACGGCGGCCGGGATCCGGATCGGCTATGTCGAAGGGCCGGAGAACCAGGACCTGCGCATGGTCGAGCGCCCGGTGGATCTCGGCTCCGACGGCAAGTTCCTGGTCAGCGTCGCAGGCGATGCCTCGGAGATCTTCGACGAGACCCGCAGCTTCGACTACTACCTCGGCGGCACCTTCACCGCGCTCGGGATCGTGCTGCTGCTCACGACCATCTTCCAGGTCCGCTATGGCCTCGCGCCGCTGAAACGCATCTCCGAATCGATCGCCGACATCCGGTCCGGGCGCGCCGAGCGGCTGGAAGGGGAGTTTCCGGTGGAGATCGCGCCGCTGGCCCGCGAAACCAACGCGCTGATCGATGCCAATCGCGAGATCGTCGAGCGGGCGCGCACGCATGTCGGCAATCTCGCCCATGCCATCAAGACGCCGCTCTCCGTCATCGTGAACGAAGCGGCGACCCATGCGGCGGACCCGTTCGCGGCCAAGGTCATGGAGCAGGCGGACGTCATGCGCGACCAGGTCGCCCACCACCTCGAGCGGGCGCGGATCGCCGCGCGTGTCACCATCGTATCCACCGTGACGGAGGTGGCGCCGGCCATCGAGGCGCTGCGCCGCACCATGGAAAAGATCTACCGCGACCGCAGCATCGTGGTCGAGGCGACCGCCGATCCCGCCGCGAGGTTTCGCGGCGAGCGCCAGGATCTGGAGGAGATGGTCGGCAATCTGGTCGACAATGCCTGCAAATGGGCGGCTTCGCGGGTCTCGGTCGAGCTCACCGTGGAGCCGCCGGCCCAGTCCGGGGCCTCGCCGATGCTGCGGATCGTGGTCGATGACGATGGCCGCGGCCTCTCGGCGGCCGAGCGCGCCCAGGTGCTGCGGCGCGGCCAGCGGCTGGACGAATCCAAGCCGGGGTCGGGGCTCGGGCTGTCGATCGTCACCGATCTGGCTGCGCTCTATGGCGGCCGCCTGACCCTGGGCGATGCCCCGACCGGGGGACTGCGGGCGGAGCTGAGACTTCCCGGCGTTTGACGGGGCGGCGAATTTCGCCATCCTAAAGGTGTTCTTAATACCGCGGACGCTATGGTTCGGGCAGGGGTGCGCGATGTGCGCTCTCGCCGTGGAAATTTGCACGCCGGCGCATGGGTCAGACAGCTCACGAGCGGTTAAGGGAATATCTCGGGCAGCTGCCGCCGAACGCGCAGTCGCTCCTGATGCGCGAATTCGAGCGCGCCATCGAGCGCGGCCAGGACGTCGCCGTGGCGACCCTGGTGCTCGAGCAGTTGCGCAAGGTGGTGCGGCCCGTCGCGCCGCCGGCTCCCGCTCCAACAGCCGACCCGGCCCGGCCCCAACCCGCCATCGAGGTCGCCCGTCCGCAAGGCCGCGACGAGCGCCGCCAGAGCGGCGATGGCCCGCGTCGGCTGTTCCGGCCGCTCGACCCGTTCCTCACCGATTCCACCGGTCCTCTCCGTCCCGGCCAGATCCGCCGTGCCTCGCTGCTGCCGGTCTGGCAGTGGCTCGGTCGCGAAGGCGCGCCGGAGCGCTACGCCGAATTCGAGGCCGCGATGTCGGTCTCCGGCGACAGTTCGCGCGAGGTCGAGATGGCCGCACGCAAGCTGCAGCGCGCCGCCGCCGAGGCGCTGATGAACCTCGTCGGCCCCAACGCGACCGGCGACCGCCAGCGCGCGCTGGCCCGCATCGGCGCCCCCAGCGTGATCGAGGATCTGCTGCCGATCGCGCTGGTGCTGCAGAACCGCGAGGCGCTCGACGGCCTCAATGGCCGGTTGCCCGGCATCATCCGCGTGCTCGGCGATTCGCAGATCGCCTCCGTCACCGAAGCCATCAACGTGCCGTCGCTGCAGACGCCCTCGATGCTGCCGTTCGCATTGTCGCTGGTGATGCAGCGGCTCGCCGCGCCCTGGCAGATCATCCGGCTCGCCACCAAGATCGCCGCCTCCGACGACGAGATCAGGGTCGCCGCGACCCCGTTCGGCGTCGCCGTCACCATCGCGCTCAACGATCTCGCCGGTCTCGCCTCGGTGCTGCGCGCCGACATCCGGCGCGGTCATTTCTCCGATCTCGGCGATACGCTGAAGACGCTGCATGACGGCGTTCGCGGCCTGCGCACCGAGCTCGACCTGCGCTCGGAATCGAACTGGGGCAAGCAGCTCACCGCGATCCGCGCCGACATCTCCAATGCCCTGCAATCGGAGATCGACAGCGTGCCTGGCCGCGTCCGCCGCATCCTGCGCCAGCGCGCCGACAAGGACATTCCGGCCGGCGCCGGCGTCGATGGCAGCGAGGTCGAGGAGGTGGCTGCACTGATCGAGTTCGTCGCCGTCTGCCGCAACTATGCCAGCGAGCTCGCGATCAACGAGGTGACGCTGCGGACCTATTCCGATCTGCAGCAATATGTCGAGAAGGCCACCGAAGCGCTGGTGCAGTCGCTGCGCTCGGGCGACGCGCGGGCGCGCGCCTATCGGCAGTCGCAGGTGTCGGCGGCGATCCGCTTCTGTCACGTCCTGTTCGGCAACGACTACGCCCAATTGATGAGCAGGTCGGCCGAGAACGCGATGAACGGCGAGCGAAAATCCTCGCGCGCCGGTTGAGATTTTCTGCTAGTCTGTCGACGTTTTTGATTTTGCAATTTCAGGTTGACCTCGCCCCGGGGCCACGCATAGGTTCCGCCAAGTTCCATCCATTTTCATCAAGACCATGATTTCCGTCATCAACTTCGTCGAGGTCGAGAACCGCGTCGTCCGCGCGACCTATCGCAACCTCATGATCAAGGCCAAGGTCGTGCTCGTCGACAAGACGAGCGGGGCGCCACTTCCCGATCCCGTCACCACCATCGCCTCGCCGGTCCCGGTCGGGTCGCTGCGGATCAGGCTCACCGACCATGTCCGGCCGGGGACCTATTTCCTTATGGCCCTGAACGGGCACGGCAGCTATCTCGCCAAGAGCGCCGAGTTCGAGGTCCCCTAATTACGTAATCCTCCTGAGTTTTTTGGCGCGGACGGCTGCGCTACCACGGCGGCAAATGTGAATTGCCGCCGGGAACGGTGCTGGTTAAAAGCGGCGCGAGGCGCGCCTGCCGGTGGGCGCTGACTGGAACTCTGTCCGATGACTCTCTGGTTCGTGTTCGCCGTGATGACGGCCGCGGCGATCTTCGCCGTCCTGCTGCCGCTCGGCCTGGGCGCGCGGGCCGCGTCTGGTGGTCGCGAGGTCGTCGTCTACAAGGACCAGCTGGCCGAGATCGAGCGCGACGTCGAAACCGGGCTGATCGGCAAGGTCGAGGCGGAAGCCGCGCGGGTCGAGATCGGCCGCCGCCTTCTGGCTGCCGCCGACCAGGAGGGCGAGGCCGCGGGGAAGCCGAGCCTCGGCCTGCGCCGCGCGGCGGCCGTGCTGGCGCTGATCGGGGTGCCGATCGTGGCGCTCGCGGTCTACCTGCCGCTCGGCTCGCCGCAACTGCCGGATTTCCCGCTCACCGCACGCGCGGCGCCGCCCAACGGGACGCAGCCGCTGGAAACGCTGGTGGCGCAGGTCGAGCAGCACCTGCAGAAGAACCCGACCGACGGCCGCGGCTGGACCGTGCTCGCCCCGGTGCTGGCGCGGCTCGGCCGCACCGATGACGCGATTCGGGCCTATCGCAACATGATCACCTATGCCGGCGACGGCGCGGCCAAGCGCGCCGATCTCGGCGAGATGATCACGGCCGCCGCTGGCGGCGTCGTCACCGCCGAGGCCAAGGCGGAGTTCGAGCGCGCCCATGCGCTCGAGGCCGAGGAGCCGAAGTCGAACTACTATCTCGGTCTCGCCGCCGAGCAGGACGGCCGCAAGGACGATGCGGCCAACATCTGGCGGGCGATGCTGGGCAAGGCGCCGGCGGATGCGCCGTGGCGGCCGCTGGTGACGGCGGCGCTCGGCCGGGTCGGCGGCGGCGAGGTGCCGGCGCTGCCGAGCGAGGCGATGGCCGCGGCCAAGAGCATGAGCGACGGTGACCGCGAGACGATGATCCGCGGCATGGTCGACCGGCTGGCGGCGCGGCTGAAGCAGAATGGCGACGACGTCGAGGGCTGGTTGCGCCTGGTGCGCGCCTACGTCGTGATGGGCGATCTCGACAAGGCCAAGGGGGCGTTGTCGGATGCGCGGCAGGCGGTGTCCGGCGATGCCGAGCGGTTGCGGCAGCTCAACGAGGGCGTGAAGACTTTCGGCTTGGATGGATGAGCGGCGCTTCCGCCGCCAACGGGATCAAGGGATGACACGCAAGCAGAGGCGTTTGACGATCATCGGCGGGGCGCTGTTCGTGCTCGCGGTCGCCGCAGGGCTGGTGCTCAACGCGCTGCGCGACTCCATCGTGTTCTTCTCGACCCCGACCATGGTCGCAGAGAAACATATCGGGCCGGGCAAGCGCTTCCGGCTCGGCGGCCTGGTGCAGCCGGGCTCGCTGAAGCGCGGCGACGATCTCGCCGTCAGCTTCGAGGTCGCCGATGGCGGCGCCAAGCTGCCGGTCGCCTACAAGGGCATCCTGCCGGATCTGTTCCGCGAAGGGCAGGGCGTCGTCGCCGAGGGCGCGCTCGATGCCGACGGCGTGTTCAAGGCCGACACCGTGCTCGCCAAGCACGACGAGACCTACATGCCGAAGGAAGTCGCCGATGCCCTGAAGAAGCAGGGCCATTGGAAGGACGATTACGGCAAGCCGAAAGGCGGCGCCAAACCGGGCCCGGTGTCGATGCGCGAGGGCACTGACAAGAGCGCGGCAGGAGCGACGCAGTGATTGCAGAGAGCGGACATTACGCCCTGGTGCTGGCGCTTGCGCTGGCGCTGATTCAGTCCACCGTGCCGATGCTCGGCGCGTATCAGCGTGACGTCGCCCTGATGAATGTCGGCCGCTCGGCCGCGCTGGCGCAATTGCTGTTCGCCGGTCTCTCCTTCATCGCGCTGATCACGTTGCACGTGACCTCGGATTTCTCCGTCGCCAACGTGTTCGAGAACTCGCACTCGATGAAGCCGCTGCTCTACAAGATCACCGGCGTGTGGGGCAACCACGAAGGCTCGATGCTCTTGTGGGTGTCGATCCTGGCGCTGTTCGGCGCCATGGTCGCGGCCTTCGGCAACAATCTGCCGCTGTCCTTGCGCGCCCGCGTGCTCGCGGTGCAGGCCTGGGTGGCGACCGCGTTCTATCTGTTCATCCTGACCACATCGAATCCGTTCGCGCGCCTCGCCAACCCGCCGATCGAGGGCCGCGATCTCAATCCGGTGCTGCAGGACATCGGCCTCGCCGTGCATCCGCCGATGCTCTATCTCGGCTATGTCGGCTTCTCGATCTCGTTCTCGTTCGCAATCGCAGCCCTGCTCGAAGGCCGCATCGATGCCGCCTGGGCGCGCTGGGTGCGGCCGTGGACCCTGATGGCCTGGATCTTCCTGACGCTCGGCATCGCCATGGGCTCGTACTGGGCCTATTACGAGCTCGGCTGGGGCGGCTGGTGGTTCTGGGACCCGGTCGAGAACGCCTCGCTGATGCCCTGGCTCGCCGGCACCGCGCTGCTGCACTCCGCTGTCGTCATGGAGAAGCGCAACGCGCTCAAGGTCTGGACCATCCTGCTGTCGATCCTGACCTTCTCGCTGTCCCTGCTCGGCACCTTCCTGGTGCGCTCCGGCGTCATCACCTCGGTGCACGCCTTCGCCAGCGATCCGACGCGCGGCGTGTTCATCCTCGGCATCCTCGTGCTGTTCATCGGCGGCAGCCTGACGCTGTTCGCCGGCCGCGCCACCGCGCTGAAGCAGGGCGGGCTGTTCGCGCCGATCTCGCGCGAAGGCGCGCTGGTCTTGAACAATCTGCTGCTCACCGTGTCCTGCGCCACCGTGCTGTTCGGCACGCTGTACCCGGTGATCATGGAGGCGCTCGACTTCAAGCTCTCGGTCGGCGCGCCGTTCTACAACATCACCTTCGGCCCCTTGTTCGCGCTCTTGCTGCTGATGGTGCCGTTCGGCCCGATGCTGGCGTGGAAGCGCGGCGACCTCGTCGCGGCGGCCCAACGGCTGCTCGCGGCCGGCGTCACGGCGCTGGTGGCGATCGCGATCGTCTGGGCCTGGGCGCGCGGCGGCAGCGCGCTGGCGCCGCTCGGCATCGGTCTCGGCGTGTTCGTCATCACCGGCTCGGTCGTCGATCTGGTCGAGCGCAGCGGCGTGGCCCGCGTGCCGTTCAAGACGGCGCTGCACCGGACCCGCGGCCTGCCGCGCTCGGTGTGGGGCACGGCGTTCGCGCATGCCGGCCTCGGCATAGCGCTGCTCGGCATCGTCTGCGAGACCACCTGGAACAGCGAGCTGATCAGCACCTTGCGTCCGGGCGACGTGCGCAATCTCGCCGGCTACCAGATCAAGTTCGACGGCATGAGCCAGCGCCAGGGCCCGAACTTCAGCGAGGTCGTCAGCACCTTCGTCATCAGCGAGGACGGCAGGCAGCTCAGCGTCCTGACGCCGAGCAAGCGCAGCTTCGCCACCCGCGGCATGTCGACGACGGAAGCCGCGCTGATGACGCGCGGCGTCAGCCAGCTCTACGTCTCGCTCGGCGATGCCACCGCCGACGGCGGCCTCGCCGTGCGCATCTATCACAAGCCGCTGGTGCTCTTGATCTGGTTCGGTCCGGTGCTGATGGCGTTCGGCGGCCTGCTGTCGCTGTCCGACCGGCGCCTGCGCGTCGGCGCGCCGCGGCCGGCGCGCGCCGCGCGCGCGCTGCAGCCGGCGGAGTAGGGCGGATGCGACGCAGTCTCGGCTTCCTCGCGCTCGCGCTGCTGCTGTTGAGCTCGCCGGTGGCGCATGCGGTGCAGCCCGACGAGGTCATGTCGGACACCGCCAAGGAGCAGCGCGCCCGCGCGCTGTCGCGCGAGCTGCGCTGCATGGTCTGCCAGAACCAGTCGATCGACGATTCCGATGCGCCGCTGGCGCGCGACCTGCGCCTGCTGGTGCGCGAGCGTCTCGCCGCCGGTGATAGTGACAATCAGGTGCTGGACTTCCTGGTCGCGCGCTACGGCCAGTTCGTGCTGCTCAAGCCGCGCTTCGAGCGCCAGACCCTCCTGCTGTGGCTGCTGCCGCCGGTGCTGCTGCTCGGCGGCGGCCTGGCGCTGTGGTGGCAGGTCCGCCGTCGCGGCCAGCGCGGCCCGGAGGCCACGCCGAAGCTGACGGCCGAGGAGGAGGCGCGCCTCGCCGCGCTGATGGCCGCCGAGCAGCCGCCGGCGACGTGATGATCCGCTAACGCCACGATCCCCTGCCAGTTAGTTACTCCGTCATGCCCGGGCTTGACCCGGGCATCCACGTGGATCCCAGAGTGCCGGACGACGTGGATGGCCGGGTCAAGCCCGGCCATGACGACGGAGAGAGGCGGGCTGAAAGCGCGCGTGGTGCGAATGCCGGCTGTCGCGAGTAAGAAGCGTGCGCAGCAAATGAGAACGCGCCGTCGATCCGCAAAACCCCCGTGCTTTCCCGTGCTCCGCACCTACCCGCGCTTTCAGCTTATTTTACCTTTGTCTGGAAGTGTGCGTTGACATTCCGTCTGACGTACCCGGGCAAAGCCGATGTTCTCCAACAGCAATCTGACGATCCGCTTCCTCGTGGGAGGCGTCGTCGCCTCTCTCCTCATGCTGTTGGCGATCGGCGGCGGCACCGGCTTCATCGCGGTGCTCTATCTCAACAACCAGATCACCAGCCTGTCGTCGGACTTCGCCAATCTCAGCGGTCCCGCCCGTGATCATGCGATGCTGATCTATCAGCAGGCGCAGTCGGCGTTCTCCTACTTCCTGATGGCCTGCGCGGCCATCGCCGTGTTCGCCAGCGCCGTCTGCCTGATGACCTATGCCGCCGTGCAGAACGGCATCCTGCGCCCGCTCGCCGCGATGGTCTCGGCCATGCGCGACGTCGCCGACCAGAAATACGACACGTCGATTCCCGGCCTCGGCCTCAGCAACGAGATCGGCCAGCTCGCGGGCGCGCTCGAGGTGTTCAAGACCAACGGCATCGAGCGCCAGCGCCTCACCGCGCGCGAATTGCAGGAGGCGCAGCGCCAGGGCGAGCGCTCGCGCTTTCTCGACGGCCGCATCCATTCCTTCAACGACCTCGTCGCCAGCGTCGTCAGCAGCGTGGCGTCCTCGGCCATCCGGCTGAAGAGCAATGCCGAGACCCTGTCGCGCGCCGCCAACGACACCTCGGCCAAGG
Organism: Bradyrhizobium sp. SZCCHNS1050; assembly: GCF_032484785.1. Taxonomy (NCBI): domain Bacteria; kingdom Pseudomonadati; phylum Pseudomonadota; class Alphaproteobacteria; order Hyphomicrobiales; family Nitrobacteraceae; genus Bradyrhizobium; species Bradyrhizobium sp. SZCCHNS1050. Next base: position 126,548 of record NZ_JAUETR010000001.1, on the reverse strand, counting down.
CGAATGCGGTCGAGGCCGCCGCCAACCACGCCAATCGCAGCGTCCAGACCGTGGCCGGCTCGACCGAGGAGATGACGAGCTCGATCGGCACCATCAGCCGCCGCGTCTCCGACGCCACCCAGCGCGCCGAGGGCGCGGCCTCGCAGGCCGAGAAGAGCAAGAACACCATCCACGCGCTGTCGGACGCCGCCGAGAAGATCGGCGCCGTCGTCCAGCTGGTGCAGGCGATCGCCTCGCAGACCAATTTGCTGGCGCTGAACGCCACCATCGAGGCCGCCCGCGCCGGCGAGGCCGGCCGAGGCTTTTCGGTCGTCGCCTCGGAGGTGAAGAACCTTGCCAACCAGACCAGCAAGGCGACCGACGAGATCTCGGCCCACGTCGCCAGCATCCAGGGCATCACCGCCGAGACCCGCGGCGCCATCGACGGCATCTCGACCACGCTCAGCGAGATCAGCGCCATCATGTCCGGCATCGAGGTCGACACCTCGCAGCAGCGCAACGCCACCCAGGACATCTCCCGCAGCGTCCAGGAAGCCGCCCGCGGCACCCTCGACGTCTCCAACCACATCGCCCAGATCAGCTCCACCTCCGCCGAAACCGGCCGCCTCGCCTCTGAGGCCCGCGACGCCGCCGGCGAGCTGTCGCAACAGGCCGAGACGCTGAAGCGCGAGGTCGATGCGTTCATCGTGAGCGTGAAGGCAAGTTGATCGGGCGGCTAGCGCCGCGCGACAACAGCCAGCCATCATCTCCGCCGTCATTCCGGGGCATTCGCGGCACGCGAATGAGCCCGGAATCCATAACCACGAGCGGTTGTGGTGGCGACGGGCCGTTTCGGCGTATTGCTCCACCAACTGCGAGTCGTGGCTATGGATTCCGGGCTCGCGCTCACGCGCGCCCCGGAATGACGGCGGCGAGAGCGTCGTCCCCGCCATGACGCGAAGCCGTCGCCCAGCCCTCCGCTGTCGTCCCTGCGAACGCAGGGACCCATAGCCACAGGGAGATGCTGTTGTGCGGGATGTCGGACCAGTCTTGTTTCACGACAACCGCCGCGGAGTATGGGTCCCTGCGTTCGCAGGGACGACATCGGAGTTGGTGGAGGCCGCTCGCGTCACACCGGCAGCTGCGAGCCGCGGCCGTCTAACCCGCTATTAGCAAATACCGCTCATCGTGCACATGCATAGCTCTGAGTCGCCGGACAGGCGGCCGATGCTGCGGGGCAGGCGCGTAGCGACGTCAGTTCGCCCGCCTGCCGCTCTTGGGGGAGCGGACGAGGACATGATGAGCTTGAAGATCAGGGGGCGTCTCTACGCCGGCTTTGCGGCGCTCATCGTCGCCGGCGCTGTGATGGCGGCCGTGGCGGTGTGGAATCTGTGGCGGTGCGCGACCAGGTCGCGAGCATGTCGGCGCTGTCGGACGCGACCGCGCGCATCCTGCAGATCTCCAACCATTTGCAGGCGATCCAGCGCGCCAACCTGCGCTACATCCACGACGCCAACGAGCCGGCGCTCAAGGAGGCGGCCGAGCGCGAGGCGGCGGCGACGGCGCTGCTGCAGGCGGCCACCGCCGGTTGGCTGTCGGCGGAGCAGCGCAAGCTCTATGGCGATCTCACCGGCGAGATCGCGCAGATGAAGACCCAGCGCGATCAGTTGCAGGATGCGGTCAAGCAGATGAAGACCGGCCGCGCCGCGCTGCTGCCGGGCGGCGAGGACCTCGCCGCCAAGGCCGCCAAGCTGTCGATCGCCGCGCGCATCAGCAAGGAGCCGGAGGTCATGACCGCGGTCGCGGACATCGACGCCCGCCTGCAGCTCGTCCGCATCGCGACCTGGCGCTTCCTGGCGCTGCGCGACACCAAGTCCGCCTCCGCCTTCCGCGCCGGCGTCGACAATGTCGAGCAGCGGCTCGCCACGCTGGAGGGCGCGTCGCCGCCGGCGGGCGTGCTGGCCGCGATCGCGCCGGTGAAGGCCTCGCTGGAGCTGAACAAGACCGCGTTCGAGGCCACCGCCGCCGCCGCACTGAAGTCCGAGGACATCTACGCCACCGCGATCGAGCCGCTGATCGCCCGGAGCATCGACACGCTCAAGGCCGCCGAAACGGGCGTGAATGCCGACTATCACGCTTCTCGCGCGCGCGCCGAGGGCGCCATCGACAGCACCATCTCGCTGCAGATGCTGGTCGGCGCCGCCGCCATCCTGTTCGGCTGCCTCGTCGCGGTCCTGATCGCGCGCAGCATCGTCGGCCCGCTGGCGTCGATGACGCGGGCGATGGGGCGGCTCGCGAGCGGCGACGTCGCCGTCGAAATTCCCGGCCGCGGCGCCCGCGACGAGATCGGCGCCATGGCGACGGCGATCCAGGTGTTCAAGGACAACATGGCCGAGACCGAGCGGCTGCGCGCCGAGCATGCGGACGCCGAAGCGCGGCAGGAGCAGCAGCGCCGGGACGACATGGCGAAGCTCGCCCGCCAGTTCGAGCAGGCCGTCGGCGAGATCGTCGATGCGGTGTCGCACGCCTCGAGCGAGCTCGAAGCCTCCGCCGGCACGTTGACCAGCACCGCGGCACGCGGCCAGGATTTGTCGACGGAAGTCGCCGCTGCCTCGCAGGAGGCGTCATCCAACGTGCAGACGGTGGCCTCCGCCGCCGAGGAGCTGTCGTCCTCGGTCAGCGAGATCTCCCGTCAGGTGCAGGAATCCGCGCGCATCGCGAGCGAAGCCGTGGCGCAGGCCAACCGCACCAATGAGCGCGTCGGCACCCTGTCGAAGGCCGCGACCCGCATCGGCGACGTGCTCGAGCTGATCAGTAGCATCGCCGGCCAGACCAATTTGCTGGCGCTCAACGCCACCATCGAGGCGGCGCGCGCGGGCGAAGCCGGCCGCGGCTTCGCGGTGGTCGCGGCCGAGGTCAAGGCGCTGGCCGAGCAGACTGCGAAAGCCACCGGCGAGATCGCCCAGCAGGTCTCCGGCATCCAGGCCGCCACCGAAGAGTCGGTCGGCTCGATCAAGGAAATCGGCAGCACCATCGGCCGCCTGTCGGAGATCGCAGCGGCCGTCTCCGCCGCCGTCGAAGAGCAGGGCGCCGCCACGCAGGAAATCTCCCGCAACGTCCAGCACGCCGCCAACGGCACCCAGCGCGTCTCCCGCAACATCGACGACGTGCAGCGCGGCGCGTCGGAGACGGGGTCAGCGTCGTCGCAGGTGCTGGCGGCAGCAAGGTCGCTGTCGGCGGAGAGCGGGCGATTGAAGCGGGAGGTCAGCCGGTTCTTGGGATCGTTGCAGGCCGCGTGAGAACGGCCGGCGTACGTGGTGCTTCGACTAGAGGGCGCGTAGGGCGCATTAGTCAATCCGCCATCGTCCACCGAGACTGACTACAATTAACTCGTCTCCTCGTCCTGGATCTCCCGGAACTCTTCGGCAAAACATTTTTCGGGACGGGGAAGCTTTACAGTCAAGCGATTGTAGCTCAGCTCTTTGGAAGGGGTGAGAACGACTCTCACTTCGGATTGATGGCTGAAGCTTGGATGCTTTCGAAATGGAGATGGCTGCTCTGCCTGTCCCTGCGAATAATGTCGCTCGACAGCATCGTAAGACACAGAACCGGAACTCACGCGACTGAAGAATTCACGCACCGGTTTGTCATCCATCTCAACTACTTTTCCTTTCCAGAACAGCCGGTGAGCGAAGAGATCCAACGCAACAATCAACCGAACGCAAGCTGCGTACGGCTTTTCAGCATCACGGCACATGGCTTGAATTAGTTTGCTTCTTTCTCCTTTCGACGCGCAGAAAATAAACCTATCGCTATGAGGATATGCGAATCTGACGCCCGCTCCCATGGTGACCTTTCCACCCGTGCGAGTGTGGATCATGCCAGTGTGACCTTCCGGACGCCATGGCTCGAACGCGCCTTGTTCCGTTTTGTCGGTAAGCACAGCTCCCGTAGCGTCAACTATCGTCGTGGCCTCGTCCGGATCACCTATTCCGGGGGATCCCTCAAGGCTTCGGAAGTAGGAAAGAGTCGAAATCCGAACTGTACCGCGCACAAGGACATCGTCCACGTTCGCTGGATCCAGAAATTTAAGGATGGTCTCGTCGCTCATCGCTCACAAGCCCCGCGCATACCCATGCAGAATCCAACAGAAACCCGAAGTCCTGAAACATCGCAAAATAATGGACACACCCAAGAACGTCGCTCTTTTCACTCTCTGTCATAGGCCCTCGCATTGATGGCTATCGGACGAAGCGCTCCGTTTGCCAGAATACCGAGAGAAACGTCGAAGCAGGCATCGATATAGTTCAAACATCCTATGATCTCAGTACGCATGTTGTCTATATTCTGAATGGTCGCATGACGATCGGCTAAGTGGCATCCAAGCTCCGCAAATGGATCGCGTCACTCAACCCAATCGTACTTCAGAATCTGCCAACTGATTCTGAAAATCAAAAATCACCTTGCCTTTCACCCCAAATCACCCGTATCCTCCGTCCGTTCCGTTCCACTGAGGGGGCGTATCGCGATCGTCACGGACGTCGGGATGGAATGCGATGGACGCGGGTTGCCGCAGCGTGGCTTTGGCCTCGCCGACGAACGGCTGACTGCGGACGTGAAATCGTGTCGTCCTGGCCTCCCGGTGCTGAGGCCAAGCCGGTGGTGATGATCCGCCGGCGACGGGGGTCAAGAAGCCGGTCCCCGGGGAGAGCACGTATAAGCGTTAACACCATCGCGCAGGGAGGGCCGGGCGTGTTCGGCCAGACCTGTGGTACCTGCCGCCTGCATTTTTTGACGCAGGCGGGCCACGGGCGCGGCCAGCGCCCGGCCTTCCCTGTGCCCTCGCTGCGAGGGTGCGAATTCAAGGGCATGACTCGGGCGCGGGATGCGTCGCGAGGGTGATGGGGCTCGTCTCTCGGTTATGTTCTCCAAGTGCTGTTTGATCGTGTGGATCGAGATCTCTCCGCGTCATTGCGAGCGCAGCGAAGCAATCCAGAGTCCCGCCCACCACCCTGGATTGCTTCGCTGCGCTCGCAATGACGGAGATTGGGACAGGCGGTGTGCCTCACACTCCACTGTCATCCTCCGCGAAAGCGGGGGATCCAGTACGCCGCGGCGGTCATTGTTGAACCGAGAGGGCTCGGCGTGCTGGATTCGCCGCTTTCGCAGGGAATGACAGGATGGAGTGGAGCGGCGGCTTTCGCCTAACTGTCATCGCCCGGCCGAGCGGCCCGGTCGGGCCGTCGCTGGGTGCGACTTTGGTTGGAGCGGCCAAAATGATGGCGGCCAGAGGGCGGCCGAGGCTTTGGCAAGTTATTGGGCGCAAACGTCTTTTCATCCGCGGTCCGGCATCCGCGCCATTCCGCCGCAGTCTGTGTGTCCATCCATTACAGAAGTTTAACGCCGCAGCCAGCACGCCGTAAGGCGGCAAGTCCCATCTTCACTTGCGAACGGGGCGCACAGCCCGGGACCGAGTTTAGACCTTGATCAAAATCGCTTGCGGAGAAAACCGTATGACTGACCGTCCGACCGACCTGTCCTCCCTTCCATCCTATCGCCAGCCCCGGCGCGGCCTGTTCTCGGCGCGCAAGTTCGCGCTGATGGCCTCCGTCGTCGCGGGCCTCGGCGTCGCCGCCTATGGCCTGTCGCCGCAGGGGGCGCCGCTCGACCTGTTCTCGACCTCGGCGCACGCGCAGGTCGCCAACGAGGTCAGCAAGGTCGCGCGCCCGGTCGGCTTTGCCGACATCGTGGAGCGGGTGAAGCCGTCGGTGATTTCGGTCAAGGTCAACATCGCGGAGAAGGTCGCCAAGGACGACAGCGACGACGATACGCCGTTCCAGCCGGGCTCGCCGATGGAGCGCTTCTTCCGCCGCTTCGGCGGTGAGAACGGCATTCCCGGCATGCCGGGTCGCGGCGGCCGCGGTGGTGGCCGCGCCGTGACCGGGCAGGGCTCCGGCTTCTTCATCTCCGCCGACGGCTATGCCGTGACCAACAACCACGTGGTCGACGGCGCCAACAAGGTCGAGGTGACGACCGACGACGGCAAGACCTACAGCGCCAAGGTGATCGGCACCGACCCGCGCACGGATCTGGCGCTGATCAAGGTCGAGGGCGGCACGAACTTCCCGTTCGCCAAGCTCGCCGACGGCAAGCCGCGCATCGGCGACTGGGTGCTGGCGGTCGGCAATCCGTTCGGCCTCGGCGGCACGGTGACGGCCGGCATCGTCTCGGCGGTGGGCCGCGACATCGGCAACGGCCCGTATGACGATTTCATCCAGATCGACGCGCCCGTGAACAAGGGCAACTCCGGCGGTCCGGCGTTCGATGTCGACGGCAACGTCGTCGGCGTCAACACCGCGATCTACTCGCCCTCCGGCGGCAGCGTCGGCATCGCGTTCTCGATCCCCGCCTCGACGGTGAAGAGCGTGGTGGCGCAGCTCAAGGACAACGGCTCGGTCAGCCGCGGCTGGATCGGCGTGCAGATCCAGCCGGTGACGCAGGACATCGCCGACAGCCTCGGCATGAAGAAGGCAGAGGGCGCGCTGGTCGCCGAGCCCCAGGCCAACGGTCCGGCGGCGAAGGCGGGCATCCAGTCCGGCGACGTCATCACCGCGGTCAACGGCGAGCCGGTGAAGGACGCGCGTGAGCTCGCCCGCACCATCGGCGGCATCGCGCCGGGCGCCTCGGTCAAGCTCAACGTCCTGCACAAGGGCGAGGACAAGACCATCAACCTGACGCTCGGCAAGCTGCCGAACACGATCGAGGCCAAGGCCGACACCGGCGGCGACAATTCGAGCCCGACCCGCGGCGCCGACGTGCCGAAGCTCGGCATGACCGTGGCGCCCGCGTCGAGCGTCGCCGGCGCCGGCAAGGACGGCGTCGTCGTCACCGAGGTCGATCCGAAGAGCGCGGCCGCCGATCGCGGCTTCAAGGAAGGCGACGTCATCCTGGAGGTCGCGGGCAAGTCGGTGACCTCGGCCGGTGACGTGCGCGAAGCGATCAACGCCGCCAAGGCCGACAACAAGAACAGCGTGCTGATGCGTGTGAAGAGCGGCGGGCAGTCGCGCTTCGTCGCGGTGCCGCTGGCCAAGGGCTGAGCGAGGGCCAAGGCCCTCACGAGAAGGCCCTTACGAGATGGGAGACCGCCGGCATGTGCCCCCGCGCCGGTGGCTCTTCCTGGGGGCGGGCTTAAAGTTCCGCTCCCGCAAACCTTCCGTTGGACAACGCCCCCCTCCGTCGGAAGGAACTCGGGCGGTGAGGTCCCCCAGCCTCACCGCCCACTTTGCTGCCGATCAACCCCGGGCCCATGCCGCCTTGCACGGAAACGGCGGCCGGTCCATGTAGATGGACATCGAACCGTGACCGCCGCCCCCGTTTCCGCAATGCGCCTCCTGATCATCGAAGACGACCGCGAGTCCGCCGACTATCTGGTCAAGGCGTTCCGCGAGGTCGGACATGTCGCAGACCTCGCCAGCGACGGCGAGGAGGGGCTCGCCATGGCCGACAGCGGGGATTACGACGTGCTGGTGGTCGACCGCATGCTGCCCAAGCGCGACGGCCTGTCGCTGATCGGCGCGCTGCGCGACAAGGGCAACCGCACCCCGGTGCTCATTCTCTCGGCGCTCGGCCAGGTCGATGACCGCATCAAGGGCCTGCGCGCCGGCGGCGACGATTATCTGCCGAAGCCCTATGCCTTCGCCGAGCTGCTCGCCCGCGTCGAGGTGCTGTCGCGCCGCCACGGCGGCCCGGCCGAGGAGACCACCTACAAGGTCGGCGATCTCGAGCTCGATCGCCTGTCGCACCGCGTCGCCCGCGGCAAGGACGAGCTGACCCTGCAGCCGCGCGAGTTCCGCCTGCTCGAATATCTCATGAAGCATGCCGGCCAGGTGGTGACGCGCACGATGCTCCTGGAGAACGTCTGGGATTATCATTTCGATCCGCAGACCAACGTGATCGACGTCCACATCTCGCGGCTGCGCTCCAAGATCGACAAGGGGTTCGACCGCCCGCTGCTCCACACCATCCGCGGCGCGGGGTACATGATCCGTGACGGCCTTCGGTAAGCTGATCCGCACCACGGCGTTCCGGCTGACGCTGGTCTATCTGCTGTTGTTTGCGCTGTTCGCGGCCTCGCTGCTCGGCTATTTCGCCTGGAACACCCGCCGGCTCATCACCGAGCAGATCTCGACCACGGTCACCTCCGAGATCAGCGAGATGACCGACATCTTCGCCCGCTGGGGCCTGCGCGGAATCGTCGGCGCGATCGAGAGCCGCGCGCTGCGGCCGGGCGCCAATCTCTATCTCATCACCACGCCGACCGGGCAGGCGATCGCCGGCAATGTCGGCTCGCTGGCGCCGGGCGTGATGGGCTCGTCCGGCTGGTCGGAGACGTTCTACCGGCGGCTCGACGACAGCACCGAGCACAGCCATCGCGCGCTGGTGTATGTCACGCAGCTCTCCAGCGGTTTTCGGCTTTTGATCGGCCGCGATCTCGAGGAGCGCCGCCGCCTGTTCGGCATCGTCGCCAAGGCGGCGCAATGGTCGGTGCTCGTCGTGGTGGTGCTCGGCATCGGCGGCGGCATCTTTGTCGCGCGGCGCGTGCTGCACCGGATCGATGCCATGACCGGCACGACGCGGCGGATCATGGATGGCGATCTCTCCGGCCGTCTGCCGGTCGGGCGCAGCGGCGACGAGCTCGATCGCCTGGCGGAAAATCTCAACGCGATGCTGGAGCGCATCGAGGCGCTGATGACCGGCCTCAAGGAGGTCTCCGACAACATCGCGCATGATCTCAAGACGCCGCTGACGCGATTGCGCAACCGCGCCGAGGAGGCGCTGGCGAAGTCGCGCTCCGAGGACGAATATCGCGCCGCGCTGGAGCGCACGATCGAGGAATCCGACGGCCTGATCCGCACCTTCAACGCGCTCTTGATGATCGCGCGGGCGGAGTCCGGGCAGGCGCGCGGCGACATGGTCGAGTTCGATGCGGCCGAGGTCGCCGGCGGCATCCACGAATTGTACGAGCCGCTGGCCGAGGACAATGAGATGACCTTGCGGGTCAAGGCTGCGGCGGCGCCGGTGCATGGCAATCGCGAGCTGATCAGCCAGGCGCTCGCTAATCTCGTCGAGAACGCGATCAAATACGGCAAGCCGGCGGCGCTGCCGCTCGATGCCGCCGCCGCCGCTGATAGCCGCGAAATCCTGATCGAGGCGCGGCGCGAGGGCGGACAGGTGCTGCTCAGCGTCACCGATCATGGCGAAGGCATTCCCGAGGCCGAGCGCAAGCGCGCCGTCGAGCGTTTCGTGCGGCTGGAGGCGAGCCGCACTTTGCCCGGTTCCGGCCTCGGTCTCAGCTTGGCGTCCGCCGTCGCGACCCTGCATGGCGGCGAGCTCCGGCTCGGCGATGCCAGGCCGGGGCTGATCGCGACGCTGGTGCTGCCGGCTGGTGCCGGCGTGCCCGCGAAGCTTGCGGCGCCGGCGCAGGATGTGCCACAGAAGGCCGCATGATCTCATCCGCGCCGGGAAACGCGGACGGGCAGATGCTGGCCGAACGTTTCGTTGCCGGCCCACATGTCCGTGCGCCCGACAAAGCCGAACAGCGCCTCAACGAGTGGCTCGCCGAGCTCGAGCCGTCCTTGGCCGCCTCGCTCCACCAGCTGCTCGCCGACGGCTGGCCGCGAACCATCCTGCTCGGGATTGCCGAGTGCTCGCCCTATCTGTTCGATCTCGTCCGCGCCGACGGCCATCGCCTCGACCGTCTCTTGCGCTGCGAGCCGCAGGCGCATCTCGCCGAGCTGATCGCGCGCACCGGCCGCGAGGTGTTTGCCGCTTCCAGCGAAGCCGAGGTGATGAGCCTGCTGCGCCGGCTGAAATCCGAGGCGGCGCTCTTGATCGCGCTGTGCGACATCGGCGGCGTCTGGCCGGTGATGCAGGTGACGGCGGGGCTGACCGACGTCGCGGTGTCCTCGGTGCAGATGGCGCTGCGGTATCTGCTGCGCCTGGAGACGGTGCGCGGCCGGCTCGCGCCCGTCGATGCCGACGATCCGGAGCAGGGCAGCGGCCTGTTCGTGCTCGCGATGGGCAAGATGGGGGCGGGCGAGCTCAACTATTCGAGCGACATCGACCTGATCGTGTTCTTCGATCCCGAGATCAACTCGCTGGCGCGCGACATCGAGCCGCAGCCGTTCTTCGTCCGCGTGACGCAAGCGATGGCGCGGCTGCTGCAGAGCCGCACCGCGGACGGCTATGTATTCCGCGTCGATCTCCGGCTGCGGCCGGATCCGGCCTCGACGCAGGTGGCGATGTCGACCGAGGCAGCGCTGCATTACTACGAGCGCGAGGGCCGCACCTGGGAACGCGCCGCGATGATCAAGGCGCGGGTCTGTGCCGGCGACGTCGTCGCGGGCGAGGCGATGCTGGCGGAGCTGTCGCCGTTCGTATGGCGCAAGCATCTCGACTTCCAGGCGCTGACCGACGTCCACGACATGAAGCGGCAGATGCAGGTCTATCGCGGCCACAGCGAGATCGCGGTCGAAGGCCACAACGTCAAGGTCGGGCGCGGCGGCATCCGCGAGATCGAGTTCTTTGCCCAGACTCAGCAGTTGATCGCCGGCGGCCGTCATCCCGAGCTGCGCGTCCGTCCGACTTTGCAGGCGCTCGACGTGCTCACCGCCAGCAAGTGGATCACGGAGCAGGCGCGCGACGAGCTCACCACGGCTTATGAGTTCCTGCGCAGGGTCGAGCATCGGCTGCAGATGATGGCGGACGAGCAGATCCACAGCCTGCCCGACGATGTCGAGGGCGTGAGCCGCTTCGCATGCTTCTTCGGCTACGACAGCCGCGAGCGGTTCGCGACCGATCTGCTGTTCCATCTCGACGTCGTGCAGGGACATTACGCCAGGCTGTTCGAGGGCGATCCCACCGGCACCGTCAGCCTGCCGGCGGTGAACTACGGCGCCGGTCCCGACGAGCCGCGCCTGATGGAGCATCTTGCCGGATTGGGCTTCCGCGATCCGGTGATGGTCGCCAAGACCCTGCAGCAATGGCTGGCGGGCGAGTACCGCGTGTTCCGCACGGATGCGACGCGCACCGCGTTCACCGATTTCCTGCCCGCGCTGATCGATGGCCTCGCGCATGCCGACGAGCCGGATCGCGCCGTCGTGGCCTTCGACCGCTTCCTGCAGGCGCTGCAACTCGGCGGCCGCCTGATCACCCTGCTCGGGCAGAACCGCGACCTCGTGGCGCTCGTCGCGCTCGTGCTCGGGGCGGCGCCCCGGCTCGGCGACATGCTGGCGCGGCAGCCGCGGCTGATGGACGGCCTGATCGATCCGCGCTTCTTCGGCGCGATTCCCGACCGGCGCGAATTGTCAGAGCGGCTGGCGTCGACGCTAAAGGATGCCGGGACCTATGAGGAGTTTCTCGATCGTCTCAGGCTGTTCGGTCAGGAGAGCCTGTTCCTGATCGGCACGCGCATCCTCTCCGGCACGGTGTCGGCGCAGCAGGCCGGCACCGCGTTCGCCGACGTCGCCGAGGGCATCGTGCACACCGTGCATGATCTCGTGACGGAGCGCTTCGCCGCCCAGCACGGCCGCATCGAGGGCCAGGAGACCGCGATCGTCGCGATGGGGCGGCTCGGCGCGCGCGAAATGACGGCTTCGTCCGATCTCGACCTGATCCTGCTCTACGACTTCGACGGCGATGCGCCGGATTCCGACGGCGAGCGCTCGCTGCAGGGCGCGCACTACTTCGCGCGCTTCACCCAGCGGCTGATCTCGGCCTTCACCTCGCGCACCAATTACGGCGTGCTCTACGATATCGACATGCGGCTGCGGCCGTCGGGCCGCGCCGGCCCGCTGGCCTCGCACATCGACTCCTTTGCGCATTACCAGGAGCAGGAGGCGTGGACCTGGGAGCACATGGCGCTGACGCGGGCACGGGTGATCTCGGCGTCGCCGGCGTTTCGGGCCCGGATCGAAGAGATCATCCAGGCCGCGCTGCGGCGCCCGCGCGACAGGAGCGCGATCGCGCGCGACGTCGCCGACATGCGCCGCGCGATCGCGGCCGAGAAGGGCGAGGCCGACCTGTGGGACCTCAAACACGCCGCCGGCGGCATGGTCGACATCGACTTCGTCGCGCAATATCTGCAACTCGTCCATGCCGCGACGACGCCAGACATCCTCGATGTCAGCACGCTTGCAGTGCTCGACAATGCCGAGCGGCTCGGCGTGCTGCCGCGTGCTGAAGCCGTGATCCTGCGTCAGGCCGCACGGCTGTATCACGATCTGACGCAGATCGTGCGGCTGTGCGTCAGCGACAAGTTCAAGCCGGATCAGGCCGGCGAGGACCTGCTGCGGGTGATGGCCCGGGCGGGCGACGCGCCGGATTTCTCGGCGCTCGAGGCGCGGCTGCGCGAAACGCAGACCGAGGTGCGGCGCGTGTTCACCGCACTCGTGGAGGGATGACCCGATCAGCCGCGCGGTAGCACGGCCGGCCGCCTATGCCTTTTCCTTGGCGACCGCCGCATCTTTCAGCCGGCCGATCGCTTCCTTCACCGCCGGGTCGAGGCCGGCGCCGCCGGCGTCGTGGTGCGCATAGATCGTCTTGAGCATGCGCGGATCCCAGAACTTCTTGATGTGCTCGGCGACGCCGGCGACCTCCTTCTCCTGTCCCTGGCTCTGGAAGAACTTGCCGATCTGGTTGGCCATGTAGACGAGGCGCTCGGAGGGGTTATGCGACATGGGTGTTGTCCGTCTGTGTTGATCGCGCGCCGGTCTCGGCGCTCGCGACGATCCGTTCGGGATGGGTGAAGATTTCGAAGCCGTCGTTGCGGGCCACCGCAATCAGCGTGATGCCGGCGGCCTCGGCCATGCGAATGGCGAGCGCGGTCGGGGCGGAGACCGCGACCATGATGGGTGCGCCCATGGCAGCAGCCTTCTGCACCAGTTCGACCGAGACGCGGCTCGTCAGGATCACGATGCCCTCGCTCGCCGCACAGCGCGTTTGCGCGAGGTGGCCAGCGAGCTTGTCGAGCGCGTTGTGGCGGCCGACATCCTCGCGCAAGCCGACGATGCCGCGCGCGGGAGTCCAGAACGCCGCGGCATGCACCGCGCGGGTCTCGTGATTGAGCTTCTGCAGCGGCTCGATGGCCTCAAGCGCCGCCATGACGTCGCGCGGAGCGAAACGCCGGCCGTCCGGGACATGCGCCGCCGGCCGCACCGCTTCGCTGATCGAATCGATGCCGCACAGGCCGCAGCCGGTGGGGCCGGCGATGTTGCGGCGGCGCTCGGCCAAGCGTTCGGCCTGCGCGTCGGGCAGCCACATCCTGAGCTCGATGCCGTCATCCAGCTCGACGACGTCGAGAGAGATGATGTCGTCTCGGCTCGTGACGAGACCTTCGTTCAGGCTGAAGCCGATGGCGAAGTCGCGGAGGTCTTGCGGCGTCGCCATCATGACGGCCTGGGTGCCGCCATTGTAGGTCAGTGCGACCGCGGTCTCCTCCGGCACGCGGCGGTGGCCCTCGGTGAGGGCTCCGTCGCGCCAGACCAGACGATCCGCGATGCGCACTGCATCGGTCATGCTACTCCGCTGCCTCCACGACCGGGGCGATGCGGCGCGAGTTGCGGGCCTGCTCGTCATAGGCTTTCTGCCAGTCCGACGGTCCGTTGGACTGCGACACCTGCACTGCCGTGACCTTGTACTCCGGACAGTTGGTGGCCCAGTCCGAATAGTCCGTGGTGATGACGTTGGCCTGGGTCAGCGGGTGGTGGAAGGTGGTGTAGACCACGCCGGGGGCGACGCGCTCGGAGATCAGCGCGTGCAGCGTGGTCTCGCCGGCGCGGCTGGTCAGCCGCACCCAGTCGCCGTCGCGGATGCCGCGCTGCTCGGCATCGTGCGGATGGATCTCCAGCACGTCCTCGCCATGCCACACCACGTTCTCGGTGCGCCGCGTCTGGGCGCCGACATTGTACTGCGACAGGATGCGCCCCGTGGTGAGCAGGAGCGGGAAGCGCGGGCCGGTGCGCTCGTCGGTCGCGACATACTCCGTGACCACGAACTTGCCCTTGCCGCGGACGAAGCCGTCGACATGCATGATCGGCGAACCCTCGGGATTCTTCTCGTTGCAGGGCCACTGCACCGATCCCATCTCCTCGAGCTTCTGATAGGAGACGCCGGCGAAGGTCGGCGTCAGCGCCGCGATCTCGTCCATGATCTCGGACGGGTGATTGTACTTCATCTCGAAGCCCATCGCCTTGGCGAGACCGATCGTCACCTCCCAGTCGGCCATGCCGTTGAGCGGGGTCATCACCTTGCGCACCCGCTGGATGCGGCGCTCGGCGTTGGTGAAGGTGCCGTCCTTCTCGAGGAAGGTCGAGCCCGGCAGGAACACGTGGGCGTAGTTGGCGGTCTCGTTCAGGAACAGGTCCTGCACGATGACGCATTCCATCGACGATAGCGCCTGCACCACATGCGTGGTGTTGGGATCCGACTGCAGGATGTCCTCGCCCTGCACGTAGAGGCCCATGAAGGTGCCTTCGATCGCGGAGTCGAACATGTTCGGGATGCGCAGGCCCGGCTCAGGGTTGAGCTTGACGTTCCACATCGCCTCGAACTGGTCGCGCACCGCGTCGCCCGAGATGTGGCGGTAGCCCGGCAGCTCATGCGGGAACGAGCCCATGTCGCACGAGCCCTGCACGTTGTTCTGGCCGCGCAGCGGGTTCACGCCGACGCCGCGGCGGCCAATATTGCCGGTCGCCATCGCGAGGTTGGCGATCGCGATCACCGTGGTCGAGCCCTGGCTGTGCTCGGTCACGCCGAGGCCGTAATAGATCGCGCCGTTGCCGCCCTTGGCGTAGAGCCGGGCCGCGCCGCGGATCGCTTCCGGGTCCACGCCGGAAATGCTGGCGATCGCCTCGGGGCTGTTCTTCTCCAGCGCGACGAACTCGGCCCAGTCCTGGAACTCGCTCCAATCGCAGCGCTCGCGCACGAAGGTCTCGTTGACGAGGCCCTCGGTGACGATGACATGGGCCAGCGCAGTCAGGATCGCGACATTGGTGCCGGGCAGCAGCGGCAGATGATAGTCGGCCTTGACGTGCGCCGACTTCACGAGGTCGATCTTGCGCGGATCGACGACGATCAGCTTGGCGCCCTGGCGCAGCCGCTTCTTCATGCGCGAGCCGAACACCGGATGCGCATCGGTCGGGTTGGCGCCGATCACCATGATGACGTCGCTGTCCTCGACCGAGTCGAAGTCCTGCGTGCCGGCGGAGGTGCCGAAGGTGGTGGCAAGGCCATAGCCGGTCGGCGAGTGGCAGACGCGGGCGCAGGTGTCGACATTGTTGTTGCCGAAGCCGGCGCGGATCAGCTTCTGCACCAGATAGGTTTCTTCGTTGGTGCAGCGGGACGAGGTGATGCCGCCGATCGAGTCGCGGCCGTATTTGGCCTGGATGCCGCGCAGCTTGTCGGCGGCGAACTTGAAGGCCTCGTCATAGGAGACCTCGCGCCAGGGCTGGTCGATGGTCTCGCGGATCATCGGCTTGAGGATGCGTTCCTTGTGGGTCGCATAGCCATAGGCGAAGCGGCCCTTGACGCAGGAATGGCCGCGATTGGCCTTGCCATCCTTGTACGGCACCATGCGCACGACTTCCTCGCCGCGCATCTCCGCCTTGAAGGCGCAGCCGACGCCGCAATAGGCGCAGGTGGTGACCGCCGAATGCTCCGGCTGGCCGATCTCGATCACGCTCTTCTCGGTCAGGGTCGCGGTCGGGCAGGCCTGTACGCAAGCGCCGCACGACACGCATTCCGAACCGAGGAAGCTCTCGCTCATGCCCGGCGACACCCGGCTGTCGAAGCCGCGGCCGGAGATGGTCAGCGCGAACGTGCCTTGCACTTCCTCGCAGGCGCGGACGCAGCGCGAGCAGACGATGCACTTGGAGGGATCGTAGGTGAAATACGGGTTCGACTCGTCCTTCGGCAGCCAGGCCGGATTGGCTTCGCCGCAGGCGTCGGCGAACACGTGGTTGTCGCCCTGATAGCCGTAGCGCACGTCGCGCAGGCCGACGGCGCCGGCCATGTCCTGCAGCTCGCAATCGCCATTGGCAGCGCAGGTCAGACAGTCGAGCGGATGGTCGGAGATGTAGAGCTCCATCACGCCCTTGCGCAGCTTCTTCAGCCGCTCGGTCTGGGTGTGAACGACGAGGCCCGCGGCCACCGGCGTGGTGCAGGAGGCCGGGGTGCCGGCGCGGCCTTCGACCTCGACGAGGCAGAGGCGACACGAGCCGAACGCGTCGACCATGTCGGTCGCGCACAGCTTCGGGATCTGCGTTCCGGCCTCCATGGCCGCGCGCATGATCGAGGTGCCCTCGGGAACGGTGATGCTCTGGCCGTCGATGGTGAGCGTGACCATCTTTTCGGACTTGGAGAGCGGTGTGCCGTAATCGGTTTCGTGGATGAGCGACATGGTCGGTGTCCTTGTTCCCGATATCTTATTCCGCAGCCTGCAAGCGCGGCTGCTGGGGGCCGAAATCTTCGCGGAAGTGCTTCAGCGCCGAGAGCACAGGGTAGGGCGTGAAGCCGCCGAGTGCACAGAGCGATCCGAGCTTCATAGTGCCGCAGAGGTCTTCGACCAGGGCGATGTTCTCGGCGACGCGCTCGCCGCGGCGGATCTTGTCGATGGTCTCGGCGCCGCGCGTCGAGCCGATACGGCACGGCGTGCACTTGCCGCAGGATTCGATGGCGCAGAACTCCATCGCGAAGCGGGCCTGCTTCGACATGTCGACGCTGTCGTCGAACACGACGATGCCGCCATGGCCGATCAGGCCGTCCTTGGCGGCGAACGCCTCGTAGTCGAACGGCGTGTCGAACAGGGCGCGGGGGAAGTAGGCGCCGAGCGGGCCTCCGACCTGCACCGCACGGACCGGGCGGCCGGTGAAGGTGCCGCCGCCGATGTCGTCGACCAGCTCGCCCAGCGTGATGCCGAACGCGGTCTCGAACAGGCCGCCGAACTTGACGTTGCCGGCGATCTGGATCGGCATCGTGCCGCGCGAGCGGCCCATGCCGAAATCGGCATAGGCCTTGGCGCCCTCGTCGAGGATGAAGGGGATGGCGGCGAACGACAACAGGTTGTTGACGACGGTCGGCTTGCCGAACAGGCCATGATGGGCGGGCAGCGGCGGCTTGGCGCGGACGATGCCGCGCTTGCCCTCGAGGCTCTCCATCAGCGCGGTCTCTTCGCCGCAGACATAGGCGCCGGCGCCGGTACGCACCTCCAGCTCGAACGTGGCGTTGGAGCCCGCGATCTTGTCGCCGAGCAGGCCGGCCTTCCTGGCGATGTCGATCGCCTTGGTCATGGTCGCGATCGCGTGCGGATATTCCGAGCGCGTGTAGATGTAGCCCTTGGTGGCGCCCACCGCGATGCCGCAGATGGTCATGCCTTCGATCAGGACGAAGGGATCGCCTTCCATCAGCATGCGGTCGGCGAAGGTGCCGCTGTCGCCCTCGTCGGCGTTGCAGATGACGTATTTGCGGTCGGCCGCGGTCTGCGCCACCGTCTTCCATTTGATGCCGGTCGGGAAGCCTGCGCCGCCGCGGCCGCGCAGACCCGAGGTCGTGACCTCGGCGATCACAGCATCGGGCGTCAGCGTCAGGGCGCGGGTCAGGCCCTTGTAGCCGCCATGGGCGCGGTAGTCGTCGAGCGACAGCGGATCGATGATGCCGCAGCGGGCGAAGGTGAGGCGGGTCTGCCGCTTCAGCCACGGGATCTCCTCGGTCAGGCCGAGCGAGAGCTTGTGCGGCTTGTCGGCGACGATCGCATCGAGCAGGGACGGCACGTCGTCTGCCGTCACCGGTCCGAAGCCGAACCGGCCCTGCGCCGTCTCCAGTTCGACCAGCGGCTCGAGCCAGTACAACCCACGCGAGCCGTTGCGGACGATTTCGATATCGACATTGCGCTCCAGCGCGGCCTTGTGCAGCGCCTGCGCCACCTCATCGGCGCCGACGGCGAGCGCGCCGGCATCACACGGGACAAAAAGACGCACGCTCATCGCTGGGCCTCCGAGACGAGAGCATCGATCCGGGCTTCGTCGAGCCGGCCGACCAGGCGACCATCGAGCATGGCCGACGGCGCGGTTGCGCACAGGCCGAGACAGTAGATCGGCTCGAGCGTGACGCGCTCATCGGCCGTGGTGTTGCCGATGGAGATGCCGAGCTTCGCTTCGGCACGCGCCGCGAGCGCATCGCCGCCGGCGGCCTGGCAGGCCTCGGCGCGGCACAGCTTCAGCACGTGACGACCGGCCTTCTTGGCCCGGAAATCATGGTAGAACGTGAACACGCCGTAAACCTCGGCGCGCGAGAGGTTCAGAGCGGATGCGATCATCGGAATGGCATCCTCCGGCACGTGGCCGAACGTCTCCTGCAACGCATGGAGGATGGGCAAGGTTGCTCCCTCCATCCCGCTATGTTGGGCGATGATTTCGGCGCCGCGCGCCGCCTCCCACGTCTCGTACACCGGCGTCATCCTGATCCCGATTCTGCGTTGCAAGCGTTTCGCACATCCAAATTGGAATTGCTCAAGATATCAATAAAGCAGTCCCGTGCTGCGATAGCGAAACGCAATCGTGAGATAGCTACAAGTTGACGAAAAACGGGCGCTCGCGCGACCGGCTTGCGGCCGCGTTTTACCGTGTCCGGGCCCGCCGCGCCGTGATAGGTTTCTCCGTGGCCCGCACCGCCGAAAACGTGCGGAACTGGGCCCTTCAACCGCTGGAAGGCCGACCTCTTGATTGACAAGCTCGAACTGCTGCTGGCGCTGGCCAAGGAGCGTCATTTCGGCCGCGCGGCCGAGGCCTGCGGCGTGACCCAGCCGACGATGTCGACCAGCATCAAGCAGCTCGAGGAGATCCTCGGCGTCATGCTGGTGCAGCGCGGTTCCAGGTTCCAGGGCTTTACGCCGGAGGGTGAGCGCACGCTCGACTGGGCGCGCCGCATCGTCGGCGACTTCCGCGCGATGCGCCAGGAGATCAACGGGCTCAAGGACAAGCTATCGGGCGAGATCCGGATCGCGGCGGTGCCGACGGTGCTCGGCATGGTGGCGTCGCTGACGACGCCGTTCCGCGCCAAGCATCCGGAGGTCCGGTTCCGCATCATGTCGTGCACGTCGGCCGACGTGCTGGGGCTGCTGGAGAACCTGGAGGTCGATGCCGGGCTGACCTACATCGAGAACGAGCCGATCGGCCGCGTCCGCACCATCCCGCTCTACAACGAGAGCTACCGGCTGCTGACCGCGCCCGACGCGATGTTCGGCGATCGCGATCAGGTGACCTGGCAGGAGGTCGGGCAGGTGCCGCTGTGCCTCCTGACCCCGGACATGCAGAACCGCCGCATCATCGACCGCGCTCTGAAGGCCGCCGGCAACGAGGTGACGCCGACGCTGACGTCGAACTCGCTGCTGGTGCTGTACACCCATGTCAAGACCGGCCGCTGGGCCAGCGTGATGCCGGCCAAGCTCGCCGAAACGCTCGGCCTCGCCGACAAGGTGCGCTCGATCCCGATCGTCGATCCCGTCATCAACTACCAGATCGGCCTGGTCATCCCGCAGCGTGACCCGATGACCCCGCTGATCGCGGCGCTGGTCCAGATCGCCCGCGAGGTCGCGCCCAGCCTGCAGGCGTGAGGCGCGCGTCCGCGGAGTTGCCGCTGGCGCAGTCACTCGCCACCGGCGGTGAACGACGGCGTTGTCTTGCTTCGCTGCGCTCGCAACCACGGCGCTCAGCGGAGCAGTTCAAGCTGCTGCGGCAGAGACGGTCCACGTCGCGAGCGCATGCTTCGAAGCGGCGTCAGATCGATGGCCCAGCGTATCGGGTGGTCGTGTGCGCGGTTGAGGCCCTCCCGAAATTCAGGATGCGACTTTCCCGGTCTTGGACATCCGATGCCGCGCCGTGAGATACGACGATACGTTTCGACTTGACCGAGAGGGAAGCCATGACGGAGCCGGCCATGCCAGCCGACCAATTCTGGTCGATCATCGCGCAAACGCTTGCCGGCGCCGGCGGCGATCCTGACGCGCAGAGCGATCTGCTCGCCTTGACGCTATGCGAACTGTCCCTGGAGCAGACCATCGGCTTCGAGGTCGCGTTTCGCCGCTATCTGAACGAGGCCTATACCTGGGACCTCTGGGGCGCCGCCTATGTCGTACATGGCGGCTGCTCGGATGATGGTTTCGAGTACTTCCGGCGCTGGCTCGTCACGCGCGGCCGGGAGGTCTATGAGGCCGCCATGGCCGGTCCGGACAGCCTCGCCGAGTTCAATGGAGCGCCAGGACCGGACGGCGTCTGGGAATTCGAGGAGATCTACTACGTCGCCAACCGGGTGTTTCGGGAGCGCGGCGGACAAGGCGATGTCCGCGACCACTCCGAGCCGGAGGCCGGCCTGGGTGGACCGGGGCCGTCCGGCGATCCGTTCGAGGAGGACGACGAGCATCTGGCTCGGCGCTATCCGAAGCTGTGGCAGCGGTTCGGGCAAAGCCCACTGGTCTGAAAGTCTCCTCGTGAGGAGATGCGGTGCCTTCGTCGGGATGCAGGGACCTTTGATGGCGCCCCGGTCATGCATGACACACGAGCTTCACCGCGTAATGCGCGGCTTCGCCGTCATAGCGGCTGAGCAGCTTCCGCGCCGCGGGCGGTACCACCGCCGCGTCATGCGCCGGACCCGCGAAGCGAACCACCGCCGCCTGGTCGGCGAAGGTCATGATCGTCACGAATTCGACCTCGGCCTCCAGCGGCCTGCGCAGCAGCTCGATGCCTAGAAATCCTTCGATTGCCCGATCCACGATGGCTGGAAAGATCGTCGACCGCAGCAGCTCCTCATAGGCATCGGCCTCCGCCGCCCCGGTCCAGCCGCGCCATATCCGCTTCAGCATCGCGATGCTCCCTTGGGGACGATGATGGTCACCGAACCCTTGCACGGACGTCGAGCGCCGGACTTGGTGAAAGTTGCGGTCCGCGCTGCGAGCCCGCGGAGCAGGAGCGTCCGCTCAGTAGGTCGCAGATTGCTCCCGCATCACTGTCTCCTCCTGCCGGATGCGCAAGACGAGCGGCATGGCGTAGATGATCAGGCCGATCACCAGTTCGGGGAGGATGTTGAGCAAGCAGTTGGGGTGGCGGACGATCCGGAACAGCGGATGGGTCACCAAACCGACCCTGAACGCGCTCAAGCAGCGACCGAGATGCTCGCCGTGGCCTTATACGCGTCGCGGGGCAGGGTGACGCGGACGACGGTGCCGCATTCGAGGCGCGAGCGCAGCCGCATCGAGCCGCCGTGCAACTGGGCCAGCGAGCGGGCGATGGCGAGGCCGAGGCCGGAGCCGTGATAGGTCTTGGTCATCTGGCTCTCGACCTGCTCGAACGGGCGGCCGAGGCGCGCCAGCGACTGCGCAG
This sequence comes from Bradyrhizobium sp. SZCCHNS1050, assembly GCF_032484785.1. NCBI lineage: Bacteria > Pseudomonadati > Pseudomonadota > Alphaproteobacteria > Hyphomicrobiales > Nitrobacteraceae > Bradyrhizobium > Bradyrhizobium sp. SZCCHNS1050. The sequence continues at coordinate 105,141 of NZ_JAUETR010000001.1, read as the reverse complement.
GGATGCCGATGCCGGTGTCGGCGATGATGAGCACGACCTTGTCCTCGAACACGCGACTCCGCATTGTGACACGGCCGCCTTCGGGGGTGAACTTCACCGCGTTCGACAGCAGGTTGACCATGATCTGCTTGGTGGCGCGACGGTCGGCGACGACCGGGATGCTGCCTCCGATGTCGGCGTCGAGCACGAGGCTCTTGTCCAAGGCGCGACCGGAGACGACGCGCAGCGATTCCGCCAGCGTCTTGGCGAGGTCGAGCGGCTCCATGTCGAGCTTCATGCGGCCGGCCTCGATCTTCGACATGTCGAGGATGTCGTTGATCACCTCGAGCAGATATTGACCCGAGGTCAGGATGTCGTGGCAGTACTCCTGGTACTTCTCCGAGCCGAGCGAGCCGAACATGCCGCTGCCCATGATCTCGGAGAAGCCGATGATGGCGTTGAGCGGCGTGCGCAGCTCGTGGCTCATATTGGCGAGGAATTTCGACTTGGTCTGGTTGGCTTCCTCGGCGCGCGTCTTCTCCTGCGAGTACTTCTCGGCGAGGTCGGCGAGCTCGATCGCCTGGCGCTCCAGCGCGCTCTGCGAGCGCTGCAGGTCGATCACGGTGGCGCGCAGGCGCAGGTCGTTGTCGATGAGCTTCTGCTCATGCTCCTTGATGCGAGTGATGTCGGTGCCGACCGAGACGTAGCCGCCGTCCTTGGTGCGGCGCTCGCTGATGTGCAGCCAGCTGCCGTCGTCGAGCTGGGCCTCGAAGGTGCGCCCGCCCGGCGCCTGCTGGCTGTGGTCGTGCAGCCGGGTGCGGATCTCCGGCATCTTGCCGACCTCGATGACGGTCTCATAGGAGGTGCCGGGGGTCACCGCGGAGTCCGGCAGCTTGTGCAGCTTCTGGAAGTGCGAGTTGCACAGCACCAGCCGGTTGTTGGCGTCCCACAGCACGAAGGCTTCCGAGATCGTCTCGATCGCGTCGCGCAGGCGCAAGTCGGCCTCGACGGTCTTCTCGACCAGGCTCTTCTGCTCGGTGACGTCGACCGCGATGCCGATCAGGTGCAGGCCGGAATCGGAGGTGCCCTGGCTGAGCTCGCAGCGCACCCGGAGCCAGATCCAGTGGCCCTCGGTGTGGCGCATCCGGAAGCTCTGGTCGATCTGATGGATGTCGCCGGCGACGAGCTGGTCGGCGATCTCGAACAGGTCGATGTCGTCCGAGTTCACCAGCGCGTTGACCTCGCCGAAGGTGAGGAGGTCGGTGCGGTTTTCCAGGCCGAGCATCGCGAACATCGAGTTCGACCAGAAGATGCGCCCGCGCGACAGGTCCCAGTCCCACAGCCCGCAGCGGCCGCGATTGAGCGCGGTGTCGATGCGGCCGCGCACGGCGTCGTTGATCAGGTCGCCCTCGCGGGCGCGGGTCGACTGCCAGTGGAAGGCGAAGCCCAGGATCAGCACGACGAAGCCCGTCGTCGCCGACAGGGTCACAGAGAGCGCGGCGTCCGAGCCCCAGATCGGCTCGAGCTTCTCCTGGATCACGACGACGCGGCCGGGCAGCGCCTTGATCAACTGCGACACCGCGAAGGCCGGACGGCCGTTCGGCAAGGTGATCTCGGTGACCGCGCCCTGCAGCCCGGGCGTGGCCAAGAGCTGCGCGGTCGAGATCAGATCGAGGATACGGTCGTTCTCGCCGAGCGCGGCGTCGACCGGAACCCGGGCCAGGATGCGGTGGTCGGCGCCGGTGACGATCACGTGGCGGCCGGGCGCTGCGCCCCAGGCGGGGATCAGGTCGGGCAGCAGGCTCTGCAGGTGCTCGATATGGGCGATGCGGTCCGGGCGCATCGCCAGATTGCCGATGCGATCGGCGAGCAAGTCGGAGATCGCGGCCAGGTCGCGCTTGGTCGCGCCGCGCTTCTGACGGCTCTGGTCGAGCACCTGGACGAAGGCGCCGAGGCAGATGGTGACGAGAAAGGCGATGATCAAAGTAGGGACAGCACGACGCAATACCGGCTCAGCAGTCAGCAGCCTTTGATAGGCCGGTTTCGCGATCGATTGCGCCAACCCCTTGATGGAATCAGAAGATTGGACGCACGCGTTCGCGGCATGCGCACGCGTCATGCTGTAGACCCCCGAAACTTCTTGGATACCCGAATTTCGAAAGAGCCCCAGCCGCTTCCGAATCAAGTTGATTTGAATCCAGATTTCTCGGGCTGTCGAGAGTCAACGATTTGGCAAAAGCTAATAAATCTTATCCAATGCGGATTTGCCATGGCGAAAAGCCGGCAGAGTGAGTCCGAAGCGGGAACGCAGCATGACGTCTTGGCTTCAGCCGTGCGGCGGCTCGGCATGACTGATGACGCGCTTGACGCTCGGGAAGGCGCGACGCACCCCGCGCTCGATGTGGTCGACATTGTCGTGCACCTTCAGCACGCTCATCGACGGCGCGGCGCGGCAGTGGAAGTTGACGATCTCGCCGGCCTCGGTGTTGCGGACGCGGACATTGTGCACGTCGTACATGTCGGTCTCGGCGGCGAGACGCTGCAGGGCGGCGGCGATCTCGGCGATCCGCTGCACCGGCGCGTCGACGCCGAACGGCAGCTCTGGCTCGAGCGGCTCGATATGGGTGTCGACCTCGACGTCGGCGCCGAATTCGTCGCGGATGCTGCGTTCCAGCTCGTGCGCGATCGCATGCGCCGCGAACAGGCTCATGTCGCCGTCGACCTCGAGGTCGATCGCCACGATCAGGCGGCCGCCGACGTCATGGACGGTGACGTGATGGATCGCGAGGCCGGAATTGCGCGCGATCACCATGATGCGCTCGCGCACGCTCTCATTGCTGAGCGCGACCGGCACCGTCGTGAAGGTGACGTCGGCGCCGGACAGGCTGGCATCGACCGCGGCCTGCGCATCGCGCTTGATCTCGTGCACGCGGTCGATCGGGTAGGTGCGCGGCACCTGCACCGTGGCGTCGACGAAATGCGTTGCGCCGACGAGCCGGACCCGCAGCCGCTCGACATCGACGACGCCGTTGATCGAACGGATCGCGGCGCGCGCCTTTTCGGCCGCGCCCTCTGGTGCACGGTCGAGCAGTGTTTCTACGGTGGAGCGCGCCAGCCGCAGGCCGAGCACCGAGATCATCAGGGCGACCGCGACCGCGGCGGCGGAATCCCCCCACCAGAATCCGAACGCGGTGAGGACCAGGCCGGCGATGACGGCAATCGAGCCGAGCACGTCGGAGGCGAAATGCAGCGCGTCGGCGGCGAGCGCCTGGCTGTGGGTCTCGTGCGCGGCGCGGTGCAGCGCGCGGGCGCGCCAGAAGTTGACGGCGATGTCGACCAGCAGCACCACGAACGGAATCGCCGACAGCGACGGCGGCGGCGCCGCCTCGCGCAGCCGGCTGACGGATTCGACCAGCACGCCGCCGGCCAGCACGTAGAGCAGGGCGATGACGCCGAGCGCCGACAGGCTCTCCAGCTTGCCATGGCCGTAATGATGTTCGTCGTCGGCCGGTCGGTCCGATACCCGAACCACCATCCAGGTGATCACGGTGGCGACGACGTCGACGGCGCTGTGCAGGGCCTCGGAGACGAGCGCGAGGCTGCCGATCAGGACGCCGACGATGAACTTCGCCGCGGCCATGCTGGCGCTGGCCGCGATCGAGATCGCGGCGACACGGGTTTTCCCGGAATCGACATGGGAGGCGGCGTCTCTCATGGCGGCGGATGTAGCAGCCGAGGCCGCACCATGAAAGCCGGGATCGCGCGGTCCATGTGCGTGGACCGCGCGCTGTTTTGAGTGCTTCTAAATCTCAGAAGGTTGCGTTCACAAGGTCACCACGATCTTGCCGAGATGCTTGTTCGCCTCCATGTGCGCGAACGCCGCGCCAATGTCGTCGAAGGCGAAGACGCGGTCGATCGGCAGCCGCAGCGTGCGCTGCTCGACCGCGCCCCAGATGTCCTTCTTCACCTCGTCGAAGATCGTACGGATCTCTTCGATCGAACGGGTGCGGAAGGTGACGCCGACATAGGTGATGCGGCGCGCCGCGTGCAGGTCGAAGTTGAAGTCGGCATGGGTGCCGCCGAGCCGGCCGACATTGACGATGCGGCCGAGCACCTTGGTCGCGGCGAGGTTCTGATTGGCGATCTTGCCGGACACCTGGTCGATGATCAGATCGACGCCCTCGCCGTTGGTCGCCTGCAGCACCTGATCGATCCAGGCGGGATCGCTGGAGTCGATGGCGAGATCGGCGCCGAACTCGTTGAGCCGTCCGCGGCGCATCGCATCGGTCGAGGAGCCCACCACCAGCGAGGCGCCCTTGAGCTTGGCGATCTGCATCGCCATCAGGCCGACGCCGGAGCTCGCGCCTTGTACCAGCACGGCCTGACCGGGCTGCAGCGCGCCGTTGGTAACGACCGCATTGTGCATCGTGGTCAGCGCGATCGGCAACGTGGCGGCCTCGTCGAAGTTCATGTTCGACGGCGCGTGGAACAGGCGGCCATGGTCGGCGAGGGTGTATTCGGCGAACGCCGCGCTGCCCGAGCCCATCACCTTGTCGCCGATCTTCACGCCCCTGGCGTCGGGACCGAGCTCGGCGACCTCGCCGGCCCATTCCATGCCGAGCGCCGTGCCGACGCCGCCGGCGGCGCCATGCACATGCCCCTTCGTCATGCCGAGATCGGCGCGATTGAGGCCGCAGGCGCGCACGCGGACCAGGACCTGCGCGCCCTTCGGCGTGGGCTTGGCGATATCGGTGATCGCGGCGCCCTGGGCGCCGTAGACATAGGCTTTCATCGCGAGGAATCCTGTCGGTCAGAATGAGCGGCGACCTTACTGTGCCGCTGTTCTCAGCGCACCGCCTAACAGGCGGCGCGCTGCTCCGACAAGACTCCCTGGGGGATGAACCCGTTCCGCTGACCGGGCTGGACGCGTCAGGCGGCGACCGGAGCTTCCGCTTCGTCGAAGGCGCTGGAGACGTCGCGCATGCTGATGACGCCGGCGAGCGCGAAGTCGACGATGACCGGGAGGTGGCGGATGTGATGCACGTTCATCAGGTGCCGCACGTGCTCGAGCGAGTCCTCGGTGCTGCAGGAGATCAGCCGCTGCGGCGAGATCAGCTGCGAGACCTTCATGGTGACGCCGGCGGCGCCGTGCTCGGCGATGGCGCGCACCACGTCGCGCTCGGTGAACATGCCGGCGGCGGTGTTGCCTTCCGTGCGGACGACGTCCTTCACGACGAGGGCGCTGACATTGCTGGCGCGCATCAGCTGCGCCGCGATGCCGACGGTCTCGTTCATTCGCACCGTGATCACGCGCGCCGTCTTGTTGCGCAGGATGTCTCCGACTTTCATGGCACCCTCCCGTTTGTTGTCTTGAACAGGAGAAAGTCTGGTATACGTTATGCCAGAAGTCAACTGGGATCTTGATGTTTTCTGGGCAGATTGTCTGGAAAATAAGGTCAGTGATGCTGTCAAATGCACGCTCGGATTGGCATCTGGCATCCACGGCGCGCAAAAGAAAAGGAGGCGCATGGGAATGCGCCTCCTGCAGTCGCGGGAAGAAGCGGGTGATTTACGCGGTGGTGCGAACGTCCTGCGCCGCAGTCTGGGTGACCGCCGCCTCCTTGCCGAGGATGAAGGCGCGCCGCAGCGGCTTGATCACGAACAGCGCCATCAGCGCCGCCGTCGCATTCAGCGCAACGCCGATCACGAACACGGCCTGCCAGCCATACTTGGCGGAGACGAGGCTCGCGAGCGGGACCAGGAGCGAGGCGGTGCCCTTCGCGGTGTAGAGCATGCCGTTGTTGGTCGCGGCATATTTGCTGCCGAACGTATCGCCCGAGGTCGCCGGGAACAGGCTGTAGATCTCGCCGAACACGCCGAAATAGACCGCGGTCGCGAGCACGAACACGATCGGGTTGTGGCCGTAATTCGCCAGCGTCAGCAGCATCAAAGCGGCGGTGCCGAAGGCGATGAACATGGTGTGCTCGCGGCCGATCGTATCCGAGATCCAGCCGAACACCGGACGGCCGAAGCCGTCGAAGATGCGGTCGAGCGAGATCGCAAACGTCAGCGCTGCCATCTGGAAGCCGGCGAGCGACACCGGCTCGTTGGCGATCTTGAAGTCGTGCGCGATCGGGGCGATCTGGGCGGCGGTCATCAGGCCGCCGGAGGCCACCATCACGAACACCAGATACATGATCCAGAAGATCGGCGTGCGCAGCACCTGCGGTGGCGTGTAGTCGATCTTGCTCTGCGGCAGGTTGAGCTGCTTCTTGCGCGCAGGCGCGGCGTGGGTCGGCGGCCGCAGGAAGATCGCGAGCACGAACACGACCAGCCCCTGGCCGATGCCGAAGGTGAAGAAGGCGCTCTGATAGCCGCTAGAGGCGATCATGCTGGCGATCGGCACGACGGTCAGCGCGGCGCCCGCGCCGAAGCCCGCGGCGGTGGCGCCGGCGGCGAGGCCGCGGCGGTCGGGAAACCACTTCAGCGCATTGCCGACGCAGGTGCCGTACACCGCACCGGCGCCGATGCCGCCGATGACGGCGCCGGCGTAGAGCAGGGTGAGCGAGTCGGCGTAGGAGTTCAGCACCCATGCCAGCGAGATCATGACGGCGCCGAACATGATGACGAGGCGCGGGCCGTATTTGTCGACGAACCAGGCCTCGACCGGCACGAGCCAGGTTTCGGTGACGACGAAGATCGTGAAGGCCAGCTGGATCGCCGTGCGACCCCAGTGAAACTTCGCGTCGATCGGATCGACGAACAGTGTCCAGCCATATTGCAGGTTGGCGATCATCGCCATGCAGATGATGCCCATCGCGAGCTGGAGCCAGCGGAAGCCGCTGGACTGTGCCTGGACAGGCGGTGTCGCCTCTGTGCTGGAAACCATGTGTCCTCCCTAACGCGCTCTCTTGGAGGATGCCGCTGCGAGCGCGCTCCTCGTCTGCGCACGAAGTCATTCTGGTATAATATATTCCAGTCTGCAATATGGCCTGCGACACAGGGTGCGACATGTTGCTTTGCAACGAGAGCGAAATCGTCCGCCAAGCAAAAGAAAACGCTCGGCAAAATGCCGAGCGTCGTCAATCTGGAAGCGTTCTTTTTTATTTTTGTTGCAGCGCGAAGGGGCGCGTCAGAGCGTCGATTTCTGCACCACGACCCTCCGCCAGGGCTTGAGCACCGCGATCGCGAGGATCGATGCCAGGATGTTGGCGCCGGCCGCGATGATGAAGACGCGGTCCCAATTGCCTGACGACTGCTGCATGTAGTTCGCGATCGGCACCAGCAGCGCTGCCGTGCCCTTGGCGGTGTACAGCAGGCCGGCATTGGTGGTGGCGAACTTGGTGCCGAACGTGTCGGTGCAGGTCGAGGGGAACAGCGAGTAGATCTCGCCCCAGGCGAAGAACACGAAGCCGGACAGGATCACGAACCACACCGGATCGTGGCCCAGCATGTACAGCGCCCAGATGCCGATGCCTTCCATGCCGAAGGCGATGAACATCGTGTTCTCGCGGCCGATCATGTCCGAGATCCAGCCGAAGAACGGACGCGTCAGGCCGTTCAGAACGCGGTCGATGGTCGCTGCGAACGTCACCGCCGTCATGGTCATGCCGATCAGCGTCACCGGAATGTTGTCGACCTTCCAGTCGCCGGCGATCGGCTTGAGGTTGGCCGTCACCATCAGGCCGCCGGCGCCGACGATCACGAACATGAAGTACATCAGCCAGAAGATCGGCTGACGGATCACTTCGGTCGGGTTGTAGTTGCGGCGGCTCTGGACGAGGTTGGTGTTCTGAGTGACCGCGGGCACCTGGCCTTCCTTGGGCGCGAACAGGAAGAAGGCGAGGATGACGATGATGATGCCCTGGCCGAGACCGAAATACAGGAAGGTGGTCTGGAAGCCGGAGTCGCGGATCATGGCCTGGATCGGCGCGACGGTGAGCGCCGAGCCGGCGCCGAAGCCGGCCGCGGTGATGCCGGCCGCGAGGCCGCGCTTGTCGGGAAACCATTTCAGCGCGTTGCCGACGCAGGTGCCGTAGACGCCGCCGGCGCCGATGCCCGCGATGATCATGCCGAGATAGTAGCCGTCGAGCGAGGTGGCGTAGGCGTTGATCATCCAGCCGATCGCGCAGAGCACGCCGCCGACGAGCACGACGATGCGCGGGCCGTATTTGTCGACGAACCAGCCCTCGACCGGCACGAGCCAGGTTTCGAACAGCACGAACAGGGTGAAGGCCCACTGGATCGACGCGCGATCCCAGCCGAAGGTCTTGGCGATATCCGGGACGAAGAAGGTCCAGCCATATTGATAGTTGGCGATCATCACCATCGCCAGGACGCCAACCGCGAGCTGCGTCCAGCGATAGGCGTCGCTTACTCTTGCAGATGCGGGCGCCCCCGCGTGAGCCAAGTCCGTCATGTTTCCTCCAGGCTGTCTATTCTTGTCCTAACAGCTATGCGGAGTTTGGTATATGATATGCCAATAAACAAGCGGATTCATCGAGCCCGTGCCCGCTGCTAGGCCAGCGATCGATGAAAAAAGCCTGCAGAAGCAAGGCAAATCGTTGCAGCGACAATACGACGCAGCAGAGGATATTTGTAGTTCAACTATCGGAGCAAGGGCGAGTTTATGTGGCGAGCGCCCGCAACCGGTTGTAGCCCTGCTGGATCGCCGACCAGAACAGCGCGATCAACCCGAGTGCCATGATGGTGCCGACCAGCCCGTTGGAGAAGAAGATCGCGAGCGATCCCTGGGATCCCAGCAGTGACTGCCGGAAGGCCTCCTCGGCCTTGTCGCCGAGCACGATGGCGAGCACCAGCGGCGCGAGCGGATAGCCGCACTTCTTGAACAGATAGCCGAGCACGCCGAACACCAGCATCAGCACCACGTCGAACGTGCTCGAGTGCACCGAATAGGCGCCGATGGCACAGAGCACGAGGATGAGCGGTGCGATGATGCTGAAGGGAATGCGCAGGATCGCCGCGAAGACCGGAACGCAGGTCAGCACGACGAGCAGGCCGGCGAGGTTGCCGAGATACATCGAGGCGATCAGGCCCCAGACGAATTCCTTCTGCTCGACGAACAGCATCGGGCCGGGCTGCAGGCCCCAGATCAAGAGGCCGCCGAGCAGCACCGCCGCCGTGGGGGAGCCGGGCACGCCGAGCGACAGCATCGGCAGCAGCGCCGCCGTGCCTGCCGCATGGGCTGCCGTCTCCGGAGCGACGACGCCTTCGATCTCGCCATGGCCGAAATTCTTGCCGCGCTTGGAAAGGCGCTTGGCGATGCCGTAGCTCATGAACGAGGCCGGCGTGGCGCCGGCGGGGGTGATGCCCATCCAGCAGCCGATCAGGCAGGAGCGCAGCGACGTGACCCAATAGGCCGGCATCTCCTTCCAGGTGTGCAGCACGACACGCAGATTGATCTGCGCATTGCCGCCGCGGAAACTCAGGCCTTCCTCCATCGTGAGCAGGATCTCGCCGATGCCGAACAGCCCGATCACGGCGATCAGGAAGTCGAAGCCGTTGAGCAGTTCAGTGACGCCGAAGGTGAGGCGGAGCTGGCCGGTGATGGAATCCAGGCCGACAGCCGCGAGTGCGAAGCCGATCATCATCGCCGCAATCGTCTTGAAGGGTGGCTCCTTGCTCAGGCCGACGAAGCTGCAGAAGGCGAGAAAATAGACGGCGAATTTCTCGGCCGGGCCGAACTGAAGCGCGAAGCCAGCGACCAGCGGCGCGATCAGCGTGATCATGATGACCGCGAACAGCGCGCCGACGAAGGACGAGGTGAACGCTGCCGTGAGCGCCTCGCCCGCCTTGCCCTGCTGCGCCATCGGGTAGCCGTCGAAGGTGGTGGCGACCGACCATGGTTCGCCGGGGATGTTGAACAGGATCGAGGTGATGGCGCCGCCGAACAGCGCGCCCCAATAGATGCAGGACAGCATGATGATCGCCGAGGTCGGCGGCATGCTGAAGGTCAGCGGCAGCAGGATCGCGACGCCGTTGGCGCCGCCCAGTCCCGGCAGCACGCCGATGATCACCCCGAGCACGATGCCGAGGATCATCACCATGATGTTGAACGGTTGGAGGGCGACTGCGAAGCCGTGAAACAGATTGGCGAGTTCTTCCATGCCAGCTTGGTCCTGCAACCCTCAGCGGATGAGTTTTCTTGTTAGAGCCCGAGCCAATCCTCGATCGGCCCCTTGGGGAGGGGGACCATGAACCAGCGCTCGAAGATCAGATAGGTCACGACCGGCGTGCCGACCGCGACCGCTGCCACCGTGAGCCAGCCATATTTGCCGAGCCACCGCATGAACCAGGCGATGAAGATCATGGACGCGAGGTAGAGGCCAATGAAGGGCAGGGCGCCGACATAGATCGCCGTCGGCACCACCACGCTCATGACCTGGCGGAGCTGGCCCCATTCGGCGAAGACACGGCCGTCGTCCTCGCGCAGCGTGTTGCGGACATTCATCGCGCTGGCCGCGACGATGAGCAGGCCGACGTAGAACGGGAAGAACCCCGCCCGCGGTCCCTCGGCGCCCCAATTGATCCCAGCCTTCACGCTGCCGATGATCACGATGATCCCGAACAGCGCGATGGCGAGCGTGACGCCGGCCTCGACCGCCTTATGGCTGGGGCCGGCCGATCCACCGTGACTTCTCATGCGAGCCGCTCAGTTCGAGGCCAGGAAGCCGGCTTCCTTCATCAGGAGCTCGTGCCGCTTCTCTTCGGTCTCGACCCACTTCGCGTAGTCCGCACCGGTCATGAAGGTGGTGTTGAAGGCGCCGGTCTTCATGAAGTCCTGCCATTCCGGCGTCTCTCGCACCTTCTTGAACAGGTCGACGTAGTATTCGATCTGGTCCTTGGTGGCCCGTGGCGACATGAAGATGCCGCGCAGCATCAGATATTCGATGTCGAGCCCCTGAGACTTGCAGGTCGGGATGTCCTTCCAGGCCTTGCCGTCGGTGATCGGCTCGTCAAAGCCCATCGGCTTGTCGTCGAACACGCAGAGCGGCCTGACCTTGCCGCCGCGCCACTGCGCCACCGCCTCGATCGGATTGTTGACGGTGGAATCGATGTGGTTGCCCACCAGTTGCACGGCCACTTCGCCGCCGCCCTTGTAGGGGATGTAGGTGAACTTCGCGCCGGTCGCCTTCTCCATGGCTACCGTGATGATCTGGTCTTCCTGCTTCGAGCCGGTGCCGCCCATCTTGAGGGTGCCGCCGGCCTGCTTGACCGCATCGACGTAGTCCTTGGCGGTGGTGTAGGGCTTCTCGGCATTGACCCAGAGCACGAACTCGTCGAGCGCCAGCATCGCGACGGGAGTGAGGTCCTTCCAGTTGAACGGAATGCCGGTCGCGAGCGGCGTCGTGAACAGGTTCGACAGCGTGATGATGATCTTGTGGGGATTGCCGGCCGACGCCTTGACGTCGAGGAAGCCTTCGCCGCCGGCGCCACCGGACTTGTTGATCACGACCAGCGGCTGCTTCATCAGGTTGTGCTTGGTGACGATGCCCTGGATCGTCCGGGCCATCTGATCGGCACCGCCGCCGGTGCCAGCCGGAACGATGAACTCGACCGGCCGGACAGGCTCCCATCCCGCCAGAGCCGGGATATGCCCTGCCATCAGGGCGATGCCAGCCATAACGGCCACGCGCACGGAACGCTTCATCGACGCTTTCTCCCCTTCATTCCCGAGAGCGCACGGCTTCTTCCGGCCGCTGTGCCCAATCGAACCACCACCGACCTGTCGAGCCCGCCGGTGTCATCCCCACCGTGACCAGCTTCAGGCCGTCGCCAGCCCCGGACTTCCTTGCCATGCCCATGCAGCCAAAAGTTGTGTTGGCAGCCGGGATCAGGCAGCAAGAGGAGCATCCGCAGCAAATCGACCGATTTGATTTTGGTATGAAGAGGTGACCGACCGCAATTGAGGAGATCGGGTGGGACGCCCACGGGGCCAATATGTCGCAGGTCGCGTGGGGGTCGCAAAAGCAAAAGCCCCGGAGATCCGGGGCTCTTGGTTGGGCTTCGAGGGTTGCCTGCGCGCGCGAAGCGCGCCGAGCCTCAGAGGCCGAAATAGGGCAGGTCGCCGTTGCGGTTGGCGGCGCGGGCGCTGGTCATCAGCACGCGGTCGAGGGTCGCCAGCAGGCGGCCGAACAGCGACACGGGCTGGACGAGGGGGAGGGCGACGGTCTTGGCCATGGTTTGTCTCCTTCAGTGAGGCGGTATGACGTTCTGACTGAGGAGAATTTACGTATACCAGATGCCAGATACAACGGATTATATTGCATGGCGGTATGAGCGTTTTGCGATGCAGCAGGAATGTGACGATTTGGATTTTCAATCGAAATTTGACTTCGCATGCAGAAAGAGCCGCCCAATGGGGAGCTCTGAGCAGTTGAAGGGTAATTAGATACGCATTCGCGGCTATGCGACGGCTTGCCTGCCGCGGCTGGCTCGCCCACGACGATCCGGGATCGCGGCCACTGCTGGACACCTCCCAGGTGCGCTCCGATCGCGTGCTCCGCGTGCAACGCGAGGGAACAATGGCGCGGGGCCAGGGAACCGTGCCGCCCGGGCCGCAGTTACCCTGCAATCGCACGGAGCGGCATGACCGGATGTTGATCGTTCAGTTCGGCGCGCTGTATCTCTTCTAGAAACGTATCATCGGCGAAGGAAAGGCCATGCGCGCCTTGATCGTGGCACTGTCCCTCCTAGCGATCGCCGGAAGCGCGCAGGTCGCTCACGCTGGTCTGAGCAGCACACCTCGTGAAGCGTCGGCACCCGCCGATACCGTGATCGCTGCCCAGGACGCCAATCAGCAGGCCGAGAACCAGATCGGCCTCACCAAGGCGAAGCGTCGCGCGGTGCAACGAGGGCTGACCAGGCTCGGGTTCGGCACCAAGATCAACGGGACGTTCGACGAACAGACCCGCGCCGCCCTCGCCCATTGGCAGGAGGAGCGCGGCTACCCCACGACCGGCTTCCTCAATGCCGCCCAGCACAAGGTCCTGATGGACGCGGCCGCCGAGGCTGCCAAATCCGACCGCCAAGCCCGTCGCAGCACGGGACGCGCGCGACATCAGCGCAATGTCGGAGGTCCCATCGGCGCGATCGGCGGTGCGATGCACCGCGTGGTGGGCGGAATTTTCGGCAGGTAAGCGTTCAACCTCGAAAGAGCTGGAGGACGGCCATCGCAACCTGGCACGTTGTAGGACGGTTGTGACCACGATTCGCCGGGCGAACTCATGTTACCAGAGCATGCGCATGGCGACGTGGATGTCGGGGGATGAAGCAGATCGGATCAACTTGCTTTGACCACTACGAGTCCTCCCACCCCTTGCGGGATGCGGCCTGGCCGGCCGCCGGATACGAAGAGGCTGTCGCATCTTCGGCAGATGTCTGCTGTGGCTCTCAACGACACCGTCGCAATCAATGACCTCTGGGCCCGAAATGGGCCAAGCACGTCACTTCACGTCGCCCAGGTCGGCGGCCTGGCCGAGCCGAGAGTCACCGCTATCAGTCGTTGCGTCGTTGCGCGCACGCGGCAGATAGATCGTGACCGTGGTTCCCTTGCGGAGCTCACTCTCGATCACCGCGACACCGCCGCATTGTTTGGCAAATCTATAAACGCTGGCGAGACCGAGCCCGGTGCCTTTGCCCGGCTCTTTGGTCGTGAACAAGGGCTCGAATGCAACCGCGAGGATTTCAGGCGGCATGCCCGAGCCCGTGTCGGAAACCGCGACTGCCACGTAATCGCCCGAGAGATTGTCGTGCTCGCCGTGCAGCGTCCTATTCATCGTCGATATTTGCACGGTGCCTTCCGCGGTCATGGCATCGCGCGCATTGACGACCAGGTTGATGATCGCCATCTCCAGTTGGGTTGCGTCGCCGCGTACGGGCCAAGCCTCCGATGCGAGGTTGAAGATCAGCTTGCCGATTGTGCCCAGCGACTGCTCCAGCACTCCCTCCATGGCAAGGATCGCCTGATTGATGTCGATGATCGTCACTGCCGACGGCTCTTGGCGTGCGAAGGCCATAAGGGAGCGGACGAGCTGCTGGCCCCGTTTGGCACTAGCCAGGGCATTATTGATACGCAATCGCGAGCGGGGATCATCGATCCGCTCCTCGAGCATATCCAAGTTTCCTAGGATCGGGGTGAGCAGATTTCCGAAATCGTGGGCGATGGTGGCGGCCATCTGGCCAATCGCTTCCAGCTTCTGTGATCGCCGGAGCGACTCCTCGATTTGCGCTTTTTGGTGCTGCGCCTCGTCGCGCTCGACCTCGCGCTGGTTGATCAATTGGGAAGCCGTTGTCAGAGCGTGACCTAGCTCGTTCACCTCCCGAATTTCGACCGTCGGGACATCAATCTTCCTGGACAGTCCCAGCGCAAGCGCCGGGGTCGTCATCGCGCGGATCGAGCGGACGATTCGCCTGCTGATACTTGCCGCCAACAACGCACCGAGCAACAGCACGAGGACCGCGGTAGCGCTCTGGATCATCAGTGCCCATCGCAGATTCGTCGTATAGACGCTCTTGGGAACGCCGAATGCGATCATCCAGCCCGTGATCGACGACCGGTGGTATCCGCCGATGACTGCGATACCTTCCAGCGTCGGGGTCTCGTAGATGCCCTCCTGCGCCCTCGACGTCTGGCGTTGGAATTCAGGCGTTCCCTGCTGGCCGATGAACAGTTCCGGATCTTTGGTCCGGGCGACGATAGTCCCGCCGGTGTCGAGGATCGCCACGATCCAGCCCTCCGGTATCTTCTGCCGCTCCAAGATTACGGCAACATTCGCGGGAAGAATGCCCATCACAAGCGCATACGCGACCTTCCCGTCCCGAAACACGGGCACACCGACGGCGATTTGAGGCTGTCTCGATGTGGCTCCGATATAAAAATCGGAAATCGCAGGTCGGCCGGACTCGAAGATGGTGCGGACCAGGCCTGGGATGCTGGTTCTGGGCAACGGCTGACCGTAGGGGACCATCGTGCTGACCAGGAGTTGTCCGGCCGCGTCCGCGATGACAATTACATTGCCTGTCAGCCACTGCAGCAGTTCGCGCGAGTGCTCGTGAAAGGCGGCAAGATCACCGGACTGCAGGTAGGGTGACTTTGCAAGCACCCGCAAGCTCGACTGGACGCTGAGCAGCTCGCGGTCGACCGCCTGCATCAGCGCGCGTGTTGTGGCCACGGTATTGCGTTCTGCATTGTCGCGTGCCGCAATATACGAGTCGGTGATCAGGTAGCCGGCGACCAGCATTGCCGGAACCGTGCAGACCACGAGGAGCAACCCCAACCAGAACCGAATGGATCGACCACGGTTTTCGACAGGAGGTACGCGCCTGGACATGAACTCTTCACCGATAGAGTTTTGGAAAGAACCTCGCGACAGCCCACCATGCAAAACCCTATGAGCCTAAGGCGGGTTCTATTTGATTTGAGTCAAACGCCTACGATGAGAACGCGGGCCAACGCCCCGCCTCCAGGTATGGGATCGGGAATTTTCGCAGCCTCATGCCTGCCCTCAAGCTGAGGGAAGACCATCGTGTCGGTTCAAAGCAGAACTCTGGAAGGGGCCTTCGCTACTACAATGTGGGATGCTAGCGAGATGTCTCAGATGGGTCCACAAGCGGTCGAACCTCCGGCGACTGTGTCACGTCCGCTGCGTCCCTAATACCGGACATGCCGATACAGGCCCGATCGTCAGCCGTAGGCGGTGATCGCGCGGCTGGCCGTTTGTCCCCCTCTTGGCGGATTTCCACCGGTTAACTTTTCTGAGAGGTGATCTGTATTGATCAGCATGTTGGAGTGCGAGGGTAAAAGCTATTCCCACCGGTCAGTCGCGGGCATCTATCCGGTGACTGGGAGCATCGCGTTCACGTCTGATGCGAGGGAGTACGTCATGAGCCTGTTTTACGAGCCACCATGTCCTAAGTGCCGGAGACCCACAATCTTGGCGCGTATCACGCCCGGTTCGTCTGGTCTTGGTATCCGAACGTTCAAATGCCCCGCGTGTGAGGAAATTCATCAGCGGGTAATCGGATTCGTCGATCCAATGAAATCTCGAACGGTAGAGGGCTGGTTGCGCGGTGAATTGGGAGCGCCGGTGCAGAGCTCCGAGCGTAGCGTGTTCCAAATACACAACTCGACTCTGGAACAAGACAATTCCTTAAATGGAAACTACAAAGCTTGAGAGGTTAGCTCCCGGAGTATCGAGGAGATGCTGTCAGAGCCATAAGGCTTAGGCAGAAATCTGCTTCCCTCCGGTAATCGGCTTCTTTGAACGCATGATGTCCTGAAGTCGCGATGATCTTGATCGGGCCAGCGACCACGCACAAAGTGCGCGAGCTTGAGCCCATCCATCGATCCGGCCATCTGGATATCGGTAAAGACGACATGAATATCCGGGCGCGTTTCTAGGATGGCAATCGCCTCGTCCGCGTTGCTAGCTTTAGCCGCCCTTCGCATCTGTTCTGCCACGCCGAGGGGCTTTTCGGAAGTGAGCACCGCGTCCGCGACTCCGGGCCTCCCCAATTGACGGCCTCACGCGCGCCAATCGGCAAATTATAGGCAATCCAGTCGTCGACGCGAGGATTGCGGAACTGGAACAATTTCTCGTTATGGCTGTTGTCATCCATGATCTCCGGAGTGGATAGATCGAGACGACCTGGGGCAGCAAACCACAATGAAAAGATCATTCACAGCCCTCGGCATTTTCGCGCTTCTGGGAGCGCTGACAGTTGCCTTGCTTGGCTTTGCACCAAAGCTCGAAGCGAGCGAGGTCGCCGCGTTAGCCAAGGGAGACCGGCTGGCAGTGAGAACGGCGTCAGCAAACTGCTCAGCGCAGACGTGGCCTCACTTCACTACATCCTGTCTGCAAAATACGAGTTCAAGCCAAACAATCGTGCAAGCTCGTCTGGTAACGGCCGGCCGCTAAGGCGCCGAAAGCTATCATCGTCCAGCATACGATGGTTCGCCCCGCGCCTGAAGACAATGGCCAGAAAAGTGCCAGCTTGCGAACTGGGCTTCGCAGAAGTGTCGGCCCGGCCGACGCGAATCATGGCGACGCCGTGAAACGCACTTATCCTCCTCTTTTCCAGGGTTTGCATGACCTCCGATTTACCTGAAGTACCAAAAGTCCTCGTTGTCGAGGACGAAATGATGCTGCGTATGCGGGCGGTGGATATTGTGGAAGATGCCGGGTTCTCTCCTGTGCAGGCCGTCGATGCCGACGAGGCGCTCTCTATTCTCGAATCACGCTCTGACATATCGCTCCTCTTTACCGATATTCAGATGCCCGGCAGCATGGATGGGCTCAAGCTTGCTCACGCGGTCCACGACCGCTGGCCGGCCATCAAGATCATTTTGGTTTCCGGCCAAGTTGAGCCTTCCGACGCAGATAGGCCTCAGGACAGCCGCTTCTTTGGCAAGCCGCTAAGCAATGGCCAAATGATCACCGAACTGCAGGCGATGGTCGGTGCGGGCGCACTGACGACGATTCCAGACGCGTCCCTGTTGCCGACAGATAAGAACGGTTACAGCCCGGAAGCAATCGAACTTAAGCGAATATCCGCACAAGAGGCCGCGCTCTCCGCAGAGAATGATAGCCTTCGCTTATTACTTGAGCAGGCCAACATCGATGCCAAGGCCTTGCTCATGCAGTCTTCTATCGACGCAGAGCAGCGCGATGCAGCAGACAAGTTGCAGAAGCTGATCGTGGGCGAACTCCATCATCGCATAAAGAACAACCTCGCAACCGTCAGTGCCATCGCGTCGCAAAGCTTTCGGACCACAACCAGTATCGAGCACGGGCAGAAGGCTATGGAAGGCCGGTTGCTGGCGCTATCGCGCGCCCATGATTTGCTGATGCAAGTCAGTTGGTCGAACGCCAGCCTTACCCGCACCGTGAGCGGCGCAACCGAGCCCTTTGACAGTCAAGGAAACAGACGTTTCCATTTCAATGGGCCAGATATCAAGGTGGCCTCAAGTGCCGTTATTGCCCTCGCAATGACGCTCAATGAACTTTGCACCAACACCATAAAATTTGGCGCACTGTCGACCTCCGCTGGCAGCGTGGAGGTCGCCTGGAAGATAGATGAGGAAAAGCAGCGGCTTTGCCTGACTTGGACGGAACGAGGAGGTCCGCCCGTTCGGCCGCCCACGCGCAGCAGCTTTGGGACGCGCATGATGCAATCCCTCGGTCAGCAGCTCCATGGCCAGGTGCAGCTTTCTTACGAGCCGGCCGGCTTGATCTACTCGCTGGATGTGCCGCTAAGCTCAATCATCGCGAAAGCTTGAGCCATTCCGTCGATCCGGTTCGCAGGACTGTTGAACAGATTCGAGAACTGAGCGCATAAGAATATTACCGATGATCGGATCAACAAAATGATGAAGTTGCAAGCGCTGATAGTGACCATCTTTCTGGCAGCCATTGGAGCCACAGGCGCTGAGGCAGAGTGTGAGATCGCCGACGCCAAGCTGGAAGAAGCTATACAACAGAATCCCAAGCTGCGTGGTCCCGCCAATAGTCAGTCGGTACGCGATCTAAGAAGTTTGCGGGATGCTGCATTCACGCTCCGGTCCTACGGGCGTCAGGAGGACTGTGAGCGTCTTCTAGCAAATATCCGTGAATTGATAGCCGGGCCGCCAATGGGCTCGTTGGGCGATAATGACGAGGAAGATGCCGATAAACAAAACGCAGCGCGGGAGCCGAGAGCTAAACGCGGAGCGGCGCTGGGCAGTCGTGACAAAAAGGACGCAAAGCCGCTTTCAAGGATTGATGAACTCACCCCCGGCTTGAGGACGGACGAAATGATCGGCGCGGAAGTCCGCAGTTCCGACGACAAGATCGTAGGCGAGGTTAGAAATATCGTTTTTGGCACGAAAGATGGCCGAGATTACGCGATCGTCGCTTCTGGCGGCTTTTTTACAACGGGAAAGGAAAGCATCGTCGTGCCGATCAAATCGCTCAAGGTGACGCAGGATCGGTCGAGCTTCTTTCTTCCGATTTCCAGAGAGATCGTGAAAGCCGTGCCCCTCATGCCTGATCAGGACTACTTGTGGCTGTCGGATAAAAAGTGGCGTACCCATAATGACGGGTTTTTTCAGAGTCGCTGAGCACAGATGAACAATCTGGGTTCAGGCTATAGGTGCGAGCAAACGCCCATGCTCGTCGGCCTCGATCGTCTGCAACGCTTCAATCGTTTCGTTGACCGTAACGTCCGACCATTCGATCTGGATGAAGAAATCTCCTAGATCGTCGTGAAACTCGGATCGTACGCGTTCATCTGGGCAACCTCGCGCAACTGCCTCAGGATGTCCGCTCCGGGTCTTGGTCGTGTAAAAACGGCCTTGCGGACGTCCGTCCTGACCACGAGGACGCGGGCGTTTCTCAGGCTGTGATTGCCGCGATCAACGGCTTGACCCCGACGATGTTCATGACCCGTGTGAGGTTGTAGGCCAGAACCGATAGGGCCATCTCGGCGGCTACTTTTGGGAGCGATTTAGTGAGGAAGTGCGTCGCTCCCATACGGGCCTTCATCGTGCCGAACGGATGTTCGACCGTCTCGCGCCGCTGGCGCATCGCTTCCGGGTTTGCGTCAAGGCGCTGCTGCACTGCCTCAAGCAGATGCTCGTGCTCCCACCGTGTAATCCGCCGCTCCGGCCCCGGCGTGCACTGGGATTTGAGCGAACAGGTTTGACAGGCTGTGGTCCAGTAGCGCCGCAACACCTTGCCGTCTTCTTCGTTTGTATAGCGATACGGTAATCGCTCTCCAGCTGGGCAGCGATAGGCATCCTGTTCTGGCAAATAGACAAAGTCCTGCTTACCGAAGCGTCCCTCCGACTTAGCATTTGACGTCTGCGGCTTGGGCAGCGTCACCGTGATTCCGGCCTCGTGGCACGCGAGGATCTCTGGGCTATTGAAGTAGCCGCGATCGGCTACAGCGTCGAGCGTCTCGCTCTTGAGAACGGCCTTTGCCTGTTTGGCCATGTTAGCAAGTTGGGCGCGATCTGAACCGCTGTTCGTGACCTCGTGCGTCACAATCAGATGGTGCTCGGTGTCCACGGCGACCTGTACATTGTAGCCGACAACGCCGGAGCCGCGGCCGCTCGTTGCCATCGAGCGGCTGTCGGGATCGGTCAGAGAGATTTGCTGATCGGACGACGCAAGCATCTGCTTCTCATACGCGGCAAGCTTGCCCATTTCCTCCTTCAGCTTCGTGAGCTTCTCGGCAAGTCTCGTCACCTTCGCAGCCAGCGCCTCTGTCGGCTCCTGGCGGTCGGCCGTGTCAAGTTGGCTCAGATAACGCGCGACGCTCTCCTCCAGCTGAGCACGCCGCCGTTGGACCTTTGCCCGTGTGAAGTTCTTGTCTCGGTTGTTCACGGCTTTGAACTTGCTGCCATCGATGGCGACGCTCGCCGTCGCCAGAAGGCCCATCCCACGGCAGAGTTCGACAAAGCGCGCACAGACCATGCGAAGCGCCAGGCCGTTGTCTTTACGGAAGTCGGCGATGGTCTTGTGATCGGGCGCGAGCCGACCCAGCAGCCACATCACCTCGAGATTGCGGCCGGCCTCCCGTTCGAGCCGCCGGCTCGACTGCACCCGGTTCAGATAGCCGTAGATGTAAAGCTTCAGGAGAACCGAGGGGTGGTACGACGGCCGACCGGTGGCTGCCGGCTCCACCCCTTCAAAACCCATCTCAGACAAATCGAGCGCTTCGACAAATGCGTCGATCACGCGAACGGGGTTGCTCTCGTCAATGAAATCATCGAGGCATTCAGGCAACAGCGTCCATTGCCCACGATCCGCCTCTTCAACGAAGCGCCTCATCGATTCCCCCAAAAGAATCACTGGAGAATCATAACAGCCGCGCAGCGTTTTCACACAGCCAGGGTCCTAAGCCGTCGAATTCTCTACGACTGGGACAGGCGTCATCCAGACGCTCGCGTCGACATTGCAGATTTATCTAGCTAAGATCGACAACTATTGTTGTCATCAGCTGGTCGATCGAACTGGAAGCGTTGGACGTTGGAGCCGGATATGGACGTCCCGAAAAGGCGCCTCATTTGGGACCTTGTGCAAGGAGGCCTCTCGGAGGAATCCTTCATCGCGCAATTCGGCGCAAATCCGCGAACTACGCCCGAGATCGTTCGCGTCGAGCTTGAGGAGAGTTTGACAGAGAGGTCGACCGATAACCTCAGATTTGCGCTCATCCTCGCATTTCGGTTTGGTCTCTCGCGGCAATGGGCTCCGTTGCTGTGCAAGCTGATGGGAGAAGATTGGCACCACAGTCACGAAGACATAGCCGGCGCCCTTCAAGATTTGCGTTTGCCGGTCACCATTGACTGCCTGTATCGGACCGCGTTGCGCAAGCATGATTATCTCGCCTGCAACGACAATGAATCCCTGGCAATCAAGTGCATCTGGGCGCTGCATGATATCGGTACGCCCGAGGCAGCCGAGAAACTCCAACGTTTATCGCAGTCTGATTTGTCAGCGCGCGTTCGCGAGAAAGCTCTCAAGCGACTATCGGCGCTGGCGGTGACGCGACCCGGCGACCCGGTGCCAGCTTATCGCCGCGCAAGAGACCAAGAGGTTCGGCCCGACTGGGATTTGGGTGGATCTCAGCGCGACAAGTAGGGCAGCGGGCGATATCCTTCGCAGAAGCGTGCCAGGAGAGGTCAAGTCTCGGTGGGCGGGAATCAAAAAGCCGCCGGGCGATGCCGGCGGCTTGATGTCGGTGGGAGGTAGGTGCTGCGGCGCTCGCGCCGCTCCTGCCTTGGTGCTGCGTTGCCGCTTACTCAGCAGCTTCCTTGCGCGGCGGATCGAGTGCGCCGGAGTCGTGGATCTCGGCGACCTGATGGTCGCTGAAGCCCAGCACCTGGCGCAGGATCTCGTCGGTGTGCTCGCCGAGCAGCGGCGAGCGCGTGACGTCGGCCGGGCTGTCCGACAGCTTGATCGGGTTACCGACCGAGAGATACTTGCCGCGGGTCGGGTGGTCGACCTCGACCAGAGTGCCGGTCTTGCGCAGCGACTCGTCCTCGGCGATCTCCTTCATCGACAGGATCGGGCCGCAGGGGATGTCGAACTCGTTCAAGATGTCCATGGCCTCGAACTTGGTCTTGGTCATGGTCCACTGCTCGATGCGGCCGAAGATCTCGTTCAGGCGCGGCAGGCGGGCGGCGGGCTTGGCGTAGTTCGGGTCGGTCTTCCAGGTCGGCTCGCCGATCACGTCGCAGATCTTCTCCCAGACCGGGGCCTGGGTGATGAAGTAGATGTAGGCGTTCGGGTCGGTTTCCCAGCCCTTGCACTTCAGGATGCGACCGGGCTGGCCGCCGCCGGAATCATTGCCGGCGCGCGGCACGGCGTCGCCGAACGGCACGCCCTCGCCGAACTGGCTGTATTCCTTCAGCGGGCCGTGCTCGAGGCGCTGCTGGTCGCGCAGCTTGACGCGGCAGAGGTTCAAGACGCCGTCCTGCATCGCGGCGGTGACGCGCTGGCCACGGCCGGTGTGGGTGCGCTGATAGAGCGCGGTGACGATGCCGAGCGCCAGGTGCAGGCCGGTGCCGGAATCGCCGATCTGCGCGCCGGTGACCAGCGGCAGGCCGTCACGGAAGCCGGTGGTCGAGGCGGCGCCGCCGGTGCACTGCGCGACGTTCTCATAGACCTTGCAGTCCTCGTAGGGACCAGGGCCGAAGCCCTTGATCGAGGCGACGATCATCTTCGGGTTGATCGCCTGGATCTTCTCCCAGGGGAAGCCCATGCGATCGAGCACGCCGGGGCCGAAATTCTCGACCAGCACGTCGCACTTCTTGATCAGCTCGGTCAGAACCTCCTTGCCCTTGGGGTTCTTGGTGTCGAGCGTGATCGACCGCTTGTTGTGGTTCAGCATCGTGAAATAGAGGCTGTCCACGTTGGGAATGTCCTGAAGCTGGCCGCGGGTGATGTCACCCACGCCCGGCCGCTCGACCTTGATCACGTCGGCGCCGAACCAGGCCAGCAGCTGCGTGCAGGTCGGTCCGGACTGGACGTGGGTGAAATCGAGAATGCGAACGCCCTCGAGCGCCTTGGTCATGTCTTGCTCTCCGTAACGATTGGTCATCCCGCGACAGCGGGCATCTGATGTCCTTGCGGGTGGCCTTTACTTCTTCTTCGTCAGCACGCTCTGCGGATTGAGGTTGCCGATACGGCCGCTCTCGGATCCCGCAGCAGGATCGATCACGGCGTTGATCAAGGTCGGCTTGCCGGAATCCATCGCGTCGTTGACGGCGCGCTTCAGCTCGTCTGGCGAGGTCGCGTTGACGCCAACGCCGCCGAAGGCCTCCATCATCTTGTCATAGCGCGCGCCCTTGACGAACACGGTGGTCGCCGGGTCGTCGCCCGCCGCGTTCTGATCGGTGCCGCGATAGATGCCGTCATTGTTGAAGATAACGACGCAGATCGGAAGATTGTAGCGACAGATCGTCTCGACCTCCATGCCGGAGAAGCCGAAGGCGCTGTCGCCCTCGATCGCCAGCACCGGCTTACCGGTCTCGACCGCGGCGGCGATGGCCGAGCCCATGCCGATGCCCATGACGCCCCAGGTGCCGACGTCGAGCCGCTTGCGCGGCTGGTACATGTCGATGACGCCGCGGGCGAGGTCGAGCGTGTTGGCGCCCTCGTTGACTAGGACCGCGTCCGGACGCTCCTTGATGATGGTGCGGAGCACGCCGAGCGCGCCGTGATAGTCCATCGGCGAGTTGTTGTTCATCAGCCGCGGCGCCATCTTGGCGACGTTGTCCTCGCGCTTCTTCTGCACCGCGCTCAGCCACTCGACCGAAGCCTTGGGCCAGTTGCTGCCCATCGCCTCGCTGAAAGCCGTGACGACCGAGCCGATGTCGCCGACCACGGGGGCCGCGATCTCGACGTTGGAGTCCATCTCCTTCGGCTCGATGTCGACCTGGATGAACTTCTTCGGCTGTTCGCCCCAGCTCTTGCCCTTGCCGTGCGACAACAGCCAGTTGAGGCGGGCGCCGATCAGCATGACGACGTCGGAGTCCTTCAGCACGGTCGAGCGCGCCGCGCCGGCGCACTGCGGATGCAGGTCGGGCAGGAGGCCCTTGGCCATGCTCATCGGCAGGAACGGCACGCCGCTCTTCTCGACGAAGGTCTTGATCGCCTCGTCGGCCTGCGCGTAGGCCGCCCCCTTGCCGAGGATGATCAGCGGGCGTTTCGCGTTCTTCAACAGATCGAGCGCGCGCTTCACCGAGTCGGGGGAGGGGATCTGCGCCGGGGCCGGATCGATCACCTTGACCAGCGAGGCCGCGCCGGCTTGCGCGTTCATCACCTGGCCGAACAGCTTTGCCGGCAGGTCGAGATAGACGCCGCCCGGACGGCCCGAGACGGCGGCGCGGATCGCGCGGGCGAAGCCGATGCCGATGTCCTGCGCGTGCAGCACGCGGAACGCCGCCTTGCACAGCGGCTTGGCGATCGCGAGCTGATCCATCTCTTCATAGTCGCCCTGCTGCAGGTCGACGATCTCGCGCTCCGAGGAGCCCGAGACCAGGATCATCGGGAAGCAGTTCGTCGTCGCATGCGCGAGCGCAGTGAGGCCGTTGAGAAAGCCGGGAGCGGAGACGGTGAGGCAGACGCCCGGCTTCTTGGTGAGGAAGCCGGCGATCGCGGCGGCGTAGCCGGCGTTCTGCTCGTGACGGAAGGAGAGCACGCGGATGCCTTCAGCCTGCGCCATGCGACCGAGATCGGTGATCGGAATGCCCGGCACGTTGTAGATCGTGTCGATCCCGTTCAGCTTCATCGCGTCGATGACGAGATGAAAACCGTCCGTGAGCTCCTCGTGCGTGTCCGGTGCCTCGGTCTTAACAGCAGTCTGCGCCATGCGCCTCTCTCCCTGGTCGTCTACGAAGGCGCTTTGCGGCGTCTTCTTCTGTTTGAACCTGTCAGCTGAATAGTTCCTGGCCGTGCGTCTCGACATAGGTCGCGAGGCCCAGCGTGTGATCACGGGCCCGCTTTTCGGCGAGCTCGGTGTTGCGTTCTTCCAGCGCCTCGATGATCGCGAGATGCTCGGGCAGGGAGGCCGCGATACGATCGGTGCGCCCGATCGTGAGCTGGCGATAGCCGCGCACGTGCAGCAGGATGTCGTTGGTCATGTCGACCAGTACCGGCGATTCCGACAGCGAGATCAGCGCCTGATGAAACGCGATGTTCGCCTTCGAATACTCCTCGACGTGCTCCTGCGGCGGGCGGTCCTTGCCGAAGTCCTTGAAGTAGTCGCGCAGCGCCGAGATGTCCTTCTTGCGCGCGATCGTGGTGATCAGGCGCGCCGCCATGCTCTCCAGCGCCGCCCAGGCGCGGATCATGTCGACGATCTCGCTCTTGGTCCGGCGCACCACGACGATGCCACGGCGCGGCACGGTCTTCACGAAGCCGTCCTGCTCCAGCATCGCGATCGCTTCGCGAATGGGCGTGCGGCTGACACCGAGGCGCTCGGAGAGAGCGCGCTCGTCGAGCATGACAGGCTCGGGCGAGGCGTAGATGTCCATCTTCAGAATGGCTTCTTTCAAGGCCTCATAGGCCTTATTCTTGAAGCTCGTCTCCGGGGCGATGCGAGCGATCGCGATGTCGGCCTCGGCCATGATGGGCAATGCCTTGTTCGTTTTTTCTGTAGACAAGACCGTCTCCTCTCCTTGGGAGATGCTTGTTTACAGCATTTTGCGTCCAAGTTTTTTGGCATACCAGATGCCAGGATGTCAAGCTGCGAGCTTTTTCAGCGTGTCCACATCTTCGTCGCGCTTGACAAAGTTTGCGTCTGGCATACCAAATGCCATAAACGACCAGCAATCCCCAGGAGGAAGCCCCGATGTCTGACGCCATCCCGAATGCCAAGGCCACGATCCGAGACGTTCTCGATCGTGTGAAGGCGGATAAACGCACCAGCCTCACCGCGCCCGAAGGCAAGATCGTCTGCGACGCCTACGGCATTCCGGTGCCGAAGGAGGGACTGGCGAAGTCCGCGGCCGAAGCGGCCAAGCTCGCGGGCGACATGGGTTTTCCGGTCGTGATGAAGATCGTTTCGCCCGACATTCTGCATAAGACGGAAGCCGGCGGCGTCATTGTCGGCGTCAAGACCGCCGACGATGCGAAGACGGCGTATGAGACCATTCTCGCGAATGCGAAGAAGTACAAGGCCGACGCCAAGATCGAAGGCATCCAGGTGCAGCAGATGCTGACCGGCGGTACCGAGGTGATCGTCGGTTCGATCACCGACGGCTCGTTCGGCAAGCTGGTGGCCTTTGGCCTCGGCGGCGTGCTGGTCGAGGTTCTGAAGGATGTGACATTCCGCCTCGCCCCCGCGACCAAGGACGATGCCCTGTCGATGCTCGACGGCATCCAGGCCCACGAAATGTTGAAGGGCGTGCGCGGCGGCGATGCCGTCAGCCGCGAGGCGCTGGCGGACGTCATCGTCAAGGTGTCGAAGCTGGTCAGCGATTTCCCTGAAATCGTCGAGCTCGACCTCAATCCGGTGTTCGCGACCAAGACCGGCGCGATTGCGGCCGACGTCCGCATCGTCGTCGATTTCGACTACAAGCCCCGTCCGGCGCCGCGCTCGAACGAGGAAATCGTCACCGCGATGAACCGCATCATGAAGCCGCAGGCGGTCGCCGTGATCGGCGCCTCCGCCGAGGACGGCAAGATCGGCAACTCGGTGATGAAGAACCTGATCAACGGCGGCTACAAGGGCCAGATCTACCCGATCCACCCGAAGGCCTCCGAGATCCTCGGCTACAAGGCCTACAAGAGCGTCAAGGACGTGCCCGGCGTGATCGACACCGCGGTGTTCGCGATCCCCGCCAAGTTCGTCGCCGGCGCGCTGACCGAATGCGGCGAGAAGCAGATCCCGGGCGCGGTGCTGATTCCGTCGGGCTTTGCCGAAGCCAATGAACCGGAGCTGCAGGCCGAGATCGTCGAGATCGGCAAGAAGTACAATGTCCGCCTGATGGGGCCGAACATCTACGGCTTCTACTACACGCCGGCCAATCTCTGCGCGACCTTCTGCACCGCCTACGACGTCAAGGGCCACGCGGCGCTGTCGTCGCAGTCGGGTGGCATCGGCATGGCCATCATCGGTTTTTCGCGCTCGGCGAAAATGGGTGTGTCGGCCATCGTGGGCCTCGGCAACAAGTCGGATATCGACGAGGACGATCTGCTCGCCTTCTTCGAGCAGGACCCGAACACCAACCTGATCGCGCAGCACTGCGAGGACCTCAAGGACGGCCGTGCCTTTGCGGAAGCCGCCAAGCGCGTCTCCAAGAAGAAGCCGGTCATCGTGCTCAAGGCCGGCCGCACGTCTGCTGGCGCCAAGGCCGCCTCGTCGCACACCGGCGCGCTCGCCGGCAACGACAAGATCTATGAGGACGTGCTGAAGCAGTCCGGCGTCATCCGCGCCCGCTCGCTGCGCCAGCTGCTCGAGTTTGCCCGTGGCGTGCCGGTGCTGCCGACGCCGAAGGGTGAGAACGTCCTCATCATCACCGGCGCCGGCGGCTCGGGCGTGCTGCTCTCCGACGCCGTCGTCGACAACGGCCTGTCGCTGATGACCATGCCGGCCGACCTCGATGCCGCCTTCCGCAAGTTCATCCCGCCGTTCGGTGCCGCCGGCAACCCGGTCGACATCACCGGCGGCGAGCCGCCGATCACCTATGTGAACACGGTCAAGCTCGGCCTGTCGGACGAGCGCATCCACGCGCTGATCCTCGGCTACTGGCACACGATCGTGACCCCGCCGATGGTGTTCGCGCGCAACATGGTCGAGGTGAAGAAGGAGATGGAGGCCAAGGGCTTCGTCAAGCCGATCGTCGCCTCGCTCGCCGGCGACGTCGAGGTCGAGGAGGCCGCCGAATATCTCTACCAGAACGGCATCCCGGCCTATGCCTATTCGACCGAGCTGCCGGTCGAGGTGCTCGGCGCCAAGTACAAGTGGGCGCGCGGCGCGGGCCTGCTCTAAGTCAAATCGATGCGAATGCCGCTCCGGCGTCTCGCCGGGGCGGCACTTTCTTTGATAGCGTGACGAAGCAAGATCCGTCCGTCCGGCAACGGCGCCGCCTGTGAGGGCGGTGCAGAGAGGCGCCACGTGATCCGTCGCAAGACGATCGAGCCACGCGCGGATGCTGCGGCCGAACCCCGCGACGGCGGCGTGCAATCCGTCGGCCGCGCGCTCCAGATCCTGGAGATTCTCGCCGAAGACGACGAAGGCTATCGCCTCAGCGATCTCGCCGTCCGTGCCGGGCTTTCGACCTCGACCGTTCATCGCCTGCTGACCACGCTCGAGAAGCGCCGCTTCGTCCAGTTCGACCGCATGGAATCGAAATGGCACGTCGGCGCGCAGAGCTTTGCCGTCGGCGCGACCTTCACGCGTCGGCGCAATTTCGTCGCGCTGGCGATTCCCTATCTGCGAAGGCTGCGCGACCAGTCGCGCGAGACCGCCAATCTCGCCGTCGTCGACGATGAATCGCTGATGGTGCTGCTGCGGCTGGACAGCCGCGAGATCATGCGCTCGCTGACCAAGGTCGGGGGCCGCCTCGCCATGGTCGCCTCCGGCATGGGCAAGGCGGTGCTCGCGACCTATTCCGATGACGACGTCAACGGCATCATCCACCGCCAGGGCATGCCGCGCCTGACCGAGAAATCGATCATCCGCGCCAGCGACCTGTTCCGCGAGCTCGAGACCATCCGCCGCCAGGGCTACGCCGTCGACGACGAAGAGGCACGCCTCGGCCTGCGCTGCATCGCCGCCGTCGTCCACGATTCCTGCCGCGAGCCGGTGGCGGCGATCTCGGTGTCGGGCCTGGCGAGCCGGCTGACCGAGGATCGGGTGCCGGTGGTCGGGGGAATGGTGCGGGATATCGCAGGGGAGCTGACGGCGGCGCTCCGGGGCGTGGCGCAGCCTGACTAGCTTTGGCGTTCGGAACTACGCCGAATATAGCGGGGACCACGAGATAAATAGCTCGGTCGAGTGGGGGGACCTTAGAGGTCACCCCCATTTTCTATCCGACAGGAGAAATCTATCTACACTTTTGGCTGCAATTGCAGAACGGGAAGAGGTTGAGAGCCTAATGCTTCCTTGCAACACAATCTAAGGGGGAGTGCAAACTTTTTCACCATTTGCTCAAACGACTTGCCGAAATGGACGATCATTTGAACATAACAGGAACGAAATGTCAACCGAAAATCCGAAATCTAGTGTCAAACTTCGGAAGTCATAGGCCGGGGTCAACAGGATAAGCTAAAATCTGCGACCAACCACTATGATGCTAGCTTGTCCCGCAGTTACAACTTCCTTCATCGACTAGATTCCTCTTTATAGGCGTGAGTTGATTGCGTGAGGCGCTTACCCGCCGACTTGTTGCCCTCGAACCCGATCGGCACGGTCGTTCCCCCGCGTATGCTCAAGACGTGAGCAGGTCGCTAGCCTATTTGGGCTTGCGGGGGCCGCGACGTCGCGCAACGATCCTGCCGCAATAGGCCAGCACGTTCAGCGAGTTCACCGCATGACCAAACTCACGCGCTTCTCGGTCGGCCCCCTGCACACCATGACGCGGCGGCTCGCCGACGTCGCATCGGGTCGCGCCGCACCCGATCTCGTCATCACCGGCGCCCGCGTGCTGTCGACCTATTCGGAGCGCATTCTCCCGAACCGCGAGCTGTGGATCACCGGCGGGCGCGTCGCGGCGGTGAAGCCGGCCGGGGCGCACAAGGCGATACCGAGCGGGTTCGCGATCCATGACGCGGCCGGCGGCATCATCGCGCCCGGCCTCGTCGATCCGCACATCCACATCGAATCCTCGATGGTGACGGCCTGCGCCTATGCGGAGGCCGCGCTGCTCAACGGCACCACGACGATCTTCTGCGACAGCCACGAGATCGGCAACGTCATGGACGTCGCCGGCGTTGAGGCGATGCTGGAGGATGCGCGGCAGGCGCCGCTGTCGATCTTCCTCACCGTGCCCTCGACCGTGCCGGCGACCTCGGCGGCGCTGGAGACGGCGGGCGGCGATCTCACGCCGGACAAGATCGCCGGCCTGTTCGATCGCTGGCCGGAGGCGGTCGCGCTCGGCGAGAAGATGGATTTCGTGCCGGTCTGCATGGGCGACGAGCGCAGCCATGCCATCCTTGCGGCGGCTTTGCAGCGCGGACGGCCGGTGTCCGGGCATGTCTATGGCCGCGAGTTCGTCGCGGCCTATGCCGCGAGCGGCGTCACCGATACGCATGAGGCGATCGACCGCGACATCGCCGACGACCTGCTCGATGCCGGCGTCTGGATTTTTCTGCGCGGTGGTCCGCCGACGACGCCGTGGCACAGCCTGCCGCAGGCGATCCGCACCGTCACCGAGCTCGGCGCCTCGCACAAGCGCACCGCCGTGTGCACCGACGATCGCGATGCCGACGATCTCATGCTGTTCGGCCTCGACTGGGTGGTGCGCGAGGCGGTGAAGGCGGGGATGTCGCCGGAGCAGGCGTGGTCGATGGGCTCGCTGCACGGCGCGACGCGCTTTGCGATGGATGGCGAGATCGGCGGTCTCGGCGGTGGCCGCCGCGCCGATCTGGTGCTGCTCGACGACGGCCTGAAGCCGCAATCGACCTGGTATGGCGGCGAGCTGGTGGTGGACAAAGGCAAGATCACGCCGCGTCTCGATCAGGCGCTGTCGCAGCGCTATCAGTACCCGAAGGCCGCCTATGCCACGGTGAAGCTGCCAAGACAGATGACGCTGACGCCGGAGCTGCCCACCAAGGCCTGCACCGTCAATGCGATCAAGACGGCGCTGCCCGGCATCACGCTGATCCACGACAAGGTCGCGATCGAGCCGGCCAACGATTGGGAGACGCTGTTTGCGCGCTACGGTCTCTGCTTCGTCGCCGTGATCGAGCGCCACGGCAAGTCGGCCGGCAATGTCGCGCACGGGCTCTTGAAGGACTTTGGCCTCAAGCGCGGCGCCGTCGCCTCCAGCGTCGGCCATGACAGCCACAACATCATCGTCGCCGGCACCAACGAGGCCGACATGCAGGCCGCCGTCGCCGCGATCGGCGCGCAGCAGGGCGGCGTCTGTGTCGTGGCCGACGGCAAGGTGCGGGCGATGGTTCCATTGCCGATCGCCGGCCTGTTGTCGGACAAGCGCGTCACCGAGGTCGCCGAGGAGGTGAAGCTGCTCAAGAAGGAATGGGCGGAAGCCGGCTGCACCATTCCCTACATGGGCTTCAATTTGATTCCTCTATCGGTCATTCCGGAAATTCGTATCACCGACAAGGGCCTCGTGCTGGTGCCGCAGATGGAGCTTGCGCCGCTGTTCGAATAGCACCATCGAACCGTCATGCTGTTAGAACATGTCAGCTGTTTGTCGTCCTAACTAACTGAGGCCACCCGTGTTTTGCCGAGCGTGCCGCATCGTGGGAAAAATCGACGACTGAATTGAGATCGCAGCCGTCAGCAGCGATCCTCGCGCATCAACCAAAAGAGGAAGCGCGAGATGGCGAAGATGCGGGCGATCGATGCTGCGGTGCGAATCTTGGAGAAGGAAGGCGTCACCTGCGCCTTCGGCGTTCCCGGCGCGGCGATCAATCCGCTGTATTCCGCGCTGCAACGGCGCGGCTCGATCCGCCACATTCTCGCCCGCCACGTCGAGGGCGCCTCGCACATGGCCGAGGGCTACACCCGCGCCAAGGCCGGTAACATCGGTGTGTGCATCGGCACCTCGGGCCCGGCCGGCACCGACATGATCACCGGGCTCTATTCGGCGATCGCAGACTCCATTCCGATCCTCTGCATTACCGGCCAGGCGCCGCGGGCGCGGCTCCACAAGGAGGATTTCCAGGCCGTCGACATCGAGCAGATCGCCAAGCCCGTGACCAAGTGGGCGGTGACGGTGCGCGAGCCCGGCCTCGTCCCGCGGGTGTTCAGCCAGGCGTTCCACATCATGCGCTCGGGCCGTCCGGGCCCGGTGCTGATCGACCTGCCGCTCGACGTGCAGCTCGCCGAGATCGAGTTCGACGACGAGACCTACACGCCGCTGCCGGTCTACAAGCCCGCGGCGAGCCGCAAGCAGATCGAGAAGGCGCTGGAAATGCTCAATGCCGCCGAGCGGCCGCTGATCGTCGCGGGCGGCGGCATCATCAACGCCGATGCCAGTGATCTGCTCGTCACCTTCGCCGAGACCGTCAACGTGCCTGTGGTGCCGACCCTGATGGGCTGGGGCGCCATCCCCGACGATCATGTGCTGATGGCCGGCATGGTCGGCCTGCAGACCAGCCACCGCTACGGCAACGCCAACTTCCTGGAGAGCGATTTCGTGCTCGGCATCGGCAACCGCTGGGCCAACCGCCACACCGGATCGCTCGAGACCTACACCAAGGGGCGCAGCTTCGTGCATGTCGACATTGAGCCGACCCAGATCGGCCGCGTGTTCAATCCCGATCTCGGCATCGTCTCGGACGCCAAGGCGGCGCTCGAGCTGTTCATCACCGTCGCGCGCGAGTGGCGCAAGGCGGGCAGACTGCGCGAACGGCAGGCGTGGCCGGCGGCGTGCCAGGATCGCAAGCGCACGATGCTTCGGCGCAGCGATTTCGATCAGGTGCCGATCAAGCCGCAGCGCGTCTATCATGAGATGAACAAGGCGTTCGGCCGCGACACCTGCTATGTCAGCGTCATCGGCCTGTCGCAGATCGGCGGCGCGCAGTTCCTCAGCGTCAACCATCCGCGCCACTGGATCAATGCGGGGCAGGCGGGGCCGCTCGGCTGGACTCTGCCGGCCGCGCTCGGCGTCCGCGCCGCCGATCCCAGGCGCGAGATCGTCGCGCTCTCCGGCGACTACGACTTCCAGTTCCTGATCGAGGAGCTCGCGGTTGGCGCGCAGTTCAACCTGCCTTACATCCACGTCGTCGTGAACAATGCCTATCTCGGCCTCATACGCCAGGCGCAACGCGGCTTCTCGATGGACTATCAGGTGCAGCTCTCGTTCGAGAACATCAACGCGCCGGAGGTCGGCGGCTATGGCGTCGACCACGTCGCGGTCGCGCAGGGCCTCGGCTGCAAGGCGATCCGCGTCACCGACCCGCGCCAGGCGCAGGCTGCGTTCGCGACCGCGCGGGAATGGATGGCGGAATACCAGGTGCCTGTCGTGGTCGAGTTCGTGCTCGAACGCGTCACCAACATCGCGATGGGCACCGAGATCGACAACGTCGTGGAGTTCGAGGAGGTGCTCGATCTGCCGGTCGACGAGACGCCGGCCGAGCCGGCGCGCACCTTGCAGCCGGCCTGACCGCAGCCATCGCACTCAGTCGAGGACCCATGACATGCCGCGCTTTGCCGCCAACCTCACGATGCTGTTCAACGAGCTGCCGTTCCTCGACCGCTTCGCCGCCGCCAAGGCGGCCGGCTTCGGCGGCGTCGAATATCTGTTCCCGTATGATTTCGACAAGGCCGAGCTGCGCGAGCAGCTCGCGCGCCACGGGCTGACGCAGGTGCTGCACAATCTGCCCGCCGGCAATTGGGCCGCGGGCGAGCGCGGCATCGCCATCCTGCCTGATCGTGTCGACGAATTTCGCGACGGGGTGCGTCGCGCGATCGAGTATGCGAAGGCGCTGGATTGCCGCCAGCTCAACTGCCTCGTCGGCATCGCGCCCGAAGATGCCGACCCGCGCGAGCTCAACCAGGTGCTGGTCCGCAACCTGCGCTTCGCCGCGACCGCACTGAAAGCGCAGGGGATCAAGCTGCTGATCGAGCCGATCAACACGCTCGACATTCCCGGCTTTGTCCTCAACCGCACGGCACAAGCGCTTCAGCTGATCTCGGAGGTCGAGTCCGACAATCTGTTCGTCCAGTACGACATCTACCACATGCAGATCATGGAGGGCGATCTCGCCCGCACGATGCAGAAGCATCTCGCCCGCATCGCCCACGTCCAGCTCGCCGACAATCCCGGCCGGCACGAGCCCGGCACCGGCGAGATCAACTACGCCTTCCTGTTCCGCCACCTCGATGCGATCGGCTATTCCGGCTGGATCGGCTGCGAGTACAAGCCGCAGGCGACGACGGGAGAGGGCTTGGGGTGGCTGACGGACCGCGCGGTCGTTCCCGCGAGCTGAGCTTGATTCCTTGGTCCCTTCACCGGCCTTTTCCAGTTAATGTCTGCGAGCCGACGTCGCCGGCGTCGGCTGAAAAGTCCGCGTTGGGCCGATTGCAGAACTGCCCCGCTTGGTGCAACAGTAGAACAATCCTACATTGGAACGCTGTCGTGTCCTGCAATTCGCCCTCCGGCGCGCACCCGCCGACTACCCACCAAGTCATACGCAAACTCGCCTTGCAAGAAGGTGCGGCGGCACTAAAGGCACTGGCCAACGCAGCCGGACTCGAAGATCAATTTGAACGACGGGCGGCTATTGATGCAATCGGACGTCACCCACATGGGCGCGAGTTGCGCTCTATCATTTTGAGGGCTCTCCGTGATCCATCAGAATACGTTGTGCGCACAGCGTGTGAAGTCGTCGCACAATGGGATTTGCAAGAGGCGCACGAGCTTGTGGTAGCTCTACTGGCAAATCCATCCAAAGCGACACGGCAAACCGCTATTCGCACGCTGGGTACAATCTGGGTCGATGCAGATTTTCCGACGGTGTTTCGCATCTACAACGACGCCTCGGAAAATGAAATTCGGCGCGAAGCTGCTTGGGTCCTGCGGCAGCGAGCCCAGTCTGCCCATTGGCGAACGCTTTTCGATGCATTCCAAGTTGATGAGCTTGCCCGACACCGGCAATGGGCTTGCGAGTTAGCCGAGAAGTTTTCAGTCCCTGACATTCTACCAGTGTTGTCACAGCTGTCCTCGGACGTCGACGGTCACGTTCGAAAGGCAGCGTGGCGGGCTATCCAAACACTTTCGAGCCGCTGATCCCAGCTCGTTTCGTAGGCTTAGGATGCCCGCTGCGGGCCAAATGCAGCCATTGAGGGCCTTGGTCGCCTGCTTCTGCTTCAGACCTGAAAGCGGGCTGTGCTCCCACCTGTTTGGACGGTTTGGGATGGGCTAGCCGCCGACATCTTTAGTGCGTCTTTTCATCTTCGAGTCTGATCACGATGTGCTGCGCCAAGCCGGAGTTCGAGGAGCCGCTGAGAAAATCTCCGGCCGCATGTCGGGCTGACGAACGGAGGGCCGTCCTGGGAGCGGACAACGGAGGAGATTGCGAGCGATGATCACTGTGTTCGGAGAGGGCAGAGGCTTCCGTGTCGTCTGGTTGCTCGAAGAGATGGGGCTGCCGTACCGGCTGCGGGACGTGGACCTCCTGGCCGGGGTCGAGAACGACGCCGAATTCCTGGCGATCAATCCCGCCGGATTCATTCCGGCGATCCGCGATGGCGACGTCACGATGGTCGAGTCCGTTGCGATCATGGAGTACATCTTGGGACGCTATGGGCCGACAGCGCTGGCGCCCGCGGCACATGATGTTGCTTTTCCTGCCTATCAGCAGTTTCTCCACCTCGGTGAGGCGGGCCTCGCAGCCTCGCTTTATTTCGTTTCGGGAGCCCGGCACCTTGCGCCTGAAAGCGAGCGCAACAACTGGAGCGCGCGGCAGGCGATGGACGTGTTCACGACCCGATTGAGCCTGGTGACGCGACGGCTGGAGCGCGGGCCATACATGGCCGGCGATGCGTTCACCGCGGCGGACATTTCGGTGGGCTACGCGCTCGAGATGGCGCGGAAGAACGTCGGTGTGGTGTTCGGTGATGCGGAGCAAGCATACATGACCCGGCTGCGAGTCCGCGCCGGCTACCAGCGGGCGCTGGAGACGTGCCAGGCCACGCGGCGCTGGTGGACCAGCTAGGTTGCGGAACGAGAGAGGCGATAGGTCGCCGACAATGTCTTCAACAGACGAAACGATCATTTGCATTCGACCGTCGCTCCGCGGCAGATGACGAGTGCTGGAAACCCATCCGAGGTCACTGATGTCATCTGTTGCGACCGTGTTTGCGCAATCCTTCTTCCACGGCACGCGCGCCGATCTGCGGCCGGGCGACCTGATCGCTGTCGGGTATCCGTCCAACTTCACCGAGGCGGAGCCGATGTCCTGGGTCTACTTCACGGCGACGCTGGATGCGGCGATCTGGGGCGCCGAGTTGGCTGCCGGTGACGGACGGGGACGGATCTACGTCGTCGAGCCCACAGGTCCGTTCGTTGACGACCCGAACCTGACGGACAAGAAGTTCCCGGGAAATCCGACGCGGTCTCATCGATCCCGCGCGCCTCTGCGCGTCATTGCCGAGGTCGTTCATTGGCAGGGGCACGCCCCGGATGTGGTGAGGCAGATGAAGGAGGGCGTTGCGCGCGCAATGACCGAAGGGCCGGGCATCATCGACTGAACGGCGCGGCGGCATCGCACTGCCGTCGATCCGTCGCGCCCGATGGCTGTTTGCGGATGCTGCGACGCGCTCGCCACGCGGCGCCCTCCGTCCAGAACATCGAAAAAGTCCGGTGGCAAGGTGCGTTCGAACTGGTGTCGACGCACGAAATCTCCTCCTCATGAGCCGAGCCTATCGCCGAGAGGCGAGGGTTGGACTTGGCGTCCATGCTTGATCGGGGGCGCCGCTTGGCAGCGTCGCTCGCCTTTCGGCGACGGCATGGTTGAAGAGTTCGAGGACCAGGCCGAATGCCGCCAAGTCCTCTGGTTCGATGGCTCCATCGTCATAGCCCTTGAGTGTCTCGGCGATGATCCCGTCGACCTCTCGTTGCCAGCTCAGCAGATCGTGTTCCGAGCCGGCATTGCGCACCTCCGAAACCACCGCAAGAATGCGGTTGCGGCCGCTGGTGTCGTCCTCCAGTTCATCCCGGTTCAGATAGCGGCGCAGCCATTCGGCGGCCGAACCGATGCCGGAAAGTACGAGCAAGGCGAACCAGAAATAATCGCTGTACTTGTCCAGAAAGGTTCGCTCCGTGCCGTTGATCACCGCCGCGGCGCCTCGATGTACGGAAGGCTCGGTCTCCTTCTCGGTATCGGGCTTCGTGATGTGCGAAGCGCCGGCGAGGCCTTGCGTGATCGTGTCGCGGACCGCGAAAAGCTGCCGGTAGAAGGCCGCCGCCTTGGCTTCTGAAAGCTCCTTCTTGGCCAGGATCAGGTGATTGACGCTGATCGTGTCGACCTTGTCCTCCGGCCAGGCCGGTTTCGCGTTGAAGACGCTGGCTGGAATTTCCTCGGCCTCGTAGCGCGGATGCTTCAGGGCAATGGCCTCCGATGCTTCGATCGGAAGAAACGTCGGAGCTCCGCGGGCTCGGGAGGTCGCGGTGATGGCGTCCACCGTGATCCTGCTGTCGAGCGGACCGACGGCGAGATACGCATCGAGGGTGGGGTCTTGCGCAAGCTTCTCGATCTCGTCTGTCCCGAATTGAACCGTGGCAACCTTATCGGGTTGCACGCCGGAGCCCTCCAGAATGGCCTGGAGCACCGCGACGTTTGCTCCGGTCCTCCCGATGATGCCGACCTTGTGACCTGCCAGATGGGCGATATCTGCGATCTTGCCGCCGGCCTTCTGCTTGGGCTCGTTGCCGCGTCGCCCGGAGGGCGACCACAGCACGACATAGTTCTTGCGCAGGACGGCCAGTGTTTGCGCATCGGGCGGCATGCCGAGGTCGCCGCGGCCGACCGCCAGGTCGGTTTTGTCGGCGGCCAGCAGGGCCAGGGATTCAGCCGCTCCGCCGGTCGTGATCGGGGAGAGCCGGACGGTCCTGCTTTCCTCACCGAAGGCGTCGGCCATCGCCTGGACCACCTTGTGGTCGTCGCTCGCCGCCGGTCCGACGGCGATCCGGAGAGTTTCGGGCTGCAAGACGTAGAACAGGCCCGCCGCGGCGGCGCCAAAGGCGACAAATCCCAAGGCCAACACGATCAGCAGCCTTCGTTGACGGCGGTCGTGAGCACTCCTGACCACATCGGACGATGACATCAGCGGACCCCTTGAGAAAACGCGTGTCGGCTCCACGCGCACTGGAACTTGGGCGAACCGGTGTCAACCCGGAATGTTCCGTCGGCTGGCGAGAGTTGATGAAAGCAAGCCTTGGTGGGTCGCTTGGGGTCAAAAGGGGCCCTGAGGCACTCCGGCGCCTACTTCCGATCGGGCCCGAGAGCGGACATTCTCAGCACCACTCCGGAAGGTCCGGAAAGGGCCCAATTCCGGACATGCCAAGCCGTCTCATTTCTTCTTAGTTTTTTCGCGCATTCTTTATCTTGCGACGGCTAGGAAAGAGCCCGATGTAGCGAACTTATCGATAATGATGGCGGCAGGAACCGAATGACGGCCGACAATCCAGATGATCTGACTGAGGATGAACGAGCCTATCTTGCGGCAGCCGACGCCGCTGCAGGTTTGGCTGAGCACTGCAAAAAGCTACGAGAGAGAGGCGCTTTTGTTGATCGCGACCCTCTAAGTCAGATCATCAATTTCCTCATGACCGAGCTTTGGGATCGCTCATTTAGTCAGTCCGAGATCAGGGTTGCGTTCAATGCAGCCGTAAAGGACATGAACCGTTATGCAGCAGGGCAAGAACGCCGTTAGAGCCGAGACATCAAGTCGGCTTTGGGTCAAACGCGCCCTCCACGCGCCCGACCGCTTGCTTCCGATTCGACCCTAACAACGGACCTGCCCCGCAGACGGGAAGGTCCGACATGGTCCGAAGCAGACATGGCAGCTTCACGAGTGAGCCCGTAATATCGCCGACAAAACGCAAGCTGCCGTTGAGGCGTAGAGCCGTCAAAATCACCGGCGTGTTTACAGTCCTCTAGCAGTTCAAGACGCGGCTCGGCTTCAGAGTCGGGGTTTGAATCCGAGAACTCTTGGGTGGCCTCGAGCCCGGCCACTGCGGGATCGCCTCGTCATGGTGACCCGGCGCAGCATCATCCGTGGGCATTGGCTACCGTGGCTGGCCTCGTCCACCTTCCACATCGGTGGTGCAGGGCCGATACAGCGCTTGGAGTTGCCGGCCGCGGAGGTAGATCGCGCGCGCGGTCATGCCGCCGTGCCGCGTAATCCATTGCCTGACTGCGGGTGGGTAACGATCATAGAGCATCTGCGTGGCTTCAGGGTTGGGAATAGCCTTCCCATCGGGCCCAGGATTGTCGGCGACCCTGAAGCCGAATACGGCTCTTGGGGTCACGCAGATGCTGTCGTGGGGAATGTACGCCAGCACGAGCGTGCAGGCGCCGGCGCAGATCCCGTCGATGATGACGGACGCGCCGAAGTCGCGTAAAACTTTGAACCTGTCGATATAGTTTCCAATCCGTCCGCCCTGATCAAAAACAATGCGCACGGCAGCATGACTCGGTTGCATGCTCCCAAGCATGAACGCCGCGACCAGCGTCACCCTCACCAGCCTCATCTGTCCATCATCCGATCGACCGAACTCCATCGCCTTGCGCAATAACGGCTGCCGGTTCCACTTTGGTCAAGAGCTGTCTGCTGACCATTCCACGATTTGCTCCGATGTGGCCTCCAGCGCGGACATCGCCGCCATCGACCGGGAAGGTCGTGACGGGCCAGAAGCGATCCGAAGGACAAGGGTTGCACGCGCTCGTCGGGCAAATCAGTCTGGGCACTTTGTGCTCACGTGGTTGAAACGAGCGCCGCCAGGGCTACGACACGCCGCATCGGACGAATCGAATTCGTCCACGAAATCAAGCTGATCTCGCGCACATCGCTGCGACGCCAAGAAATCGCTTTCCATTTTTCAGAAATCGTGCATGATGTGCGCATCCTGCCTCGATGAGAGGGACGTTGCGCGCGATCGTCACGACACGTGGGGCAGGGATGCGGTGGCCGTGAGGTGTCGCAGCATGTGCTTGCGCATGCGGACGAACGACACATCACGGACGCGAAGTCGTGTGGTCCTGGCCTCCCGGTGCCGAGGTCAAGCGCGCGACGAGAGCTTAGCTCTCGCGCGAGCGACGGGGTCAATCAGCCGGTCCCCGAGGAGAGCGCGAAAGAAGCGTTAAGACCGCCGCGCAGGGAATGCCGGTTGATCGGCTTTGCCTGTGGTACCTGCCGCCTGCATTTTTTTCAGCAGGCGGGCCATGGGTGAGGCCTTCACCCGGCATTCCCTGCGCCCTCTCGATGTCATCGGAGGGCGATCGATCGCAGGACTCGGGCGTGATCCGCCGCGAGAGTGCGAACCTGCGCGCGGTTGTTTGAAACGTGGATAGCAACTGAGCAATCTCTCCATCATCTCCGACGATGGTGAAGAGTTCGAGGCTTGGTTCCCTTGGCATGATGGTTCCCTTGGCATGATGAAGTTTCGGCCATTTGGAACCGGAACTGCAGGCGATCCCTTGGTGTTGAACGGCATCTCGAAAGCACTGGAGGAGAGACAATGATGAGAACCCGTCTTGCCGTTTCGCTGATCGCCACCTCGCTGCTGGCGTCGACCGCTGCGTTCGCCCAGTCCACGACCGTCGAAGGTGCCGCCAATGGTGCTGCGGCCGGCGGCGCCGTTGCCGGTCCGGTCGGCGCCATGGTTGGTGGCACGGTCGGCGCCGCCGTCGGTGCGGGCCTGGAGATTCCGAACGCGGTCATCAACTCGATCGAGGCCGAGCGCGCGCCGTCGGTGGTCGTCCATGAGCGTGTCGTGGTCGGCGAGCCGCTGCCCGCCACCGTCGAACTGCGTCCGGTACCGCGCTACACCGAGTATCGCTATGCCGTCGTGAACGATCGCCGCGTGATCGTCGATCCGCGCACCCGCCGCGTCATCAAGATCATCGAGTGATCTGACATTCTGACAGGCAGGGGCCTCGTCGCATCAGCGGCGGGGCCTCTTGTCATGCGGTCTGCGTGCGGATCTGTCGGATGAGCCAGTCGATGGCCGCGGACAGGCCGAATCCGATGCAGGCGGCCGCGGCGTCGACGACGAAGTCTTCCAGCCGTGCGTGACGCCCTGGCGCCAGGAACTGCGCGAGTTCGAGTGCACCGATCAGGATCACCGCAATCCCGGTGGTCAGCAGCCGATGACTGCGATAGGCGAGGCCGAACGCAAGGCCGATCAGGATGAAGGCGAGGGCGTGTTCGCCGTCCTGTCCAAGCTGCGAATGGGGCCTATAGCTGGGCGGGCCGAGCGTTGCGAAGGCAACGGCTGCGGCGAGCAGCCAGGCCGAGAGGCGGATCGCGATCTTCATGGACGCTGCTTAGCACGTTCCGGGCCACGAACCGGGGTCACGGTCGCTTGAGGCACCGGTGTAGTTAATGCGGCTCGGAAGCCGGACGTTGGCCTTCTCATCGTACCGCAGACAGCTTTGGTCAGGCGCCTCAGATCGGCTGCCGGACTCCCAGACCCTGCATGAAGCGCTCGCGGATTTGGGCCGGATCGCGCCTCGTGGCGCCCATCCCGGGCTTGTCGTCGATCTTCGCCGCAATCAGCACCGGACCGAGCGCCTCGAACGCAAGATCGATCAAGCGTTCGAAATCCTCTTCGTCTACAGCCCAATGGCTGGCGCCAATGCCGCAGCCGGCGGCAATGGCGACAATGTCGGCCTGCCGGGCCGAGGTCGGCTGGCTACCGGTGATCTGGTAGATGCCGTTGTCCATGACGATGATGGCCAAATTTTTCGGCGCCAGCGTCGCAATCGTGGTCAGGCAGCCGAGCTGCATCAGCAGCGAGCCGTCGCCCTCGAGCGCGAACACCCGGCGCTGCGGCTGCGCCAGGGCGACGCCGAGCGCGATCGGGCAGGCAAGCCCCATGCTGCCGAGCATGTAGAAATTCTGCGGCCGCGGGCCCGCCGCCCACAGATCGAAATTGGTGTTGCCGATGCCGCCGATGACAGCTTCCTCGTGCTTGAGTTTCGCGACCAGCCGGCAGGTGAGGTCGGTGCGATTCATGACCTTGGTGTTGCTGATGGTCGCGCTCATGCGAACACCTTTCCGCCGGTCAGCAGCGGCGACAGGATGAGCGCCACCGGCGCCTGGGTCGCCACCGCCTGCTTGATCGAGCGGTCCATGATGAATTCGAGCTCGTCGAGCCGCGTCATGGTGTGATGCTCCATCGCCAGCGCATCGAGCACCGGGCGCATGGTTCGGCACACCAGCGACTGGCCGTAGTTGAATTCGCCGAGCGTGCCACGCTCGGACACGATCATGATCAGCGGGATCTGGCAGGGCACGACCAGCGAGGCCAGCACGTTGGGCAAGGTCGCGAAGCCCGATGTCTGCATCAGGAGCGCGCCGCGGCGCCCGCCCATCCAGGCGCCCGCGAGAATGCCGACCGCTTCCTCCTCGCGCGCCGTCGCAAACGTCGTGAAGAACGGATCGTCGTGCAGGCTGTGGATCAGCGGCGTCAGGACGCGGTCGGGAACGTAGGGGATGAGGTCGACGGCGTTGCGCTTGAACGTCTGCAGCACGATCTCGTGCCAATTCGGCACGGTGCTTGCGGATCGCGCCGCATCGGCATCGGCGGCCATTGCTGTTCCTCCGGTCGTCCCTGATGGGGGGCGCTGTTTGGCGCTGAGCTTGACGGCACCGGGACGATTGTCAACATGCCGGCCCGGCCGGTCAGGCATCCGCCTTTCAAGTCCGACATCAAGAACCAAGACACCAGGAGGTCGCCTGTTCATGGCCGCGAATTCCAAGCGCGTCTTCTACGTCAAATATCTGGCCCACCCGATCTTCAGCGAGCTGCTCGCCGCACGCCCCGACGTCCGGCTCGACCGGCTGGAGAACGAGAGCTCCGAGGCCGAGACGGCGCCGATCCTCGCGGCGGCTCACGCCTACCAGATCGGGGCGGCCCGCGACGAGCTCGCGCCGCGCTTCCATGTCGATGCAGACCTGCTGCGCCGCGCCCCAAACCTCCTCGTCGTGTCGAGCAACGGGGCTGGATACGACCCGGTCGACGTCGACGCCTGCACCGGGGCCGGCGTCCTCGTCGTGAACCAGTCCGGCGGCAACGCGCATTCGGTGGCCGAGCACACGCTCGGCATGATGCTGACCCTGTCGAAGCGCATCATCCAGTCCGACCGCCGGCTGCGGCGGGAGCGCGACGTCAACCGCAACGATCTGATCGGCAACGAGGTGCAGGGGCGGACGATCGGTATCGTCGGGCTTGGCCATGTCGGCCGCCGGGTTGCCGAGCTGTGCCGCGGCCTCCTCGGCATGACGGTGCTGGCCTATGACCCGTATCTCTCGCCGGAGGAGATTGCGGCACGCGGCGCGGAGAAGGTGGAACTCGATGACCTGATGCGGCGCTCTGATTTCGTCTCGGTCAACTGCCCGCTCACCAAGGAGAGCCGGGGCATGATCGGCGCCCGCGAGTTCGCACTGATTCAGCCACACGCCTATTTCGTCACCACCGCCCGCGGCTTCATCCATGACGAGGAGGCGCTGTTCGCCGCCCTCAGCGAAAAGCGCATCGCCGGCGCCGGCCTCGACGTCTGGGCCAAGGAGCCGCCGCCGCCGGACCATCCGCTGCTCCAGTTCGACAACGTGCTGGCGAGTCCCCATACGGCCGGCGTGACTCGCGAGGCGCGGCAGAACATGGGCCGGATCGCCGCCGAGCAACTGCTCGCCGCGCTCGACGGCGGGCGGCCGCCGCGCCTGATCAACCCCGAGGCCTGGCCGCGCTACAGCGCCCGTTTCCGCGAGGCATTCGGAGTGACACCCGCCTAGCCGGGAGAGGGGAATTGCGAGGAGAAGATTTCATGCGTCGCAAGCCGCGGCGCGGCAACAAATCTTCTCTCCTGGGCGGCTTCGGCGAAGCGGACATTGCTATTTTCCGCGCCGTCTCGACAGCACGATGGAGGCTGATCATTTTTCATGTCGCGCCATGAGCTTAGGCCACGTTTTTCGCTCGGCGCGGAAGGGAAGTTGGTCCGATGCGCAGGCTGAACGCGATCCTGAAGTCGACCCACGGCCGCGTCCGTCGCGCCGTCTCGCAGTTCGTCGCAATCGCCGCGGCGAGCCTGCCTTCGGTCGGTGCCTGAGCGCCGGTTCCACGAGCTGCGTCAAATATTTGCAGCGACCGCTTGATATCGGTCAACAGCGAGCTGGGAAGCGCGGTAACATCACCTCCGAGCACTCCGTGAGAGACAGGAGGTTGCATGTCGCGCTATGTCATCCATTTCATGAAGGACGTGCTGGGCGAGAACGGCCGCCAGTGCGAGATTTGCCAGAGCACGCTGGAGGTTGAGGCCGAGAGCGAAGGCGAAGCCGCAGAGATCGCAAAGTCCCGGTTCTGCGAACAGCAGGAGCTGCGCGACTGGTCGCTGCATGCCGACCGCATCGAGGTGAAGGCGGCCGACTTTCCCTCCTGACCCTGCGGCTCAGCGGCGCAGCCCAGCCGGCGCGTCGCTGGCCCCGGGGCCCAGCGAGCGTTGCACCATCACGGTGTCGCACCAGCGGCCGTAACGGTA
Source organism: Bradyrhizobium sp. SZCCHNS1050 (assembly GCF_032484785.1). NCBI lineage: Bacteria > Pseudomonadati > Pseudomonadota > Alphaproteobacteria > Hyphomicrobiales > Nitrobacteraceae > Bradyrhizobium > Bradyrhizobium sp. SZCCHNS1050. Next base: position 60,754 of record NZ_JAUETR010000001.1, on the reverse strand, counting down.
GGCGACGCCCGGAAGCAGCCCCACCCTGGCGAACCCGAAGCGCTCATGAATGCCGAGCGAGGCGACGTTGTCGGCGTCGATATAGCCGATCATCTGGCGATATCCGGCCGCTGCGGAAGCATCGATCAGCGCCTGCATCAGCAGCCGGCCGACACCACGGCCGAGATGCTCATGGTGGACATAGATCGAATGCTTGACCGCGAACCGATAGGCTGGCCGCTTCCTGAACAGGACGACATAGGCATAGCCCACGACCTCGCCGCGGAATGTCGCGACCAGATGTGGCAGCCGATGATTGCGCAGATTCTTGCGCCGCTGCTTGAGATCGTCCGGCTCGGGCGCCCCGGAACCGGCGGCGCTGTCCTCGACCCCGCGGCGGACGTGCCGCCGGTAGATCGAGAGCATGGCCTCGACATCTTCGTCGCGTGACGGCCTGACGAGGACCGTCGGCTCGGTCTCGCGAGCCGTGATCGCGCTGTCCATGGTTCGAATTACTCTGCGCAGACATAGGTATGGAGCCGGATCCGGCCGGACTCGTCGAGCTCCTTGTACAGCCCCTGGATCTCGACGTCGAAACCGGGGTAGGCGTTGAACGCCCGCTCGAACATCTTGAGGTAATCGATCATCGGCTGGGCGCGTTCGGACAGCCGTTCGCCCGGAACGATGGTGGCGATGCCCGGCGGATAGACCACGAACGGCGTCGTCGCGATGCGCCCGGCGATCTGGTCGATCGGCAGGTAGTCGACCTCGTTGCGCATCAACGCACGCGCCGCCTCGCGCGGCGACATCGCGATCTCGGGCAAGTGCTGTGGCTGGAACTGCTTCGCCTGCAGCGCGCTCACCTCGGCCTCGCGGTAGAAGCGGTGCATCTCGGCGCAGAGGTCGCGCAGCCGCAGCTTGCCGTAACGCGCAAAGCGCTTGCGGGTGAACTCCGGAATCGCGTCCTCCAGCAGCACGTTGTCATCGTGGAGCCGCTTGAAGGCGACCAGACCGCTGATCAGGGTTCCGGCCTTGCTCGCCTCGACCCCCGGCGTCAGCAGGAAGAGCAACGAGTTGAGGTCGTTCTTCTCCGCCACGATGCGGTTCTCGCGCAGATATTGCGCGACGATCGGAGCCGGGATGCCGTGATCGGCATAGCCGCCGGTGGTGCGATCGAAGCCGGGGGTGAGCAGGGTCAGCTTGTTGGGGTCGGTCATGGTGAAGCCAGCGGCGAGATCCGGAAAGCCGTGCCATGCCGCCCCGGGCGCGAGCTGCCACAGCGCGGCATCGGTCGCGAGCTGGTCGGTCGAGAGCGCCTCCCAGGCCACGTCGTGGCTAGCCCCGGGATTGGCCGCATCGGGGATCGATACGCGATCCGGAACGAATGGCTCGAAGAACCAGCGCCGCGCCGGATCCTTCTCCTTCTCCTCGAATTCGCGGCGCATCGCCCGGATCTTCTTGCGCAACTCGATGCCAAGCCGGATCGTGTCGTCCCACAGGACCTCGCCGGAGCGGCCCTTCATCATCTGCGCGCCGACGTCCAGCGAGGCGAACAGCGGGTAGAACGGCGAGGTCGAGGCGTGCTGCATGAAGCTTTCGTTGAAGCGGCGATGCTCGATCCGCCGCCGCTGTCCCTTGATGTGGCGGTCCTTGACGTGGATCTGCGATGCCTGGGAGAAACTCGCGAGCTGCTTGTGGGTCGATTGCGTGGCGATGATGCCGGGAGCGTCGGGCCCGAGATCGCCGAGGCCCATGGCGAAGCGGCCAGCGTAGAGCGGGTGGAATTTCATGAAGCCCGCCCAGGCCTCGTCGAACATGATGTAGTCGCAGAGGTGCCCGATCCGCTTCAGGATCATTTCGGCGCTGTGGATCGTGCCGTCATAGGTGCACTGCTCGACCACCGCGACGCGGAACGGGCGCGGCTTGCGCCAGGCGTCAGGATCCTTGACCAGCGGGTTGTCGCGGATCTGTTGCCGGAGGTGCTCCTCATCGAGCAGATCCCAGCGCATCGGGCCGATCAGGCCCCAGGGGTTGCGAACCGTTGGGACGTAGATCGGGACTCCGCCGGAGATCAGTAGCGCGCCGTGATGGGCGGCCTTGTGGTTGTTGCGGTCGAACAGCACGAGGTCGCCGTCGGTGACCAGGGCCCCGAGCACGACCTTGTTGGAGGTCGAGGTACCGTTGAGGACGAAATAGGTCTTCTCGGCGCCAAAGATCTGCGCCGCTTCCTTCTGCGCGCGCAGCGCCGGCCCCTCATGGGTCAGGAGATCGCCGAGATCGAGCACGGAATTGTCGAGGTCGTCCCGGAACACGGCCTCGCCGAGATGCTCGACGAACACCCGGCCGATCGGGCTGCGGCTATAGAACACGCCGCCATTGTGCCCGGGGCAGGTCCAGAGCTGGTTGCCTTCCTCGGCGTAGTCGACCAGCGCGCCGAAGAATGGCGTCTTCAGTGTCTCGGCATATTGCTTCAGCCGGCTGACCAGGTTCTTGGCGATGAAGGCGGGCGTCTCCTCCGACAGGAAGACGTATCCGTCGATGAAGTCGAGCACCTCGACCGGCAGATCCTCGAACCGCTTGCGGCGGATCAGGAGGATGATCGGGAAGTCCAGTCCGCGACGGCGCATCAGGTTGATCAGCGACGCCGTCTTGCCTTCCAGGCCCTTCTTGCCCCAATCGACGACCATGCAGCCGATCGCGGCATCCGTCTGCACGGCGATCTCGGCGTCCTCCAGCTTGCGGGCGCGCACCACCTCGAAGCCCGAGCGCTGGATCTCCTCGATGATCTGGTTGAAGCGGACGCCCGCAAGGTCGTCGGTCTCGAACACGGGAGCGGCGAACAGGAAGGTGAAGCGGCGGAAGTATTCCATGAGAGTCTTTCGGGCTGGGTGGCAGCCACCTGTCGTCACGTTCGATGACGGTTCGATGACAATAGGGCGCCTCACGGAGCTTGTCTCGGCCGCCTCGCGGTGGCAATCGTCCCGAACCCGAGTGATGCTGAAAGGATCCGTGGTGCTTCCCGAATGGATCAGCCTTGATTGTGTGGCCCCGTCCGAGCTCCATCGGCAGGCGGCGCTGGAACGCCAGGCCCAGTTGACCAAGCCGATTGGTGCCCTTGGGCGATTGGAGCAGGTGGCGGTCGAGCTGGCGGCGCTGCAGGCGTTGGAGCGGCCGGGGGCCGATCGGGTCCCGGTGGTGCTGTTCGCGGGGGATCATGGCATCGCGGCGCGGGGCGTGTCGGCGTATCCGCCGGAAGTGACGGTGCAGATGCTGCACAACTTCGCGGCCGGTGGCGCAGCGATCTCGGTGCTGGTGCGCAGCCTGGGCTGTCCGCTCGAGGTGGTCGATGTCGGTACGCTGGCGGATGAGCCGGTGCCCGGTGTCGTCGTCGACAAGCCGCGGCGCGGCACGCGCGACTTCAGCACCGGGGCGGCGCTGACGCCGGAGGAGGTTGCGTTCGCGGCCGACGCCGGACGGCGCGCGGTGGCGCGGCAGGCCGATCACGCGCCGCAGCTCGTGATCTTCGGCGAGATGGGGATCGGCAACACGACGTCGGCGGCAGCGATCGCCGCTGCGCTGCTGTCATGCGCGCCCGCGGACATCGTCGGCAGCGGCACCGGGCTCGACGCCGACGGACGGGCGAGGAAGGCTGCGGTGATTGCCGATGCGTTGGGGCGACACGGGCTCACGGCGGGAGCGGCCGTCGCGGACGTCCTGGCTGCCGTCGGCGGCTTCGAGATCATTGCGATGGCCGGCGCGATCGTCGCCGCCGCGCAGCGGCGCTGGCCGGTGCTGGTCGACGGCTTCATCGTCTCGGTCGCGGCGCTGGTCGCCGTCCGCCTCAATCCCTCCTGCCGTCCGTGGCTGCTGTTCTCGCATCGCTCGGCCGAGCGCGGCCACGCCATCGTGCTCGACGCGCTCGGTGCCCGTCCGCTGATCGACCTCGATCTGCGGCTCGGCGAGGCCTCGGGCGCCGCCACTGCGCTGCCGATCATCCGGCTCGCCTGCGCACTCCACAACGGCATGGCGACGTTCGCCGAGGCCGCCGTATCGGGTCGCGAAGCCTGATGCGGATCGATCTGCTGCGGCACGGGACGACAGGACGGGACGGCCATCTCGACGGCCGTACCGACCCGCCGCTCAGCGACCTCGGCTGGGATCAATTCCGGCGGCAGACGCGGAGCCGGATCTGGCACAGCGTCGTCAGCTCGCCGTTGGCGCGCGCGCGTGCGGCAGCGGAGGATTATGCCCGGCTGACCGGCTGCGCGCTGGACATCGACGCGGATTGGAGCGAGCTCGATTTCGGCCTCTGGGACGGGCGGACGCATCGCGACATCGCCGCGGAGCCCGGAGGCGAAGCCTTGCTCGACGCCTTCCATGCCGATGCTGTAATCCGGGCGCCGGGCGGTGAGAGCTGGTCCGATTTGCAGGCGCGGGTGGCGCGCGCAACACATCGTATCCTTGTCCGGCCCGAGCCTGCGCCGGTTCTGGTGGTGGCGCATGGCGGCGCCATGCGCGCAGCGCTCTCGCATCTGCTCGGCTGGCCGCTGCGCCAGCTGTGGAGCCTGCGCATCCGGCCCGGCACGCGGATCACGCTCGAAGCCGGGCAGGGCGATGATGGTGTATCTTGGGGCGAAATCGTCGAGATCATCCAGCCATGAGTCTGCGTGAATTCTGGATCGCATTGCAGTTCCTGACACGGCTGCCGACACCGCGGGTCGCTGAGTCGCGACCGGACGATCTTGCACGGGCGTCGGTCTGGTTTCCGGCAGCCGGACTGGTGATTGGCGCCTGTCTGGCGCTGGTCGCCCGCCTTTTTCATGATGCCGATCCCTGGATCGTCGCGCTGACCGTGCTGGTCGCCTGGATCGGGATCACCGGCGCGCTGCATCTCGATGGGCTCGGCGACGTCGCCGACGCGTTCGGCGCCTCGCATGGCAAGCCGGAACGCTTCATCGCCGTGCTGGGCGATCCCCATGCCGGCAGCTTTGCCGTCGTCGCGATCAGCTTGCAGATCGCCGCCAAGCTGGTGCTGATCGCCGAGCTGGCGACGGGCCCGACGGCCTGGGCGCTGGTGCTGATCCCGGCCTGGGCACGCTGGGGGACTTTGATCTGCAATAAGACCCTGCTGTCGTTGAAGCCAGGGCTGGGGGCGAGCATCTCGAACAGCGTCGGCTGGAACGTCATCGTCGCCTGGGGCGGCGCGCTCGCGATCGGCGCGCTGGCCGGTGCGGTGCCGACGCTGATCGCGATCGCTCTGGTTCCGGGAATCGCGTTCTATTGGCAATGGCGGCTCGGCGGCATCACCGGCGATTGCCACGGCGCCAGCATCGAGGTCACGGAAACGCTGCTGCTGGCCGCCTGCGTTCTCGGCTAGGACGCGCTGCCGAGCGCCTGCGCCAGCCGCTGCCAGCCTGTCTCATGGCCCGGCAGGCCGAAGCGCAGCCAGCTTGTTTGAGCCGGAAAACGCCGGACATGGATGCCATGGCGGGCGAGCCGGTCGGCCAATGCGGCAGCATCCGTGCTCTCGACCAGTCTGAACAGCGGCGTTCCTCCAAGAGCCCTGGACGTAGGGGGGCCGTGAATCCTGCAGCCGGACGTGGTCAGCATCGTATCGAGGCGTTGTCCGTCTGACATCAGCCGCACGCGTGCCTCCTGCAGCCATCGGTCGTCAGCGAGAGCAAGCGAGCCAACCGCGAGCGCAGGTCCAGATACGGCCCATGGACCCACTGCACGGCGCAATTGATCGGCCAGGTCCTGAGAAGTTATGGCAAAGCCGAGTCTCAATCCGGCGAGGCCGTAAGCCTTTCCGAACGATCGCAACACCAGCGTGGCTGGTGGCAAGTTCGGTATCAGGCTTGCCTCAACGGGACAGAAATCAGCAAAGGCTTCGTCCACCACGAGCAAACCGTTGCGACGGGCGAGAAACACGCCCAGCAAGTGGAGTGTGGCGCGCGGCATCAATCGCCCCGTGGGATTGTTCGGGTTGACCACAATGGCGACGTCTGCTTCGGCCAGTGCTTCGACCTTGTCGACCAGACGCACCTGGTGGCCGCAGCTGCGCCAGCAGAGCTCATGTTCTTCGTAGGTGGGCGCCAGCACGGCAACCGAACTTGGAGCGCGCAGACGCGGCAGGATCTGGAGCAGCGCCTGGGTGCCTGCGGCTGCAACGATCGATGCGGGTGTCCGCACGCCGTAGCGTGCGGCAGCAGCGGACAACAGCGCCTGCTCGTCGAGCTTGCTGGGCAACCTTGCCCAGCTCTCAGCCGGGATCGCCGGCACGGGATAGGGGATCGGGTTGATTCCAGTCGACAGATCGATCCACGGCTGTGGCGCATCCGGATAGCGACGGCTGATCGCAGCGAGATCGCCGCCGTGAAGGATCGCTTCCGGCTCGTCCGCGCGCATGCTAGTCGGTCTGTCGTCCATCTCTTTCCTTTACATGTCTTTCCTTCAGTGGAGATCGATGTTCGTCTCTCTCGCGCTCACGGCGCTCCTCGTCGAGGCGGCGGTCGGTTATCCCCAGGTCCTGGTGCAGCGGATCGGTCATCCCGTGATGTGGGTGGGCGCGCTGATAGCATGGGGGGACCGCCGCTGGAACAGGGCAGCAGACGGCTTTGCCGCACGACGCGCGCGCGGCATTGCGCTCGTGTGCCTGCTCGTCGCGGGGATGATGGCCACCGGTCTCGCCGCAACATGGGTCATGCAGGCGCTCGTCGGCGAACCGGTCGCAACCATCATCCTTGGTGTGGCGGCAAGCAGCCTGCTGGCCCAGCGCAGTCTCGACACGCATGTCGCCGCGGTTGCAGAGGGACTGGGGCAGGAGGGGCTCGAGGGCGGCCGCCGAGCCGTCTCGATGATCGTCGGCCGCGATCCCGAGCGGCTGGATGAGGCCGGCGTCGCGCGGGCCGCGATCGAGAGCCTGGCAGAAAACTTCTCCGATGGCGTCGTCGCACCCGTGTTCTGGCTCGTCGTCGGCGGGCTGCCGGGCATCCTGATCTACAAGGCTCTCAACACCGCCGACAGCATGATCGGTCATCTCTCGGACCGTCACCGCGCGTTCGGCTGGGCGGCGGCGCGGCTCGACGATCTCGTCAACCTGCCGGCCTCGCGCCTGTCCGCGCTGTGGATCGCAGCCGCCGCGGCCTGCATCCCGAGCGCCTCGGCTTCGGCCGCGGTGCGAGCCGTTGCACGCGATGCGTCGAAGCACCGTTCGCCCAACGCCGGCTGGCCGGAAGCGGCGATGGCCGGTGCGCTCGGACTGCGCTTGGCGGGGCCGCGCGTCTATCACGGTCATCTCGTCACCGATGCCTGGATGGGCGACGGGCGCGCCGATCTCGACGCGTCCGACATCCGGCAGGCCTTGCGGCTGTATCGGCTGGCCTGTCTGGTTCAAGCCCTGGTCGTCGCAGGACTCGTCCTGGTCAGGATCCTGTAGCCGCCACGGGCGGCGCGGGCTTGCTCGCCAATGCCAGGATACGGTCAACGTCGACGTAGCGCTCGAGATGCGCCGCGAGTGCATCCAACGTCGTGTCCACATCGATCTCATAGGAGAGGCCGCTGGTCGTCGCGCCGAGGCCGCGCAGCCAATGGCTGCGCAGGCCGTCGTCGGCGAACAGGCCATGCACGTAGCAGCCGGCTACCAGGCCATCAGGCGCGATGGCGCCATCGCGCCGGCCATCGGAGAAGGTCAGGAAGGGGCACTGTGTCGCCCGTCCCTCCGTGCGGCCGATGTGCATCTCGTAGCCGCGGAACGAGAGCTTATCGTGCGTCAGCGTGCCCTGGACCTCGCGTAACGCCTTGTCATCGGTCAGGGTCGTTTCGACGTCGAGCAGGCCAAGTCCCGCGACGGAACCAGCTGCACCCTCGTGCCCATCGGGATCGCTGATCACGCGCCCGAGCATCTGATAGCCGCCGCAGATGCCGAGCACGCGACCGCCGCGGCGAAGATGCGCGGCCAGATCGATGTCCCAGCCGGCGCCGCGCAGGGCGGCGAGATCGGCGATCGTCGCCTTCGAGCCCGGCAGGATCACCATCGATGCGTCGCCGGGGATCGGCGTGCCTGGCCGCAAGAACTGCAGATCGATTCCATCTTCCAGCCGCAACGGATCGAACTCGTCGAAATTGGAAATGCGCGGGTAGGCGAGGATGACGACCTTCGGCCGTTGTCCTCCCGATGATCCGCGTTCAGCCAGGCCAAGCGCGTCCTCCGCTGGCAGGCGGCGCGCATCCGGAAAATGCGGAATGAGCCCGAGCGATGTCCACCCCGTCCGCTGCGCGATCTCGTTCATGCCCGACGCAAACAAGGCGGGGTCGCCGCGAAACTTGTTGACGAGGAAACCTGCCACGCGCGCGGCATCGTCCGGCGGGATCACCGTCTTGGTGCCGACCAGGCTCGCAATCACGCCGCCCCGATCGATATCGCCGATCAGCACCACCGGAATCTGCGTCGCCTGCGCAAAGCCCATGTTGGCGATGTCGCCGCCGCGCAGGTTGATCTCGGAGGCGGAGCCTGCGCCTTCGACCAGCACGATGTCGGCATCCGCCGCGAGCTGATGGAAGCTGTCGAGCACGGCCGCCATCAGTTGCGGCTTCATCGCCTGATAGGCCGACGCCTTGGCGGTGCCGATGACGCGGCCCTGCACCACGACCTGCGACCCGATCTCGCTTTGTGGCTTCAGCAGCACCGGGTTCATGTGCACCGTCATCGGCCGCCGCGCCGCGCGCGCCTGCAGCGCCTGGGCACGGCCGATCTCGCCGCCATCAGCGGTGACGGCGGCGTTGTTCGACATGTTCTGCGGCTTGAACGGCGCCACCTTGAGGCCGCGCAATGTCAGCGCGCGCGCGAGCCCCGCGACGATCAGCGATTTGCCGACGTCGGAGCCGGTGCCCTGGAACATGATGGCCCGCGCGCTCATGAACTCAGTACTCGATGCCTTCCTGCGCCCTCACGCCGGCCGCGAAATGATGCTTCACGAGGTTCATCTCGGTGACGAGATCGGCGGCCTCGATTAGCTCCGGCTTGGCGTTGCGGCCGGTGACGACGACGTGCAGATCGGGACGGCGCCCTGCGAGCGTGGCGACGACGTCTGCGATATCAAGGTGATCGTAGCGCAGCGCGATGTTGAGCTCATCGAGGACGAGCAGCCGGATCGACGGATCCGCCATCAGCTCCTTAGCCTTCGCCCAGGCGCGCTCGGCCGCGGCGACGTCGCGCGCACGATCCTGCGTCTCCCACGTAAAGCCTTCCCCGAGCGTGTGCCACGACACCTGATCGCCGAACTTCTCGATCGCCTTGCGCTCGCCTGTTTCCCACGCACCTTTGCCGAACTGCACGACGCCGATGCGAAAGCCGCGGCCGAGTGCGCGCAGCATCAGGCCCCACGCCGCCGTCGATTTGCCCTTGCCCTTGCCGGTGTGAACGATCAGCAGGCCCTTCTCCACGGTCTTGGAGGCGACCTCGGCATCCTGCACCGCCTTGCGGTTCTCCATCTTCGCCTTGTGGCGTGAATCGTCGGCACTTCCGGTCATCGGCATTTTCTCCTGGTCACTTCAACGTCAGCGGCAGTCCCGCCGCCATCAGGATCACGCGATCCGCTAAGGCCGCGATGTCCTGGTTCAGTCGCCCCTGGGCATCGCGAAAGGCGCGCGCGAGCGCGTTGTCCGGCACGATGCCCAATCCGACTTCGTTGGACACGGCCACGATCGGGCCATGCGCGTTCCTGAGCGCGTCGATCAGCTCGGCACATCTGGCCGGCACGTTCATGTCGGCGAGCATCACGTTGCTGAGCCAGAGCGTCAGGCAATCGATCAGCATCGGTACGCCCGATTCTCCGCTTGCCCGGACGAGGCCCGCGAGATCATGCGCCGTCTCCAGCGTCTGCCATCCCTTGGCGCGGCGCGCCTTGTGCTGGGCGATCCGGTCGGTCATTTCGGCGTCGAACGCCTGCGCGGTTGCAACATAGGTCCAAGGCGCGGGAAGGGCGGTGACGAGGGCCTCGGCATGGCGGCTCTTGCCCGAGCGCGCACCGCCGAGCACCAGCGTCAGGCGCGGCAGGGCGGGATGCGGCGGGGCGGGGACCATGGGGACGATTCCGATTGACGGGCTTTGGTGCGACCCGTATCTAACAGATGACGGTTCTCCGAAAGGAGAGATTTAGGGAACACGGTGCGGGTTCTTGACCCAAGGCCGTGGCTGCCCCCGCAACTGTAATCGGCGAGTGTGAGGCCAAGACACCACTGGGAAACCGGGAAGGTGGCTTCATGCGGTGACCCGAGAGCCAGGAGACCTGCCGTCGACATTGCTGTTGGCCGACCCGTCGCGCGGGGAGTCGCGATGCTGGTTCTGATCCCGCCGGGATGGGCGGGGTGCCGTCGGATGCAGCGCATCGTCCGGTCCTCTGGGGAGCCGGCAAGCGACGGAGACGGCCATGAAGTTGACCCGTACCACGACCTTTGCAGCCGCGAGCCTGGTGCTGCTCGCCACCGATCCCGCCTTCGCGCATCACATGATGGGGGGCAAGCTGCCGCAGACGTTTGCGCAGGGGATGCTGTCCGGCCTCGGCCATCCTGTCATCGGAATCGACCATCTGGCGGCGATCGTGGGCGCGGGCATCGTTGCAGCGCTTCTGGGCCGCGGCTTCGCGCCGGTGCTCGCCTTCACCACCGCGATGATCGCGGGCGTCGGCCTTCATGTGGCCAAGGCCAACATCCCGGCTGCCGAGCTGCTGGTCGGCCTGACCACCGTCGTGGTTGGGCTGGTGGTGGTGATGCGTGGCCGTTTCGGTGTGCTGCCCGTCGCCGGCCTGTTCGCCGTGACCGGTCTCGTCCATGGATATGCGCTGGGCGAATCGATCGTCGGGGCCGAGAATACCCCGCTCGGGGCCTATCTCGTCGGTCTGCTCGTGATCCAGACCATCATCGCCGCCGGCGCGTTCCTCGGCACCAGGCTGCTGTCGGCAAAGGCCAAGACGGCTGCGCCGCTGGCGCTGCGGCTCGCGGGCGCTGCCATCGTGCTGGTGGGTGGGGTCGCCGCGGCGACGGCGGCCGGCGTGATCGGCTGATTGATGACCGCATCCGAGACTGGTGAGACGACGCTGTTCGTCTGCGTCACTTGCCGTTCGCAGGGGACGGAACCTACGCCGCCTGATCAGCCGCGGGCCGGAGCCCGTTTGCTCGCCGCGATCGAGACGTTGCCGACCGCGCAGCGCGCCGGTGTCACCGTTGTCGGTGTCGAGTGTCTGTCGAACTGCAATCGTGCGTGCACGGTTGCGGTGACGGCGCCGGGCAAATGGACCTATGTGCTCGGCGCGCTCGATCCGGATCTGCATGCGCGGGATGTGCTGACATTTGCGCAACTGCATCAGCGCCATGACGCCGGCCTGCCGGCCTGGCGCGAGCGTCCCGAATACATTCGCAAGAACACCGTCGCGCGCGTGCCTGCGCTGTCAGCGCCACGCTGAAAACGAGAGATCGTATCGCCATGACGAAGTCGTTCGCCAAGACGCCTTGCACCATCGTCACCGGTTTCCTCGGCGCCGGCAAGACCACGCTGGTGCGCAACCTGATCGAGACCGCGAACGGTCGCCGGCTCGCCATCATCGTCAACGAGTTCGGCGATGTCGGCATCGACGGCGACATCCTGAAGGGTTGCGGCGTGCCGGATTGTCCGGAGGATCGCATCGTCGAGCTGTCGAACGGCTGCCTGTGCTGCACCGTTGCCGATGATTTCGTCCCCGCGCTCAGGAGCCTGCTGGATCAGAAGGAGCCGCCTGAGCATATCGTGATCGAGACCTCGGGGCTGGCGCTGCCGAAGCCGCTGGTGCAGGCCTTCAACTGGCCCGAGATCGCGACGCGCGTCACCGTCGACGGCGTCGTTGCGGTCGTCGATGGTCCGGCGGTGGTCGCGGGACGCTTCGCCGACGATCCCGAAGCGCTCGCCGCGCAGCGCGCCACCGATGCGTCGCTCGATCACGACAATCCGCTGGAGGAGGTCTACGAGGACCAGCTGCTGTGCGCCGATCTCGTCGTGATGAACAAGAGCGACCTGATGAGCGAGGAGCAGCGCAAGGACGTCGCCGCCGAGATCGCGGCGAAGGTGCAGCGTGCCGTCAAGGTGATCGCGACGGAGCACGGCAGGCTGTCGGCTTCGGTGCTGCTCGGGCTCGGTGCCGCCGCGGAGGACGATCTCGCGGCCCGGCCGTCGCATCACGACAACGAGGCCGAGCACGATCACGACGATTTCGAGAGTTTCGTGCTTGACGTTCCGGCGCAGGCTTCGCCCGATGCGCTCGTCGACCGCATCGCGGCCGCCGTCGACGCACATGATGTGTTGCGGGTGAAAGGGTTCGTGGAAGTCGCCGGCAAGCCGCTGCGCCTCCTGGTGCAGGCCGTGGGTAGCCGCATCCAGCATCAGTTCGAGCGCCCGTGGCGCTCGGGCGAATCGCGGCAGGGGCGGCTGGTGATCATCGGCGAGCGCGGCCTCGATGCCGCTGCCATCCAGAGCCTGATCACAGGATAGGCGTTACCGATGCACCTGCTGGCGACGACGGGCGCGGATCTCGACGACCTCGAACAGGCCGTGGATCTTGCACAGTCGCCGGCCGAGATCGTCGTGCTGTCGTTCTCGGACACCGACCTGTCGGCGCTGGCCGAAGCCTGGACCGCGTCGTCAGATGAGCTGCCGAGCCTGCGCCTCGCCAGCTTGAAACGGCTGAAGCATCCGATGTCGGTCGATCTCTATGTCGACCGCGTCGTGCTGGGCGCGCGCGCCGTCGTCGTGCGCTGTCTCGGCGGGCTCGACTATTGGCGGTACGGGCTGGAGCGCATCGCATCGGTCTGCCGCAGCCGCCACATCCTGTTCGCGGCACTGCCGGGTGACGATCGCGCCGACGACAGGCTTGCTGAGCTCTCGACCTTGCCGCAGGACGCGACCTCGCGTCTCTACGGTTATCTGCACGAGGGCGGTGTCGGCAATGCGCGCGAGGCCCTGCGCTATCTCGCGACGCTGCTCGGGCGCGACGCGCAGTTTGCCGAACCGATCGCGATCGGTTCGATCGTCGGCTTCATGCCCGATCGCGGAGCCGTCGGCATCGATGATCTCTGCGGCCATGATGATGCGCGGCCGAGCGCGCTGATCGTGTTCTACCGTGCGAGCCTGCTCGCTGCCGATACGGCCGGGATGGCTGAGCTGATGCGGGCGATCGAAGCCAAAGGGCTGGCGGCAGTCGCGGTCGCGGTGACCAGCCTGAAGGATCCCAATATCGGGGATGCACTGGCGCGACTCGTCCAGCGCCGGCGTCCTGCGATCATTTTGAACGCCACCGCGTTCTCGGCGCTGCGCGACGACGGCACCACGGTGCTCGACGTGGCCGATGCACCAGTTCTGCAAATCATCCAGGCGCAGAGCACGGAAGAGGCCTGGGCCTCGTCGGCGCGCGGACTGTCGCCGACGGACCTCGCGATGAATGTCGTGCTGCCGGAGCTCGACGGCCGGCTGTTGGCGCGCCCGATTGCGTTCAAGGGCGAGGCGCCGGCGGATGAGCGTCTGCAGTTCAGCGCGATGCGCTATGTACCTCAACAGGACCGCATTGCTTACGTCGCGCAGCTGGCGGCGCGATGGGCGCAATTGCGGGGGCTGCCGGCCGGCGAGCGGCGTGTGGCGCTGGTGCTCTCCGATTATCCGTCGCGCGGCGGCCGCCGCGGCTACGCCGTCGGTCTCGACACCAGCGCAAGCGCAGCCGCCATTGCGCGGCTGTTGGCGGAGGCGGGGTACGACATCGGCCGCGTAGCGCCGACCACGGACGATATCGAAACGCTGCTGCGGGACGAGGCGGATGAGCTCGTGGTGCCGCTCGCGGCCTATCGGTGTGCTCTGGTGCTGTTGCCGGACGATCTGCAGCGTGCGCTACATGACATCTGGGGAGAGGCGGAAGCGGACCCGGCGTTCCGGGATGGCGCCTTCCATTTTCCGGTGCTGCGTGCGGGAAAACTCCTGATCTTGTTGCAACCGGATCGTGGCAGTCGCGCCGATCGCAAGTCCGGTTATCACGACACCAGCGTGCCGCCGCGGCACGCCTATGTCGCGCTCTATGCATATCTGCGAGAGGCCGAGCTGATCGATGCGCTGATCCATCTTGGTGCGCATGGCACGCTGGAATGGCTGCCGGGCAAGGCGCTGGCGCTGTCAAATGCCTGCTGGCCGGAGGCCGTGCTGGGCCCGCTGCCGGTGATCTACCCCTTCATCGTCAACAATCCCGGCGAAGCGATGCAGGCCAAGCGGCGGTTGTCGGCACTGACGCTCGGGCATCTGACGCCGCCGCTGTCGCAGGCCGGTCTGCACGGATCCCTGCTGGAGCTGGAGGGGCTGGTCGAGGAATATGCCGAGGCGGATGGCCTCGACAAACGCCGCCTGAAACTGCTCGAGGAGGAAATCGTTGCGCGGGCCTGGCAGGGCGGCTTGGCCGCCGATTGCGGGCTCGACCGTGCCATGACCGGACGCGAGGCGATCGCGCAGCTCGATGCGCAGCTCTGCGACATCAAGGAGCTCGCGGTGCGCGACCGCCTGCATGTGTTTGGGGAGGCGCCCGACACGGCGGCGACCGCCCTGCTGGCCGATGCGATCACGGCGGCGATGGGGCAGGTGGTGACGGTCGATCGCGCCGACATCGCCGCACGGATCGCCGCGAGCGCTGCGGCCGAGCGAAGCGCGTTGCTGGCCGCGCTCGATGGCCGGCGCGTCGCTGCCGGTCCCGCCGGCGCGCCGAGCCGCGGCCGTCTCGACGTGCTGCCCACGGGCCGCAATCTGACCGCGATCGATCCGCGCGCGATCCCGACCCGGACCGCGGCCCTGGTCGGCGTACGCGCGGCTGATGAGGTGATCCGGCGCTATTTGCAGGATCATGGCGACTACCCGCGCGCGCTCATGCTCGATCTCTGGGCGTCCGCATCGCTGCGCACGGGCGGCGACGATCTGGCCCAGGCCTTGGCTTATCTCGGCGCGCGGCCGCGCTGGGACCTCAACTCCAATCGGGTCACCGGCGTCGACGTGCTGCCGTTGGCGATGCTCGACCGCCCGCGCATCGATGCGACGCTGCGGATCTCGGGGCTGTTCCGCGACCTGTTCGAAGCGCAGATCGCGCTGTTTGATCTCGCCGTGCAGAAGGTGGCGTCACTCGACGAGGACGATGCCGACAATCCGCTGGCCGCGGCACGGCGGCGCGGCGAGAGCCTGGCGCGCGTGTTCGGCGGCGCGCCCGGCAGCTACGGCGCCGTTGCCGCCGACCTCGCGCTCGGGATGGACTGGACGAGCCGGTCGCAGCTCGGCGAAGCGTATCTTGAGAGCACCGCTTACAGTTTCGGCGGAGCGCATGACGGCGTGTCGGCCTCCGACACGTTCCGCGCCCGTGTCCGCAGCGCCGATGCCCTCGTGCATCCGCAGGACGATCGTGAGCGCGACCTCCTCGATGGCGAGGAGGTGGCCGATTTCGCCGGAGGCTTCGCAGCCGCTGCAGCGTCGCTCGGCGCGTCGCCCGTACTGCTTCATCTCGACACCAGCCGTCCGGAGGCGCCGGCGGCGCGGAGCTTCAGCGAGGAGATTGCCCGCGTGGTGCGCGGCCGTCTCACCAATCCGCGCTGGATCGCGGGAATGCTCGCGCATGGCTACCGCGGCGTCGCCGAGATCGCGCAGGGCGTCGACGCGCTCTACGCCTTTGCGGCCACCTCCGACACCGTTGCCGAGCACCTGTTCGATCTGGCGCATGGTGCGCTGCTGCGCGACGAGGCCGTGCTGGACGGCATGACCGCACGCAATCCCGCGGCCGTCGCCGCGATCGTGGCGCGATTCGAAGACGCGCTGCGACGGCAGCTGTGGGTGCCACGCCGGAATGCCGTCGCCGATGAGCTTGCGCATGCCCGCGCGCGCCTGACGCAAGCGGAGAGCGCGTCATGACCGCCTCGGTCGAGATCAAGGGCTGGTGCCCGGGCGCGCGGCGGCCGATGCCGAGCGGCGACGGCCTCATCGTTCGTGTCCGGCCGCATGGTGGCGCGTTGCCGGTGTCGGCGCTGCGTGAGCTTGCCGAGGCCGCTCAGCGCTACGGCAATGGCCAGATCGACCTCACGCGCCGTGCCAATCTGCAGATTCGCGGCGTATCGTCCGAGACGCTCGCGCCGCTGTGGGAACTGATGGCATCGCTCGGCCTGCTCGATGACAGCGCCGAGCTCGAGGCCATCCGCAACATCGTCGTCAACCCGCTGGCGGGACTCGACCCGGCCGAATGGGTCGACATGCGCCCCGTCGCCGCCGAGCTGGAGACGCTGCTGGCCTCGGATCAGGCGCTCCATGCGCTGCCGCCCAAGTTCGGCTTTGCGCTGGACGGCGGCGGCAGGCTGCCGCTGACCGGGCTCGCCGCGGATGTTCGTCTCGTCGCCTGTGGTGGTACTGAGGCAAGGCGGATCGCCGTCGGCATTGCCAGTTCGAACGACGATGTGTGGCTGGGAACGGCAGCCGTGACCGACGCGGCGTCGACGGCCGTTCACCTCGCGCGGCTGGTGCTGCAACACAGCCCGACGCGACGTTCCGCGACGTTGCAGCCGCAAGCGAGCGCTGCCATCCGCGCTGAACTGGGCCTCGATGTTTCAAACGTTTCAAACGTCATCGCGACAGCGTCAGCCACCATATCGCAACGACGTTGCGGCATCATTGCTCTGACGGATCAAACCTGCGCCGTCGGTCTCGGCGTGCCATTCGGCCGCATCGATAGTGGCACGCTGGCGCGGCTTGCGGCCATGCTCGCGGCGCACGATGTCGCCGAGGTCCGCCTGTCACCATGGCGCGCGCTTTATGTCTCCGCGGGCGTCGTGACCGCGGAGCAACTGGTGGCGGATGCAGCCCGGCTCGACCTGGTCGTCGACGATACCGATCCATTGATGCGCATCGACGCGTGCTCGGGCGTCGGCTGCTGTCCATCGACGGGACTGGCGACGCGACAGGATGCCCGCGTGCTCGCGGATGCGATGGCTCGGACCGGATTCAACGGCACGCTGCACGTCTCCGGCTGCGCCAAGGGCTGCGCACGCTCGGCAGCCGCGGACGTCGTGCTGGTCGGCGAGGGCGAAGGTTATCACGTCGTCCGCAACGGCACGGTGAAGAGCGAGCCCTGCGGCATGCTCGATCCCACCGAGATCGACGTCGACGGGCTGTTCGAAACGAAAGAAAAGGCCGATGTCTGAGCTGCGCGACTACATCAAGGACGGCGCGGAGATCTATCGCCGCTCGTTCGCGACCATCCGCGCCGAGGCCGATCTGTCGCGCTTCCGCGGACTGGAAGAGAAGATCGCCGTGCGTATCATCCATGCCTGCGGCATGGTCGAGATCACCTCCGACATCGCGATGTCCGAACACTTCGCCGCCGCGGCGCGCGAGGCGCTCGATCGTGGCGCGCCGATCCTGTGCGATGCCAAGATGGTGGCGCAGGGGATCACGCGGGCGCGGTTGCCGGCGAGGAACGAGATCATCTGCACGCTCGATGCGCACGAGGTGCCGGCGCTCGCCGCGCAGCTCGGCACGACCCGATCCGCAGCAGCGCTGGAGCTGTGGCGGCCGCACCTCGGCGGCGCCCTGGTGGCGATCGGCAATGCGCCGACGTCATTGTTTCATCTGCTCGACATGCTCGATCAGGGCGCGCCGCGACCGGCGGCGGTGATCGGAACGGCTGTGGGGTTCGTGGGAGCCCGCGAGTCCAAGGAGGCGCTCGCGGCCGATGGTCGGGTACCGTATCTGATCGTCAAGGGCCGCAAGGGCGGCAGCGCCATGGCGGTTGCGGCGGTGAATGCGATCGCGAGCGACGTCGAATGAGCCTGCTCGACACCATCGCGGGCTCGGCCGATCCGGGTACGCTGTACGGCATCGGCGTCGGTCCGGGCGACGTTCGCTATCTGACCTTGCGCGCCGCTGGTCTGGTTCGGTCCGTCGACGTGGTGGCGTTCTTTGCCAAGCGCGGGATGGAAGGCAACGCGCGACGGATCGTGGCGCCGTTGATGGAATCCGGCCGCCACGAGCTGCGGCTCGAATATCCGGTCACGGAGGAATTGCCCGTCGCCGACTTGTCCTATCAGTCCCAGATCGCCGATTTCTACCGGCGCGCGTCGGAGAGCATCACCGCGCATCTGGCGGCGGGGCGATCGGTCGGTCTGCTGTCCGAAGGCGACCCGTTCTTCTACGGCTCGTTCATGCATATGTGGCGGCGGCTCGAGCGCGATCATCCGGTCGAGGTCGTCCCGGGCGTCACCGGCATGTCCGGCTGCTGGACCAAGGCTAATGTTCCCATCACCTGGGGCGACGATGTCCTGTCCGTGCTGCCGGGCACGCTGGGCGAGGACGTCCTGCATGACCGGCTGACGCGTTGCGAGGCCGCCGTCATCATGAAGGTCGGGCGCAACCTTGCTAAAGTGAAGCGCGCGATCATCAGCGCCGGATTGCTCGATCGCGCGCTCTATGTCGAGCGCGGCACGATGGAGGCGCAACGTGTCGCGCCGCTGGCCGAGGTCGAACTGGACCGCGGCCCCTATTTCTCGATGATCCTGATCCCCGGACAAGGGCGCCGGCTATGACGGGTACACTGACGATCGTGGGCGTCGGCCCGGGGCGGGCCGAACTGATCACGCCGGCCGCCGCGGCCGCCATCGCAGGCGCGACCGATCTGATCGGCTATGGACCGTATCTCGACAGGGTGACCACGACGAGTCCGGGTCAAATCCGGCACGCCAGCGACAATCGCGTCGAGCTCGACCGCGCCCGCCACGCACTCGCGCTCGCAAGCGACGGCAAGCAGGTCGCGGTGGTGTCCGGCGGTGATCCCGGCGTGTTCGCGATGGCCGCAGCGGTGTTCGAAGCGGTCGAGGCGGGACCGGCGGCGTGGCGTGACCTCGACATCCGCGTCGAGCCTGGCGTCACAGCCATGCTGGCGGCGGCGGCCGAGGTCGGGGCGCCGCTCGGTGGCGACTTCTGCGCGATCTCGCTGTCCGACAATCTCAAGAGCTGGACGACCATCCGCCGCCGCCTCGAGGCGGCGGCCGCCGCCGACTTCGTCATCGCGCTGTATAATCCGCTGTCCAAGGCGCGACCTCATCAGCTGGGCGAGGCGTTCGCGCTGCTGCGGCGGATCAAGCCGGCTTCGACCGTCGTCGTCATCGTGCGGGCCGCGGGCAGTGGTGAGGTCAGACGGATCGTCACCACGCTGGGCAACGTCGATCCCGGCAAGGCGGACATGCGAACGCTCGTGCTGATCGGATCGACCGCCACGCGCCTGATCGCGCGCGAGGGAAAGGCGCCCTACGTCTATACGCTGCGCCGCGAGGTCGAGGGCGGCGCATGAGCCAGTCGTGCCTCCAGCCATTGCAACGCGGCTCGCGCGCCGTCCAGCGCGACGCCCTGCGGCTTGTCGGGTCGGGCGATCATCACCACGGGAATCGCGAGCCGCCGCGCGGCTGCGATTTTCGGATAGGTCGCGGCGCCTCCGGAGTTCTTCGACACCACGAAAGCGATGCGCTCCTGGATCAGAAAGGCTTCCTCTGTCGCCTCGTCGAACGGCCCGCGATCGTGGACGAAGCGAATGTCGGGCGGCAACGCGACGTCGCCAGGCGGATCGATGGTTCGCGCGACGTAGTGATGCTGCGAGGCTGCTGCGAAGGCTGCGAGCTCCAGGCGACCAAGGCTGAGGAACACACGCGCCGGATCTGCTCCGAGCGCGGAAGCCGCGTCGTCGGCACTGCTGACCTCGATCCAGCGGTCGCCGGCCTGACGTTGCCATGCCGCGCGCCGGATCGACGCCAGCGGCACCGACAGCGCATGGCAGGCTGCAACCGCATGTCGCGAGATCTGGTCGGCGTAGGGATGCGTGGCATCGACGACGGCGTCAATTGCATGATCGCGCAGCCAGGCTTCCAGTCCGCCGATGCCGCCGAAGCCGCCGATGCGCGTCGGCAGCGGCTGCGGTCTGGGCGAAGCGGTGCGGCCGGCGAGCGAAAGCGTCGCTGCGAACCGGTCGTCGCCGGCGAGCAGCTTCGCCAGCTCCGAAGCCTCGGTCGTCCCGCCGAGAATGAGGATGCGCATGCGGGGCAGGGTCCATGGTGAACTCGGCCGCAACTTGCAACGCGCAGCGCTGGCTGTCCATCGTCGGGATTGGCGAGGATGGTATTGACGGTCTCTCAACGTCTGCACGACGTCTCATCGCGCAGGCGGCGCTCGTGGTCGGCGGCGCGCGCCATCTCGAGCTTGCGGCGCCGTTGATTGCGGGGGAACGGCTGGCGTGGCCCAGCCCGCTGAAGCTCGCGTTCGACCAGATCGCGGCGCGACGGGGAGAGCCCGTCGTCGTTCTCGCAAGCGGCGATCCTTTCAACTACGGCGTCGGCAAGCAGCTGATGCAGCGTTTCGCGTCCGCCGAGATGCTTTGCGTCCCGCAGCCCTCGGCCTTCAGCCTCGCAGCGGCACGGCTCGGCTGGCCGCTGCAGGATGTGGCGCAGGTGACGCTGCACGGCCGCCCGCTCGAAGGGATCATCCGCCATCTCGCGCCGGCGGCGCGCATTCTGGCCCTGGCCTGGGACGGTTCCACTGCCGCACGGCTCGCCGCGCTGCTGACCTCACGCCGCATGGGACGCTCGCGCCTGACGGTGCTGGAAGCGATCGGCGGCGCGCACGAACGGGTGCGCAGCGCGTCGGCCGACGCGTTCGATCTCTCTGATATTCATCCGCTGACGACGATCGCGATCGATGTCGACGCGGAGGTTGACGCGCCCGTGATCCCGCTGACCGCCGGTCTTGCCGATGACCTGTTCGAGCATGACGGCCAGTTGACCAAGCGCGAGGTCCGCGCCGTGACGTTGTCGGCCCTGGCGCCGCGTCCGGGCGAGCTGTTGTGGGACGTCGGGCTGGGCTCGGGTTCGGTGGCAATCGAGTGGCTGCTGCGTCATGGCTCGTTGCGCGCAATCGGCATCGAGGCGCGCCAGGACCGGGCCGACCGGGCGATGCGCAACGCGCTGGCGCTCGGCACTCCCGAGCTGACACTGGTGACGGGGCGCGCGCCAGCGGTGCTGGCGGATCTCGAAACGCCGGATGCGGTCTTCATCGGCGGCGGCATTTCGGAAGCGGGGGTATTCGAAGCCGTCTGGTCGCGGTTGAAACCCGGCGGCCGCCTCGTCGCCAACGTGGTGTCGCTCGAAGGCGAGACGCGGCTCAGCGCGTTGTTCGGCCAGCATGGCGGTGAACTGATCCGCATCGCCGTTTCGCGCATCGAGCCGGTTGGCCGCATGCATGGCTGGCGGCAGGCCATGCCGATCACGCAGTGGCGGGTGACGAAGCCATGATCGCGCTCGGGATTGGTTGCCGGCGTGCCGCCGACGTCGCAGATATCGAGGCGGTCATCGCGCATGCGCTCTCGCTTGCGCGCCTCGCGCCCGCAGACGTGTCGGTGCTCGCCACTGCGGCTGACAAGGCCAGTGAGCCTGGCGTGATCTGCGCCGCGCAGCGGCTTGGCCGTCCGCTCGTCGCCATCGCCTCTGCTGACATGGCGGCTGTTGCCGATCGCGCGATCACGCGGAGCGATCGCGTCAGGTGCTTGAAGGGTGTACCTTCGGTTGCCGAGACGGCGGCGCTCGCTGCCGCCGGCGTGAATGCCCGGCTGATCCTCGTGCGCGTCGCAAACGCCGTAGCGACCTGCGCGGTGGCGGAGGGCGACGGCGCCATTGTTGCGGAGCCTGCCTCATGACGGTGCATTTCGTTGGCGCGGGTCCAGGCGCGCCGGACCTGATCACCTTGCGCGGCCGCGACCTGATCGCGCGCTGCCCGGTGTGTCTCTATGCGGGCTCGCTGGTCCCTCGGGCGCTGCTCGATCATTGTCCACCCGGCGCGCGTATCGTCGACACGGCACCGATGTCGCTCGACGAGATCGTCGCCGAAATCGAGCGCGCCACGCTCGCGGGCGAAGATGTGGCGCGACTGCATTCCGGCGATCTCTCGATCTGGAGCGCGCTCGGCGAGCAATTGCGGCGCCTCGATGCGTTGCGGATCCCCTACACGATCACACCGGGCGTGCCGTCGTTCGCGGCGGCTGCCGCCGCGCTTGGCCGCGAACTGACCTTGCCGGGCCTCGCCCAATCGGTGGTGCTCACGCGGACGTCCGGCCGCGCGTCGGCCATGCCGGAGACGGAGCAGCTCTCGCTGTTCGCGCAGTCGCGCGCCACGCTCGCCATCCATCTCTCGATCCACGTTCTCGATAAAGTCGTTGACGAGCTGCGGCCGCATTACGGTGACGACTGTCCGGTGGCAATCGTCTATCGCGCGAGCTGGCCGGATCAGTTGGTCCTGACCGGCACGCTGGCGACGATCGTCGGACGAGCCGCGGCTTCCGCCGTGGAGCGGACCGCGCTGATCCTCGTGGGCCGCGCGCTCGCAGCCGAGGATTTTCGCGACAGCGCGCTGTACGATACCGGCTATCAGCGGCGCTTCCGCGGGAGGGGCGAATGAGCCGGTCCCTGACTTTGTCCCACCAGCCGGCCGTCACGGTCGAACACGGCGACGTCGAGGGCCATGTCGTTGTCGCCCAGCGCACGCCGCGCCGTCTTCCAGGCGGCGAGCGCGACGGCCTCGCCGGCGGGAAATCCGACCCGCTCGGCCTCCTGCAGCACCTGCAGCGCGGTGTTGGCCGTGCGCGCGCTCGTGACCAGCGTGGCCGGCGCCCCCGCGTCATGCAGCGTGTTCGCGAGCCAGCCGAGATCGACCTCGCCGGCGCGCGAATGCAGGTCGAGCAGGCCCTGGCCGAGCTTGGTCATCTTGGCGAAGCCGCCGGCCACGGTGACGCGTGCGACCGGATGCCGGCGCAGATATTTCAACATGCCGCCGGCGAAATCGCCCATGTCGATCAGCGCCGTCTCCGGCAGGCCATGGAGCTGCTGCACGGCCTTCTCGGACGTGCTTCCCGTCGCGCCGGCGATGTGCGGCAGGCCAGCCGCGCGCGCGACGTCGATACCGCGATAGATGGAGTGGATCCAGGCAGCACAACTGAACGGCACCACGATTCCCGTGGTGCCGAGGATCGACAGGCCGCCGACAATGCCGAGCCGCGGGTTCAGCGTCTTCCTGGCGAGCTCCTCGCCGCCGGGAATGGAGA
This sequence comes from Bradyrhizobium sp. SZCCHNS1050, assembly GCF_032484785.1. Lineage (NCBI taxonomy): Bacteria > Pseudomonadati > Pseudomonadota > Alphaproteobacteria > Hyphomicrobiales > Nitrobacteraceae > Bradyrhizobium > Bradyrhizobium sp. SZCCHNS1050. The sequence goes on along the minus strand of NZ_JAUETR010000001.1, from coordinate 37,613 downwards.
TCTCGACGGCCACATCGCGCGCCGCGCCGAGCGCGGCAGCGGCCTCATTGATCGCCGCCGCGATCATCTCGCGCGGCACCGGATTGATCGCAGGTTCTCCCGGCGGCAGCGGCAATCCCGGTCGCGTCACTGTGCCGACGCCGGGGCCGGCGCGGAACGTCACGCCGGAATTGTCTGCACCGCGCCGCAAAGTCGCTTTGACCAGCGCACCGTGCGTGACATCAGGATCGTCGCCGGCGTCCTTGACCACGCCCGCGGTTGCCTTGGTGCCGTCGGCCTCATGCATCGCGATCGCAAAGCCGACGCGACGTCCGCCCGGCAGGGCGATCTCGACCATGGCAGGACAGTTGCCCGTGATCAGCAGCTCGTAGGCGGCGCGCGCCGCGGCCGTGGCGCAGCTGCCGGTCGTCCAGCCACGCTTCAGCGGTCGGTTCGGCGGATCCACGGTTTCCATCATGTCCGCTCGCATAGCACATTTTGCCATGCCTCGACGGCGTTGCGGCCATGACCATGGTGGCGCCCAACGGAATCATCATCGCCGCGCCGCGTTCCGGCGCCGGCAAGACGACGGTCACGCTCGGGCTCTTGCGTGCGCTCAGCCGGCGCGGCGCGCGCGTGCAACCCTTCAAATGCGGCCCGGACTATATCGATCTTGCCTATCACACGGCCGCTGCAGGACGGACGAGCTACAATCTCGACGGCTGGGCGATGTCGGCGCGGCAACTGCTCGGGCTTGCCTGCAGCGTTGCCGCCGACGCCGATATCGCCATCATCGAGGGCGTCATGGGCCTGTTCGATGGTGCGTCACATCCCGGGCGCGCGGGCAGCGGCTCGGCCGCGGATCTCGCAGCCCTGACCGGCTGGCCAGTCGTGCTCGTTCTCGATGTCAGTGGGCAGACCGAGACGGCCGCCGCCGTCGCGCTCGGCTGCGCGCGTTTTCGCGACGATGTTCGCGTGGCCGGGGTGATCCTCAATCGGGTCGCGAGCGAGCGCCACCGAGCGCTCATCGAGCCGGCGTTCGCGGCTATCGGAATCAAGGTCCTCGGCGCTCTGGCGCGGGACGCGCAATTGACCTTGCCGGAACGTCATCTCGGCCTGGTCCAGGCCCAGGAGATCACGGCCATCGAGGCCCATCTCGAGCGTCTCGCGGCCAGCGTGTCCGGATCGGTCGATCTCGACGCGCTGCTCGCTCTCGCGAACCCGATCCGCGCGCCCGATCTGGCGGCGCAGACATCCAGCCTCGGCCTCAAACCGCCCGGACAGCGCATCGCGTTCGCAGCAGATGCCGCCTTCTCGTTCAGCTATCCGCACCTCCTCCGGCACTGGCGCGCTCAGGCCGCGGAGACCATTCCGTTCTCGCCGTTGAACGACGAGGCTCCCGATCCCGCAGCCGACGCGGTCTGGCTGCCAGGCGGCTATCCCGAATTGCATGCGGGACGGTTGGCCTCGGCGCGGTCGTTCCTCGATGCGTTGCGCGCGATGGCGTTACGCGGCGTGCCGATCCACGGTGAGTGCGGCGGCTACATGACGCTGGGGACAGGACTCGAGGATGCTCACGGTGTCCGGCATGCGATGGCCGGGCTGCTGTCGCTGGAAACGTCGTTCGCGCGCCGCCGCCTGCATCTCGGCTATCGTCAAGCGACGCTCTTGGCCGACTGCAGTCTCGGCGGAAGAGGGGCCGTCGTTCACGGTCACGAATTCCACTATGCAACCATCCTGAGCGAGGCAGACGATCCGCTGATCGCGTGCCGCGATGCGTCGGGCGGCGTTGTCGCCGAGCACGGCGCCCGGCGCGGGTCGGTGACCGGATCGTTCCTGCACGTCCTGAGCGGGGAGGGCGCATGAGCGAGCCAGGCCGAAGCCCTCCGCAGTTCGACGCGACATTCCGGCAGCGCTTTGCCGAGCTGGTGCGCTGGCGTCGCGACGTCCGCCGTTTCCGCGCCGATCCGGTCTCCCCAGAGCTGATCGAACAGTTGCTCGCGCTCGCGTCCCATGCGCCATCCGTCGGCTTCTGCCAGCCCTGGCGGTTCGTGCTCGTCGAGAGCCCTGAACGCCGCGCGACGGTCATCGAGAACTTCCAGCACGCGAACCAGGCCGCGCTCGCCGGCTATGATGGTGAGCGCCGCGCGCTCTATGCAAGACTCAAGCTGGAAGGCTTGACGCAGGCGCCGGTCCATCTCGCAGTCTGTGCCGACGAGGGCGCTGCCACCGGCCATCGTCTCGGCCGCGCCACGATGCCGGAAACGCTCCGCTACTCGGTGGTGGCCGCGATCCAGACGTTCTGGCTGGCAGCGCGCGCGGAAGGTCTCGGCGTCGGCTGGGTGTCGATCCTGGACCCGGCGGCTGTCTGTCGTGAACTCGAGTTGCCGTCCGACTGGAGCCTGATTGCGTATCTCTGCGTCGGCTGGCCGCAGGAGGAGCATGACGATCCCGAGTTGGAACGTCACGGCTGGGAAACGCGGCTCGACCAGACCGTGATCAAGCCGCTCAAGCGCTAGTCACGATGCGAGCGCCAGCGCCGGTGCGTCAACCGTCATCGGCTCGCCGACAGCGTCCGCGGCGCGCATGAGCTGAAACCGTGTGCCGTGCAGGTTGAGGGTCAGTGGAATGCCGCGGAAATCGTCGTGAAAGGCGCGGATGCGGCGCGCCATTTCGGCCGGATCGATGTCGACGGGCATGTCGCACATGGCGGCGTACATCTGCCGGGTGCTCTTCGCGCCGCTCCAACCGGTGCCGAGTGCCGGCAGCGGGCCGGCATGGCAGGCGAGGTCGCGCGACATCCGCCAGAACAGATAGGCGAGCCGCACGAACGTCATCTGCTCCAAGCCGCGGACATCGACGCCTCGCGGGATGTCGAACGTCTCGACACCGACGATCGCGCCGCAGTCGACCCGGGCCTCCATCGCATGGGCCGTCGCGCCGAAGCGCGTCGCACCGTCGTACATCGCGAAATGGGCCGGTGCCCAGCCGGGATAATCCGGCGGGCCCGGATGAAAATTGTAGGCGCCGTGGCCGACCGCCTGAAGGATGGCGGCGGGCACGATGACGCCGGTCGTGAAGGCAAGCAGGCGGGATCTGCCGAGCACGTCGCGCTCGATGGCTTCGATGTCCTGCAGGCTGACCGCGAAACGGAATGCGAGGGCAGGGTTGTGCGCCCGCAGGAGCTCCGACAATGCGAGCTGCTGGTCGCGGCTGCCGGTGAGAAGGATGATGGTGTCGAACATGATTTGTCCTGGCTGGCGTCAGTGGCGATGGGCGTTGAAGCTGGCGGGCCGGCGCGTCGCTTCCGAGGCGGCGGTGGCGGCGAACAGATCGGCCGGCAGTTCCTGACCGGGGATGATCTCGAGCACCATGTTGTCGGCCAGCAAAGCGGCCTCCCTCGCGATGCGAACCTCCGGCGGCCACGAGCACAGCGAAAGCTCGAGGCGGCCAAAGCCGCCGCAATCGGCGACGAAGGCGCTGGTCAGCCTCTCGATGCTGTCAGCCGTTGCGCGTGCGCTACTGCGTTCGACGTCGCGCAGGATGACCGTGATGCCCCGGTCGGACTTCACTCTCGAGCGCACCACGAGCAGCGACTCCAGCGCGCCGACGCGCCCAGCCCGCCGCGGCGACCGCGCCACCTCGGCGAAGTCCGGGTCGGGACCAAGATCAGCCTTGGTCGGCTTCAGATTGTGCACGATCGTCGCGTTGCGGACCCCGGCTTCCCCTGCAACGGCATGAAAGCTGCGGGGAAGCCAGACCGTGTCGAGCGCGATCTGAGACGTTACCGCACTCCAGGCCTGGTCGATCAGATAGCCGCCCCAGACATCGGGGTATGACGAGGCGATCTCGCGCCAGGTCGTCAGCATTGTCTCGGCCGCCTTGGAGCGACCGAAATAGAGGGTGCGCGGCGACATCTCCCAGCCGTTCCACTTATGGACGGCGAAGTCGCAGCCCGTCAGATGAGGAAGGTCCGGGGAGGCTTGAAACATCACGTCGGCCTCGACGTACAACAGCGGCTCGCGGTGACGCTGCCACATCCGCGCGATGAAGTCGGCCTTGTCGGCAGCGCTCAGACGCTCGCCGGGGCGTCGATCGATCGCCTCGATGTCGAATGGGAGCCCGAACCGCTGCAGCGAGCGTCTGAGATGATAGACGTGCAGGTCGCCGACGGTCGTTGGATGGCAGGACACGACACGCATCGCGGCTGCGGGTGCCGCCTCCGGAGCAGGCCAGTCGCGGCCGCCCCACCACAATTCATGCGGACCGTCGGCTGAGGTGCCGACGGTACCGAACGCGGTCAACTTGGATTTCAGGAAATCGAACGCAGGATTTTCGCCGAAGGGGATGACCACGGCGTCATACGTTGTCAGCGAGCCATGCAGCAGTTCGGCACCCGCGCCCGTCGGCGGGTCGAGCAGGACGACCGTACGGCCACGGCCAAGCGACGGACGGTCGCCGCAGTGAATCGGCGGCCCGAACGTCCTCGACAGCCATTGGAGACGACGACCTTGCTGCTGACCGAGCTTGACGCCAAGAGCGCGCAGGGCTTGCAGCGGGTCGTCGTCAATGGTCTTCGGGCCTTGTCGCGTCATGCCGGGTCCTCCTGCACAATCAAACGGACCACGTCAGCCAATCAGGCGCGTCGATCGCGCATGTGCTTGCACTGATGAATTGCGATGATGCGCGTAGGACGAGGCTCTCGACACGGAAAACGCGAACTTCGTTTCGCAATGTTGCCGGGCGCGCCGCTCGAAACCCGAACGGTTGAATCGACATCGTGATTGCAGAAGCGGAAGTACGAGCATTCGCGTCCGGTCTGATCAAGTTGACCAGCACTGACGTGAGCGATTGGGCGCGCAAAAGCGATCGCTGCGCGGATCCCGCGCTTCACGCTGATACGTTGAACGCAACTCCGCTCCGGAGAGTCTGTATCGATCGAAACATTCAGCAACATTCGGTGACGCTATGGACATCGATGGACATCCAGGCGCGTGTCGATGGCGCGCGACGCATCACGTCGTTCGCTTCATTTGTCGCGTCATCAGCAACTACAACGTAAGAACGCGACAGATCAGGCGCGTCATGTCGCAAAAATCGTCACGCGATTCAAAAATCGCGTCTGCGGCAACTGACAGAGTCGAAAAATGAGATAATTTCGTCGAGGTGATTCGGAAAAAATTGCCGGGCGAGATGATCGTTTCGCAAGAATTCCGGACCTTGCGCGAGCGCGGATTTGGCGTGCGCGGTACGCATCCACGGATGCTGTTAGTAAGCGTTGCGGCTCGCGTTTTCTGCTGAATTCGTCTTCCGGAATGAAATCCCCGCCATGCCGAACATCGGCCTTTCCTTCTCAACGACCGTCGAGCGCTCGATCCGAGTGCGGCAGAATTTGCCTGTCCCTAGGCAAAACATTCCATCTAACTACCTGAAAAGTCACAAAAAATCTTCGCCTGCTTCTCTCGATCGCAGCGTTCAACGATCGGAAGCCGTCTGCGAATTGCGTAATCGGCATTGCGGGTTGGAGATTCGGAAATGAGCTACGCGCTGGACGTCTGGGCCCCGGCCGATGGCGTATCTTCGAAGGAGCCGGAGGCGCCGGACGTTGCGACGCTGCTGTCGAGCGAGTCGGCCAGCACCGTTCCCGACTCCGCGCCGCCAGGCGAGGCTGCGATCTTTGACGAGGACAAGGATCTGCTCGACCGGCTGGCCACCGGAGAGGAACTCGCATTTCGTCTCCTCGTCGAGCGCCACATCGACCGCGCCTATGCGATTGCGTTGCGCATCGTCGGCAATGCTGCCGATGCAGAGGACGTCGTGCAGGATACGATGTTGAAGGTCTGGACGCACCGCGGGCGGTGGCAGCACGGCCGCGCCAAATTCTCGACCTGGCTCTATCGCGTCGTCAGCAACCGCTGCATCGACATCCGGCGCAAGCCGCGGACCGAGAATGTCGATGTGGTGCCCGAGGTTGCGGACGGCAAGCCGGATGCAGTGAGCGTCATCGAGCGTGCGGAGCTCAGCGACCTCCTGGAGGGAGCGATGCAGCGGCTTCCGGAACAGCAACGGATCGCTGTGATCCTGTCGTATCACGAGAACATGAGCAACGGCGAGATCGCCGAGGTGATGGACACGACAGTGGCCGCCGTGGAGTCGCTGTTGAAACGGGGACGCCAGCATCTGCGCGACATGCTGCGGCGTCACGAGCGCGACATTCGCGGCGCCTTCACGGATTGCTAACCATAAAAATCCCGTCGCGGGAGAATTCCCGCCTGATTCCCTCAGGCGCTTCCGTTTGATCGGTCAGACGGGGCCGATCCGCACCGTCAGTCCTTCCACGATGCGGCGTGCTTTGCCGATCACTCAGGAGTCCTCACCGTGCCCGCAATTTCCACCAACATCGCCGCCAACTCCGCCGTCCGCTACCTGAACATCAACTCCAACCAGGAGACGAGCTCGCTCTCCAAGCTGTCGAGCGGTTCGCGCATCACGTCAGCCTCGGACGACGCGGCCGGTCTCGCCATTTCGACGCGCATCTCGTCGGACATCACCACGCTGCAGCAGGCCGCGACCAACACGGCGCAGGCGACGTCGATCCTGCAGACCGCGGATGGTGGCGCATCCAACATCAGCGACATCCTGGCGCGCATGAAGTCGCTGGCCTCCGAGTCCGCATCGGGCACCACGGTCGGAACTAGCCGCACCTACATCCAGTCGGAATTCTCGCAGCTCACCAGTGAAATCTCGTCGATCGCGACCGGAACGCGCTATAGCGGCCAGAGCCTGCTCGACGGCACCAGCACCTTCTCGTCGGGCGTCTCGGTCCTGGTCGGCTCGTCCGCGTCCGACACCATCAACATCACGCTGTCGGATCTCACCGCGAGCACGCTCGGCGTCTCGTCGCTCGACGTCAGCACCCAGACCGGCGCGACCGCAGCCTTGACCGCTCTCGACACCGCGATCGACACCGTGTCGAAGGCCCGCGCCGACATCGGCGCGCAGGAGTCGCGCTTCAACTTCTCGGCCGACTCGATCTCCACGCAGACGCAGAACCTGCAATCGGCCAATTCCGCGATCAAGGACGTCGACATCGCGTCCGAGCAGGCGAAGCTGTCGTCGGCGCAGGTGAAGACCCAGGCCGCGGTGTCGGCGGAAGCCGCCGCCAACCAGATCCCGCAGTACCTCCTGAAGCTGCTGGGCTGAGCCGTGATCTGCCGGGCCGGCGCCTCGCCGGTCCGGCTTCTTCCTTGGAGGACGACGACGGATGACGGTGAGCAGCGCAACCTCGAGCACGAGCAGCACGACGTCGTCGTCTTCATCATCGTCGGCGAGCTCGAGCAGCTCGCTCACGACGTCGGGCACGAGCACGACGAGCACGATCGACTGGACCGCGCTGATCGAGTCCGCCGTCAATGCCAAGCTCACCCAGGCGACCCAGATCTCGACCAAGATCACGGCCAATGAGGCCAAGATCACGGCGTATCAGACGCTGCAGACCGCGCTGAAGACGCTGTCATCTGGATTGTCGTCACTGGCGACGTCGATGGTGAACTCGCTTGCGACCAACGCCTTCGCCACGCGGGCCGCCACCATCAGCGCGACCGGCGACGTCAGCGCCTCATCGGCTCTGTCGATGTCGGTGAGCAACGGAGCCGCGACCGGCAGCCACACGCTGACGATCAGCCAGGTCGCCACGGCTCACAAGGTGACGGGCGCGACGCAGTCGAGCCAGACCGCGGCACTCGGCTATTCCGGTACGTTCTCGCTCGGCCTGTCCGGGGGCAGCACGGCCGACATCACCATCACCAGCGGCATGTCGCTGCAGGATGTCGTCGACGCGATCAATGCCCAGAGCTCCACGACCAATGTCGAGGCGTCGATCGTCCAGGTATCGAGCGGGTCCTATCAGCTGGTGTTGACGGGGACCCAGGATGCGGCGGACATTACCTATGCAAGCTCGTCCGGGGACGACATCCTCAACAAGCTCGGGGTGACCGACAGCTCGGGAGCCTTCGCGACGGTGCTGCAGACCGCGCAGGCAGCGGAATTCACGCTCGATGGGATCAGCCTGACGCGCGATACCAACGACATCACCGACGTTCTCAGTGGCGTCACCTTCGACCTGCTGCAGGCGACCCCGTCCGGAACGACGCTGACCGTCACGATCGGGACGGACACGAGCCAGATCTCGTCGGCATTGCAGACATTCGTTACCGACTACAATGCATTCCGCGATGCCGTGATCGCGCAGCAGACCACCAATTCAGACGGGACGGCGTCCTCGAGCTCCGTCCTGTTCGGCGACGGCACCATGCGCGACATCATGAATTCGCTTCAGGCCGTGCTCGGAACCTCGGTCGGCGGGTTGACGATGGCCGACCTTGGCCTGTCGTTCAACGAGAAGAACGAGCTCGAACTCGATACCAGCACGCTGTCGACGATCCTCAGCACCAATCTGAGCGGCGTGACGACGTTGTTGTCGGCGCAGACCAAGACCTCGTCGAGCCAGCTCAGCGTGGTCAATACCGGGTCGTCGCCGCAGTCGTTCACCCTTGATCTGACGGTGGATTCGTCGGGAAATCTTTCGGCGGCGTCCGTCGGTGGCGACAGCTCCCTGTTCACGGTGAGCGGCAACACGATCGTGGGCAATTCCGGGACGATCTATGCCGGGATGGCCTTCACCTATGCCGGCTCGACGTCGCAATCGATCACCGTGACCTCCACACAGGGGCTCGCGACCCAGATCTACCAGATCGCCAAGACCGCATCATCCAGCACGGGATCGCTGCAGACGCTGATCGATAATCTGACCTCGCAGGACGACACGATGCAGGCCAAGGTCGATGACATCAAGAGCTCGGCCTCCACGTTCCAGACGCAGCTTACGGCGCAGTACGCCAAATATCAGGCTGCGATCGAGAGCGCCAACAACACGCTCACTTATCTGAAAGCCCTTCTCAACGCGAGTTCGAGTAACTGATGACCCAGAATTCGATGGCGCAATTCGCAAGTCAGGCCTATCGCGGCGCTGCGGTGGCCGTTCCGCCGCTGCGGGCCGTCATCATGCTGCTCAACGGAGCGATGATGAGCTTGCAGAAGTCGCTGCAGGCGCAGGAGGCTCGCCGCTTCGAGGAGGGGCACATCCATGTGACCCGGGCGACGGCCATTCTGCGCGGATTGAGCCTTCACCTCGATCCGACGCGCGGCGGGCCGGTCGCCGACCAGCTGTTCGGAACCTACAACGCCCTGATCGTGGCCGCGCTGCGGGCCTACGGTCGACCTCACATGCGCGAGAATTTCCAGCGGATCACCGAAAGTCTGCTGGAACTGCGGGAGGCGTGGGAGGCTGTCGAGGCGGCAACCCGGGGAAAGCGAGCGGCCGGTGATTCGGCCAACCCTCGGTAGCTCTGGCGAATCAGGCCCCTGCCGCACCGCGGAAATCTTGGGAAACGGATCAGAAACGGGCTGCATTGTCTCCCGTTTCGGTATCCAGTGCGGCCTCGCGTGCATACGGCTCCCGAAAAGTACGGAGTTTTCCGTGTCCGGTTGCGGTCGATCGCCACAATTGCCGATATCAATTTCGTTCGCGGGCTGAATGCTTTATGACCAAGCTGGAAGCGCTGGATTGGGCGGACGATGGACGTCAGGGAATTCGAGGATCTGATCGGCAGGCTGGGTGAGGACATCTCGCGCTGGCCAGCGGAGCAGCGTCAGTCAGCTGCTGACCTGCTGGCATCCTCTCCCGAAGCCGATCGATTGCTGTCCGAGGCACGTCTTGTTCGTGAGGCGCTTTCGTCGCCGCCGGCGCGTGCACCCGCGGGCTTGACGTCGCGCATCCTTGCTGCGGCCCATCGCCTGACCCAAGAGGAAGCGGCAACCGCCCCGGCCGACGCCCACCAGCCTGGCTGAGCCCTAGCCAGGGCCGAGCTTGGGCGGCTACGCTTTGGCCGGTTGGACTTCGGCGCTGGAAGCGCAACACCATCGCATCAGTCATCTCGCTCAATCTGTCGAGCTCTCTTGCGCGCGAGTCCAGGCGCCCGAGTGCGGCGACGGCGAGCCGTCGCGCCGATGCAGATCGGGGCCTCGCACCAGGCGATTTTTGCCCACCCAGCGCAACCGCGCAGCGGCAAAATCTGCCGTCGGATCAACTAATTCGACCGACTAATTGTGCGCCTGGAATCGGCGCTCCGGCCGTTTGATCAGCAAACGCCTTCACGACCGCGTGGTCGTGCTGTGTCCCGCCGCCGTTCGCGGCGCGAGCCGGAGTTCTGCCATGACCGTTTCCGCCGCGAGTTCGTCGACTGCGACCACCTCATCGACCTCATCATCCAGCGACACATCTCGTACGACGCTCAGCTCGACCGACTTTCTTCAGCTCCTGGTGAGCGAACTCCAGAACCAGGATCCGCTCAACGCGACCAGCGTGACCGACTTCATCAACCAGATGACGTCCTACGCCAACTACACCTCGCAGCAGTCGCTCAACAGCAGCATGACCTCGCTGGCCGGCTCGTTCTCGAGCCTGGTGACGCTGAATTCGGTGAACTACATCGGTCACACCGTCGAGGCCAAGAGTGACACCGCCGTTCTATCGAACGGCTCGGCGACGTTCGGCTATTCGCTGTCGTCGGCGGCATCGAACGTTTCGATCTCGATCAAGGATTCCTCCGGAAGCACGGTCTGGACCGGCACCGGGACCGGCAACAAGGGCGCCAATTCGATCACCTGGGACGGCACCGATTCCAGCGGCAATCAGCTCAGCGACGGCGGCCAGTACACGATCTCCGTGACGGCGACGGACTCCGCGGGCACCTCGGTCCTCAACTACACGACGGTCACCGGGACCGTAACCGGCATCGACACCTCGACCAGCACGCCCTCGCTCACCGTCGGCGGCGTTCCTGTCAGCGCCAGCAACATCATCGGCGTCACCTCCTGACGGCATTACCCGGAGTACAATTATGAGTCTTTCTGGAGCCCTGTCATCGGCGATCTCGGCGCTCAATGCGCAGAGTTCGTCGCTCGCCATGATCAGCGACAACATCTCCAACGCCGATACGACCGGATACAAGACCACCTCCGGCCTGTTCGAGCAGCTGGTGACGGCATCGAGCAGTTCGAAAGCCTATTCCTCGGGGGGCGTCTCGGTCTCCGGCCGTGCCAACATCACGCAGCAGGGGCTGCTGGCCGCCACCACCAACGCGACCGACGTCGCAATCCAGGGCTCGGGTTTCTTCGTCGCGACCAACTCGACTTCGGCCGGAGGCGAGACTTTCTACACCCGCAACGGCGCGTTCACCACCGACAATGCCGGCTATCTCGAGAACGACGGCTACTATCTCGAAGGCTGGCGCACCGATGCAACCGGCAACGTGGTCGGCAACGGCCTCGAGCCGGTCAATACGAAGGTGGCGCTGACGAATGGTGGGGCGACGACCAAGACGTCGCTTGCGGCCAACCTGCCGGCCGATGCCGCGAGCGGAGACACCTTCAGCAGCTCGATGACCGTGTACGATTCGCTGGGGCAATCGCACACGCTCAACGTCACCTGGACCAAGGGGGCGACGGCGAACGAATGGACCGCTGATTTCGCGCCGGCGACGGCGTCGGACGGCACCGTGACGAGCGGCACCTATACGATCGATTTCAACTCAGATGGTTCGCTCAGCACGGTCTCCTCGACCAATCTCGGTATCACCTGGAACAACGGCGCCGCGGCGAGCTCGATCGCGCTCAGCTTCGGCACCACCGGCGGCGGTACCGACGGCCTGACCCAGTTGTCGTCCGGCAGCACGACGCCGAGCGTCTCCAACTTCAGCGCCAATTCCGATGGCATCTCGTTTGGCACGCTGAGCAGCATTTCGGTCGGCAAGAATGGTCTCGTCGAGGCGACCTATTCCAACGGACAGACGGTTCCGATCTACAAGCTCGCGGTAGCGACCTTCGCCGATCCCAATGGTCTCGTGGCGCATAGCAGCGGCATGTACACGTCGACGGCGACGTCGGGCAATGCGACCCTGCAGGCGTCCGGCGAGAATGGTGCAGGAACCATCTACGGCAGTGAGCTGGAATCGAGCACGACCGACACCACGGGCCAGTTCAGCAACATGATCTCGGCTCAGCAGGCCTATTCGGCGGCATCGCAGGTGATCTCGGCCGTCAACAAGATGTACGACACGCTGATTTCGTCGATGAGGTGATCATGGCCGACCTGAAGAGGGAGCGGCTCGGCGAGGGCGAGGCTCTGCTGAAGAGGCTGCAGCGGCTGAGACTGCGCGCTGCGACCGCCGGCAAGGACGACCGCGCGCAACTGCTGGCCTTGATCGACGATATCGAAACGGTCCGACGAAAGCTGCTGCGTGAATGCGCGCTGCTCGACGAAGAGCTCAAGGTCGCCACCGTGAGGGTGACGGCGCTGAATACCTACGCCCGTGTCGCGCAGATCAGCCGCCGACCGCAGCGTGAACAGTAGGATGGGAGCGACAGGATGAAACACGCAATTCAGGCCGATCAGCGGCCGGCCAGCGAAGATGAAGTGCGGACCTTGATCGCGCTGATCGACGAACTCATCGCGGTGGTGTCGGAGGAGAATGCGGAGCTTGCCAAAGGGCTCCCGGCCTCGCGTTCCAAGCAGCTCGACGACAAGAATCGGCTCGCCGGGCTGTTTGAGCAGCGGGTCGCCGAATGCGCCAGGCGAACGGCGAGCCTCGACGTCCGCGACCGTGTGCTGCGCGAGCAGCTCATGGAGCACATCTTCAACCTTCGTGGCGCGATGGACGAGAACCTCGTTCGGCTGCGGGCTGCGATCGAAGCCAGCAATCGTCGCATCGAGGCGGTGATGCAGGCGATCCGCGAGCAGATCGCGAATGCCTCGCCCTATGGCGCCGGTGGACGTCGTACCGCGCGTGCGACGTCCTGTGGAACCAACGTGAGGGCGTGATGGCCAGCCAACAGCGGGAGTAGGGCAATGTCGCTCGACATAGCACGGCTGGTCGCCTTCAGCGGCATCTCGGCCACGGAGCTGCAGATCAGCGTGGCGTCGTCGAACATCTCGAACGCCGACACGAAGGGGTATACGCAGAAGACGGCCAACCAGGTCACGAACGTGACCGGCGGAATCGGGACCGGCGTTTCCATTACCGGCATTTCGAGCAATGTCGACAAGCTGCTGCTGAAATCCTTGATCGGAGCCAATTCGGAGCTCGGCGCGGCCGACACCACGAACAACTATCTGACGCAACTGCAGCAGCTGTTCGGCAGCGCGTCCCCATCCGGCACCTCGACGACGGGAACGTCGCTGGCAAACTCGCTGGCATCGCTGGAGTCCGCCTTGTCGTCGCTGGCGAGCTCGCCCAGCAGTGTTTCGCTGCAATCGGCAGTCGTCAGCGCGCTGGATGACTTCGCCAGCCAGCTGCGCAGCACGTCGAGCGGTGTGCAGACGTTGCGGGCCAACGCCGACAAGGACATCGCGTCGTCGGTTCAGAGCGCCAACGACGACCTGCAACAGATCGCCGATCTCAATGTCGAGATCCGCAAGATGGCGGCGTCCGGCCAATCGACCGCCGATCTCGAGGACGAGCGCAATGCCGCGTTGCAGGACCTTTCGTCCTATATGAACGTCAGCTACTACGCGGCGTCGAACGGCGACCTTCAGGTCTATACCTCGTCGGGGCGAGCTCTCGTCGACAGCTCGGCGCACACGCTGAGCTATACGGCCTCGGCGAATGTCTCGGCGGCGTCGAGCTATGCGTCCGGCGGCTTCAGCGGCATCATGGTCGACGGCGTCGACGTCACGTCGCAGATCACGTCGGGCAAGATCGGTTCGCTAGTCACGTTGCGGGACGAGACCCTGCCGGCCGCGCAGACCCAGCTCGATCAGCTGGCCTCGCAGCTGAAATCGTCGCTGAATGCGATCACCAATGGCGCATCGGCCGTTCCACCTCCGACCGCTCTGACCGGGTCGGCGAGCGTCAGCAGTACGACGGCCCTGTCGGCGTCCGGAACGGTCCGCATCGCCGTGGCTGACCAGAGCGGCAATCTCGTTTCGTACGAGGATCTCGACCTGTCGTCCTATGCGACGGTGGGCGATCTGGTCACGGCGCTCAACGGCATCTCCGGGGTCTCTGCCTCGATCGATTCCAGCGGACACCTGTCGATCAGCGCCACGTCGTCGTCGAACGGCATCGCGATCAACGACATGACCAGCGCGGTCGGCGGCAGCGGCTTCTCCGACTATTTCGGCATGAATGACCTCGTCACCGGCACGAGCGCCGCCAATTTTGCCGTCAACAGCAGCATCCTGAGCGGCGCGGCCGGTTTGCCCACCGGCACGCTCGACGGCTCCGCGACGTTGACGACCGGCAGCCAGGTGCTGACGGCCGGCTCGGCGACGGTCATCGACGCGCTCGTTGACAAGCTGACCGGCTCGACCAGCTTCGCCTCGGCTGGCGGCCTGAGCGCAACGACCGGCTCGTTCGCCGACTACGCCGCGGCGATCGTCGCCAATGTCGCCAGCAAGGCGTCGCAGGCCTCCACTGCCTACACCGCGAAGTCGACGGCCCAGTCGAGCTATGCCAGTTCGCTGTCCTCGCAATCGGGCGTCAACCTCGACGAGGAGACGGCGCGGCTGAGCTCGCTGCAGAACAAATACGCTGCCGCCTCGCAGCTGATCTCCGTGGTCAACAGCATGTTCTCGTCGCTGCTCACTGCCGTGCAATCGACCTAGTCCGGAGTGGACATCATGACGATGCGGATTGCGACATTCTCGAACTCCGACCAGATGATCACGGGCGCGCTGCGGACGCAGGCGACCATGGCCAACCTCCAGGTGCAGGAGGCCTCGGGGCTGAAGGCCGAGTATCTCGCCGGTTACGGCGCCGACACCCAGCACGTCGTCAATCTGCAGGTCTCTGTCGCGCGGGCGCAGTCCTACATCGACGCTGCGACTCTGGCGGACAGCAAAGTGCAGGTCATGTACTCTGCCGTGGGGCAGGTGTCGGACATCGTCAGTCAGCTGCGCACGGCCCTGAGCGCTGCGAGCTCCGGCAGCAGCACGGGAACCACGTCCGCGATCAGCAGTGCGCAGCAGTTGCTGCAGCAGATGTCGGGCATTCTGAACACCCAGTACGACGGGCAATATCTGTTCGGCGGTGCGCGGACCGCGACGGCGGCGGTCGATACGTCGAGCTTCGCCTCCGGCACGGGATCGTTGACCACGACGGATACCAGCTATTTTCAGGGCGACAGCGAGCTTGCCTCGGTCCGGGTTTCCGATGGGCAGTCGGTCACCTATGGCGTTACTGCCGACAATCCGGCGTTCGAGGAGGTCATGCGGGTCCTGAAGTTCGTGGCCAACAGCTCGACCCTGTCCGGAACCGACATCACCTCCGCGCTGTCGCTTGCCGATCAGGCGGTGGACGATGTCGCCACGGTACAGGCCAAGCTCTCCGATGCGGCGTCCCGGATCGAGAGCGCGAAGTCGCAGCAGACCGATTACAAGAGCTATGCCGAGAGCCTGGCGACGGACCTGACCAGCGTCGATGTGGCGGCGGTCACCGCCCAGCTCTCGACTTATCAAGCCCAGCTCACGGCGAGTTATACCGCCATCTCCAAGATCCAGAGCCTGAACCTGGCCAGTTACCTGCGTTGAGCCCCGACTTATCGCGCGGCGATGCAGGGCGCAGGGACCCGAGCAGAGCCGGATCTGCCAGGCGGGCCTAGACCTTGCCGGCGGCCGGCCTTGGGATCCGCATTCCCGGCCGATTGAAACCATGCGCCGCGCCGGAGGTTTGTTGACGGGCATCTCGTCGGCGGAACTCTCATGGACCAGATAACTCAGCCTCGAAGCTACGGCCATGGCTTGCGGCCCGTGGCGGACAATGTGTGGATCGTCGACGGCGGCCGGATTCGGGCCGCCGGACTGCCGCTCTCCGTGCGCATGACGGTGATCCGCCTGTCGAGCGGTGATCTGCTGCTGCACTCGACCACGCGCTTCACTCATGCGCTGCGGGAGGAGCTGGAGCAGCTGGGACCCATCAAATATCTGCTCGCGCCCAACGTCGCGCACTGGATGTTCCTGCCGGACTGGCAGGCGGCCCTGCCGAATGCGCAGGTCTTCGCTGCGCCGGGCTTGGCAGAGCGCCAGCAGGTTCGCCGAAGCGGCCTGCGTATCGATCGTGAGCTGACCGATGTCACGCCGGACGAATGGTCCGCAGATATCCAGTTGGTGCTCGTTGCCGCACCGATGTTCACCGAAGTGGAGCTGTTTCACAGGCCGAGCCGCACACTCGTCCTGACAGACCTCGTGCAGAACCTGGCACCGGAAGGTCTGGGCATCGTGGCGCGGACCGCGGCGAATCTGCTCGGGATCACCGCGCCTGATGGCAAGGCACCGACCCATCTGCGGATGCTGCTGCGGCTCGGCGGCCGTGCCGTCCGGCTCGCGGCGGCGCGGTTGATTGCGCTGGCGCCCGAACGTGTCGTCTTTTCCCATGGCCGATGGTTCGACACCGGCGGCGCGCACCAGCTGCGCCGCGCGCTCGGCTGGCTGCTGGATGCCTCCCCCGAGGCGCGCCGGCTGATGCGTGATCTGAAGGGAACGCGCGTCGTGGTGACGGGCGCCTCGAGCGGCATCGGCCGGGCGACGGCACTCGCCTTGGCGCGGGAAGGGGCCAGCATCGTGCTGGCCGCGCGGCGCGTGGACGTTCTGAAAGACGTCGCGGCCGAATGCGAAACCCTTGGCGGGCGCGCCATCGCCGTCGGCACCGATGTGACCGATGCAGCCGCGGTCATGCACTTGGCCGATCAGGCCGTGCAGACGTTCGGTGGCATCGATGTCTGGATCAACAACGCCGGAACCGGGGTGTTCGGCGCCTATCAGGACGCCGACATCGCGCTCCACCGTAAGACCATCGAGGTCAATCTGCTGGGGACGATGAACGGTGCCTATGCGGTTCTGCCGGTCTTCCTGCGGCAGCAGCGCGGAACCTTGATCAACAACATCTCGCTCGGCGGATGGGCTCCGACTCCGTTCGCCGCCGCCTACACCGCCAGCAAGTTCGGCCTCCGCGGCTTCTCGGCGAGCTTGCGTCAGGAACTCGCCGGTCACAAGGATATCCACGTCTGCAGCGTATTCCCCGCGATGGTCGACACGCCCGGCTTCGTGCATGGCGCCAACATGTCCGGCCGCCATCTCGGTCCAGGACCGCTGCTGTATCGGCCCGAGGACGTCGCCGAGACGTTCTTGCAGTTGATCCGCGCTCCTCACGACGAAGTCGCCGTCGGCTGGCCGGCGCGGCTCGGGCAGATCTCCTATGCCCTGGCGCGCTGGCCGACCGAGCGACTCCTGAGCACGGCGTTCCGTTTCCTGTTGTCGCGCGCGAAGGGCGCACCACGCAGCACAGGTGCCGTGTTGGCGCCGATCGCCGCTGGCACCGCGGTGAGCGGCGGCTGGCTCGTGCGCAAGAAGCTGCCGCCGGCCGGGCAGCTCAGCAGAATTGGATTGGCACTTGGGCTCGGAGGCATCGCGTTGGTTGCTCTTGCGCGCGCCCGCCGGCCTTCGCGGCCATCGCGCCGACATATTACTCGCTGATCCCCGGGGGCGTCCATGCTCGGCAAGCTCGATTGGTCGGCGATCCCCTTTGGCCAGCCCATCCCGCTCGTGGCCGCAGGCCTCGTGCTGGTGGCGATCCTCGGTGTCCTCGGATGGGTCTTGGCGAAGGGGTACTTCCCTTATCTCTGGCGTGAATGGATCACCAGCGTCGATCACAAGCGGATCGGCGTGATGTACATGCTGCTCGCCTTCATGATGCTGCTGCGTGGCGGCACCGATGCGATCATGATGCGAACGCAGCAGGCGGTGGCGTTTCATTCCAACGGCTATCTTCCGCCGGAGCACTACAACCAGATCTTCTCCGCCCACGGCACTATCATGATCTTCTTCGTGGCGATGCCGTTCGTGATCGGGCTGATGAATCTGGTCGTGCCGCTGCAGCTCGGGGTACGGGATGTCGCCTTTCCCACGCTGAACTCCGTCGGCTTCTGGCTCACGGCCACCGGCGCGCTGCTGGTCAACGTGTCCCTCGTGGTCGGCGAGTTCGCGCGCACCGGCTGGCTGCCGTTCCCGCCCTTGTCGGAGTTGACCTACTCGCCGGGAGTCGGCGTGGACTATTACATCTGGGCGCTGGAGATCTCCGGCGTCGGGACCCTGGTCAGCGGCATCAACCTGGTCACCACCGTCCTCAAGCTGCGCACCCGGGGCATGAGCTATCTGCGCATGCCGATGTTCTGCTGGACCACGCTGGCAACGAACCTGCTGATCGTCGCGGCGTTTCCGATCCTCACGGCGACGCTGACGATGCTGATGCTCGACCGCTATTTCGGCTTCCACTTTTTCACCAACGAGGCCGGCGGCAACATGATGATGTTCATGAACCTGATCTGGGCCTGGGGACATCCCGAGGTCTACATCCTGGTTCTGCCGGCGTTCGGGATCTACTCCGAGGTGGTCGCGACGTTCTCGAGCAAGTCGCTGTTCGGCTATCGCTCGATGGTGTTGGCGACCATGGCGATCTGCGTCATCTCCTTCATGGTCTGGCTGCATCATTTCTTCACGATGGGGGCGGGCCCCAACGTGAACGCGATCTTCGGCATTGCGAGCATGATCATCGCGGTGCCTACGGGCGTGAAGATCTATAATTGGCTGTTCACGATGTATGGCGGGCGGGTGCGCTTCACGACGCCCATGCTGTGGTCGGTCGGCTTCATGATCACCTTCATGATCGGCGGGCTGACCGGCGTGCTTGTCGCGGTGCCGCCGGCGGATTTCCTGCTGCACAACAGCCTGTTCCTGGTCGCCCATTTCCACAACGTCATCATCGGCGGCGTGCTGTTCGGGGTGTTCGCGGGTGTCACTTACTGGTTTCCAAAGGCGTTCGGCTTTCGGCTGTATGAGAGCTGGGGCAAGGCGGCGTTCTGGTTCACCCTCATTGGCTTCTACGTGACCTTCATGCCGCTCTATGTCGTCGGCCTGCTCGGCATGACCCGACGGATGCAGCACTACGATGTCGCGGAATGGCGTCCCTGGCTTGCAGCTGCAACGTTCGGCACGGCGCTGCTCGCGATCGGCGTCATTCTTCAGATTCTCCAACTGGTCTTCAGCATCCGCGATCGCGAGCTCCTGCGCGATACGACCGGCGACCCCTGGGACGGCCGCTCGCTCGAATGGGCCACGTCCTCACCGCCGCCGGTGTTCAATTTTGCGGTGCTGCCGAATGTGACGGGGCAGGATGCGTATTGGCGGATCAAGGAAAATGCAAAAGACCAGCAGCTCCATACGCGGGAAAAGGATTACCAGGACATCGAGCTGCCAAAAAACTCCCCCACGGGATTCGTCTGCGCCTTCTTCGCCACGGTCATGGGCTTCGCGCTGATCTGGCACATCTGGTGGATGGTGGCGCTCGGCGCAATGGGCGCGTTGGCGACATTCGTCGTGTTTGCCTGGCGCGATCACGACGAGTACGTCATCCCTGCGGCGGAGGTCGCCCGGATCGATCGGGGCATCATCGAAGCGCGGCAGGGATTGTCGTCGTCGGCGGCTGCCGGGGCCTGAGACCCATCGAAGGGAAGCTGCCGGTGCGTCGGGCCAGCCGCACGCACCGGCGAATTCACATCACCAGCGATGATGGGCGCGGATCACGCCATGGCCGTGGCGGTGATGGCCCCAACCCGGACCGCGGTAATAGCCGTAGCTGTGGCGCCACGGCCGCGGGCCATAGGAATAGCCGTAGCTGCGATAGATCGGGCGCGGCACGTAGCTGTAGCCGTAGCCGTAGCCGCCGTAATAGGGGCGGTAGGCCGGGTAGTAGCCGCCATAGCCGTAGGGATAGGCGGCGTAGCGATACCCGCCGTAGTAGGGATAGGGCGCGTAGCCGCCATAGTAGGAGGGGGCGGCGATCGCCGATCCGATCAGGGCACCCGCCAACAGCCCCGCGCCGATTGCGGCACCGCCGCCCCAGCCGCCATGCCAGCCGCCGTAGCGGACCTGCACGGCATTCGAGCTTTCGGCGCCCGGTTTGGCGGCTGCTGACAGCGACGTCAGCGGCGCAGCCGATACCGAGTGCAGCGTGGATACAGAAAGTGCGCCGGCGATGGCGAGCGTCGCGGCGGCTTTGAAGGTGACCATCCCGATGTCTCCCGTTGATTCAGGCTCATACTCAACCGGATGAGACGAACTTCGTTGCATTTGTCGCAGCGGACGTTTTGTCACGCGCCATGGGTCCAGGCGGCGGTCGATGCCGGAGACCGGCATCGGCCTTGATGTCGCTACGGGCAGGAATGGCGCAGGCCGTCATTGCCGAGATAGGTGCCGGAGCCCGGGTCGTAGGACCGGAAGCGCTGGGCGCAATAGGCCTGGGCGTTGGCGGCCTCGGCGCGGCTGTTGGCGATGGCGCCCCCGATGATCGCGCCGGCCGCGAGACCGCCCAGGGCGGCGGCACCCGCACCGTAGCCGTGGCGATGCCCGCCATAGCGATGGCCGTAATAGCCGTGGCGATGACCGTAACCGCCGCGCCAGTGGCGATATTGCACCTGCTGCAGCTCGGTCGCGTTCTGCGCGGCTGGGGTCGGCGCCGGGTGGTTCGACAGCAACGGCGCTGCGGCGAGCGGCGATGCGGCCGCGAGCGACATCGTTCCGATGGTGGCGACCGTCAAAAGTTTGCGCAGATCCATCTGCGTGCTCCTTTCTGTTCGTTGTGCCGGAGGGCAACGGCTCGCCGTCGCCCTCCGTTCCGCGCTGCAAAGGAGCATGTCGGCGGCGCGAGGTCGCAGCAAAGAGCGAACCGTGACCGCAAGCTACTCGATCAGCGCGTCGAGCAGCGCATCCGGACATTCCGTCATCATCGTATGCCCCGCGCCGGGCAGCACGATGGTGCGCGATTGCGCGATTGCAGCCGCCAGCGCCTTGCCGGCCTTCAGCGGCGTCATCATGTCCTTCTCGCCGAGGATCAGCCGCGTCGGAACCTTGATCCTGGCCGCCGCTGCCAGCGCATCCTGATAGTCGTTGCAGGCGGAGAGATCGTTGAACAGCACGCCCGGCGCGCAGCGCTCCAGGGTCGCCTGCGCGCCGCCATGCATCCACAGCCCGGGCGCGCGGCTGCCGCCGAGCTCGGCGGCAAAACCGAGGCCCCAGATCGAGACCATGTCGATGGCGGCGTGATCGTTGGCTTCGGCGGCCTTCAGGAGGTCAGGTCCGACCGTCATCGCTGCCGCGGTGCCGATCAGGCTGAGCGCCGACACGCGATCGGGATGGCGCGCCGCGGCATCCAGCGCGATCAGCGATCCCATCGAATGCCCGATCAGGTGAGCGGGCTTCGCGTTCACCGCCTGCAACAGCGCGACGATCCAATCGGCCATGGCGGTGATGGTCGGCAGCGCCGGCCCCGTCGAGCGGCCATGGCCCGGCAGATCGGGCGCCAGCACGGCAAAGCCGTGATGGGCGAACCAGCGGCTGTGCAGCGCCCAGACCGAATGATCGAAGCCGGCGCCATGGATGAAGACGACGGCGGGCAGGGACGAATCGAACTCGCGGCCGCCCGTGGCAGCGAAGACCTCGTGATCTCCGATCGACAGTTGCATGGGCTCACACCTTCTGCGAGGCGCGCAGCGCCTGTCCGAGATCGTCGATGATGTCGCCGGCCGCCTCGATGCCGACCGAGAGCCGGATCAGCTCCTCGCCGATTCCGGCCGCGGCGAGCTGGGCTGCGTCCATCTGCTGATGCGTGGTCGAGGCGGGGTGGATCACCAGCGTCTTGGCGTCGCCGACATTGGCGAGATGGCTGATCAGCTTCAGGCTCTCGATGAACTTGCGTCCCGCGGGACGTCCGCCCTTGATACCGAACGAGATGATCGAGCCGGCGCCGCGCGGCAACAGCTCCTTGGCGAGCGCATGGTCCGGATGGGTCTCGAGCGAAGGATGCAGCACCCAGTCGACGGCCTTGTTGGCGGTCAGCGCCTCCAGCACCGCGCGGGTGTTGGTGACGTGCCGCTCCATGCGCAGATGCAGCGTCTCTACGCCCTGCAGCAGATGGAACGCGTTGGTCGGCGACAGGCAGGCGCCGAAATCGCGCAGGCCTTCGGTCCGCGCGCGCATGATGAAGGCGGCCGCGCCGAACTGCTCGTCGAAGACGATGCCATGATAGCCGGCATAGGGTTCGGTGAGCTGCGGGAACTTGGCCGAGGCGCGCCAGTCGAACCGGCCGCCATCGATGATCGCGCCGCCGATCGCGATGCCATGGCCGCCGAGCCACTTGGTCGCGGAGTGCATCACGATGTCGGCGCCTTGGGAAATCGGCTGGCTCAGATAGGGCGTGGCGAAGGTGTTGTCGATCAGGAGCGGCACGCCGGCCGCGTGCGCGATCGCCGAGACCTTGGGGATGTCCAGCACCTCGAGGCCGGGGTTGCCGAGGGTCTCGCCGATCAGGAGCCGCGTGTTCGGCTTGATCGCAGCGCGGAAACCGTCGTGATCCCTGGGCTTGACGAAGCTCGTGGTGATGCCGAAGCGCGGCAGCGTGTGCGCGAGCAGGTTGATGGTGCCGCCATAGAGCGAGGAGGAGGCCACGATGTGATCGCCCGCATTCAGAAGCGTGGCGATGGCCAGATGCAGCGCCGCCTGGCCGCTCGCGGTGCAGACCGCGCCGACGCCGCCTTCGAGCGCGGCGAGCCGCTCTTCGAGCACGGCCGTGGTCGGGTTGGAGATGCGGGTATAGATGTGGCCGGCGCGTTCGAGATTGAACAGCGCCGCGGCGTGCTCGGTGTCGTCGAACACATAGGACGTGGTCTGATAGATCGGCACCGCGCGGGCGCCGGTCGCGGGATCCGGGTGCTGGCCCGCGTGCAGGCTCAGGGTCTCGAAGGCGGGCGGTTTCGGCGGCGGCATGCGGATCAACTCTCCTCAAGCAGATCGCATCTTCTGCCACAGATTTCGCGGTCCGTCAGGAGCGGCGCGGTGCGCCGCCCCTGCGACATCGATCAGCCGCCGAAGCGCTGCGGGAACAGGCCGGCCGAGGCGATCTCGGCGATGGACAGGCGTGCGCTCGGCTTCTCGCGCTCCTTGAGCATGGCCGGCAGCTTTTCGCCATCGCCCTTGCGGCCGACCGCGATCGCGATCTCCACGGCGAAACCGGCGGGCACCCCGAGGGCCGTCTGCGCGGCGGCGACGTCGAAGCCGCTCATGCCATGGGTGATCCAGCCGGACAACGCGGCCTGGTTGGCGAAATTGGCCCAGGCCGCGCCGGCATCGAAGGAATGCGTGCGCGTCGGTGCCGGCTCGGTCTTGCCCGCCGGGATGAAGGTCTTCTTCGACAGCACGTAGACGATCGCCGCGGCATGCTGCGCCCAGCCGCGGTTGAACTCGACCAGCGGCGCCAGGAAGGTGTCGAACTCGGCCGAGCCGCGCAGCGCGTAGAGGAAGCGCCAGGGCTGCGAATTGTAGGAGGAGGGCGCCCAGCGTGCCGCCTCGATGAAGGTCAGGAGCTCCGTCTCGGGAAGCGCCTCGTCGCTGAAGCCGCGCGGCGACCAGCGATCGACGAAGATGCGATGCGCCGGATGCTCGGTGATGCGGCCGGTCGGGGGAGGAAGATGGGCAGTCACGGGGGTCTCCTTCGTTCAGGCCCGTCGTCGGGCCTCGTGCCGCGCCTCGCTGCGCAGCACAATCGCGACCTCTGTGTGGCTCACGGTGCTTTGGGAGTCCAGATCGGAGAGGAACGTCTCTCATGTGCCTGCGTCGCAAGAGGTTTTGGTTCCGTGTTGCGCGAGATCCGACGAGACAGCCGCCCGCATCCTCGCGACGCGCAAGGCGTCCGAGAGATGTCTGCCGTTCGTCTCTCCATCGAGAGAGGGCACAGGGAAGGCCGGGCGTCGACTGACACCCATGGCCCGCGTGCAAAAAGGAAGCACGCGGCGGTTACCACAGGATCAGCCGGACATCCGGCCTTCCCTGCGCAACGGGCTTACGGCTTATACGCGTTCTCCCCGGCGCGCCGAGCTTTCTGGCCACCGTCGCCTGCGCGAAGCCGAGCCTCGTCGCAGACTTGATACTAGCATCGGAGTATCAGGACCACGCGATTTCGCCGTCCGGCTCCCATCGTTCGTCCGCGCGCGTGACGCACGCTGCGACGAGAACCGGCCATCGCATCCCGCACCAACGTTTCGTGACGTTCGCGAAGCGCCCCTCTCGATCGGGCGGGATGGCGCTATTCAATCACGAGTTCTGAAAAAAAGAAACAGAAATATTTTCGGCTACGGGACTGGACAGGGCAAATCAGCTTGAGAACGCGGGCGAATTCCGTTTCGTCGCGCACGCGCGAGGAGAAGCCATCGGCTCGTCACGCAAGCCCTGGGGCTTCGGCATATCACAATCAGTTTGTGTCCCTCTGCCGCGACGTCATGGCAGGGCCTCGGCCCGGCCATGAAGTCTTCGCGACCCTCCGCAGAGGTCTGGGCGGGCATGTCCTATCGAACTGCCGGCCGAAATGAAGCGCGGGAGCTCACGAGCGGATTTGGCCGGAGCCCGCAGACTTGCGCGGTGCGCCGAGCCGGCAGCCATGGGGGGCAGGAGCCGCGGAGTGGGCACGTTCGGGAGGACAGCCCGTGACTAAGGCAGACCTCTGCGATCGAGCCGGCGGCGTCCGCATTCAGCCCGAACGAGAAGTCGAACACACCGACTGACCAGGCATCAGGAACTCATCCAGTCATTGCCATTTCCTGGCCACAGCACGATGGTGGAAAGGTGCGGCAGGAGTCAGGAAAGTCATGATCTGGACGATCATCATCCGCCCGTTCATCCTCGCTTTGGCATACGGTGCAGCCGCTCAATCGGTCGCGAACGCGTCCGACGCCAGTTGGGATGAATGCCTCATAGCCCCGAGACGGGCCTGCGTCCTACGTGAGGCCGCAGAGGTCGCCCGCACCATCGACGACCCGCATTTGTCTGCGCACAAGCTCGGCGAGATTGCCAAGGCACAGTTGAAGGCCGGCCTGTTCACTGGGGCCGCCAGGACGATCGATCTGGCCGTGCAGGCCGCAAAGTCAATCGCGAAGGATAGCTATCGTCGCGACGACGCATTCGAGATCATCACGCAGGTTCAGGCGCAGGCCGGCAAGCTCGCCGACGCGCTGAAGACCGCCAAATCGATCGAGAACCGCCACGTACAGGCCGCGGCGTTCGGGGCGATCGCGATTGCAGAGGGGAACGCCGGCCGGCTTGACGATGCGCTTCGACGGGTGCAGGCGATCGAGGACTTGCCGGATCGTGCCCTCATCATACGCCGGGTGACCTGGGAGCTGCGCGCCAGCGCAGTGGCGCGGGGAGAGGACGACAAGATCGTGGCCGCGCTTCAAACAGTGCTAGCGGTCGAACAGCGGTATCCGCCGCCCATAGCGACGACGGGCGTTCATCACCCCTCGGAATTCATCCCGGCGCTCGCCATCATCGCGCAAGCGCAGGCCCGCGCGGGAAAAGTCGCCGACGCCATGCGGGTTGCGAGACTGGTCCCGCGCTCGATGGAGCGCGCCCAGACGTTTGCAGCCATTGGCGTCGCGCTAGCGCGGGCCGGTGCGGTCGGTTCGGCCTTGGAAGTTGCGCGCTCGATCGATGACCGATGGGAGCGCGGCATCGTGCTCGGGCACATTCTCGAGCCTCGGCTGACGCCCGATCTCATCGCCGATGAGGCGACGACGCCCAGTTCGCCTGTGAAGGCCAAGGTCCCTGATAATGTCCGAGATTTCGTCGCCGCCTTCACGGATGGAGAGCAGCGCGCCACCGTGCTCTGCCTTATCGCAACGACGTTGGCGAACAACGGCCGCCTGGACGAAGCAATCGCGCTCGCGGAGCCAATCGATCAGGACAAACCACGCGCCTTCGCTTGGCACGCCATTGCCAAGGCGCAAGCGAAGGCCGGCATGGCCACACAATCGATCGCGTCCTTCGACCGGGCCGTCCAAGCTGCGTTGTCGTTCCAACCGAACGACGGGCTTTTGTCGAAAATCGCCGTCTCACAAGCGGATGCTGATCTGATCGATGAAGCCCTCCATGTCACCCGACTGATCGGCGGTACCATGGCTACGTCGGGATATGTCGCAAAGGTCATGAGCGATGGCAAGCTCGTCAACGTCGACTATGACCGTCGCTATGCACTGCGCGCGATCGCCAAGGCGCAAGCAAGAGCCGGCAGCACGGTGGACGCCTTTCAAAACGCGTCGGCGCTCAGGCTGGGTCCTGATATCATTCCCCAAGGGCAAGGCGTCGTCGCCGAGGGGCTCGCCGAGGCTGGACGGATCGCCGAAGCAATCGATGCCGCCGGGGCCGAGGACAATCTCTATCGTCGCTCCGAGCTGCTCGCGTCGATTGCCAAGGCCCGGGCTGAAGCCGGCAGGATCGACCAGGCGAAGCAGGTGACGCAACACGTCACCTGGGGGCGCGATCAGGTCGAAGCCCTAGCGTCAATCGGCGGTGCGCAGGCGAAGGCGGGCCTCACGGCCGATGCTATGGCGAGCTTCGCCGAGGCCATGCAGATCGCGTACGCGCAGCCTTACAAGAACAC
The DNA here is from genome assembly GCF_032484785.1 of Bradyrhizobium sp. SZCCHNS1050. Classification (NCBI taxonomy): domain Bacteria; kingdom Pseudomonadati; phylum Pseudomonadota; class Alphaproteobacteria; order Hyphomicrobiales; family Nitrobacteraceae; genus Bradyrhizobium; species Bradyrhizobium sp. SZCCHNS1050. Next base: position 11,037 of record NZ_JAUETR010000001.1, on the reverse strand, counting down.
GACAGCCGAGGCCCTCGTAAAGATTGCGGGCCGATTATCGGACTGAGCTCGCAGGCCCGCGATCGCTATATGAACACGTTGCACGAGATCACCCCATTATCTTTTGTGTTACGCGACTTTCCGGTTAGGGTCTTGGTCGTGTAAAAACGGCCTTGCGGACGTCCGTCCTGACCACGAGGACGCGGGCGTTTCTCAGGCTGTGATTGCCGCGATCAACGGCTTGACCCCGACGATGTTCATGACCCGTGTGAGGTTGTAGGCCAGAACCGATAGGGCCATCTCGGCGGCTACTTTTGGGAGCGATTTAGTGAGGAAGTGCGTCGCTCCCATACGGGCCTTCATCGTGCCGAACGGATGTTCGACCGTCTCGCGCCGCTGGCGCATCGCTTCCGGGTTTGCGTCAAGGCGCTGCTGCACTGCCTCAAGCAGATGCTCGTGCTCCCACCGTGTAATCCGCCGCTCCGGCCCCGGCGTGCACTGGGATTTGAGCGAACAGGTTTGACAGGCTGTGGTCCAGTAGCGCCGCAACACCTTGCCGTCTTCTTCGTTTGTATAGCGATACGGTAATCGCTCTCCAGCTGGGCAGCGATAGGCATCCTGTTCTGGCAAATAGACAAAGTCCTGCTTACCGAAGCGTCCCTCCGACTTAGCATTTGACGTCTGCGGCTTGGGCAGCGTCACCGTGATTCCGGCCTCGTGGCACGCGAGGATCTCTGGGCTATTGAAGTAGCCGCGATCGGCTACAGCGTCGAGCGTCTCGCTCTTGAGAACGGCCTTTGCCTGTTTGGCCATGTTAGCAAGTTGGGCGCGATCTGAACCGCTGTTCGTGACCTCGTGCGTCACAATCAGATGGTGCTCGGTGTCCACGGCGACCTGTACATTGTAGCCGACAACGCCGGAGCCGCGGCCGCTCGTTGCCATCGAGCGGCTGTCGGGATCGGTCAGAGAGATTTGCTGATCGGACGACGCAAGCATCTGCTTCTCATACGCGGCAAGCTTGCCCATTTCCTCCTTCAGCTTCGTGAGCTTCTCGGCAAGTCTCGTCACCTTCGCAGCCAGCGCCTCTGTCGGCTCCTGGCGGTCGGCCGTGTCAAGTTGGCTCAGATAACGCGCGACGCTCTCCTCCAGCTGAGCACGCCGCCGTTGGACCTTTGCCCGTGTGAAGTTCTTGTCTCGGTTGTTCACGGCTTTGAACTTGCTGCCATCGATGGCGACGCTCGCCGTCGCCAGAAGGCCCATCCCACGGCAGAGTTCGACAAAGCGCGCACAGACCATGCGAAGCGCCAGGCCGTTGTCTTTACGGAAGTCGGCGATGGTCTTGTGATCGGGCGCGAGCCGACCCAGCAGCCACATCACCTCGAGATTGCGGCCGGCCTCCCGTTCGAGCCGCCGGCTCGACTGCACCCGGTTCAGATAGCCGTAGATGTAAAGCTTCAGGAGAACCGAGGGGTGGTACGACGGCCGACCGGTGGCTGCCGGCTCCACCCCTTCAAAACCCATCTCAGACAAATCGAGCGCTTCGACAAATGCGTCGATCACGCGAACGGGGTTGCTCTCGTCAATGAAATCATCGAGGCATTCAGGCAACAGCGTCCATTGCCCACGATCCGCCTCTTCAACGAAGCGCCTCATCGATTCCCCCAAAAGAATCACTGGAGAATCATAACAGCCGCGCAGCGTTTTCACACAGCCAGGGTCATTCGCGACACGGTCGGGCGCCTCTGTCGTGTCCGGACATCGCCCTTAACGGGCACTCCCGGAGTCTGATGAGAGGTCCGTTGTTGGCTGCGGGCACCCGACCTGCGGCGCTGCATCAAGTCGGCGGCGATCTGGGATACGACGGCATCAAGTCAACGTAGTGTCGCGGCAGCCCGTGGCCGTGCAGAGGTTCCCAGTTTGCGTGGGAGAGGCGTGGATGCGCGGGACAAGCCCGCGCATGGCGGGAGTGCCCCGAGAGGCCGCTTGACCGGAGAGGCGCCGGCTCTAGGACTACCCGGCCTTACGTCTGTGGGGCTTGTTCGCGGTGGAGAGGTACGCACAGAACATGTCGGCCATCGCATCGGCATAGGCCGATATCTCGGCCCGGCTTCGCGGTGTCTCCGAGAAGTGCTTGCCGACCTGACCGAGCGTCGTCTTGATCAGGTCGGCGGCACGCGCGCGCTCGGTCTCTCCGGCACGAGGCAGCACCTCGCGCATGAAGGCGAGCATGGCGCGGCGGCCACTGGCCCTGGCCTGGCGTGCCTCGGGCGCGTCGCGATAGAGCGGGGCGGCGTCGTCGAGCGCGCCGCGTACGGCGGCCTCGTCGCACTCCGATTGCAGGAACGCGTGAACGAGCGCGCGCAATCGCGTCAGAGGCGGACGGCGCGTGTCCTCCAGAATGCCGTGCAGCAGTTTCGTCGTCTGCTGCCACTCGTCGCTCTGCAGCCTGAACAGGATCGCCGCCTTGTTCGGGAAGTACTGATAGAGCGAGCCGACGCTGACGCCGGCCTTCTCGGCGACACGGGCCGTGGTGAAACGTTGCGCGCCTTCCTTGGTCAAAACCTGAACAGCCGCCTGCAGAATGGCCGCGACGAGGTCGGCCGAGCGTGCCTGTTGCGGCAGTTTTCGCGGGGAAATCGGGGCTTTTCGAGCCGGGGCCATGGAGCGTTCCGAAATGCGATTAGCGAATGCGAATGATTATTCGTATTCTGACTTCGACGCAAACGACACGCATCGAGAACACGGAGAATATCAATGATCACCCTGACCACTCAGCCGGTGGCGCCGCTGCTGGATCGCCTGCTTGCCGAGGCCACGTTGCTGCGGCCGGAGACGAGCCCGATCTTCGCCGGCATGGCCGAACGGGGCGCGCAACTGATGCGCAGCAGGTCCGGTCATGTCGAGCTCTACACGCAGCTCAAGGACTTTCCGTTGCCCGTGTCGCGCGACACCGGCATGCTGCTCTACATGCTGGCGCGCGGCGTCGGTGCGCGATCGATCGTCGAATTCGGCACCTCGTTCGGCATCTCGACGCTGTTCCTCGCCGCGGCGCTGCGCGACAATGGCGGCGGCCGGCTGATCACCACGGAGTTCGAGCCGTCCAAGGTCGCCCGTGCCCATGCCAACCTCGCGGAGGGCGGCCTGGCCGATCTGGTCGAGATCCGCCAGGGCGACGCCCTGCAGACCTTGAGCGGTGATCTCCCGGACGCGATCGACCTGGTTTTGCTCGACGGCGCCAAGCCGCTGTATGGCGATATCCTGGCGCTGCTCGAGAGCCGGCTCAGCGCCGGCGCGTTCATCGTCGCTGACAATGCCGACCACAGCCCCGACTACCTCGCCTACGTCCGTTCGCCTGATAACGGCTATCTGTCGGTGCCGTTCGGCGACGAAGTCGAATTGTCGATGCGGATCGGGTGATCGGCCGGCGACGAACGGCGGATGCCCGCCACCCTCATCGGCGAATGGGCCTGGAGTTGACGTTTGGCCGACGATTGTTCACGAGGAGAGCTTCGTCATCTGAGCAACCGTCCTCATGCCCCGCATCCTCCTGATCAATCCCAACAGCTCGGCCACGACCACCGCGATGATGGTGTCGATTGCGGCGGCCTGCTGCGCCGGCCGGGCCGAGGTGGTCGGCGCGACCGCGACGCGGGCGCCGGCCATGATCGTGGATGCCGAGGCGCTGGCCGCATCGGCGGCGGAAGTGGTCGATATCGGCCGCGCGCATCGCGATGCTTGCGACGGCATCATCGTCGCGGCGTTCGGCGATCCCGGCGCCGCGGAGCTTGGCAGCCAGTGCTCGCTGCCGGTGGCGGGCATCGGCGAGGCGTCGATGCGCGAGGCCGCAGAGGGCGGGCGGCGCTTCGGCGTTGCCACGGTGACGCCTGCGCTGGTCGCGAGCATCGCGGGCCTTGCAGACAGGCTGAACCTGTCGGCGCAGTTCACCGGGACGCGTCTGACGCAAGGCGACCCGGCCGCGCTCGCCGTCGATCCGGCGCGGCTTGCTGCCGCCCTGGCTGAAGCCACGCGCGCCTGTATTGCCGAGGACGGCGCCGAGGCCGTGATCATCGGCGGCGGGCCGCTGGCGCAGGCCGCCGATCAGTTGCAGCGGCAATTCGCGGTGCCGATCATCAAGCCGATCGCGGCGGCGGTGGCCGTGTTGCTGTCGCGTCTGTCGGGCTGAGTGCCAGCGGCATTACGGCCGGTAGCTCGCCGCCGGATGCGGCGCCGCGAGCCGGGCACGGCCGAACAGCTTCTCGCGCAACGTCCCTGGCTGATACGCCTTCTTGTAGCGGCCGCGCCGGGTCAGCTCCGGCACCAGCATGTCGGCGACATCGGCAAAACTCTCCGGCGACAGCGCAAAGGCGAGGTTGAGGCCGTCGACGCCGGTCTGCTCGATCCAGCTCTCGATGAGATCGGCGACCTTCGCCGGTGAGCCGACGAACACCGGGCCGATACCGCCGATGCCGACATGCTCGGCAACCTCGCGCACGGTCCACACCCGGTCCGGATCGGCCCGCGTGACGTTGTCCATCGCACTGCGGCCGGCATCGTTGAGCACGTGGCGGACCTGCTGGTCGAGGTCGTAGGTCGAGAAGTCGACGCCGGTCCAGCCCGACATCAAGGTCAGCGACGCCTCGTGGTCGATGTAGCGGCGATAGTCGGCGAACTTCGCCTCGGCCGCCGCATCGGTTTCGCCGAGCACGACGGTGGCGATGCTGAAGATGACGATGTCGCTGCCCGCGCGACCCGCGTCGGCGGCGGCCTGGCGGATCGCGGCGACGCGCGGCGCGATGATCTTGGCGGACGGGCCGGACATGAACACGCATTCGGCATGCCGGCCGGCGAACACGCGGCCGCGCGGCGAGGTGCCGGCTTGATACAGCACCGGCGTTCGCTGCGGCGACGGCTCGCAGAGATGGATGGCGTCGAGCTGGTAGTTCTCGCCGCGATGGCTGACACGGTGAACCTTCGTGGGATCGGTGAACACGCCGCTTGTCCGGTCGCGCTTGACGGCGTCGTCCTCCCAGCTGCCTTCCCACAGTCTGTAGACGACCTCCATGTACTCGTCGGCGACGTCGTAGCGATCGTCATGCGCGGTCTGGCGCTCCCTGCCCATGCCGCGTGCGGCGCTGTCGAGATAGCCGGTGACGATGTTCCATCCGATACGGCCCTCGGTGAGATGATCGAGCGTCGACATCCGCCGCGCGAACGGGTAGGGCGGCTCATAGGACAAGGTGCAGGTGACGCCGAAGCCGAGATGGGAGGTCGCGGCGGCCATCGCCGAGATCAGCATCATCGGATCGTTCACCGGCACCTGGATGGCGTGGCGGAGCGCCGCGTCGGGGTTGCCGCCATAGACATCGTAGACGCCGAGCACGTCGGCGAGAAACAGTCCGTCGAAGCGGCCGCGCTCCAAGGTCTTGGCGAGGTCGAGCCAATAGGGCAGGCGATTGTAGTCGGAGGAACGGTCGCGCGGATGCCGCCACAGGCCGGGCGACTGGTGCCCGACGCAGTTCATCGCAAACGCATTCAACCTGATGTCCGCAGCCATGATGTCCCTCGACGCTTCCTTGACACCCATCAGATGGCACGCTTCGGCTGACGTTTTCAATCGCACCCATGCGCACGGCCGCTTGCGGCGGGCGCAGGCTTGGCTATGGTCGGAAGCGATCGAGCGCGCCGCGAAGCAACGACGATGCGTGACGGGCTTTGGCCCGCAGGTGTGAGGACGACCGTGATGACGATCCGTGTGACGGCGCTGACCGCGGTCTTGCTGACGACGTCGGCCATGGCGTCCGCGCAGGCGGAGGATTTCAAGGCGAGCTGCGCCACGCTGGCGCACGGCTTCTCCGGCAGCGGCCGCATCGTCACGGCGGAATTCGTCGCTGCGGGCGGCGTGCAACTGGCGCCGCCCGCGCCTGCGGGCGCGACCGCACCTGCGCCGGATCACTGCCTGATCCGGGGCAAGATCAACGAGCGTACCGGCATCGACGGCAAGCCCTATGCTGTTGGCTACGAGCTGCGATTGCCTGCGACGTGGAATGGCAAGGTCGTCTTCCAGGGCGGCGGCGGCGTCGACGGTGTGGTGCGCCCGGCGCTCGGCCTGCTCACCGGCGCCACGCCGCCCAATGGACTCTCGAACGGCTATGCCGTGGCCTCGACCGACGCAGGCCATCTCGAGGAGCCGGGACCGCTCGGGCCCTATCTGTTCGGCCTCGATCCGCAGGCGCGGCGCGACAAGGGCTACAGCTCGATTCCGCCGGTGGCTGCTGCCGCCAGGGCCGCGGCCGAGAAGCTGTACGGCAAGGCGCCGCGCCGCTCCTACTTCGCCGGCTGCTCCAACGGCGGCCGCCAGGCGATGGCGGTGACGCAGCGCTTCCCGGAGCTGTTCGACGGCGTCATCGCCGGCGCGCCGGCCTATCGCGTGCCGCTGGCCGGCATCGATGTGATCGCGCAGGAGCAGGCGCTGCTGGCGATCGCGCCGCCCGGCCCGGACGGCAAGGCCGATGTCGGCAGCGCGCTGAGCGACGAGGACCTGAAGCTGGTGGCCGATGCCGTGACCGCGTCGTGCGATGGCGCCGACGGCGCCAAGGATGGCATGGTGCAGGACGTCATGGCCTGCCGCTTCGATCCGGCCGTGCTCGCCTGCAAGGAGGGCCAGAGTTCGCAGTGCCTGCCTGTCCCCAAGCTGAAAGCCGTCAAGCTGATGTTCGACGGCAGCCGGAATTCCATGGGCGGATTGATCTATGCGCGCTGGCCGTATGATCCCGGCCTCGCCGCGCCCGGCTGGCGCGCCTGGAAGCTCGGTACGCCCAAAGCGAGTCCGCCCAATGCGCGCAACCTCACGCTCATTCCCGGCGGCGTCGCCTATGATTTCATGAGCCCGCCGGAGACGCCGGAGGATCTCGTCGCCTGGGTGCGCAACTTCGATCTCGACCGCGATACGCGGAAGGTGATGAAGGGCGCCGGCGGCTTCGACGCCGGCATGGAATATGAGGCCGCGACCTCGACCGATCTCGACGCCTTCAAGGCGAAGGGCGGCAAGATGCTATTCTATCACGGCACGGCCGATCCGATCTTCTCGGCGCTCGACACCGTCGACTATGTCGATCAGCTCAAGACCAAATACGGCGCTGATGCCGACGGCTTCGCACGGTTGTTCCTGGTTCCCGGCATGAACCATTGCGGCGGCGGACCCGCCACCGATCAGTTCGACTTGCTGACCGCGTTGGACCGATGGGTGGAGGGCACGGCCGCGGCGCCCGATGCGATCCGGGCCACCGCGCGTCGCGCGCCCGATGTGCCATGGCCCGGGCGCACACGCGATCTCTGCGCGTTCCCGAGGGTGCTGACCTACAAGGGCAGCGGCAGCCTCGAGGATGCGGCGAATTTCGAGTGCCGCTGATGGGCAAGCCCGGCGCTCGCTGCCTTGCGGCGCGCACGATTGCTTGAGGACGGGTTGACGTGCGGCGTCCGCGTGCCGACTTGAACGACCGTCGAGCGGCCTGTGCTGCCCGGCGGTTCCCCCCTCAGGTCTCGAAGTTCCTCATGGTTGCCGTCAAGACGCGAGCCTTCTGCATCCTGCGCGAATTCGAACGGGCGCAGACCGAGCTGGTCGGCAAGGCTGTGGCGCTGAGCGACGGCAAGGCCGGAACAGTGGAGTACGTCCATCTTGACGAACTCCACGGTCTGCGCATCACCATCGGTGGCCATGACGGCCGCTGGCCGGTGTCGACCATCAAGTTCGCGCAGGCCTGAGTGGCATTGCCTCGTCCACTCAGGTCGCGCAACGACGTGCTGGACTGGCTCCGGACGCTGCGGCGAAAGCGCATGCTCGTTCTGCCCAACCGCGCGCATCAGCCGATGGGACCGGGGCGGGCAGAGACCGCCCCCGGTCCACGCATCCCAGCCGTGCGAAGGAGCCGTCGGCGGCGCTGCGGCTAGCCTCGATGCTCCCGGCGCGGCCGGCCGCTGCTGCTCTGCCGCCCGGACGACGTTGGTCACGGCCGATTCACTTATGTTGATGCGCGCGGCAGCTCCTGATCTAGAGTCGTCGATGCGCATCAATGAAACTGGATGCAATCCCGCATGGACGTAGAAGGTCAAAAGAAGCGGCGCCGGCGTGTCAAGCAGACGATGTCGTTGGGTGAGCGGTTGCTGGAGATGGCGCGCGAAGCGCGAGACAGGGCGAAACGTCTGCCCCCGGGCATCGAGCAGGCCAGGCAGCTGCGGCGCGCCCGCGAGGCCGAAGCGATCGTCGAGCTCGATCGCTTCCTGACGGCTCCCGCACGCAGCACGCCGCCGCGATCGCGTTGACGCCGTCTCGCGCCGGACTCGGACGACGCGGCGCCGCGGAGGTCACCACGCGGCAGGTCACCAGGCAACAATGTCGACCAAGCAACAATGCCGCGGCTGCTCTTGCTGCATGCGGGCTCGAATTGATGCTGGCATCGCTGCAACGACGCGCTCGACAGGATCGACGTCCCAAGCGACCGTAACGTCCGTGCGTTGGGCAAGTCAGTCCAGAGACGCGAGCACGATGAACCAATTCCAAGCCCGCGCTGATTGAAGCATGTTTGGTTGGTGGCGAGGGCGCCCTCGTCGGGCTGGTGGTATTTCCGGAGCTTGCGGCAACAGGGCTGACCGATCCGGCCGGGACAGCCGAGCCATTCCCGGCCGCGTCACCGCCAGGCTTGCGGATATCGCCGATCGTCCCTCGCATCACTTCCGTGCTCGCGGTGGCGAGACCAATGCCAGTTCGCATTCGCGAATGTGTGCGACGCCGCGAACTTCGATCCCGGGCTCAGCGGCCCGTTCGGTCCGGAACCATTGGCGTTCCGCGCCGCGCCGCGATCGTCGCAGGCGGGGGAGGGGATCGCGACCCTCGAAATCGGCACCAGCAATCTCGACAGCGTCTGTCGACCAACCTTGTCGATCGTGTCCCCAAGCGTGGTGTAGCTGGCGGCCCACCGCGTTCGCCGGCTGGAGCCGGGCCTGTCAGCTGGCGATAGCCGTGAGGCTGACGTTCGGATCATCGCTCAATGGCGCGATGGTTTCCAGCGTCATGTAGCGGGCGCGTTGGACCGCCCATTCATCGTTCTGTTCGAGCAGGACAGCTCCGATGAGGCGGACGATAGCGTCCTCATTGGGGAAGATGCCGACCACCTCGGTGCGCCGTTTGATCTCGCCGTTGAGGCGTTCGATCGGATTGGTGGAGTGCAACTTGGTCCGATGCTGCGGCGGGAACGTCATGTAGGCAAGCACGTCGGTCTCGGCCTCGTCGAGGAAGCCGGCAAGCTTGGGCAGCTTGGGACGGAGCTGATCGGCGACCTTGCGCCATTGGGTGCGAGCGGCCTCGGCATCGTCCTGGGCAAAGGCCGTGGCGATGAAGGCGGAGACCACGCGCCGTCCGCTCTTGCCGGCATGAGCCAGCACGTTCCGCATGAAGTGGACGCGGCAGCGTTGCCAGCTGGCGTTGAGCACCTTGGTCACGGTGGCCTTGATGCCCTCGTGGGCGTCGGACACCACCAGCTTGACGCCGCGCAAGCCGCGGCGGGCCAGCTTGCGCAGGAAGGCGGTCCAGAACGTCTCGGCCTCGGACGGCCCGATGTCCATGCCGAGAACCTCGCGCCGGCCGTCGCTGTTGACGCCGACTGCAACGATCACCGCGACGGAGACGATGCGCCCCTGCTGGCGCACCTTCACATAGGTGGCGTCGATCCAAAGATAGGGCCAGTCACCCTCGATTGGACGGCCGAGGAAGGCCTTCACTTTGTCGTCGATCTCGCCGCACAACCGACTGACCTGGCTCTTGGAGATGCCGGTCATGCCCATCGCCTGCACCAGATCGTCGACCGAACGGGTCGAGACGCCCTGAACGTAAGCCTCCTGAACCACGGCGGTGAGCGCCTTCTCGGCCATGCGCCGCGGCTCCAGGAAGCCGGGGAAATAGGAGCCCTTGCGCAGCTTTGGGATGCGCAGCTCCACCGCACCGGCGCGGGTCTCCCAGATCCGGTCGCGGTAGCCATTGCGCTGGGCCAGACGTTCGGGGCTCTTCTCGCCATAGGCAGCCCCGGTCTGGCTCTCGACCTCCAGCTCCATCAGGCGCTGGGCCGCAAAGCCGATCATCTCGCGCAGCAGATCGGCGTCTGGGGTCTTCTCTACCAGCGTGCGCAGGTTCATCATGTCTTCGGTCATCGGTGGTTCCTCGGTTGCGTTGGCGTGTCGCAACCCGATCCTACCGGAGAACTGCCGGTGACCACCGCAAAGCCGCCCGCCCGCTACGGCGCTATTTGGGAGCGCGCGTCCGGGCGGCTTTGCTCCACCGAGCTACACCACCTCCGGGGACACGACCACCTTGTCCGGCGGAAGGATCTCGTCCTGATGCCCATGCCGCACTCGCATCGTGCGCTGGTGCAACCGAAGGCGAGCAATTCCTGACGCTGCGCGCGCCCGCCGCTCCAAAATGGAACAGAAACGGCGTGTGAGGAGGCCGAGCGTGGGCGGCGACAGCGCTATCCACATTTCTGCACAGCCGTCGCAAAAAGTTCTTGCGCAGGATGCGGCATCGCACTATCTCACCACCACGCCAGCCGGACATCACTGATGACTGAGGCCCCCGACTTTCGGGACCAACGTTGTTTTCTTTGATGTTTCTTCTTCCGACTGGCTCCTGAGTTTTTCTTCAGAAAGGCTCTTGACGGTCTCTCAAAATCAGCTATGTGAAGCGCCCCGGCAATCGGGGCTTCCACGGTGAAAGAGACCAAAGAAGTTGATGCACTAATTAGTTCGAAGCGAACTAACAAGTGCGGGCTGTTTGACAAGTGAAGATGAAGAAAGAGAAACGTGGACGGCGGAGTCCTTGCGGGTCTCGGGATTGAAGGCTTCGGCTTTTGGTTCTGGGATCGGACGAGAAGACTTCGGCGGACAATGTTTCAAAGGTAACACCATGGTATTTGCGCTGTGAAGCGTGGGTACTGATTGGTGGGACCTCGTCAAACGTTGTGATCAGCCGGTTCAAAGCTTCAAGTTCAACTTGAGAGTTTGATCCTGGCT